>CAMMIW010000005.1 GCA_946497035.1 uncultured Eubacteriaceae bacterium | reverse complement strand
AGCAGCTGACTTGTAATCAGCAGGTTGGGGGTTCGAGTCCCTTCATCGGCTTATAGCTTAAATAAGTTTGTATAATGAATATGGATCTTTAGCTCAGTTGGTTAGAGCATCCGGCTCATAACCGGACGGTCCAGGGTTCGAGTCCCTGAGGATCCACTTTGGCCCAATAGCTCAGTTGGTTAGAGCGCTGGCCTGTCACGCCAGAGGTCGAGGGTTCGAGCCCCTTTTGGGTCGCTAATTTAAAGCACTGTTATTAAGCAGTGCTTTTTTCGTATTTAATATTTTTTGGATCTTTGTAAATAGTTGATAGTTGAAATTTAATGGATAAATTACCTATAAATGATTTCAATTGTATTTTTAAAAATTGTACAAAAAATATTAATTTCTTGATTAAATATACTTTTTTATTATTTTTTTAAAACTCTATTTATTTAAAAATTTATATACATATAATTTTTTTATACTAGTTAAATATTAAATTTTTTAAAATAATGTTAATATTTTATGCTAAAATTACGATATATAATTAAGTGGATTATAAAAGTTTGATATATATTGTTAAATAGGAGGGATTATTTATGAAAATAACTAATTTATTTAGTACAACTAACATATACAATAAAACAAATGTAAATGATAAAAAAATAGAAAGACAAAAAAAAGTTAACGATTCTTTTGTTGTTTCAGATCAAGCTAGAGATTTTCAAACAGTTTTAAAAGCTATATCTAATGCACCAGATATAAGAGAAGAAAAAGTGAATGATATATTAAAAAGAATAGAAGAAGGAAGCTACAACATATCTGCTAATGATATAGCAGATAAGCTTTTATCAAAATAAAGAGGTGATATTTTGGCAAGTCTTATAAATGAGCTTATAGATACTCTTACAGAGCAAAATAATATATATCAAGCATTATTAGATATAGCATCTAAAAAAAAGGTTTCTATTATAGAAAATGATGTTACAAAGCTACAACAATTTGTAAAAGAAGAAAACGTATTAGTAGGTAGAAACCAAAGGTTAGAGAAAAAGAGAATAGAAACTTTTAAAGATATAGCTATGGTTTTAGGTAAAAACAACGAAATATCTTTAAAAGATGTTATAGAAAGTATGAAAGGGCAAGAAGGAGAAAAAGTTCTTATAAATTTAAGAGAGAGCCTTTTAGATATTTTGCCTAAGTTAAAATCTATAAATGATCAAAATCAAGAGCTTTTAAAGTTATCTATGGATTATATAGAGTATTCTATGAATATAATAAGATCGTCTAACAGCAAATCACCAACTTATTATGATTTATCTGGTAACGAGATAAATGCTTCTGATAGAAAAATGTTTGATGCAAAACAATAAATAAAAAGGAGATAAAAATTATGTCAATGTCTAGTTTAGGTACTGCTTTAAGTGGTCTTAGAGCAGCACAAGCAGGCTTGTCTGTAACAGGGCATAACGTTTCTAACTCAAACGTTATGGGATATACAAGACAACAAGGTATACAGCAAGATTTTTCATATTTAAATAGAGGTTCAAGTGCCGTAGGTAGCTTAAAAATGCAAGTTGGTATCGGGACTAATGTTGCACAAATAAGACAGGTAAGAAATAAATTTTATGATGCAACATATCGTGAAGAAACAAGCTTTGGTAGCTATTATTCTAGAAAATATACGGCAGGTGAAGAGATAAATATTATTATAGGGGAGTTACAAAGCGAATATAAAGCTCAAGATGTTATTACAGATGTTTGGAACTCTATTAACGAAATGAGTAAAAATCCTGCAGCTATAGAAACGAGATCTGGTTTTATTCAAAGTTGTGTTACACTTTTAGATAAAATGCAAGATATTAATAAAAGTTTATTTGAATATCAATTAAACTTAAATGAACAAGTAAAAAGAGAAGTAGATAGTATAAATAATATAGTATCACAAATTGCCGATTTAAACCAAGAAATAGAAACTATAGAAGCAGATGGTAGCAGAGCTAACGATTTAAGAGATGTAAGAAATAATCTTTTAGATGAGCTTAGTGGTTATATTGATATTGAAATAAAAGAAACACCTATAGGTAATGGGCAAACATCAAGGGTAGATATATTATTTCAAGGCAACGAGCTTTTATCAGGAAATATTCAACAAAAAATAGGTCTTAGATATTGTAATGGAGATTTTCCTTTTGTAGAGCCAGTATTTACAGGTAGTGATGAAATATTATCAGCAGGAGAGCCAGCTACACCTCTTTACCCTAATCTTGCATCAGAAGATTTAGGAACAAATTCTTCTAGCACAAAAGGATCTTTAAAAGGTCTTTTAGTTGCACGTGGAGAGGTTATAGGTAACTATGTTATGGATGATGCACAAATAGGTAATTTTTCTATACCTAATGTTCAAAAGAAAATAGATACACTTGTTCACGAGATAGTTACAATGTTAAATGAAGCATCTACAAGAGGTATGGGATTAGATGGGCAAGCAGGTGTACCTGTATTTGTTAGAAAGTCTGGTGCACAAGGTAATGAAAATCCTAATGATTATGGAACTTTATTTACTCTTAATAATATACAAATAAATCCAGAACTTTTAGAAACAGATGGCTATAACAGGTTAGGTTTTTCTTTAAATGGCGATAAAGATGATAATACTATATTAATGGAGCTTGTTAAAGATTGGAAAGAACCTATAGATTCTTTAGAAGGTTCTTCTATAGATGGATATTATAAAAAAATTATAACAGATTTTGCCGTTAAGGTACAAGAAGATAGAGAAAAATTAGAATCTAAAATAGGAAGTATAGATCTTGCACAAAATAAAAGATTAACTATATCTGGTGTATCTTTAGATGAAGAGCTAAGCAATATGTTAAAATTTCAACACGCGTATAACTCTGCTGCTAAAATGGTAAATGTTATAGATGGTATGATGGATAAAATAATAAATGGAACAGGTAGAGTAGGACTATAATTAGGAGGATAAAATATGGGTTCATCTTTTTTTGAATTTAATATAGCTACAACAGGGCTTTTTGCTGCTAGAGCAGGTTTAGAAATAACATCACATAATGTATCTAACGTAGGAACTCCTGGTTATTCTAGACAATACATAAAACAAAAAGCAAGTATGCCCTTAAATAGATATAGTGGCGTTGGTCAAGTTGGTACAGGTACGGTAGTATATGGTATAGGCCAACATAGAGATGTATATTTAGATAGAAAATATTGGCCACAAGTTAGCACCCTTGGAGAGTATTCTCAAAAAGCATCTCAATTAAGCCTTATGGAGGTATCTCTTAGTGAGCTTTCTAAAACAAGTTTGACTAACAATGTAAATGACTTTTTTAAATCTTTATCTGAGTTATCTTTTACGGCCGATAGCTTAGAATATAGACAATCTGTTATAAATACGGCAGATACATTAGTTACTAACATTAGAAACCATGCAACAAAATTAAGACAACAACAAGTAGACTTAAATGATGATGCATATGCTTTAGTTGAGCGTATAAACTCTATAGGTACACAAATAGCAAGCCTTAATGAGCAAATATATAAATATGAAATAGATGGTAACACTGCTAATGAGCTTAGAGACCAAAGAGCACTTTTAATAGATGAATTATCTAAATATGCTAATGTAGAGGTCAAAGAATATTCTGATAATACAGGTAGAGAGCTTGGCACAAAATATGCAGTTTTATTAAACGGACAAGAATTTGTTGATGATGGAACAACTAGAAAATTAGAATGTGTAAGAAGACAAAACCCGCTACATCCAGATGACCCACCAGGACTTTATGACATACAATGGGAAAATGGTGATAAGCTAAATTTAGATACTCTTACAGGAGAGCTAAAAGGTATTTTAGATATGCGTGATGGTGATAGTGGTGGAGATGGTGGAAAATATAAAGGTATACCATATTATATAAACAAATTAAATGAATTTGTAAGAACAATAGCATATGCTATGAATACTGGTAGAAGATTTTCTGATGATGGAGCTCTTGATGGAGTAATAGGCCACCAATCTGGTTTTGACAAAGATGGTAATAATGGTGGTGTTTTATTCACTATGATAGGTGCAGATGGAGATACCGTAGATACTTTAGCCGATAGAGCTGCTTATGAAAATATAAATGCATTTAACTTTGCCATATCTGATGATATAAAAGAAGACCCTTCAAAGCTAGCTATATCAGATACAAACGATCCTACACAACAAAGTAATAACAAAGTTGTTCTTGGATTTTTAAAACTTAAAGATGATACATCTTTATTTGCAGAAGGTGGAGCATATCAATTTGTTAGCTCTATATCTGCAACTCTTGCTATAGATACTAAACAAGCTAATAGCTTTAATAGTTTTTATACAGATGTTACACAATCTATAGATAATCAAAGAAAACAAGTTTCTTCCGTTAGTGTTAATGAAGAGATATCTAATATGGTTATGTATCAACATTTATATCAGGTATCATCAAAGCTTATAAATGTTATTAATGAAATATATAATACGACTATAAATGGACTTGGAGTTTAGGAGGTATAATTAAATATGAGAGTAACAAATTCTATGATGTCTAATAGACTTTTAACCAATATTAATAGAAATTTAGGTTTATTAGATAAATATAATACTCAAGGTTCAACAGGTAAAAAAATACAAGTTCCTTCAGACGATCCTATTATTGCTAGCCGTTCTTTAAAATTTAGAACAATGCTTTCAGAAACAGAACAATATGCTAAAAATGCATCTGATGCTACATCTTGGATAGATGCAACTGAAACAGTTTTTGTTAATATGAATAATATTTTAGAAGATATGAAAGGCCTAATGACTCAAGGTGCTAATGATACTTATACAACAGAAGATAGGAAAAAAATATTAACAGAGTATAATTCTTTACTTGAACAATTAGAGCAAGAGCTTAATAGCGATTATATGGGTAGAAATTTATTTTCTGGTTTTAGGACAGATATTAAGCCTATTATAAAAGATAATAATGGTAATAATATTTTAAATCCAGAAATTTATGGACAAAGAGGCCAATTACCTATAGATGGACAATATATAGAAGTTCAAGTAGGCGCAGGTATTACTGTACCTATAAACTCTCTTGCCACAGATATTTATAATCAAAATGATTTTAATGCTTTAAGAGGTGGGGTAAGTGGTAATACTACAGAGTTTAAAAGAATTATGGACGTTTTAGATTCTAAAGTTGATGTTACTTTACCAGATGGAAGTACTAAAAGATGGAATCAAATGACAGAAGAAGAAAAATTGGCTTGGGAAAAAGATCCGGCAAATGACATTAGAGGTATGATGGAAAGAACTATAAAAACTATAGAAGACTATCAAGGTAAATTATCTACACAAGAAACAGATGTAGGGGTACGATCTAAAAGAGTTGAGCTAGTTCAAACAAGGCTTGAAGATGATAAATTAAACTATAAAAATGTTATGAGCGAAAATGAAGATGTAAATGTGGCAGAGGTTATGATGAACCTTAATGCGGCTAATGCAGCTTATATGGCTTCTCTTAACGTTGGTATGAAAATAACACAAACAACTTTAGCAGATTATTTAAGATAGTATATAGTAATTGTCCTTTTATATTTTTAAAAGGACAATTATTAATTATAATTATTTTTAAATTGTTTAAACTTAAAGAAAAGGGCAATATTTTTGCCTAATATTTATCGTAAAGCCTTATTATATAAATGCTTTATTTATAATATTTAATATAAATTGATTTTAAGAGGTGTATATTATGAAACTAAAAACAAGATTTTTTGGTGAAATAGAAATAGATGAAAAAAAGGTAATAGATTTTGAAGAAGGTTTGCCTGGTTTTGAAAATTTGAGAAAATTTTTATTTATGACAGATGAAAACGAAGATGCGCCTTTTTGTTGGTTACAATCTATAGAAGATATAGATATTGTTTTTACTCTTTTTGATATATTTAAATATATGCCAAATTATAATCCTAGTGTAGAAGTAGAAACTTTAGAAAAATTAGGCCATTTTAAAGAAGAAGATTTACTTATTTATTGTATAGCAAGCATACCTAAAGATGTTAAAAATATGACGGTAAATTTAAAAGCACCTGTTATTATAAATGTAGAAACTAATAAAGCAAAACAGATAATATGTAGCAACGAAGAATATTCTATAAAACATTATATTTATAAAGAAATGTTAGAAAAACGTTCTAATAAAAAGGACGGTGAGTAAATATGTTAGCTTTAAGCAGAAAAAAAGGAGATTCTATAATAGTAAATGATGATATAGAAATAGTTATTATAGATATAGGCAAAGAACAAGTTAAAATAGGTATAAAAGCTCCTAAAAATATACCTATTTATAGAAAAGAAGTTTTTGAACAAATAAAAAATGAAAATAAACAAGCTATTTTAGATGTAAATATAAAAGATTTAAAAAAATTATTTGACATTTAGATATATTTAAATTATAATTAAATGTGTTAGTTTTAAAATAAAATTTTAATGTATTTATGCTTGTATATTAAACAATATGTTAATATCAAAAAGGTTAATTTTATCTTTTTGAAAAAGCGTAGACAAAGTCTACGCTATAAATATATTTGCCCTCATAGTTAAATGGATATAACAAGCCCCTCCTAAGGGCTAGTTGCTGGTTCGATTCCAACTGGGGGTGTTATATAAAAAAGTAGGCTTTTGCCTACTTTTTTATATAGTTATTTTTCAATTATTAAGGTTTAATTGGAAAGGAAAGGTTTAAGATATATCTAATTTTTTGACAAGACTGTTGTTCTATCAATATATAAAACATAAATAAAGGGAGTAGCTTTTAAACTTACTCCCTTTTTTATAGTTTATTTTTTTAAACCTAAAGTAATAATTTCTTTTTTACCAAGCTTAATGTTTTTATATAAAGGTTTAATTTCTTTTTCTTCTAATAAATCTAATTCAACAATATTCATATTTGTATTAATATTAAGATTAGCATCTTCTGTTGCAAGGTTAAACCATCTAGTAACTATATATTTACTATCGTAGCTTAATTTAAGAGCAGAATGAGCCACCTCCAAATGGTTTGTATCTAATAATTGGTAGCCACTATTAATAGTACCTTCTTGTAAAGGTGCTTGACAATAAGCCCAATCTATTTGATATTGATAAGCTAGTTTATAAGATTTATAAACTTCTTTATCTTTACCATGTGGAATAATAGCAAATTCAACTTGTCTATTGCCTAAACATTGTGCTTCTGGTGTTAAAAATACACCCCAGTCGCCAAGCTCTCTAGTGCCTCTATGTATAGTAACGGCAATAGTATTTTTACCATCTCTTAATATTTCATATTCATTTAAACCTTTATTAGCAATAGTTAAGCCACATTCATCTGTATGAATGTTAATAAATGCTTGTTGATGTTGAGCGTTACAAGGGTTTTCCCAAGCTTTATCTGGTATATTATTTCTTTTTGCCACCTCAAAAATACTATCCGCATAATGATATGGTGTGTTTAAATTAGTTTCAAATAAAGCTCTAATTCTATGATCTAAAGCTTCATTATTAAAGCTTGCTACTGCCTTAATAACAGGATTAGATTTTTCAAAAGTATATTTTACAGTTATTACTTGCTCTATTAAATCTGTTACTCTTTGAGCTTTTCTATTTTTAAATTCTACAAGATCTTGTATTTCTTTATCTAAAGTTTCGTTAGCTTTTTTAGGTATTTTCATTGTATGTGTAACAGAAACAATAGCTCTATAAGGCTCATTTTCTATTATTTCTATTTTAGCATCAATACCTTTTGTTGTTATAGGTTTTTCTCCAACAGGCATAAAATAAATATATTCGTTACCTATATCGCCACAATCTTCAAATATACCAAGATTATCCCAACATTTGTTATTAGCTTTATCTAAAAGGTTAAAGCTACCATCTCTATTAAAGTTTATTTCGTAGAAAGGCGTATCTATTTTATTATTATCTTTAACCATATATTCATTGTTAGGTTTATTTAATTGGTTAGGTATAAGAGCAAAACTTTCAAAGCTAAAAGATTTTATATTTACAACTTCTAAAGTAACTTTAACTCTTTTAGCTATGTAAGGGTCTCTAAATTTATCTTTAGGTAAATTATAATTAAAATAGTTAGGTATAACTTCTACTTTAGCATTTACTTCTTGACCATTAGCATCAACTACTTTATATGTAGGTAAAGTCATTTCGTTTAGTTCTTTAACAATACCTGCTACTATGCCTTCTTTAAAATATTTTTTAAATACTTCAACATCTATCTCTACAACACCAGAGCGATTATCAGCGCTTGTATTAGTAACAATAAAAGGTATAGCATCTTTGCTAATATTTTCAAAAATTTTAGTGTTAATTTTAGATTTTAAATAAGCAAGGCTTTCATCTATTATATGTTTAGCTACATTTTCTGCTTTTTCGAATCTTGTAACCATCTCTCTATGAACATCATCTACGCTACAACCGCAGATACTATCGTGAGGGTGATTTTCCATTAAAAGTTTCCAACCATATTTAAACAAATGATGTGGATATTCTTTACCATTAACAAAAGCCATAGTAGCTAAAGGCTCTGCTATCTTTTCAAATAACATTTGACATTTAGCGTTTAATTGTTTTATATAAATACGAGAAGATGCTGTATTAGCAAGGGTATACCAACCATCTGTTTGTTGGCTTCTAAGCTCACCTGTAATAGTTGTCATATCGTCTTTTAGTTCTGTTTTTAAAGCTTTAATATAATCTTCGAAGTTAGAATGTATAAATTCTACATCTGGATAAACTTTTTTAGCTGTTTCTATTGCTTTAGATAAATCTGTCTGAACAGGTTGATGATCACAACCATTCATAAATAATAAATGAGAAGTGCTTGCATATTTAGATGCATCATCTAATTTTTTAGTCCAATATTGCTTAGCTTCTTCTTCATCTGTTGGAATATGTATGCCATTACTATACCAGTTTGCAAAAAGTATACCTAAAACAGATGAGCCATCTTCAGAGTTCCAATACATTTCAGAATAAGGAGATTCATAAGTATCACTTTCGCTAACTTGGTTGTTAAAGCCTGTTGGTTTAACACCTCTACCAAAAACGGCAGTGTCAATACCTGCTTTTTTTAACATTTGAGGAGCTTGCCCCATATTGCCAAAAGAATCTGGAAAATAACCAACTTTACATACTTCACCATATTCTCTAGCTAATTGGTGGCCTATTTGTAAGTTTCTAACGTTTGCCTCACTACTTGTTAAAAACTCATCTTGTAAAATAAACCAAGGGCCAACGTGTATTCTTTTTTGCTCTATTAATTTTTTTAGTCTATCTTTATTTTCTGGCCTAACTTGTAAATAATCTTCTATTAATAAAGTTTGCCCGTCTAAATGAAAACTTTTATAATCTTTATCATTTTCTAAAGTTTCTATTAAAGTATCAAAAAACTCTATAAGTAGCATATGATGTTTTTCGTATGGTAAATACCATTCTCTATCCCAATGGCTATGAGAAATAATATGTGCTTTTTTCATAGTTTTACCTCCTATTTTACATTATAATTTAGTTATAAAAAATAGATTAATTCTACCTTTAAAATATATTATATATAAATATTATAACTATGTCAAACTAAAAAACTTATTTATTTTAGCAAAAATAAATAAGTTTTTTAGTTAAAATTTTAATTTTTATTAGCTATATTTTTTAACTATATCCTTCATCTGTTGCCATTTGTTTTCCATATCTAAAACAAGTTTAAATTGGGTTTTAGCTCTATCTAGGTTGTGATGCTCTCTATGTATTTTAAAATAAGTATCACCTTGTAGATAGTCTGTTAAAAACCTAATGCCACATTCTAAAGTTATAATTTTAGCACCTATAGGGAACATTTCTTTTTCTCTATCTGTAAGGCTATTTTTTGTGCCTTCTATAAAACCTTTAGTATATGCTTCAAAAAGCTCCATACTACATTCTACTTTAGATAAATCTTGCTCATCTTCTAAAGCTGTGCTAGCACCAAATCTTATAGAATCACCAAAATCATTTAAAACGGTGCCAGGCATAACCGTATCTAAGTCTATAATACATATTGCCTTTTTAGTTTTATTATCTATAAGTATGTTATTAAGCTTAGTATCGTTATGTGTAACTCTTAATGGTAGCTCTTTTTTGTCCAATAAATCACATATGATATGACAATCTTTTTCTCTTTCTAATAAAAAATCTATTTCTTTTTGTACATATTTAACTCTGTCTGCTATATCATTTTTTATAGCATCTTTTAGTTTATTAAGCCTATCTACTGTGTTATGAAAATTAGGGATAATCTCATATAACGTATGGGCAGGGAAATTAGATAAAAGCAGCTGAAAGTTGCCAAAAGCAACAGCACTTTCATAAAAATCTTGTGGGCTTTCTACTAAGTCATATGTTGTAGCATCTTCTATAAATTTATATGCTCTCCAACAGCCACCGTCATTTGCTCTATAATAGTTTTTGTTGTCTTTTGTTTGTATAACGTTTAAAGTTTCTCTTTCTGGATTGCCACCATTTTTTATAACTATATTTTTAAGATAATTTGTTATATTAACAATATTTTCCATTAATTTATCTACATCTTTAAAAATATTTGTGTTTATTTTTTGTAAAATATATTTTTTTATGTTATTTTCTAATTTGCATTCAATATAAAAAGTGTCATTAATATGGCCTTTGTTTAAAGGCTCACTTTTTATTATATTACCTTCAAAATTAAAATTTTGTATAGCTAATTCTATTTGTTTTTTTATATCCATATTAACCTCCATAGTTATAATAAAATGTAACTACACTTTTTTATAATATATGATTTAAATTTATTTTAATAACAATAAATTAAATCGTCAACTATTGTATATAATATCACTATGTAATATAGTTGTCAATATATGGATATTTAGATATATTATATAGTTTTTACTTTAAAAACAAAATAATAATACTTAAACATATCTATAAAAAATAACATTAATTTTAAATATATAATGTCTACTATAAATATAGATATAATTATCATAGCAGAAGATAACGCCATTAAATATATTTTTGTTTTTGCTTTCATTTCTTTATGATCAACAAAATCTTTTAAATTATTTTTATATAAATTTGTATTAATAAACCAATTATAAAATTTATCAGATCCTTTAGCAAAGCATATAGAAGATAATAATAAAAATGGTGTTGTTGGTAAAATAGGTAAAACAACACCTGTACAACCTATAATTAAAAATATAAAAGCCAAGCATAAATATAAATATTTCACAAAAATCACCTTTTCCTACTTTTTTACTAAACATTATATAATAAGTATTATTTTTTGTCAATATTTAGACTTTTATACTTTATCTTTCAGTATTATTATTTAATAAGTGTAAAAAATAATATCGTAATACAAAAAATAAAATTAAATAATATTTATTTTTAGGAGGTATTATTATGAAATATAATAAATTATTGCCTATTACATTATCTTTAATTGGTTTATCTATAACAGGCTGTGGAAATAATAACACAGAGCAAGATACAACAGGTACGACAGAAATGATAGAATCTACAACAGATTCAGCTATATCTAACAATATAAACGGTGTTTTTGATGGCTATAGATATAACGCACAAGATTATAATTTAGATTCTTATACCTATGATAAAAACTATAATAATGGATATAGAAAAACAGAAAACTATTCTAACCAAAGATTTGGAGATGGTATGAAAGGTGCAGAAAATATAAAAGGGAACGAAAATAAATCAACTGGCCAAAAAATAAAATCTGATGTTAATAAAATTTATAATGCAGAAAAAAATATGTATAATAATATAAAAAATGATGTAAAAGATGTTATAACAAATTAAAAATTATTTTAAATGAATTAAATATAATTCAATATATTAAAACATATGTATAAAAAAATATTAGATTTTTGTATAAATTTATTTTACAAAATAAAGAAAAGGAGAGATTATATAAATTTTTTAATCTCTCCTTTTTTATTTATATATTAAAACTTAATGATAAAAAAGGGTTTATAAGAAATATTGTAATAAGTTTATATAGATTTATAAAATTATAATGTTATCAAAAGGGGCAGACTTAAATATATTAATCCACAATAATTAAAAAAATAGGTGTAGATAAAATCTACAACCTATTTATGCATTTTTAAGCTCTCTTCTTTTATCTTTTATACCTTTTAATATAATTTCTCTAGCTTTAATAGCATCTTCTTTTTTTAGAGCAGGCATATTTTTTAAAGGATATTCTATATTAAGATTTTTATATTTTACTTCGCCCATTTCGTGATAAGGTAAAACATCTAAAGCCTTAACATTTTTTAGCTCTCCTATAAAAAGGCCTAAATTATATAAATATTTTTCGTTAAATGTATAGCCGTCTACAACAACATGTCTAACCCATATAGGCTGATTTTTGTCGCTTAAATATTTAGCAAAATCTAAAATATTTGTATTAGAAACAGCACATAGTTTTTTATGTTGTTCATTATCTATATGTTTTAAATCTAGAAGAATTAAATCAGTAAAAGATAAAAGCTTATCAATTTTTTCTATTATTTTTTCATTAGCTTTGTCAAAAATAATACCAGATGTATCTAAACAAGTATGAATATTTTTATTTTTAGCTTTTTCAAAAAGTTCTGTTACAAAATCTATTTGTAGAAGAGGCTCACCGCCAGTAACGGTAAGCCCTCCATCTTTATAGTAACCTTTTGTTAAATCATATTTAGCTAATATTTCATCTGCAGTCATTTTTGTACCTGTATTAATTTGCCAAGTATCAGGGTTATGGCAATACAAGCAACGTAGCGGGCAACCTTGTGTAAAAACAACAAATCTAACACCAGGCCCATCTACCGTGCCAAAGCTTTCTGTAGAGTGAATATAGCCTTCCATAATTACATTGCTTTATGGAACGTTCTGTTAATTACGTCATCTTGTTGTTCTTTAGTAAGCTTGTTAAAGTTTACTGCATAACCAGAAACACGAATTGTTAACTGTGGATATTTTTCAGGGTGAGCTTGAGCATCTAATAAAGTTTCTTTAGTAAAAACATTTACATTAAGATGATGGCCACCATGCTCAGCATATCCATCTAACATTGCTACTAAGTTATCTACTTGTTGATTATTTACATTTGACATATTATAATCCTCCTAATTTATAAATAAATTTTTATTTTAGCTATATATAAATTTTATTAGCTAACAAAATTAAAATATAATGGTATAGCCTATAAGATATAGGTTTATATATTGTTATCTTCTATACCTTCAAAAAGGGTAGGAACTTTACAAGCCATATCCCCATTAGAACAATCTAAACTATTGGCTATATCAATTTTTTTATCATCAATATTTTCACTATTTACTTGTATATTCATATGGCCACCATTTTTGCTAGTAAAACCATCAAGCATAGCGATTATATCATCAATTGTTTTATTATTGTCCATAATATCACCTTTAGGTTAATTATTAGTTGTCAAGATCTAATTCTAATTCTAAATCTCCTACAAATACTTGATCTTCTTTA
This sequence comes from uncultured Eubacteriaceae bacterium, assembly GCA_946497035.1. Taxonomy (GTDB): domain Bacteria; phylum Bacillota; class Clostridia; order Lachnospirales; family CAG-274; genus Tyzzerella. Next base: position 100,486 of record CAMMIW010000005.1, on the reverse strand, counting down.
CCAAGAGCACCAGGTATAATAGAGAATGTATTAGATATACCGTCTTGAGCGTCCATAAATGGTAATTTTGCAACAGAAGCTAAACTTGCAACTGCACCATTATTATCACGGCCGTGCATTGGGTTAGCACCAGGTGCAAAAGGTTCTCCTGCTTTTCTACCGCAAGGTGTAGAACCTGTAGCTTTACCATAAACAACGTTAGATGTAATAGTTAAAATAGAAGTAGTAGGGATACCATTTCTATAAGTTTGGTTCATTCTTACATATTCCATAAATGTGTGTACAAGCTCAACAGCAATACTATCTACTCTATCATCATTATTACCATATTTAGGGAAATCTCCTTCAACCTCATAATCTACGGCAATACCGTTCTCATCTCTAATAGCTTTAACTTTAGCATATTTGATAGCAGATAAAGAGTCTGCCACAACAGATAAACCAGCAATACCAGTTGCAAACCAACGAGTAACGTGTCTGTCGTGTAAAGCCATTTGCATTCTTTCATAACAATATTTATCGTGCATATAATGGATAACATTTAATGTGTTTACATAAACACCAGCTAACCATTTCATCATATCTTTATATCTTGGCATAACTTCGTCATATGTTAATATATCGTCTGTAATAGGCCTAAATTTAGGGCCAATTTGTTTTTTCTTAACTTCGTCAACACCACCATTAATAGCATAAAGTAAACATTTAGCAAGGTTAGCACGAGCACCAAAAAATTGCATTTCTTTACCAACTCTCATAGAAGATACACAACAAGCGATAGCATAGTCATCACCGTGAGTAACTCTCATAAGATCATCATTTTCATATTGGATAGAAGATGATGTGATAGAAGTTTTTGCACAAAATCTTTTAAAGCCTTCAGGTAATCTTACAGACCATAAAACAGTTAAGTTAGGCTCTGGAGCAGTACCTAAGTTGTTAAGTGTGTGTAAATATCTAAAAGACATTTTTGTAACAAGAGGTCTACCATCTAAGCCAACACCTGCTATAGATTCTGTTACCCAAGTAGGATCGCCTGAGAATAATTGGTTATATTCTGGAGTACGTGCAAATTTAACAAGTCTTAGTTTCATAATAAAATGATCAACAAATTCTTGAATTTGCTCTTCAGTATATTTACCAGATTTTAAATCTCTTTCTGCATATATATCAATAAATGTAGATGTACGGCCAAGAGACATAGCAGCACCATTTTGTTCTTTAATAGCGGCTAAATATCCAAGATACATCCATTGAATAGCTTCTTTAACATCATTAGCAGGCCTTGAAATATCAAAACCATATATTTCGCCTAATTTTTTAAGCTCACCAAGAGCTCTAATTTGTTCAGATAATTCTTCTCTATCGCGAATAATATCTGGAGTCATTATTTCGCCTGTAGAACGTTTTTGCTCTTGTTTATCTTCTATAAGCCTGTCTACACCGTATAAAGCAACTCTTCTATAATCGCCAATAATACGGCCACGGCCATAAGCATCTGGAAGACCAGTAATAATTTTGCTTGAACGACAAGCTTTCATTTCGTCTGTGTAAGCATCAAAAACACCAGCATTATGAGTTTTTCTATGAGTAGTAAAAAACTCGCTAATCTCAGGATCTACTTTATATCCATATGCTTCACAAGAGCTTTCTGCCATTCTTATACCACCATAAGGTTGTAAAGAACGTTTAAAAGGTTTTTCTGTTTGGAAACCAACAATAGTTTCTTTATCTTTATCTAAATAACCAGCACCGTGAGAAGTGATTGTAGATACAACTTTAGTATCCATATCTAAAACGCCACCAGCTTCTCTTTCTTGTTTTGTAAGCTCCATAACTTGAGCCCAAAGCTCACTAGTATTTTTAGTAGGACCTGCTAAGAAACTATCATCACCTTCATATGGTGTGTAGTTTTTTTGGATAAAGTCTCTAACGTTAACTTCTTTTTGCCAACTACCACCGACAAAATCTTTCCATTCAGTGTTCATTAATCATTCACCCCTAAATAACAATATTTAAAATTTGTTTAGTAAAAATTTTATTTTAAAGTATATTAAATTAATATACTTTTCAATTAACATTATATAATATATTTTTTTATAAATCAAGAATCATATTAATTAATATAGTTAAATTTTTAATTAATTTTTTATATATTTTTTTATACAAATTTAACAAAATTTTTAATTATATATAGTTTAGGTTATAAGTATTATATATTTTATTAATAGCATATAAAGGATATAGTTCTTTTTTACAACCTTTATATTATATATAATAACCATTAAAATATCAAATAAACATACATATATTTGAACGAAATTATACAAATTTTGTAAAAAAAACTGTAACAAAATATATACAAATTAATATTATATTATTAGGACAAACAATGTATGTTAAAACAATGTATGTTCTTAAAATAAAATAAATAAAGGAGAATTTTTTATGGGATTAAATCTTTCAAATAAATTGGTAAATAAAAACAATGTTTTATGTGGAGAAAACTTTTTTGTAACTCTTGCTCTTTCTGCATCACCAGATATACAAGATAACCCAACAGAAATAGCTTTAGTATTAGATAGGTCTGGTAGTATGGAAGGAGTGCCTTTAGAAGAAGTGAAAAAAGCTGCTAAGATGTTTATTGATATTATAGATGAAGCTACAGATGGAGGCACTAATGGAACTATAGGTAATGGTAGCACCATAGGGATTGTAAGTTTTGCTACAGATGCAATAATAAATGTGCCTCTAACAACAGATGTGGCAACTTTAAAAGCAGGTATAGATGCTTTAGTGGCAGGTGGAAACACTAATCACTCTGAAGCCTTTAAAAAAGGAAAAGAAATATTTGACCCAATGTCTACAAAAGCAAAAGTTATAATATTATTTACAGATGGCGAAACAACTGTAGGGCCTAATCCATCTATAAATGCTCAATTAGCAAAAGATGCAGGTATAGATATTTATTGTATTGGGCTTGAAGGAAATAGCGGTATAGATGTTAATGCTTTAAATGATTGGGCATCAGATCCAGACAGCACATATGTTTATATTGCACCAACACCAGAAGATTTAGAGGAAATATTTAAAGAGCTAGCTATAAATATTTCTAAACCAGGTGCAACAAATATAGTTATAGATGAAGTATTGAATAATGAATTTAATATAGTAGAAATACTTACACCTAATATGGGTAATGCAAGTCTTATAAACAATACTACTTTACAATGGACTATACCAGAGCTTGGTGTATCTTCTATTGAAGGAGCTACTTTAACTTTTGAAGTAAAATATATGGGAGATTCATCAGGTGTTTTTGAAGTAAATAAGTCTATAGAATATAAAGATAATGAAAATAATGTGGCTAACTTTGGAAATCCATAAATTACGATAGATTGTGGTAGCGTATATTCTGTAGACCCTTGTCCAGAGCCTCAAAATATAGATTTTGGAGTATGTGAAGATTATATAGAATATGATTTAGGTAACTATATGTTAGATAATGTAGGTCGTATATTAGAGTTTAGCCTAACTATAAAAAATGTATGTCCAAACCAGAAGGTAGCTTTAGCTATTATTTTAAATGAGGTAAATAATTTAGGAGAAGAAATTAAAAAAGGTATGAAAATAATATCTGTACCACCTCATAGTAGTAGTGTATGTGAAGATATAAAAGTTACAAATATAAAATTTGTACTACCAGAAGAAGACCAGCTTTTATGTCAGGAAAGAGAATATTCTGTTAGAGTTTTTGGAAATTATTTAGATAATAACCCTATATGCTAATATAAATATAAAATAGTTTAAATTTTGAATAAAATGTGATATTATAATATAAAAGCAATATTTTTATATTATAAGGAGCATATTATGGAAACAGTATATTTTGCTGGAGGTTGTTTATGGGGGGTACAAGCGTATATTAAAACATTAAAAGGTGTTGTTTTTACAGAGGCAGGCAGAGCTAATGGAACAACAAATACTATATATGGCGATTATGATGGCTATGCAGAATGTGTTAAAACTGTGTTTGATTGTAACCTAGTATCTTTAGAGGAGCTAATAGGATATTTTTTTGAAATTATAGATCCTTATAGCCTTAATAAACAAGGTAATGATGTAGGTATGAAATATAGAACAGGCATATATAGCCAAAATAATAAACATTTAGAAATTGCTAGAAAATATATTAATAATAGAGATGATAGAGGAAAGATTGTTGTTGAAGTTTTACCCCTTAATAATTATGTTAGAAGCGCAGAGGAGCACCAAGATAGGTTAGATAAATATCCTAACGATTATTGCCATATACCTAGAGAGCTTTTAAATAAATATAAAAAAAATTAATCGACATAATTCGACTAAAAAATCTTATTTATTTTAAATATTGACATAAATATGTAAATGTGATAAAATATGTAAAATTAGATGGTTTTATTTTTGATAATATGGCTAGTTTTTAATTGTTGAATTTATTTTTATAAGATTGGAGGAACTTACTATGAAACACACAGGTATGACTAGAAGTTTAGATGAATTAGGAAGAATTGTTTTGCCAAAAGAGATTAGAGAATCTTTTAATTTAAATTATAAAGATGCTTTAGAAATTTTTGTTGAAGATGAAAAAATAATTTTAAGAAAATATCAACCAGGTGATGTTTTTGATGGTGATATGGAAAATTTAGTAGATTATAAAGGTAAAAAAGTATCTTTAGAATCTATTAAAGCTTTAGTAGAATTAGCAAAAGATTCAGGATATGAACTATAATAAAAAGTAAATAATATTTACCTATCAGAGGCTGTAGACAAAGTCCACAGCCTCCTAAAGTTTGTCTTATATAAAGTTTATTTATATCATATTATAAAATTCATTGCTTTTTAGCCCATTTGGGTAAAAATCTATTATATCCAAAATATTCCAAAAAGATTTATTATTTTTTGCAATTTTTAAGTGTAACATATCATTTATGTTTATATATTTTATTATTTCATTAGGCATATATACTTTAAATAATTTATTAGTATATTTACTTTTTAAAATTATAAAATTATTAAACCATTTGCTATAAATATAAAATTTATCTGTTATAATATTACTTTGATTATATAAATAAACTATATTATTATATTTTTTAAAATTTTTTATATAGTTATATCTTTTTATTTCATTAACAATAAAAACTTTATCTACTTTTATATTAAAATTAAAAAATTGGGTTAAAAGATGTATATTTTTATTTATATTTTCTTTTCCATTATAAATTAAATATATATTTAAAAGTTCATTAATATTGTTATAGTTTTTATAATTATTAATAAAAAAGTTATAAAAAGAAAAATATATTTTTTTATCACTATTATTTATATATTTTATTTTGTTATTAAATGTTGATAAAATATTAAATAAATGTTTTTCCATAATTAATCACCTACTATGTTGAAATATTTACATAATAAATGATATTTATACCATATAAAAAATATTCTTATTATTTTAAACTATGTAAAATATTTATAGCCTAAAAAATAAAATTTATTTGTTTATAATTTTTTTATAATATAAATGATAATATATAGAGCATATTATAAGGCCTATTAAAAAACCACCTATATGTGCTGCGTTATCAATATTAGGTGTTGAAAAATTAGCCAATATACCTACTATAGAGAATATAGCTATAGTATAATAATCTAAACCGTCTAATTTTATTTTTTCTTTTATGCTAAAATATAAAGTAGCACTTTCTAATGCAAATATAGCTCCGCTAGCACCTATAGAATAGCTTTTTGTAAATAAAACACTAAATATACCACCAAAAAAACCACCCAAAATAAATATAATGAAAAAAGCAGTTTTTCCTAAATATTTTTCTATTCTTGTTCCAAATATATATAAGCTTAAAATATTAGATATTAAATGTGTTAAATTAGAATGTAAAAATAAAAATGTAATAAGCCTATAATATTGTTTATCTTTAAAAAGATTAGGAGATATACCAAAATTATATATAGCAGAGGCTCTATCAAAAATAGGAGACATAGCTATTAGTATATGTACGAATATAAGTATAAAAATTAGGCTATAAGTTGCATAAGTATTTTTTGATAAAATATAATTTTTAGTTTTAATTTTTGTTTCGTTATTTTTAAAGCTTTGTTTAATATATTTTTCTAAATCTAAAAATTTTGTTGGTTGGTTAGATTTTGTTATTATTTTTTCATTTGTTAAATCTATGCCCCATAATATATTTATAATTTTGTTATCTAAATCTAAGCTACAATTTAAAAAAGATATATCATCATCACAAAAATTTGTTGATATTAAAAGCTTAACAATAAATATTTTAGACAAATTAAATCTTTTTAGCATGTAATTTGTATTTTCTTCTATATAATTAAAATATTGGTTATAATTTATATTATCTTTAAATATAGGTACAATTAAATATCCGTTAGATCCAATATTTTTAAAATATAAATTTTGTTGTAAATCTTCTGTTTTTATTTGAAAAAAGTCATTATTTATTAGACAATTATGAAAATTTGATAAAAATTTTAAATCCATTATTTTTTCCTCATAAACTTAACATTAGTATATTTTGTATTTTATAATAATATTTGTAATATGTAAAGGCAAATTATACCTGGTATGCCTAATATACCAGAAAAAATGCCTGTAAATAAGTTAATATTTAGGTGAAGACCGCTATTTTTTAATAAAATGTTGCATATAAAAATAAATATTATACCTAAAAAAATGTTAAATAAAATTTTTATTATAGAGTTATTAGATAAAAATAAAATAAAAGCTAACAAACATATCATTATATAAATAAAATTATCTGATGACATAAAAAACCTCCTATGAAGCGGGGAATTTTTGTAATATTTGAGGAAAGTTTATAACTATACCTTTTTTCTTGCTAAGCTTTAAAAAATAATCATATTTTTTTTGTAAAGACATTATTTCATATATAATACTATCTATAAGGGTATCATCACAAGTAAAGTTTAAACATAGCTCCGCATATTCTAATTTTGATTTAGTATCTTGTAAAAAATATAATATTTCTGTAGCTTCGCTATCTAGGTGATTTGTAGATTTTAATAAATTTTTTTCTTTTTTTAATGGTAATAAATTTTCCATTTTATACCTCCATAATTTATCTAATAGTAAAAAAATAACTTTTTTATTAATAATAATATAGTCATATTTTTACTATTTTATTCTAAAAAAAGTATTTTCTACTAAAATAAAAAAATATGTAATAATAGTAATTGTTTATAAAAAAATAAATAAAAGTAAATTTAATTAGTATACTTTACTTTAAAATTAAAAGTATATATTGATAAAAAATTACCAATAATTTTTATTAAAAATTGTAAAAATTATGTAATAATTTTTATTGTGTAAATCCGTGTAATATAGTATAATATGGTTATACGGGATAAATAATTAATTATTTTTGGAGGTAAATTATTATGGAAAAAATAATTGTGGTTGGTGCTAATCACGCGGGTACTGCTTGTATAAATACAATTCTTGACAATTATAAAGATAAAGAGGTAGTAGTTTTTGATGCTAACAACAATATAAGCTTTTTAGGTTGTGGTATGGCTCTTTGGATTGGTAACCAAATTAAAGGTGCAGAAGGTTTATTTTACTCTAACAAAGAGATATTAACTAGTAAGGGTGCTAAAATCTATATGGAAACTAAAGTTGACTGTATAGATTATGCTAATAAAAAAGTATGTGCAACAGATAAAGATGGTAACAAAATAGAAGAAACTTATGATAAAATTATTTTAGCAACAGGTTCTTTACCTATTACACCTAAAATTGAAGGTATGGAGCTTGAAAATGTTCAGTTTGTTAAATTATACCAAAATGCTGCTGATGTTATCGAAAAATTAAAAGATGACAGCATAAAACATGTTACTGTTGTTGGGGCAGGCTATATAGGTGTTGAGCTTGCAGAAGCTTTTAAAAGAAACGGTAGAGAAATTACAATAATAGATTGTGCAGACACTTGTCTTTCTGGTTATTATGACAGAGATTTTACTGAGCTTATGACAGAAAATTTAAAAGCAAATGGTGTACAAGTTGTATTTAACGAAATGGTTCAAAAAATTACTGGTAACGGTAAAGTTGAAGCTATTGTTACAGATAAAAATGAATATAAAACAGATATGGTTGTTCTTTGTATTGGTTTTAGACCAAACAATGAGCTTGGTAAAAATGATTTAGAATTATTTAGAAACGGTGCTTATATTGTTAATAAAAGACAACAAACTAGCATAAAAGATGTTTATGCTATAGGTGATTGTGCTACTGTTTATGATAACTCTATTAAGGATACAAACTATATTGCTCTTGCTACAAATGCGGTACGTTCTGGTGTTGTAGCTGCTCATAATGCTTGTGGTACAGATATTCAAAGTATAGGTGTTCAAGGTTCTAATGGTATTAGCATTTGGGGGCTTAATATGGTATCTACAGGCCTTACTTTAGAAAAAGCTAAAGTTAATGGTTATGACGCTGTTACAACAGAATATGAAGATTTACAAAAACCTGAATTTATTGAGCACAACAATGAAAAAGTTAAATTAAGAATTGTTTATGATAAAAATACTAGAGTTATTTTAGGGGCTCAAATGGCTTCTAGAGAAGACATTTCTATGGGTATCCATATGTTTTCTTTAGCTATCCAAGAAGAAGTTACTATAGATAAATTAAAATTATTAGATATTTTCTTCTTACCACATTTTAACAAACCTTATAACTATATCACTATGGCTGCTTTAACAGCTAAATAATAAATATTTTAATTAAAATAAACTAGCATTTAAAAAATATTGCTAGTTTATTTTTTAGTTATTAAAAAAATTTATAATTTATTACTAAAAATATATAAAAATATAAAAATTTTTATATATTTTTAGTAATAAATAAATAAAATTAAGTTAAAAATAAGGTATATATATTTACCTATAATACAATTTGTAACTTTAAAATATTATATTTGAGGGTTAAAATATAAATAAAAAGTTAGAAGGAATGTGATTAAAATTAAAACTTTATTTGACAAAACAAAACATATACCAATACCGTTGATACCTTGTATGTTAGGTGCATGTACATTGTCTAATATATATAGTGCTTTAGGCTTTACATTTATAAGGCATTTTACGGTATTTGTATCTACAATAGTATTAATATCTTATTTAATAAAAATATTAATACACCCTAATATTATAAAAGAAGAATATAAAAATCCTGTTACTTGTAGCTTATATCCTGGCATATGTATGGTATGTATGTTTATAGGCGCATATTTGTATGACTATATTCCCATGTTAGGTAAAACTATATGGTTATTATCTATTATTTTTCATACTATTCATATTTTTATATTTACGTATTTACATTTTATAAAATCTAGAGATATAAATACTTTTTTACCAACTTGGTTTGTTACTTATAATGGTATAATGGTTAGCTGTGTAGTTGGGGCTAACATAAATGGAAATGAATTTTTAAAAGTTATCCTTTATTATGGTATAGCTATTTATTTTTTATTGTTACCTATTATGTTGTGGCGTCTTGTAAAATTTGAGATAAAAGACACAATGCAACACGGTACAGCTATACTTTTAGGGCCTTGTAGCCTTTGTATAGTATCTTATATAAATTTAATAAAAAACCCTAACATAGTTTTAGTTTGGATATTATATATTTGCGTTTTATTATCTTTAATTTATGTTTTAGTAAGGTTACCTAAGTTTTTTTCTTATGCTTTTTCACCAGCTTTTGCAGGGCTCACTTTCCCTATGGCAATAGGAACAGTTGCTACACAAAAAATGATTTTATATTTAAACACTGTAGGTTATGAAAATGTAGCAAAAATATTTAAACAATTAGAAGGTATACAAATATATATTACAACAGGTATAATAAGCTTTGTTTTATTTAATTTTGTAAGACACTTAAAATCATATTTTAATAACTAATATTGACTATACTAACAAAATATAGTATAATACTAGGTGAAAATAGAATTTTATAGGGAGTTTTATAATATGTCATTATTAGAGAGAAAAACTAAACAATATATAGGTATTAATAGATGCGATATGTTAGCCCATTTAAAATGTATTGTATGTGATAGCAACCATTTAATCACATATGCTAGCTTAACAGAAGAGCAGGTTACAGAAAGATTATCTTATATATCAGAAATAACAAATTTACCTATTTACCATACAGTAACTCATCTTATAAACCTAGTTATAGATGATTTAGAAAATGGTATAGTTTATGTAGGTGATTATGGATTACCTTCTATAAAACATAATTTTTCTAGACACGATAATTTGGTTCAAAAAATGGATGAAGCATTAGGTACAGATACTTGCTTAATTTTTGAAACAGATAAAAATACTAAAGTTATTTCTAATTTAGCATTAAAAAATTCTAGCGATGTTACTAGTCAAGATTTTGTAATTGTACCATCAACAGTATTTAAAAAGACTGACTCACTATTTATTTTACTTGAAATAGCTTATAATAACCTTTATAATTTTATTATAAGTTTTTATATTAAAAGTTTAAACGCTAAAAAAATATTGTAATATGTAAATACTATGAAAGCGAAAGTATATGTTATGGTTCTTTTAGAGAGGAAATGTCGTGGCTGAAAGCATTTTTAAGATAAAATAACATAGAAGTTCACGCTGGAGTTTATCTTTTGAACGGTTTTTTCTTATTAGAAAGATACGGTTAAGGTTCGTTAAGCCTATAAGTGTATAAAGCTTTGCTTTATAAATTTGGGTGGTACCGCGGAAATTATGCTTTCGTCCCTTTTGGGGCGAGAGCTTTTTTAATTTTTTAGATCATTTTTCAATTATTATGGTTTAATGGTAAAGGTAAGGTAATCCTGCTAATGTCTTTTTGGATAAGATTGTTATATTATTAATTATTATACAACTTATATTTATAAGCCTATTATTTTATTAAAATATTGAAAGGAGCATTAAAAATGAAAGAAAAATTATCTCAAATTAAAGAAATAGCTGTAGAAAAGCTTAATAAAATAACAGATTTAAAAGCTTTAGAAGAAATAAGAGTTGAAATTCTTGGTAAAAAAGGAGAGCTTACAACTATATTAAAGGGTATGGGCTCTTTGTCTTCAGAAGAAAGACCTATCGTTGGCCAACTAGCAAATGAGGTTAGGGAAGCCATTGAAGAAAAGATTGACAATATAAAAAAATCTTTATTAGCTAAAGAACAAGAAATTAAATTAAAAGCGGAAAAAATTGACGTTACAATGCCTGGAAAAACTAAAAAAATAGGCAATAAACACCCTATGACACAAGTTATAAACGATATTAAAAATATATTTATAGGTATGGGATATGAAATAGCAGAAGGGCCAGAGGTAGAGACGGCTTATTATAATTTTGAGGCTTTAAATATACCTAAAAATCACCCTGCTAGAGATGAACAAGATACTTTTTATGTAAATGGCTTAGGGGATTTTGTTTTAAGAACTCAAACTTCTCCTGTTCAAGTGAGAGTTATGGAAAATAAAAATATGCCTATAAAAATAATAGCTCCTGGTAGAGTTTATCGTTCAGACGAGGTAGATGCTACTCATTCTCCTGTTTTTCATCAATTAGAAGGCCTTGTTATAGATAAAAATATTACTATGGGAGATTTAAAAGGAGCTTTAACAGTATTTGCTAAAGAGCTATTAGGGGAAGATACAAAAGTAAGATTTAGACCACATCATTTTCCATTTACAGAGCCTAGTGCCGAAATGGACGCATCTTGCTTTGCTTGTGGTGGTAAAGGCTGTAGAGTATGTAAAAATAGCGGTTGGATAGAGCTTTTAGGCTGTGGTATGGTTCACCCTAAAGTGTTAGAAATGGCTGGTATAGATCCTAAAGAATATAGCGGTTTTGCCTTTGGTATGGGGCTTGAAAGGGTAACGATGCAAAAATATGCTATTACAGATTTAAGATTACTTTTTGAAAATGATATTAAATTTTTAGAGCAATTTTAATTTAGGAGGGATATAAAAATGAATTTACCAATGTCTTGGATTAAAGATTACGTTGATTTAGATTGTAATGTAGATACATTTTGTGATGAAATGACTTTATCTGGTTCTAAAGTTGAAGGGGTAGAATATAAAGGTAAAGATATAACAAAAGTTGTTGTAGCTAAAGTATTAGAAATAGAAAAACATCCAGATGCAGATAAGCTAGTTGTTGTAAAAGCAGATATAGGCAAAGATGACCCAATACAAATAGTAACAGGGGCTACTAACCTTTATGTTGGAGCATATGTACCTGCTGCTTTAGATGGTGCTACCCTTGCAGAAGGTTTAAAAATTAAAAAAAGTAAGCTAAGAGGTGTAGAATCTAATGGTATGTTTTGTTCTGTTGAAGAGTTAGGATATACTAGAAGTGATTATCCAGAAGCACCAGAGCACGGTATTTACATTTTTGATAAAGAATATCCTTTAGGTAGTTGTGTAAAAGAAATTTTACAAATAGATGAAGAGGTTGTAGAGTTTGAAATTACATCTAACCGTCCAGATTGTTTTAGTATAACAGGTCTTGCTAGAGAGGCGGCTGCTACTTTTAGAAAGCCTTTTAATATGCCTAAAATACAGGTTGTAGAAGAAGATAAAGCTATGGAAAATATGATAGATATAGAGATTAAAAACTATGATATTTGTCCTAGGTATACTTGTCGTATTATAGAAGATGTAAAAATAGAGCCTTCTCCACAATGGTTAAGACATAGGTTAACAAGTGCTGGTATACGCCCTATAAACAATATTGTAGATATAACAAATTATGTTATGCTTGAGCTTGGCCAACCTATGCATGCTTATAATTATGATAAAATAGAAGGTAAAAAGCTTATAGTTAGAAATGCTAACAAAGGGGAAAAGCTTGTTACTTTAGACGGTATAGAAAGAGAATTTGATGAAACTGTCCTTGTTATACAAGATGAAAATAAATTAGTAGATTTAGCAGGTATAATGGGCGGAGAAAACTCTATGATAACAGAAGATACTAAAACTATACTTTTAGAATCGGCAAATTTTAATGGAACTCATATAAGACTTACTGCTAAAAAACTTGGACTTAGAACAGACGCATCTAGCAAATATGAAAAAGGACTAGACCCTAATTTGTCAATATTAGCTTTAGATAGAGCTTGCCAATTAATAAATATGTTAAACTGTGGTAAAGTTTTAAAAGGACATTTAGATTTTTATCCAAATAAAAGAGAAAGTCATACTGTAACTTATAGTAACGACAGAATAAATAAACTTTTAGGAACTAATCTTTCTGAAAAAGAAATTATTGATCTACTTTCTTTATTAGAAATACAATCTGATGGAAAAGTGGCTAAAATACCTACTTTTAGACCAGATTTAAAAACAGAGGCAGATATTGCAGAAGAGGTGGCAAGATTTTATGGTTATAATAATATAGAGGCTACTTTATCAACAGGTACACCAACTGTAGGTAAAAAAACATATAAACAATCTATAATAGAAAAAATAACTAATGTAATGGTATCTTGTGGACTTAGCGAAGCTTTAACTTATTCTTTTGAAAGTCCTAAAGTTTTTGATAAACTTAATATAGATACAAACAGTAAACTTAGAAATACTGTTACTATATCAAATCCATTAGGTGAAGATTTTAGCATAATGAGGACTTCTACTTTAAATGGTATGCTTACATCTATTTCAACAAACTATAACAGAAGAAATAAAGAAGCCCATTTATTTGAAATAGGTAAAATATATTTACCTAAAGAGCTACCTCTTAAAGAACTACCAGAAGAGAAAGAGCTTTTAACTATAGCTATGTATGGTAATGTAGATTTTTATGATGCAAAAGGCGTATTTGAAAATTTATTTAGCCAATTAGGTATGTTACAAAAAGTAGAATATAGCCCATTAGAAACATTAGCACATATGCACCCAGGTAGAACAGCTACTATAACAGATGATAAAAATGAAGAAATAGGCTATATAGGAGAGATACATCCACAAATAGCTTCTAATTATGAAATAGATGCTAAAGTTTATTTTGGTATAGTTTATGTAGATAAACTTATAGAGCTTGCAAATTTTGATATAAATTATAAACCTTTACCAAAATTTCCAACTATGCAAAGAGATATAGCTATGCTTGTTAAAGATGAAATAAACGTAAAGGAAATAGAAAAAATAATAAAAGCTAAAGGTGGAAAACTTTTAGAAAGTGTTAAACTTTTTGATGTTTATAAAGGGGAGCAAATAGAAAAAGGTTATAAATCTGTAGCTTATAGTATTTTATTTAGATCTAGCGAAAAAACTTTAACAGATGAAGAAGTTAATGTCCCTATGAAAAAAATATTAAAAGAGCTAGAAGAAAAATTACAAGCACAACTTAGAGATAAATAGAAAAAGCTGTAGGCCTTGCCTACAGCTTTAAAATTTTATATTATTTTTTAATTTACATTGACATTTATCGATATGTAGAGTATAATAAAATATATAGATAAATTCAAATATATAGATATGAGGTGTTTTATGTTTAAAGATTATAAAGAAAGCTCTAAAATATTTAAAGCCTTTTGTGATGAAAGCAGGTTAAAAATTTTACAAATATTGTTAACAGGTGAAAAATGTAGCTGTGAAATGTGTGGTAATGATATATTAGAAAAGCTTAAAATAAGTCAATCTACTTTATCCCATCATATGAAAATACTTACAGATTCTAAAATAGTTACCGCTAGAAAAGAAGGTAAATGGACATATTATAACATTAACAAACAAAATGTAGACTATGCTATTAGCCTATTAAATCAGCTAAAAAATAATTAATTAAGGGAGATGTTATATGTTTAGTTTTATAGAAAAGCAAATTTTAGGTATGGAATGGCTTAGTCTATTAATAGAAAAAATTTTAAATACGCTAGGTATTAATATACAAACTAAAATAGGTGAAAGCATACATTTTTTTATTTATGATACAATAAAAATATCTATTTTATTATGTGTTATAGTTTTTGTTATGTCTTTTATACAAAGCTATTTTCCACCAGAGCGTACTAAAAAAATATTGGGCAATTTTAAAGGTATTTTTGCAAATATAATATCTGCTATATTAGGTACAGTAACTCCTTTTTGCTCTTGCTCATCAATACCAATTTTTATAGGATTTACTAATGCGGGCTTATCTACAGGGGTAACCTTTTCTTTTTTAATATCTTCGCCTTTAGTAGATATAGGCTCAATTATATTATTAGCTAGTATATTTGGTTTTAAAGTTGCTATAACTTATGTAATAGTTGGTATTATATTAGCTGTAATAGGCGGAACTTTAATAGAAAAATTTAAACTTGATAAATATATAAAAAATGATATATTAAATAATAGTTGTGGGTGTGGGTGTAAAAGTGAAGAACAACCTACATATACGAGAAAACAGCGTCTTATTAATGCTAAAAAAGAAACAATAGATACCTTTAAAAGTGTTTATTTATATATTTTAATTGGTGTTTTAGTAGGTGCTTTTATCCATAATTGGATACCAGAAAATATTATACAAAAAATATTAGGAGAAGAAAATATTTTCTCAGTTGTTATAGCTACTATTGTTGGTATACCTATGTATGCTAGCACATTTGGAACTTTACCAATAGCAGAAGCATTATATAATAAAGGAGTAGGTATAGGTACAGTTTTAGCTTTTATTATGAGTATAACTGCATTATCGTTACCTTCTATGATTATGTTAAAAAGAGTTTTAAAAAATAAACTTTTATTTATATTTATTGGTATAGTTTCTGTTGGTATAATATTAATAGGATATTTATTTAATATTTTTGAAAAATTTTTAATATAAAGGAGATTTAGTATGAAAAAAGTTGCATTTATATGTGTGCATAATTCTTGTCGCTCTCAAATAGCAGAGGCTTTAGGCAGACATCTAGGAAAAGACATTTTTGAAAGTTATTCGGCAGGTACAGAAATAAAACCTAAAATAAACCAAGATGCAGTTAGACTTATGAAAGATATTTATAATATAGATATGGAAAAAGAACAATATTCTAAATTATATGATGATATACCTAAGCCAGATATTTTAATATCCATGGGGTGTAACGTTTCTTGTCCTGTTTTAGATGATAAATTTTATGATGATTGGCAATTAGAAGATCCAACAGGGAAAGATGACGAACAATTTAAAAAAATTATTTTTAAAATAGAAGAAAATATTAAAAAACTTATCGAAAAATTAAAATAAAAAATAAAGGCTATTTTTGGCCTTTATTTTTTTGTAAATATTTGTGCTAGTATTTTTATTTTAACTAATTACATCAAGAAGCATTTAGCTGATTAGCTTTACTTTCTATTAATATAGCTTTAAATATAAAATGTAAATATGCTAATATTATACCTATATATATAAAAATTGGCATAGGAATACCTAAAAAGAAGAAAATTAGTTTTAAAATATAAGGTACTGTATTAACATATACAGTAAGCTTAAACAAACCAAAATTAGTAAATTTTAAATTGTATGATTTAGCTAAAAAACCTATTAATAAAGAAAGCATAATAATGCCTAATAAATCGGATATTATAAAAGATGTAACAATAAATATAAATACTATAACATTTGCCATAATTATTATACCTTTCATATTTATTATGTCAGATTTATTTTGTATATTAAATGTTTTTAATATAGGTGCTATTTCCATATTTAAATTTAAACTAGAAGATATTATATGAGTAGGGGTAAATTTTAATATTACATTATTTTCATTTACATCTTTTTTATCTTCTTTTGTTATACTATTATTTTCTTTGGGATCAAATATAAAAGTCATACCTAAAGGAGTATCTGTTTTTGTATATTTATTAAATATTACTTTTTCATTTTCTATTTTAAAATTTGGTATATATTTTTCGACAAAGTTATCAAATCCTTTAGTTCCTATGTAATAAGATATAAAAGGATATGATGAATACATAAAGTTTGATAAAAATATGAAAAATAGAGTATAAAAAATAACCTTTGAAAGTTTTGTTTTTAAAAGCTCAGGATATTTATCAAAATATAATATGGCACTTTTAGCCTGTTTAAAAATGTACATTTTTTCACCTCAATATTATAAATTAGATTTTATTATAGCATATATAATTATTTTAATCAACTTTTTAAATATACATAAAATCCCAAAATAAAAAATATAAAAAAACTATTTTATTTTTAAGTCTTTTACGATATAATATATATAATGTCTAAAAAATAATTAATATATATTTAGGAGGGTAAAAAATGACGAAAATTATGGCTAAAATTTTACTATTTGTTATGATAGTTAATGCTACTTTAGCTAATTTTACATTATCTATTTTTGCAAATAGTAAGCCAAAAGCAGATAGTAAGGCCAATTTTTATTGGAATAAAGAGGCCACATTAAACGAAAAATTAGAACTAGTTGAAAGAAAACCAGATAGTGATGAGGTTCTTTTAATTTGGGATATAGAAAAATTAGCAGGAGCACCTAATCTTAATGGTACATACACATTAACTTATCCTATAGCAGATGATAAAGAAATAGAATTTAAAGTAACAAGAAAAAATGATAAATCTCAAATAACATATAAAGTTAATGGTGATAATAGAGTTAATGGAAATAAATCACTTTTAATATATAAAGATGGAGCTTATCTAGATGCTAATAAACAAAATTTTCCTGATACTGGTACATTTAGATTGGATTCTACGTATCAAAATGGAGGTGCTAGTGCAGTTTCTTTTGAAATAGGTAAAAATGGTGGAGCATCATTTCAATATAACAGTAATACTATAAAATTTCTTTGGAAAGATGGAAAAATATATTTTGTAACAGATGCTGTATTAAGGGGGAATATATATCCTTTTAATTTGGAGTACACAATAAATAATTCAAGAGATAATGAGAGAAAAGATATATTTTTAGGTATAGATACTATAAATGGATTTAATGTAAAACCTTTTGCAAATTCAAATGGAACTGATAAAGGAAAAGATTTAATAGATCAAACTAGTAGGCCTATAACAGAATATCCAGGTGGTGAACAAGTTGGTGTAGATATTACATTTAATATGCCTAAAAAATGGGAAAAGAAAATGGTACCACAACAAGGAGGTACATATGAATTTACAAAAGCTACAGATGGAGCTGTAGAAGTTGTTTTTAACCTAGGTCATCCAGATGAAACTAAAAGATTACAAATAAAAATATCTAATATATATGAATCTACTAATGGAAATACAAATAAAATTACTATTAATGGTAAGCAAGTAGATGATACGGTAGCGTCATATATCTATGATAATAATGGAAATAATGGTACACTTACATTAAGAAAATTGGAGGCAAGTACAATATATAGTGATATATCTATATCGGCAGAGAGAAAGACTGCCTCTTTTGAAACTATAGATGCAACATTACCTATAGGTGCCATATATACATATCCAGCCTATAAAGTTGTAGCTTTAGGTGCATCAGAATTTTATTTAGAGATAGAGCCTTATAAAGGTTACAATGGTTTTTATGTAGTTTATCAAGGTAACCAACAGTTAAATCTTAGTAAGTGGTCTACTTATGAGGAAAAGGGAAATGGTAAAAATAAAATATTAATATCTATACCTTTAGATGCAACTGCACCACAAGAAAAGTTTTTTAGAGTAGATTTTAGTTTTACGCCGCCAGGTTTAGATGGTACAAATTTACCATTTACATCTCAAGTTTTAAAATATAAACCTTTTGAAGAAGATATAATTTTAGCTACACCTAAAAATTTAAAAATAATAAGTGCTAATATTGTAAAAAAAGATGATGATCCTGAAAATTTATTTTTAACTTTGAAATGGGATATAGATAGTGAGGAAGTTTTAGCAGGTCTTATAAAACGAAATAAAAATGGTGGAGGAAGTGATTTTAATATAGACTATTTATTTCATAAAGGTTTAAAGCCGGATGATTTAGAAACTAATGAATTTTTAGGTGTAAATTTAAAATTTACTAAAGAAAATATTGGAGAAATAAAAAAAGGTATAGAATATACATTACCTCAAACATATAAAGATTTAGGTATAGATATAATAACAGGAGATGATAAAACCTTTACAAGTGAAAGAATAGAAATAGCAGGTAATAAAAAGAATACTATATTAGAGGCTAATGTTACATTTAAAATACCAGTATCTCCAAAAGATGCAGGAAATAAGAAAATATTAGAATATCCAAACACATATTTTTTAGCTACTAAAGGTAAATATAAAATAAAGACACAAACAGCAGAAATACCATATGAAACAGGTTTATCTTTACCAGTTACACTTACCTTAGATGGAGTTACAAAAATAGAAGTACCTGCACCTCAAAATTTAAAAGTTTTAGAAGATAGTATAACAGAAGAGAAATTTAGTATAGAGTATGATGAATTAAAATATGTAGATAAAGAAGATTTACTTTATACTTATAATGAGATAATGTTAAAAACTATTGGTAGAGAACTTAAAGATGATTCTATTAAATATGATTTTTATATTACTCAAAGTAAAGAGCTTTTTGATGAACTAGTAAAATATTCTAAAGATGAAGAAATACCAGAAAATATAAAAAGTAAAATAAACAAATATAATAACACTGGAACTATGACAGGAGAAGGTTTAGACATTAATGTGAAAACTTCTCAAGGAGACAAAGGGGCATTAATAGATACTTTAAGACAAAGAGGAATTGCTCAAATATCTAGCATATCACAGGTTAAAGATATGTCTAAACAAAAAATAAATTTTAGTGGATTAGATGAAAATGAAACGTACTATATTATAGGTAGAACAAATGTTACACCTTATGAAACTAATAACCTTTTAGAAGATAAAAAAGATTTTTCTAAATTTACATCATTAATTACTGTTACTACAAAAAAAGAAGGTGATAATCCTACTGAAAATGAAAAAGTTCCACCAGCACCTACTAAATTTGTAGCAGAAGATATAACTTTAAATTCTGTAGATTTAGTTTGGGATAAAGTAAAAGATAATTTACCAGAAACAGAAGTTGCTAAATCTAGGTTAGAGTACCAGTTTATAAAAACTAGGGGAGAGGAACTGCCAGATGCTTTCTTAAAATCTAAAGATAGTTATGAAAAAACTTGGCAAGGCCAATATTTAAAAGATGTTAAAAATAAATATGGTTTAAAAACAGATAAAGATAAACTTTACGAATTTGATGGAGAAAAAGTACAATTTTCAAATACAGAAGCAAACAAAGAACGTTACGAATATGTAAATTGGCAAGGTAATGAAGGACGCATAAGAGATAAAACTTTATCTCCTAACCAAATATATTTTTACTATGTAAGAACGGTTCGTGTTTCTGACAAAGGAGATGAGGCATATTCTGTTTGGGTGCCTTTAACATTTACTACGAAAAATACAACAGGACCTAAAAATCTTAGGGTTGAACCTAAGGCAGAATATGACAAAAAAAGTGAAGTTGTTATAAGCTTTGATATACCTAAAATGGATACGGCTATTATTGGCACGGAATATGATTTACAATATTCTATTAAGGAAGATTTAGGTGAGTGGAGTCAAGACAAAACAATGCCTAAAGATAAACTTACATTTAAGGATAATGATGACGGAAAAACTATGAAAGTAACATACAAAATAACAGGTTTAAAATCTGGTAAATTGTATACTATAAGAGTTAGAATGCTCAATAAACCTTTAAATGCACCATCTGTATATTCTAATGAAGTTGAGCATAGGACAGATTCTGATAATGGTGATAACGATTATGATGAAGATGTAAACAATTGGGATAAAAACTTTAAAGATTTGATAGAAGAATTAAAAAATCAAGCATATTGGTTTGGGAAAGATACATCTTCTAATACGCTAGTTTATTATAGACCACAATATTTTGATAAAATAATAGGTTCAACTAATAATAGTATTATAGATTTAGCTTTAGGAAAAGGTGGTAGTTATAAAGAATATTATTTACCAGCTAGTGCTGTTGTAAAAGCCTTTGATGAAAATAAAGGTTTTAAAATATCTTACAACGGTGCAGAAGTTGTAGTTAGTTCTAAAACTATAAATCCTTATGATAATGATGTTATTAAGCAAGTGGCAGAAGAAATAAAAGCTAAAGATGGAAAAACAAAAGATTATTTTGTTAAAATTACAGTAGATTTTAAAAATAGCAAATATGTAATAGATGGATCTAATAGCCTTAGTCCTTCTGTTAATATACAAGTTAGTGTTTTATCTACTAAAAGCCCTATAGTTGATTGGGATGTAACTATGCTTAATTATATAGATGAACTTTTAAAAACTAAAGAATTTTCTAGCGATGTTAAAGCTAAAATAGAAAAGCTTATAAAAGATAAAACAGATAATAGCATAATGGTTCAAGAAATTGGTAAAATGGTAGATAGTTTTAAACTAAAATTTGGAGATAATTTAAGCAAGAGTTTAAATTCTTTGGTAAGAAAAACAATACCTATACAATATTTAACAGGAGATATTATTTTTACATATAAAGTTGATACTAATATATCTGTAGGAGGATATAAAAAATCTAACAATAATTGGATAAGTATTGGTGTTAAAAATTATTTAGGTAAAAAAGCTATTTTTACTAGAGAAACAGGAGAATATATATTTGCAGGTAGAAAACTTGTTATAAATGGTGTAGGTAACTTACCTAATGGAAACCAAATAACAAATATAGTTATAAAATATGGTTTAGATGACTTTTTAGGTAAAGATGGTAATATAAATTTAAGAGCACCTATAACAAGACAACAAACTATAGGTTCTTTAGCTAGAGTGGCAGGTGCTAACCCAACTCAAGATCCTATTGAATTTTTTAAAACAAAAGGTATAGTTTTATCTACTAGAAATGCAAATAATAATATTACTTCTGAAGAGGCTATTTATCTTATAATGAAAGTTTATGAAATGAAAAGCGGAACAAAAATGGAAAATATTAAAATTAGAAATTATAACTTAACAAAAGATATAAAAAATGTTAATAAGAATTATAAAAAATCTATTCAAGTAGCATTTGAAACAGGAATTTATAACAATCCTAATATGAATGGTAAAGCAACTATAACTGTTCAAGAGGTTTTACAAAGTCTTGCTAATATGTCTACTATGGTAGGTATTTAGGAGGTTATTACTCTATGAGAGTTAATCGAATAATTAGCTTTTTATTATGTGTTGTTATGCTTATTGGCTCTATGCCTTTAAGCATAATGGCTACGCCACAAAAGCATGTTAAAATAAAATCTATAAAATCTGAAAATAAAGAAAATGATCCTACTTATTCTTTTCTTTTAGAATGGATTAATCCTAATAGTTGGGGAGATGACCCTGCCCACGACCCTAAAGGTATAAAAATAATGGAAAAAAATGCAACAGCTGGGGGTCAAGAAGAACTTGTAGAAGAGGTTAAAAAGGATATACAAAATAAGGTTATACGTAGAGAAAACCTTGTTTCTGGTAGTATATATGAATATAAAGTTTTACCATATCACACACATTCATCTGGGAATGGAAATGAAACACAAGCACCATATGACCCAGCAACTCCAGAAGATTTTGCTTTGTTTATGACAGATATAAGGGTAGATGCAAAAGGTTATGGAAATACATTAGAGGTAACATTTGACAATCCTACTTATAATGGGAAAAATATATTTTCTGGTTATAGAATATATTATCAACAAGGTGGTTCTTCTGTAGGAGATAATTCTTTTAAATCTCAAGTAGATGTTAAAATTGATAGTAAAGATTTAATACCATCTAAAGATCAAAATAGAAATGTAAATAGATTTACATATAAAATAACTAATGAAAATATTAAGCCATCTAATATATATGCTGTTAAGGTTGAACCATTATATAATGGACAAGAAATAAGGACAGCAGATGTAGCACAAATAACAATAGATGATAAAGCTAGAAAAATTAGTTTTAATTCTAAAAAATTTAAACAATATAGAACAAATGATGCTTATGTTTCTATACCATTATTTATATTTGAAGATGGTAATGATAATCTCAAATTACAATGGGGAGATATAAGTGGTATTACAACTGTTGGGGCAATAGAAAAAATTGATATTTTATCAGGGCCAAGTGAAGATGAAATAGAAAATATTATAGGAACAATACATGGCCCAACAGATGTAGTTAATATAAATAGTTGGCGTATAGCTAAACCTACAGAAACTACATATTTTAAAATAAGATTTAAGATAAAAGATGTAAAAGAGCCAGTAGAATCTGAAATAGCTGTATATAACCCATCTATAGTGAATGTTACACCTAATAAGCCTAATATATATCCTAAAAATAATGTTTCTGGAAATAAACCAGTTATTGATTTATATTGGGATACTTTTATGAGACCTCCTTACAATAAAAATGAAGAGGATAATGTAGATGACCAAGGATTAATATTTGATACGAATGTAGTTTATGATGTTTGGATTACAGATTCTTTAGCTAATCTTAATAGATTAGGTTTGCCTAAAATAATGGATAAAGTTCCTGCTACAGATATACAAACTACTAATATTAAAGATGTAAAACATAAAGTATTTTATAATCAAATAAAAGAATATGTAACAGTAGATGGAACAGGAGCTTTTATAACAAAGCCTATTGATGAAAACAAAGTTTATTATATAAAAATTGTTGCTACTAAGCCAACATCAGATGGTTTAGGGCTAGAAGCTTTACCTGCCATTAGTCAAATATATGTGCCACCTGCAGGTGATATATCAAAGCCAAAATCATTATCAAAGCCACCTTTTAGGGTGAAAAAAGATGAAAATGGCAATGATATTATTACACAGACAGATATTACAGTACAATGGAATACAAAGTGGTTTGAAGTATATGATACTAAAACAGATACTTGGCATTCTATAGCTAGTATTAGAGATGGCAAGCTTATATTTGGTAAAGAGGTAAAAGATACAGATAAAATTATACTTTTTTATGATAAAGATACACCAGAAGAGGTAAAAAAGGCTTTTAAAGATGCTGGGTATGCACAGGCAGATAGCCTAATTGTTAGAAGTATGGATATATCTGCTAAAGATATAAAATATGAAATGATAGTATTACCTTTCTCTGAAATAGAGCAAAGTGGCGGATATGAAAAATATATAGAACAATTACTTCAATCTGAAGGGGAACAATGGAAAGAGATAAATCCAGTTTTTACAGAGCCTAAATATGCGGAGCATTTAATTTCTGGTTTAACTGAAAACACAATGTACGCAATATTATTAAGGCCTTACAGAATACTTACAGATGGTAAAAAAGATGCTTATCCAACATATCTTTTAGCTACAACATTACCTAAAGATACAGAGGTAGATGTTACACCTACTATACCAAGGTTGTATGAAGTAGGCAAAACAGATATGTCTATAGAGGTTGAATGGGAAAGAGCGGCTAATAAAATAGTATATGAATTAGCAGTAGATGAAAATGTTTTAGAAGATCCTTCTAAAGCTAAAATGATTATTGATAGCAAAAATATACAAGATAATGCTATAGCTTATAATAAAGAAGACGGTAGACAGTTTTTAAAATATAATATAAAACCTCTTTTTCCAGATACAGGGTACTATATTTGGATTAGAGCTATAGTAGAAGGAACAGATAAATCATCAGATTGGTCAACTCCTCTTTATATTAGAACTAATAATATTAAAAATCCAGAGCCACCAAGCGGTTTTGGTTTAGCATCAGAAAAAAGCTTATCTACGTATAATACAAACAATAACACAGATTATAAGCCTATTACAGATAAATATTTGGTATTAGAATGGCTTAGAGATCCTGAAGATTTAGCTACAGAGCCTAAAGCAGAAACTAAAGGAACAGCAGAGCCTTTAATAGACGCTAAAATTAAAAAGACATATATGGTAAAATTTAACGAGCTTATAGCAAATAGATATTATTATACAAGAGCAAAAACTAAGCTGTATGTTACAAAAAGTAAAGATGGAAAAATTGAAAGATATTATAGCTATATAATAGAATTAGCAGATAATCCAAATTTTAAAGATTCTGTTCAAATAGAGATACCTACAATAGATGCTAAAGGTGATAGGGTATTAACAGCAGAATCAGAATGGACAACAGTATATAAATATAGAACAAAATTTTCAACAGATGGAGATGGAGATTATGATGGAAACATTATAGATGATTTATACCCATTATCAACAGAAGATTTTGAAATTTTATATGATGGTGCTACACAAACTTTAACTTATAGATTTAGATCTAACCAAAAAGATTCAAATGGTAATGGAGATAATCTTGTAGATCAAAGGTTTATAACAAAACTTATAAATAATAAAGTATATAATTATAATTTAGATTTAACAAAACATAAAAACTATAATATAAAAAATAGAAAGGTAGAGATACCATATTCTATAATAGCTGCTTTAGATGAGAGAAAAATAGCTCTTACTATTACAACTGGTGGAACAAGATTTACATTAAATCCAGGATTTTTAAATACACCAGAAGTTAAAAAGGTTGGTAAATTAGGTATGAATACAACTGCTGTAATAGAGATTACACAAAACCCAGAAAATTTACCTATTTTAAATTATAATCAAACTTATGCTACTACACCAGAATATATAAAAATGAGTATTAATAATAATGGTGTGTACACACCACTTACTTTTACAGGTTCAAATATGGATATAATGTTAAAGTTAAAAAATAGGAGCTTAACATTAGATAAAAACGTAGGTGCATATAGAAATGTAGATAACAATATTTGGGAGAGAGTGCCTTCTTCTTATAGTAGTGAAACAGGTATACATACTGTTAAAACTAATAGGTTAGGTAAATATACAACTATTTCTAATGGTATTAATGAAAGTAACGTTAATTTTGATAATGATAATAATTTACTTACAAATGTTAATAATAAAATAATATTTAAAGATTTAACAAATGTAAATATGAAAGACTCTATATCTGTTGTACAATTTAATAATATTGTAGCAGGTATAGCTAACAATAAAAAAGAGATATATATAAATGGCGGTTTATCTAGCGAAGATTATCAATCATTACAACGTTCTGGTATGTTATTACAAGGTTCTGTTGTAGGAAGAGAAGCGGGTATTAATAGCTTGGTTAAACTTTATGAAATGAAAACAAAATCTAAATATGAACCTACAAGCAATATTAATACAACTCCATATAAAGATATAAAAAATGCTAATAAAGCATATCAAGCTAATCTTATAAAAGCAGGAGATATAGGGTTTTATGGAAATGATGTAGCAGCTAACCCTAAAGCTACAATGACTATAGAGCAGATGCTTTATATGATAGATATTATATTAGAAGATAGTGGATATTAATATAAAAAGCTGTAGACAAAGTCTACAGCTTTTTATATTGTTGTAGTTTAAATGAAAAGGCAAAGTTTAAGGTATACTACCACTTTTAATAAGACTTAACTTTAAAAAGTAAAAAACTAGCTTTTATTTTACGCTATCTACAAGTTTTTTTACAAGCTCTAAACATACAACATCATATTTATTTTCATTATCTAAATAAGCATAAGATACATTTTCGCTAGATGTAGCAGCATCTTGTATAAAACTTTTACAAGAGCTATGTATTTGATTTATACCTGTTTTTTCTATTATTTCTTTAGCATTTTCATAATTTATACCACTACCTGCTAATATTTCTATTTTATCGCCATATTTATCGTTTAAATCTTTTATTAATGCTATACCTTCAAAGGCTTTATTTTTTAGCCCACTTGTAAGTAGCCTATCTATGCCTAAATCTATTAATTGTTCTATAGCTTCATAAGGATTTTTAACACAATCAAAAGCTCTATGAAAAACAGCCTCTTTTTTTCTATCAAAACTTTTTATTATATCAACCATTTTTCTAGTATTTTCTATATCAATTGTTTTATTTTCGTTTAAAAAGCCAAAAGCTATACCATCTGCATTAGCTTTTAAAAGAGCTTTTGCATCTTTAAACATAACTTTTTTATCTTCATTATTATATAAAAAGCCAGCACCTCTAGGTCTTACCATACATATAGTGTTTAAATCAAAATCTTCTTTTATAAGCTCTAAAGATGCTATAGAAGGTGTTAGGCCACCTAAAAATAAACTGCTATTAAGCTCTATTCTATCTGCTCCCCCTAAAAAAGCTTGTTTAGCATCATAATAGCTACCACAACATATTTCTACTAAATTATTCATAAAAAAACTCCTTTATAATAACATTAATTATAAAAATTTTTAAACATTTCTTCATCTTTTGGCGATACTTCAAATTTTAAATATTGGTTTGTCATAGGGTGTTTAAAGGACATTTTATAGCAAAATAAACCTATGTTGCCTTTACCTTCTTTTCTTTTAATATTTTTATTATATTTTATATCATTATATAAAGGTAAATTAACGTTAGCCATTTGTACTCTTATTTGATGATGTCTACCTGTTTGTAAATCTATATCTATTAAGCTATATATATTTTCGGATATTTTTATTTGTGATATTTTTTTATATGATAATTTGGCTTCTTTTGCACCACTACTATTTTTATTAACTATTTTAGATATATTTTGTCTTTGGTTTTTCATAATAAAATTTATAAGGTTATCTTCTTTTTTAGACTCTCCACAAACGATAGCTAAATATCTTTTTTCAAAATTATGGTTTTTCATATATTCTGTCAAAATATTAGTAGATTTAACATTTTTAGAAAATATAACTATACCTCCAACGCCTCTATCAAGCCTATTTATTATAGCTAAGTCTTTACAGTTTGTCATATTTTTTATTATATCAAATAAGTTTATATCGTTACCTGTTTTATCTTTGCAAGATAACATACCAAAAGGTTTATTAACTATAATAATATTTTCATCTTCAAAAATAATATTAATATTTTTATCAAAAATAATATTATTTTCGTTAAAATCAAATTTTTTTAACATATATTACCTCATTTAATATCTTATTTAAATTTATTATATATAAATTTTTTAGTTTTTGTCAATTTATTTTTATATATAAATACATTGAATTGACAAAACTTCTAATCATAATATTTTATAATATAGCATATAAAGGAGGTAAAAAAATGGAAAAATACTTAAGAAAATATAAAAGTGAAAAAAATATGATTTTTTTTATTGTTATGTCCCTTTTAGGATTTTTTATAGGCAGAGTTAGTATATTTCATATGTTAAATCCTATTGCTATAGCTTATTTAGGTTGTCTTTTATTAAGTGGCAAAATGTTTAATCTTGCTTTAGGATTTACATTTTTAGGGTTTTTTAGCAAATCGGATAGCTTTTATATAACTAAATATATTATATGTTTAATTATACTATTTTTTATAAATATAACTTTTTATAAAAATAAAAATAGACAAAATATTTTTTTTAAAACATTATTAACTAGCTTTGCTATTTTTATATCTGGTTTAACTATATGTTTCTTAAATGGCTTATCTTTATATTATTTAATATTATCAATTTTAGAAACAACATTAACTTTTTGTATGTGTTTTATATTAAATAAAGGGATAGACTATATAAATAGAAAAAATAAAAGCTTAATAACAAATGAAGAAATAATAAGTATAGGTATACTTATAGGATCTATAATATGTGGTTCTTCTGATGTATTTTTAGGTAATATATCTTTTACATATTTTTTTATTATGACACTTCTTTTATTTGTGATTTATATATATGGTAGCTCTATAGGTGCTATTGTTTCTATATTATCAAGCTTCTTATTATTTATAACAAATTCTTTAAGCGGAGATATAATTATTATTTTAACGTTAGCTTCTATATTATCAAGCTTAGTTCGAGAGCAGGGTAAATTTTTTGTTGCTCTTACTTTTAGCTTGTGCATATATATTTTAAGCCTAATAATAAATATATCTTTAATAGATAATATTTTATTATTTTCTATTATAGGTAGCAATATATTATTTTTAGCTATACCTTGTAATATAAAGGCTAATATTAGCTTTAACAATAGCCTTAAGGCAGAGGCTGCTATAACATATACAGAAAAGCTACAAATATTAACAAGTGATAAGCTTAATAAATATGCAAATTCTTTTGAAAAGCTATCTAAAACTTTTTATAATTTATCTGAAAAAAAGACTAATTTAGATCAGCAAGACATATCAAACCTTATAGATGAGGTAGCAGGTAAAATTTGCAACAATTGTCAAATGAAAGTTTTTTGTTGGGAAAAAAATTTTTATAGTACATATCAAAATATATTTTCTATTCTAAATATATATGAAAAGACAGGGCAAATAGAAAAAAACTCTATTTCTCCAGAGTTTATAAATAATTGTATAAATATTAATCAATTTATAGATGTTTTAAATAAAACTTTTGAAATATATAAGCTTAATTTGGCTTGGAAAAATAAGGTTATAGAAAGCCGTGAGCTGGTGGGAAAACAGCTAACAGGTATATCTACAATAATATATGATTTATCAAAAAATCTTTGTGAAGATATTTCTTTTAAAGAAAATTATGAAAGTAAAATTAAATATGCATTAGAAAGTAATGGTATAGCAACAAAAAATGTAATAATAACTGAAAATAATAAAGGAAAATTAGAAGTATTATTAAAAGTTGAGCCTTGTTATGTTCCTAATAAATGTGCAAAAACTATTTTACCTATAGTAAGCGATATTTTAGGCAAAAAAATGTGTAAGCCTTGTTATGATTGTATAATAACAAAAGAAAATAATGAAAGCATATGTTCTTTAAGCTTAGTTGAAGAGCAAAAATTTAGAGTTAGTAGCTATGCTATAACATCTGCTAAAGATAGCTCCAACGAGTGTGGAGATAGCCATTCATTTTTATCTTTGCCTAATGGTACATATCTTTTAGCATTATCGGATGGTATGGGTTCGGGTAAAAATGCTAAAATAGAAAGTACAGCCACAATAGAATTATTAGAAGATTTTTTACAAGCAGGTTTTTCTAAAGATTTAGCTATTAATATGATAAATTCTGTTTTATTTTTAAAATCTTCTAAAGATACTTTTGCTACTTTAGATATGTGCACAATAGATTTATATACTGGTTTTTGTGAGATATTAAAAATAGGGGCAGTATCTACTCTTATTTTGCATAATAATAAGGTGGATATAATAAAATCTAATTCTTTACCTGTTGGTATTTTAAATAATGTAGAGCCAGAAATAAGGCGAAAAAAACTTTCAGACGGTGATATAATAGTTATGTTTACAGATGGTGTTATAGATTCTACTAAAAATATGATAAATAAAGAAAACTGGATAATTGATATATTATTACAAAATAAATCTACAAACCCAGAAGATGTAGCAAATGCTATTTTTGAAAAAACAAAAGAAAACTATAAAGATAATATAAAAGATGATATAACTATACTTGTGGCCAGAATATGGAGCTAACATAAAAAAGTAGTTTTATTTTAAGTATATATTTCTAAATTTTGTTAATAATTAAAATATCTTATATGGGAGGTTTTTTATGGACAAAAAAAAGAAAGTTATACTTATAAATGGTGATAAATCTAATTGGTATGAGCAAGTTATATTTATAATAAAAGATAATAAAGAAAATAATGTGCCTAAAAACTTAGTTTTAGAGGCAGAAAAAATAATAAATGAGTATATGTCAAAAAAATATAATAGTACAAATATAGATAAAATACCACCTAACAATATTAAAAAAACATATAATGTTAAAAATAAAAAAAGCTTAAAATTTTATAATAACATATTAAACGTATCTATAATTTGTACTATTGCTTTTATATGCTACCTTTTATATCAAATTTATATATAATTATTTATCTTTTCTAAAAATTATATTATAATTATAATAAATAGTTATAAAGAGGTGATAATTTGTTAGAAAAGATAGCTTTAAAAACTATATATAAACATAATCTTATAAATAAAAATGATCACATTATAGTTGGTGTATCTGGTGGTGCAGATTCTATATGTTTGTTACACTTTTTATATAATATAAAAGATGATTTTAATTTAAAAATAACAGCTGTTCATATAAACCATTGTATGCGTGGTAAAGAATCAGACGAGGATAACCAATTTGTTGTAGATTTTTGTAACAGTATAAACATACCTGTTAAAGTTTTTTATTTTGATATATATGCTAAATCTAAAGAAGATAATTTATCTATAGAAGAGGCAGGTAGAAAATATAGATATTATGCTTTTAACAAAGTTTTAAAAGATGAAAATGCTACAAAAATAGCAATAGCACATAATAAAGATGATAACGTAGAAACTATGATTATGCGTTTTTTTAGAGGTACTGGTATAAAAGGCCTTTCTGGTATATCTTATAAAAGAGATAATATAATAAGGCCTCTTTTAGATTGTTTAAGAATAGATATAGAAAATTATTGTAATAAAAATAATTTATCTTATAGAAACGATTCTACAAACAGTATGGATATTTATACTAGAAACAAAATAAGATTAAACCTTTTACCTAATATTAAAAATGATTTTAACCCTAATATTATAGATACTCTTTCCAATATGGCACAAAATTTTGCAGATGAGAATAATTTTTTAGATAACCTAGCTAATAGCTATTTTAAAGATTGTTTAATAGAAAAAAATAAAAACAAAATAATATTAAACATTGATAAACTAAAAATTTTAGATAAAGTTATACAAAAAAGATTATTAAGAATTTGTTTTAGCCATTTTGATAAACAGTTATATAATTTATCTTATGATCATATTAATATGGTTATAAAAATTTTAAACAAAGAAACAGGAAAGAAAATAAACCTTCCTAACAATTTATATGTATATAAACAGTATGATAAGCTAATTATTAGCAAAGATGTTATATTAGATGAAAATAACATACAATATGATTATAAATTACAATTAGAAGAAAAGATATATGTTAAAGAATTAAATAAAAATATGTTATTATCTAAAAATATTATAAATATTTCAACAAAAGGCTATACTATTTTGCTAAATTGTGATAAAATAAAAAACAGCTTATCTATACGACAAAGAATGGCAGGAGATAAAATTTATATTAATAATATGACAAAAAAAATCAAAAATATTTTTATAGATTTAAAAATTCCTGCTAATGAAAGAAATTTATATCCTATATTATTATGCGATAATAAGGTAATAGGTATTTTAGGCCTTTGCTTATGCAACGACTATAAACCTAGCAATATTAAAAATACTGTTTATTTATACATTTGGGAGGAAAATTAAATGAATGAAAAAATTGAAGTTTTAATTACAGAAGAGCAGCTCGACAAGAGAATATGTGAAATAGCAGAGCAAATAAACAAAGATTATGACGGGCAAGATATTACTCTTGTATGTGTTTTAAAAGGTGGCGTAATGTTTATGACAGATATGGCTAAAAAATTAAAGCAAAAAGTAGAATTTGAATTTATAGACGTATCTAGCTATGGAAATGCCACTGTTTCTAGCGGTAAGCTTACTATAAACAAAGGGTTAGAAACTTCTATAGAAGGTAAAAATGTTATATTATTAGAAGATATAGTAGATACAGGTAGAACTTTAAGCTATCTTATAGAATATTTAAAAGAGAAAAAACCTGCCAGCTTAAAGCTTTGCACATTGTTAGATAAGCCTAGCAGAAGAGTTGTAGATATTGATGCAGATTATATCGGCTTTACTATACAAGATGCTTTTATTGTAGGTTATGGTTTAGATTATGCCCAAAAATATAGAAATTTACCTTATATAGGTATACTTCATTTAGATGAAGAATAATTTAATATTTGTATCTTAATATTATAAAGGGGGTTTTGCCTTGAATAAAGATACTATGTTTAAAACATTTTTAATGTATATATTAATATTTGTTTTTATATTTTTATCTTTTACAATGTATAAAAATATAGATACTCACCAAAATGGCAATGTATCTTACTATACATATAGTAATCTAGTAAACGATATTAAAACAAATAACAATGAAAAAATAAAATCTATTAGTATAAAAACAAGCGAAGATATTAATGATAAAGGCTCAGCTATTATATATTTTAATGATGGATCTAAAAAAAATATAGCTATACCTAGCATTAGTGCCTTTATGGAAATATTACACTATTCAGATAGTATGTATCTAGTAGATACTTATCAACCTGCCAAGCCTAGCCTATTTTCTTCAACATATTTACCTTTTATAATAATTATTATAACAGTAGTCCTTATTATATTTATAGTAAGCCAACAAGTTAAAGGTAATGGTGGTGGCGGTAGCCGTGTATTATCTTTTGGCAAAAATAAAGCTAAAGTTTTAACAGAAGGTCAAAAAACTGCTTCTTTTAAAGATGTTGCCGGCCTTAAAGAAGAAAAACATGATTTAGAAGAGGTTGTGGACTTTTTAAAAGACCCTAAAAAATATAAAGATATAGGAGCTAGAATACCTAAAGGTATATTATTAGTTGGCCCTCCAGGTACAGGTAAAACTCTCCTTGCTCGTGCTATTGCTGGTGAAGCAGGTGTTCAATTTTTTAGCATATCTGGTTCAGACTTTGTAGAAATGTTTGTAGGTGTTGGTGCATCTAGGGTTCGTGATATGTTTGAAGAAGCTAAAAAAAATAAACCTTGTCTTATATTTATTGATGAAATAGATGCAGTTGGTAGAAGAAGAGGATCAGGCCTTGGTGGTGGACACGACGAAAGAGAACAAACTCTCAACCAGTTGCTTGTTGAAATGGATGGTTTTTCTACTAATGAAAATATTATTATAATAGCTGCTACAAACCGTGTTGATATTTTAGATCCTGCTCTTTTAAGGCCAGGTAGATTTGATAGACAAATATATGTAGGTGCTCCTGACGTTAAAGGAAGGGAAGAAATATTGAATGTTCACGCTAAAAGTAAAAAGCTAGATGAAAATGTAAACCTTGAAGAAGTTGCAAAAACTACTTCTGGTTTTACTGGTGCTCAACTTGAAAATCTTTTAAATGAAGCTGCTATTATTTCTGCTAGAAAAGGTAAACAAGAAATATCTATGGAGGAAATAAGAAAAGCTTTTATAAAAGTTGGCGTAGGAACAGAAAAGAAAAGTCGTATTATAAGCCACGAAGAAAGAGCTATAACTGCTTATCATGAGGCAGGTCACGCTATCGTTACAGAAATGTTGCCTCTTATGGATGCAGTTCATATTATATCTATAATACCTACTGGTGGTGCAGGTGGTTATACAATGCATCTGCCTGTTGATAAAGGTTATTTCTCTAAAAACTATCTTACACAAGAAATAATGGTTTTATTTGGAGGTAGAATAGCAGAAGAAATTATTTTTAATGATATAACAACAGGTGCTTCTAGTGATATAGAAAGAGCATCTAAAATAGCTAGAGGTATGGTAACAAAATATGGTATGAGCTCTTTAGGACCAATAGAATTTATAGACGAAGAGATTAGCCCTAACCTTGCATCTTCTATAGATGAAGAGATAAAAGCTATTATATCTTCTTGTTATGATAAAGCTAAACAAATCTTACAAGATAACTTACAATATTTACATTCAACGGCTAATCTTCTTTTAGAAAAAGAAAAAATAACAGGAGATGAATTTAGAGCATTATTTCCTGAAAAATTTTTCCCAGAAAAAAAATTGCCAACTTATCCTGAAAAAGTTGAAGATTTAAAAGAAGAACCTGAAAATAAAGAAGCTTAATAATATGTAAAAAATACCCTAATAATTTATTGTTAAATTATTAGGGTATTTTAAAATCAATCTATTTTTTGCATATTTTCTATAAGTTTTTCATTTGGCGTTATATAAGCAGTTTTGTTTGTTTCATATATAACCATACCTGGCTTTGCACCATTTGGTTTTTTTACAAATTTTTTAGGTGTATAGTCTACAGGCACAAGGCTAGAGCTTGATGCTTTACTATAATAAGCCGCAAGGTTTGCTGCCTCGTTTAATGTAGAGTTAGGTATTTCTTTACCTTCAGATACAACTATAACGTGTGAACCAGCTATATCTTTTGTATGAAACCACATATCTAAAGGTTTAGCAAAACGTAAAGTAAGCTCATCATTTTGTGTATTATTTTTACCTACATATATATGAAAGCCATCTGAGGATATATAATGAAGGGGTTTAGCTTTTTTATTAGATTTTTGCTTGTTATTTTTATTATTTTTTTGCCTTTTTAAAAAGCCTTGTTCACTTAATTCTGATCTTATTTCTTTTATATCATATTCATCTGTACAAGCGTTAACAGATGAAAGCACACTTTCTAAATATAAAAGTTCTTCATTATTTTGTTTTATTTGTTCTTGTAAAGCTACAAAAGTTCTTTTTTCTTTATTATATTTTTTAAAATATTTTTGAGCATTTTCGGCAGGGGTTAAATTTGGATCTAGCCTAATTTCTATTTCTTCAAAATTTTCAGAATAAAAATTGTTTAATGTAGCTTTAGTCATACCTTTTTTTATAGCATATATATTTGCAGTAATAAGCTCACCGTAAAGTTTTAAAGTATCTCTATTTTCTATATCTTTTAAAGTTTTTTGTTGTATTTCTTTCTTTTTAACGCAACGTTCTATATTTTGGCTTATAAGTTTTTTTAAATCTTGTGATTTTTGGTTTAACCTATATGTTAAATCTTTAGATTTATAAAAAAACTCTAAAAGCTCACATATAGAAGAAAAATATTTTTTATCTAAATGTTTAAAAATATTGAAATCAAATACAGTAAAATCTAAAACTGTTTCATTTTCATTATAAACAATTTGTGGTGAAAATTTTTGTTCATTATTTAAACAAATAATGTTATTAAAAGCGTTGTATAAATCTTTTATTTGGTTATCAGAAAGCTCTTCTATATTTGTAGATGCATCTATATTTGCATTATTACAAATTTCTGACGCTAATATAGGGCTTATCCCATTATAAGATTTATAAATAAATTGTTGACATTTTGTAGACATACAATTTTTAATTATATTATAAAACTCATCAAAATTTGTAGTTAATGGATTTTTTTTATTTTGTGATGGTGGCAAAACATAAGCTCTATTAGGTAAAACCTCTCTTACAGAGCTTTTATCAAAAGATATATGTTTAATACTTTCTAAAATATTATTTTTATCATCTATTAATATAATGTTACTATGTTTACCCATTATTTCAAAGGTTAATATTTTTGTAGAATAATCGCCAAGCTCATTAATAGACTCTATGTGTATATTTACAATACGCTCAAAATTTGGTTGTGTAATATTTAATATTTTGCCGCTAGAAAGATGTTTTCTAAGAACCATACAAAACAAAGGTGCATTAATAGGATTTTCTTTTTGTATATTTGTAAAATGTAGCCTAGGGCTAGATGCATTTGCTGTGAGCAAAAGCTTATAAGCATTACCTTTGTTTCTTATTTGCATGATTATTTCATCTTTTTCTGGTTGGTAAATTTTATCTACTCTACCACCTATAATAGTGTTTTTTAATTCATAAATTATATTTGAAATGGAAAAACCATCTAAAGCCATAAAATAATCTCCTTTATAACTATATTTTTTATATTATAACCTTTAAATACATTTTTGTAAACAATATATAAAAATACAATATTTATCTTGAAGAAAAAGGGAATATAAAGTATACTATATATATAAATATGATTAGTTGTTGAAAGGAAGATAAATTTATGAAACTAGGTATTGTTGGTTTACCTAATGTTGGTAAAAGTACATTATTTAACTCTCTTACGCAAGGTGGTGCAGAGTCGGCAAATTATCCATTTTGTACGATAGACCCTAATGTGGGTATTGTACCTGTGCCAGATGAGAGGCTTGAAAAATTAAGAGATATATATGACTCTAAAAAGGTTTTACCTGCTGTTATAGAGTTTGTAGATATAGCAGGACTTGTAAGAGGGGCTAGTAAAGGTGAAGGTCTTGGCAATAAGTTTTTATCACATATTAGAGAAGTAGATGCTATAGTTCACGTGGTTAGATGTTTTGAAGATGGAAACATTGTTCATGTTGATGCTTCTGTAAACCCTGTTAGAGATATAGAAACTATAAACCTTGAGCTTATTTTTTCTGATATAGAGGTTATAGATAGAAGAATAGCAAGAACATCAAAAGCAGCAAAAGCAGATAAATCTTTACAAAAAGAGCTTAATGTTTTAGAAAGGTTAAAAGCTAGCCTTGAGCAAGGTATTGTTGCTAGAAATATAGAGCTTAATGATGAAGAAGAAGTAAGCTTTGTAAAGGAGCTAAACCTTCTTACTTTTAAACCTGTTTTATATGCTACAAATGTTGCAGAAGAAGAGCTAGCAGATGATGCTAAAGATAACAGTTTTGTTAATGAGGTAAGACAATTAGCAAAAGAAGAAGGCTCAGAGGTATTTGTTGTTTGTGCTAAAATAGAAGAAGAAATAGCAGAGCTTGATAATGACGAGAAAAAAGAATTTTTAGCAGATTTAGGTTGTGAAACAAGCGGTTTAGATAGGCTTATAAGCGCTAGCTATTCTTTACTTGGGCTTATAAGCTATTTAACAGCAGGGCCACAAGAGGTTAGAGCTTGGACTATAACAAATGGTACAAAAGCCCCTCAAGCAGCAGGAAAAATACATTCAGATTTTGAAAGAGGCTTTATTAGAGCAGAGGTAGTATCTTACGAAGATTTAGTAAGGCTTGGATCTTTAACACAAGCTAAAGAACAAGGCCTTGTTAGAAGTGAAGGTAAAGAATATATCGTTAAAGATGGTGATGTTATTTTATTTAGATTTAATGTTTAATTTTTATATTATATAAAAAATATAAATTTAATTTAAAAATATTTATATATATAGGATAATTAATATTATTTTAGGTGTTTTTCAAAATCTTACTTATAAAGGAGGAGATTGTATGGAAATGCTAGCAATACTAACATTACTAGTTGGTGTAACTTTTTTAATTATAGAATTATTAATGCCTGGTTTTGGTATTTTTGGCATAATAGGTTTAGGTTTAATAATTTTATCTTGGGGTGTAACTATATTTATATTTAAAGCTCTTGGTATTTTTATAGTTTTAGTTGAAATAGTTATTATGGCTTTAGGTTTATTTATAGTTATAAAAAAGCTTAAAAATAAGCAAATATATGGTAAATTTATTTTATCAGATGTTTTAGAAAAAGAGAAAAAACAAGTGGGCAATATGGAAGATTTTATCGGTAAAGAAGGCATTTGTAAAACAGATTTAAGGCCATTTGGAAGTGGAGAATTTAATGGGGTAGTTTTAGACGTTTTATCAGATGATGGCTATATTAAAAAAAATTCTTTAATAAAAATAACAAAGTTTGAAGAAAATAAACTTTATGTTAAGTTGTTAAATAGCAATTAAGGAGGGGATTTGTATGGAAATTGTTATTTTTGCTGGTTTATTTTTTCTAGTTATAGTTTTAATTATTATGGTGCTTAATTTTATACCAGTTGGCCTTTGGGTATCGGCGGCTGCGGCAGGTGTTAAAGTTAGTATATTTTCTTTAATAGGTATGAGGCTTAGAAGAGTAAGACCAGATAAAATTATAAAACCACTTATAAAAGGAACAAAAGCAGGCTTAGATATAAACACAAACCAATTAGAATCACATTTATTATCTGGTGGTAGGGTAGATAATGTTGTAGATGCTTTAATAGCAGCTCACAGAGCAAACCTTGAGCTCTCTTTTGAAAAAGCGGCGGCTATAGATCTTGCAGGTAGAGATGTATTTGAAGCAGTAAGAATGAGTGTAAATCCTAAAATAATAGAAACACCGTGGATATCTGCCGTTGCGGTAGATGGTATAGAGGTTAAGGTAGTAGCTAGAGTTACTGTTAGAGCTAATCTTTCAAGGCTTGTTGGTGGTGCAGGTGAAGAAACTATTGTAGCTCGTGTAGGTGAAGGTATAGTTACGACTGTTGGTTCATCAAAAAGCCATAAAGAAGTTTTAGAAAATCCAGATAAAATATCTCAAGTTGTTTTAAGCAAAGGATTAGACTCTGGCACAGCTTTTGAAATTCTATCTATAGATATAGCAGACATAGATATTGGTAGAAACATTGGTGCACATTTACAAATAGAGCAAGCAGATGCAGATAAAAAAATAGCTCAAGCAAAAGCAGAAGAAAGAAGAGCATTAGCTATAGCTATGGAGCAGGAGATGAAAGCCCAAGTTGAAGAGATGAAAGCAAAAGTAATAGAGGCAGAAGCTATGATACCAACGGCTATTGCACAGGCTTTAAAAAATGGTAATATGGGTGTTTTAGATTACTATAATTTAGAAAAAACAAAAGCCGATATATCTCTTAAAGAGAGCCTTAGTAATATGAATTTTGAAGTTGGCGTTAAAGGAATAGATAAAAACAATTAATAAAGATAATATAGGAAATGGTAATAAAATAATGCATAAAAAAACAAAAAAATGTAGAAAACTAAAATTTACATTTATAAATTCATTTAGAATAAGTACGGCAATAATAACTTTATTAAATATTATATTTTTAATTATGTTTTATATAAAAGGTATAACTCCCTTAGTAATATTTAATATTTGTGTTATTATATTATTTTTATATTTCTCTGTTTTTTATATTAATAAAAATATAGTATTAGCTACAATTATTACCTTTATAGAATGTTCTATTCAGACGTTATTTTATGTATACTTTATTGGATGGGGTAATGGATTTTATGTATACCCGCTATGTTTAATACCTATAATATATTTTGTTACAATAAATATATTAAAAAAAGAAAAATACGGACATATATTAGTTATACTAACATTTGTTATATATCAAATTGCAAAAATATTTTCACAAGGTAGAATGGCACAATATGAGCATATGGTTATGCCTATAAATGATATTCTTTATATGTTTAATACAATTAGTGGTAGTAGTATATATGCTTTTTTAATGTATGCTTTTTTATCAGAGATGAGAGATACACAGGAAGCTTTAGAAGAAAAAAATAAAGCTTTAAAAGATATGGCTAATATAGATTTGCTCACAGGTATTAGCAACAGAAGATGTATGAATGATAAAATAAAAGAGTATGTAGATAAATTTAAAATAGATAAAAAATCTTTTTGTATTGCTATTTGTGATATAGATAATTTTAAAAGCATAAATGATACTTATGGGCATGACTGTGGAGATATGGTATTAAAAATGATATCTCAAATTTTGATGGAAGAAAGTAAAAAAAGGGATATAGAAGTATGTAGATGGGGTGGAGAAGAGTTTTTGATTTTAATAAGAGATACTATTATTGGTGCTGAAAGAGTTTGTCAAAAAATATTAGACGAAACAAGAAAACAGGGCATAAAATATAATAATAATTATATAAAGGTTACTATGACTATGGGGGTTGCAGAGCTTAATTTAAAAAATGATAATATAGATGAAATTTTAAAAAAAGCAGATGTAAATTTATATAAAGGTAAAACAACAACTAAAAATTGTGTAATAATAGATTAATTTATGAAAGAGTGAGTTTATGGAAGAAATAAAATCTATGATTAATAAAATAGGTAAAAATATTACAAAAACATCTAAAGATATAATAAAAAATACTAAGCTTTCTATGCAATTATCATCTGAAGAAGAAAAGCTTAAAAATTTATATATAGAAACAGGTAAAAAGGTATATGAAATATATTCTTATGGTGGAAATATAGGAGATTTTTTTGAAGAAAAATATAAGCAGATGGTACAAGTGGAAAGAGAAATAGCTATTATAAAAGAAAAAATGGCTCAAAATAAAAATACAAACGATCAAGTGGATAATAGTCAAAATATTGTTGATAAAAGACAAATATCTACTGTAGAAGAATGTAGAATATGTCAATCTTGTGGCCAAAAAAATGGACTTAACGATAGATTTTGCTTAAAATGTGGTAGAGTTTTATAGGAGAAAGGTATGAGTAATATAAAAAGTAAAAGTTTTACGTATTCTTTGAAAATATGTAAAAATAAAGATGGCATTAGAAAGCTTAAAATATGTCCTAATTGTAATATTGGCAATAATATAAATAAAAAAAGATGTATAAAATGTTTAAAAAAAATATAATATTAATAATTGGGGGTATAGAAAAACCCTTTAAAAATTAGCTTACATATAATTTTACTTATGTAAGCTATATTTTAAAATAATTATTAGCACTCATTGACAAACTCGGCTAATAATGTTATTATATAAATGTAGTAAGTTATATTTATTAAAAAGGGGGACTTTTATGTTATGTGAAAAATGCAACCAAAATAAAGCTAATATTAAATATAGCCAAGTTTTAAATGGTATAAAAATTGATTATAATTTATGTGAAAAGTGTTTTAACCACATTAATTATACTAATAGTTTTTTTAATAGCTTTTTATATAGCCATAATATAGATTGTAATATTTGTGGTAATACCTTTGAAAATTTTAAACATACTGGCAAAATGGGCTGTTGTAATTGTTATAACATATTTAAAGAAAAATTAAACCCTATATTTAATAATATGCAACAAAAAAATATTCATACAGGTAAATCGCCTAAAAATTTAAAAACATATAAACCTAATGTAGATACTATACAAATTTTAAAAGAGAAGCTT
The DNA here is from genome assembly GCA_946497035.1 of uncultured Eubacteriaceae bacterium. GTDB lineage: Bacteria > Bacillota > Clostridia > Lachnospirales > CAG-274 > Tyzzerella. Next base: position 58,671 of record CAMMIW010000005.1, on the reverse strand, counting down.
AATATAGCTATTAAAAATGAAGATTATGAAGAAGCTATTAAGATTAGAGATAAAATAAAAGCTATAGAAAGAGGTGATATTTAATGTGGTATGAAGAAAAAAATAATAATAACGTTATTATATCTAGCAGAGTTCGTCTTGCAAGAAACCTTAAAGATTACCCTTTTTATAATTTTATAAACGAAGCCCAATCTAAAGAAGTAATAGAAAAAGTAACAAAGGCTATATTTAATGAAAGGCTTAATAGCCAAGTATGTTTTGAAAAAATAGATTTTGATAATCTAGATAAAATAAAACAATATGTTATGTTAGATAAATATATTATAAGCCATAATTTTATTGAAAGTAAAAAACCTAAAGCTCTTATATTAGAAAAAAATAGCAATATTAATATTATGATAAATGAAGAAGACCACATAAGAATACAATCTATAAATAGTGGCTATAATATAGAAAAATGTTTTGAAGAAGCAAATAGAGTAGATAATCTTTTAGAAGAAACATTAGCCTATGCTTTTGATAACCAATATGGTTATCTTACATCTTGTATATCTAATGTAGGCACAGGCCTTAGAGCATCATTTATGCTTTATATACCAATGCTTGAGAAATTTGGACATATAAAAAATATATGTGAAAGCATAGCAAAATTTGGTATGACATTAAGAGGTATGCATGGAGAAGGCACAAAAACTTTTGGTAGCATATATCAAATATCTAATCAAATAACTTTAGGTAAAACCGAAAATGAAATAATAGAAGATTTAAAAAATATAACTATGCAAATAGTTGAAAAAGAGCAAAATTTTAGAAAAATATTAAAAGAAGAAAAAAATTTAGATATTATAGATAAAATTTACCGTTCTTATGGTATAATAAAGTATTGTAAGAAGATAAAATTTGAAGATGCTATAAATCATTTATCTAATATATGGTTAGGTATAGATTTAAATATATTAGATAACATACCTATTAATATTTATAATGTTATTATGAATATACAATCGGCTAGTATTATAGATAATTTTAATATAAAAGATAAAGACAATATAGAACAATATAGAGCAAAATATCTTAACGAAATTTTTAATAAATAGGAGGTTTTTATATGCAGTTAAAATTTACAAAAAAAGCAGAAGATGTTATTAATTATGCAGGTAAAAGTGCATCAGATTTTGGTCATAATTATATAGGTACAGAGCATTTGTTACTTGGTTTAGTATACGTTAAAAATAGCGTTGCATCTAAAGCTTTAGAGATGAAAAATGTAACATATGATAACGTAAAACAAGAGATAATAAATTTAGTAGGTGAGTCTAGCCTTAAAGGTAAAATATCTTCAGATGCTTTTACACCACGAATGAAAAGAATTTTAAACAGAAGCTGTGATGAAGCGGTAGGAATGGGCACAAACTATATAGGAACAGAGCATATAATTATAGCTTTAATAAAAGAATCTACCGCTTTATATGGAGATAGCATAGCTATAAAAATATTACAAAATCTTAATGTAAACCCACAAGCTTTATATGATGATATATTAGTTATGCTTGGAGAGGCAGAAAACTCTACAGGGACACCTATAAATAGAAGCTCTAAAAATAACAATAAAAATACTAATACAAAAACATTAGATCAATATAGCAGAGATTTTACAAGCCTTGCTATAGAGCATAAATTTGACCCTATTGATGGTAGAGATACAGAGATTGAGCGTGTTATACAAATATTATCTAGAAGAACAAAAAATAACCCTTGTTTAGTAGGTGAGCCTGGTGTTGGTAAAACGGCTATAGCAGAAGGATTAGCACAAAAAATTGTAAAAGGTGATGTTCCAGAAATATTAAAAGATAAAAGGGTGGTTTCTTTAGATATTGCATCTGTTGTAGCTGGCTCTAAATATCGTGGTGAATTTGAAGATCGTATTAAAAAAATTATTAAAGAGGTAAAAGAAAGCAACAATGTAATATTATTTATAGATGAAATACACACTATAATAGGTGCAGGTGGTGCAGAAGGTGCTATAGATGCGTCTAACATATTAAAACCTTCACTTGCTAGAGGCGAAATTCAAATAATAGGTGCTACTACTTTAAATGAATATAGAAAACATATAGAAAAAGATGCAGCTTTAGAAAGAAGGTTTCAACCTGTTAAAGTTGAAGAACCTACAGAAGAAGAGGCTATTAAAATGTTAAAATGTTTAAGAGATAAGTATGAAGTTCATCATAGTGTAAAAATTACAGATGATGCTATAATATCTGCGGTAAAATTATCTAACAGATATATAACAGATAGATTTTTACCAGATAAAGCTATAGATGTTTTAGATGAAGCATCTTCTAAAGTAAGGCTTACAACATTTACAATGCCACCAGATATTAAAAATTTAGAAGAGCAACTATTAGATTTGTCTAAAGAAAAAGAAGAGGCTATTAAAACAGAAAATTATGAAAGAGCTAGCCAAATAAAAATAAAAGAGCAAGAAATAAAAGCTAAACTAGATGAAGAGAAAAATAATTGGAAAGATAAAAATGGTAACGAGGCTCAAGTTGTAACACCAGAAGAAATAGCCGATATTATATCTGGTTGGACGGGTATACCTGTTAAAAAAATGCAAGAAGAAGAAAGCCAAAGGTTAAAAAATATGGAGCAAATTCTTCATAAAAGAGTTATAGGGCAAGAAGAGGCGGTTAAGGCAGTTGCTAAAGCTATAAGAAGAGGTAGAGTAGGGCTAAAAAATCCTAAAAGACCTATCGGTTCTTTCTTATTTTTAGGCCCAACAGGTGTTGGTAAAACAGAATTATCTAAAACATTAAGCGAAGTATTATTTGGTGATGAAGACTCTATGATAAGGGTTGATATGAGTGAATTTATGGAGAAACATAGTGTTTCTAAACTTATAGGCTCACCACCAGGATATGTAGGTTATGATGATGGAGGGCAAATAAGCGAAAAAATAAGAAGAAAACCTTATTCTGTTATATTATTTGATGAAATAGAAAAAGCTCACCCAGATGTATTTAATATATTATTACAAGTTTTAGATGATGGACATATAACAGACTCTCAAGGTAGAAAAGTAGACTTTAAAAATGCAGTTATAATAATGACATCTAATGTAGGAGCAAGAAGTATAACAGAAAATAAAAAACTTGGCTTTACTCAATCAGAAGATGAAGTTAAAAAATATGAAGATATGAAAAAAAATGTTATGGAGCAAGTTAAGAAGACTTTTAAACCAGAATTTTTAAATAGAATAGATGATATAATAGTGTTCCATACTTTAAATAAAGAAGAGGTTAAAGAAATATCTAAAATAATGTTAGATGAGCTTGTAAAAAGGATAAAAGATAATTTAAATATAAGTATATCTTTTACAGAGAAAGCTATGGATAAAATAGCAGAAGTAGGCTATGATAGTAGCTATGGTGCAAGACCACTTAGAAGAGCTATTCAAACTAATATAGAAGATACTTTTGCCGAAAAATATCTTGATGAAGATTTTAAAAGCGGCGATAATATTGTTGTAGACTATACAGAACAATTCGAATTTAATAAACAATAAATATTTTTAAAAGGGTGTAGACAAAGTCTACACCCCTTATTTTATTTTTTATTAGCTAAAAATTCATCAACTTGTCTTTGTGCTTCTGCAATAATATCTTGATAACCAGCGGCATTTAATTCTGCCATCATTTTTGGTATAGCTTCTTCTGGATTAACAGAACCAGTAATTAAAGAGCTACCATATTTAGCTTCTATGTTAGCACAAGCAGAAATTTGATTTTGCACACTGCTAGAATCGAATGTGAAGCCTAAAACAGGAGAAGAAAAAGCAGTTTCTTGTAATTCTTGTAATTTTGTCCATTGATCAGAAGGGTTAGGATCTTGCACATACATATTAAAGAATGTACCTTGTGTATAAGCAGGAACTTCATATTTATCGTTTAATTTTTTAATAGTGTTATCGCCAGTTTTTTCATAATGAGTGCCTTCAATACCAAAAGCTAAAAGATTTCTAAAATATTCGTCTGTGTTAACTAATTCTATAACTTTTAAAGCAGCTTCAGGATTTTTACAACCTGCAGATATTGAAAGGAAAGAACCTTGTATAGTTCTAGTAGAATAAGCAGGGCCAAAATATTTATGTCCTACTTCTGTATCTTTCCAACCACCTTCAAAAGATTGAGCAGAAGATACTTTGCGAGTTTTAGGGAGCTCTAATAATGTAGCCGCATCTGGATTAATATAACCTTTGTTAAACCAGTCGTGTAAAATTTTTAAATTGTCCATAACATTTTGTTGCTCCCAAATTCCAACAACTTTAGCAGATTCATCATCATAAGATATACCAATAGCAGGCTTAACAACTATTTCATCATATCCATTTATAGCCGCATTAAAACCATTTATACCTTCGTTAGCATTAAGTATTAAAGGGTATTCGTTAGGGCTAGCTTCTTTCATTTTTTGTAAAGCAGGCTCTAAATCTTTTAAAGTTTCTATATTTTGATAATCTATGCCAAGCTCTTCAACAGTAGCTTTATCCCAAATCCAATATTGAGCTTGAGCAGAATCTTTATAAGCAGGAACACCTAAAATTTTACCATCAATAGTAACACCTTCCCATAAATCTTCTGGTAAAAGGTTGTATAAATCAGGAGTTACAGTAGGTAAAAGCTCAGTTAAATCTAAAAAATAACCTTTATTTAATAAATCTTGATAATTTTCTATACCAGATGTAAAGACAATATCAAATGGCTCTCCACTTTGTACTATTTTAGACATTTTAGTGTTATATTCGCCCCAGCTAGCATATTTAATTTGAAGATTTACATTTAATTTTTCCATAGTATATTCATTAATTTTTTCGCTAACTAAAGCATAATCTTTAGGCTCATTACCTATAGTCCACCAAACTAAATCTATAGGCTTATCAGAACTAGCAGATTTGCTATTACCACTATTTGTAGAAGCACCACAACCTGCCAATGTGCTCATTAAAAGAGCACCTGTAGCAGCTAATGCTAATGATTTTTTTATAACTTTCTTTAACATAAGCAAAACCTCTTTTCTTAAAATTATTTTATATTAACCTATCAAAAGATAGTTTAAAAATCATTTTTATAAAAATTTATTCTTTAACCGCACCAATTGTTAAACCAGATATAAAATATTTTTGAAAGAATGGATATGAACAAGCTATAGGTAAAACAACAACTATAACAATAGCCATTCTAACAGATTCTGAAGGGAGCTTCTCTAAAACCTCTGTAGCGGAAGCACCTAGTAAAGATACGTTTTGGTTCATAAATTCTATATCACCTTGTATTCTATTTAAAAGAGCTTGGATAGGTACTAAAGAATTATTATCTATATATAATAATGCGTTATACCAATCGTTCCAATATGCAAAAGTGAGAAAAAGCCCTATAGTAGCAATAGCAGGAAGAGATATAGGTAAAACAATTGTTGTAAAAATTCTAAGCTGTGTAGCACCGTCTAACTTTGCCGATTCTATGAGAGAATCTGGTATAGTTGTTTGAAAAAATGTTCTTAAAATGATAATGTTAAAAGAAGATACGGCCATAGGTAAAATTAAAGCCCAGATAGTATCTTTTAAATTTAACATAGTAGAAACAACTATATAAGAAGATATCATACCACCGTTAAATAACATAGGTATAAATATAACCCAAGTGAAAAAAGTTTTAAATTTAAAGTTTTTTCTTGATAAAGCATAGGCAATAGTTGTATTTAATATAAGCCCAACTATTGTACCTAAAACAGTAACTAAAATAGATACACCAAAAGATCTTAATATGCTATCTTTAGATTCTGCAAGGAAGGTATATGCTTGAGAAGAAAACTCGGCAGGCCAAAACCTATAGCCAAAATTTTGTATTGACTTTTCTGAGCTAATAGATACCATAAAAACCAATACAACAGGTAAAATACATATAATAGCTAAAGCAATAAATATAGCAGCTATTATACTATTAGCATAAGGTGATACACGATTAAATTTTTCAAAGCCACCTAATTTATTTTTGCTTAATTTCATATACATACCTCCTAGAAAAGACCGTTTTCGCCGTCTATTTTTTTAACAATAGTATTAGCTATAATGATTGTTATACAACCAATAACAGATTGTAAAAAGCTTGCCGCAGAGCTCATAGCCATACTACCAGTACCTTCAATAGCTTTATAAACATAAGTGTCTATAGTAGCAGTTGTAGGGAATAAAAGGCCAGAGTTTCTAGGTACTTGATAAAATAAACCAAAATCAGACTTAAATATATTACCAACTGCCATAATAAACATAATTATTATAATAGGCTTTATAAGAGGTATAGTAATATATTTTATTTGTTCCCATTTTTTAGCACCATCTATCAAAGCAGCTTCATAATAACTTTGGTCAATACCAGTTATAGCAGCTAAGTATACAACCATACCATAGCCCATGCCTTTCCAGGTATTCATAAAAATTATTATGTAAGGCCAATATTTATTTTCCATATACCATTGAACAGGCTCGGCACCAAATTTAGTTAAAATTTGATTAAAAATACCTTTGTCATAGCTTAAAAAAGAAAAAACAAAATAGCTAACAACAACCCAAGATAAAAAATGTGGTAAAAACATTGCTGTTTGACATACTTTAGCTAGCTTTTTGCTATATAATTGAGTGATAGCTATAGCCAATACAACAGGTATAACTGTACCAATAATAATAAATAATATATTATAAAGCAATGTGTTTCTTATTATTATAGCGGCATCAGGTGTTTTAAATAAAAATTCAAAATTTTTAAGACCAACGTTTTCGCTAGTTATAAGGCTTTCTATAAAGTTTTGGCCTGGCAAAATTCTAAAATCTTTAAAAGCTATTAATATACCTATCATAGGGATAAAACTAAATACAACAAACCATATGAGAGTAGGTAAAGATAGTAAGGTTAATTCTATATCATCTCTCGATAAAAATTTCTTTTTCCTTTTGCTCAATATAAAAACCTCCTTTATGTAATAATTTAAAGTTATTATATTTTTATATAATAATTAGTCAATTTATTTGTTAAATAACTTTAATGTTTTATATATTTATATTATAATACATATAATATAAAAATCAACTATTTTATTAGCTAAAATATACGATTTGGTTAATATTTATATGTGATAAGAATAAAAATCATGTCTAAATGCACAAAAATATTACTATAAATTTATATAAATAATACAAATAATACTAATGATATAAAATAAAAAAATTCTATAAATAATATATAAAATAAAAAAGTAAACTAAAATTTTAGTTTACTTTTTTATAGTTATTTTCTTCTAAATAGTTTAAAAAATGTTTGTTAATTAGGTAAATAAAAAAAGATATTAAGCTAAATAAGAAAAAAACATTTGAACAGGATATATAGTAAAAATATATATACCAAAAACAAAGCAAAAACCATTAGATAAGGTTAATGTTGGCTTTGTAAAAGTTATTATAAAAGAATATTTTAATATTTGAAAAGTTTTTATAGAAAATTTGCTTATTAATAATAAAGAATTTATACTTGATAATAAAATAAATGCAAGCAATATTATAAAAAAAAATATAAGAGTAATATTTAATTTGCTATTTATGCTATATATAATGTTGCTATATAAAATAAATATTATAAATAAATATATAATGCCTATTAGAGTACTTTGAAAAAAGCTATTTTTTATACCTTTAAAAAAATCTTTAAAAACATTTAAGTCTTTATTTTTTAAAAATTTTGCCATACAATAAAAACAAGCACAAAAAGATACAGGCAAAGGTATGCAACAAACTAAAAATAAAGGCATATAAATATGTATTTGTTTTATACCTATAAAAACTATAAATAAAAATAAAGGTGTATTTAATATTATGCAAAATAAATTAATACATAAAAAATAAAAAATATAGTTACAATATGTCATAATACGGTCTATATTAAAGTAGTCTTTCAATTAATCACCTCTTAAATATTTTTTATACTAGAATCTAAATCGTGTATTTTTTTGTAAATATTTTCAAATTCATTTTCATCTAATTTTCTGCTAGACATAATATGTAGTCTTGTTTTATCATCTCCTTCATTATATATAGGTTGATAATATTCATTATCATTAAATATAAAACCAAAACTTTCATATAGTTTAATTCTCTTTTTATCTATTTCTGTATGAGGTGGTTCTACTTCTAAAAATTTATCTCCATCTAGCTTTAAAAAATCATTAAATATTTTTTTGCCAATACCATATCCTCTTTTTTCAGGGGCAACTGCAAAATGTTCAACAAATAAAGTATCTTTATCTAGTTTCCAATAGGTTAAAAAACCTAGTATTTCATCATTTTCTTCATAAGTAATTATATTATATTTTTCATTATCTAAGAGTTTTTTTTGTCTTTCATAGCCTCTGTGTAAAAATGGCTCAAAAGAACTTTCTAAAATTTTATAAATATTATCAAAGTTTACTTTTTTCATAATATCTCTCCTAATATATATTTAATTGTACTTAATTATATTTTACAACAAAAAATAAAAAAAGTCTAATAAAAATATGTATAAATAAAAAATACTGGTAAAAGCTAAATTTATAAATAAATTTTGGGAGGGAAAAAGTTGAACATAAATAAAGATATAGATAAAAATATACAATATTTAGATATAAGATTTAAAGATTTTGGTGATATAGTAAAAAGAAAATTTCCTGTTGGAGAAAATAGAGAAACTAACCTTTATATAAGCTATATAGATGTAATGACAGATAGAGCATTTATAGATGAGCTTATAGACATACTTATGATAGATATAAGGCAAGTTAAACCTACGGGAGATAATCTTAAAGAAAATATATTTGATGCTTTAAAAAATGGGGGTATAGCCACAGCCGACTTTTTTGAAGAAACAGATTTTGAAAAGGTTATAGATGAAATATTAGCGGGCAATACACTATTATTAATAGATGGTTTTGATAAAGCTATAATATTATCTACAAAGGGATTTCCTAGAAGAAGCGTATCTACCGCAGATACAGAGGTGGTTGTTCAAGGCTCTAAAGAAGCTTTTACAGAAACTTTTAGGGTAAATACAGTTCTTATAAGAAGAAGAATAAGAGATACAAATTTAAAGCTAAAGCAAATAAGGGTAGGTAAAAGAAGTAAAACTGATATAGGCATAATGTATATGGAAGATATAGCAAGGCCAGAAATATTAAAAGAAGTAGAAAAACGTCTTGATATGATAGATATAGATGGAATTATAGATAGTGGCTATATAGAGCAATTTATAGAAGATGATTATAAATCACCTTTTCCTCAAATGCAACTAACAGAAAGACCAGATAAAGTGGCGGCTGCCCTTTTAGAAGGTAGAATAGCTATCGTTGTAGATAATAGCCCTTTTGTAATAATTGTGCCTACTATATTAGCTAGCTTTTATCAATCTTCAGAAGATTATTATCAAAGATGGGAGATAATGAGCTTTACAAGGATAATAAGATATATAGCAGGGTTTTTATGTGTATGTTTGCCAGGTCTTTATATAGCTATATCTGTTTATCACCCTGCTATGATACCTATGGAACTTATTTTAAAAATGGCAGAAGCTAGACAAACTGTGCCAATACCAGCTGTGTTAGAAATAATTTTAATGGAGCTTGCCTTTGAAACATTAAGAGAGGCAGGTATAAGGTTACCTTCAGCTATAGGTAGCACTCTCGGTATAGTAGGGGGGATAATAATAGGACAAGCGGCGGTAGAGGCAGGTCTTGTTAGCCCTATAGTAGTAATAGTTATAGCTCTTACAGCTATTTGTAGTTTTGCTATACCTAATATAGCTCTAACGGCAGGTTATAGGCTTACTAAATATTTTATAATATTATTATCATCACTTTTAGGATTTTTTGGTTTTTGGTTAGCTATATTAGTTTGTCTTATACATCTTGTAACGTTAAAAAGCTTTGGTATACCTTATTTATATCCTTTTGTATCTGTAAAAGAATATGGATTAAACGATGTTAAAGATACTATAATAAAATTGCCAATATTTATGCTTAGAAAGAGGCCTATTTTTGCAAAAGATAGCCAAAAAACAAGATTAAGCCTTGAAAAAAATAAAAAAGAAGATATTAACTAGGGAGGTAGCAATGTTTTCAGATAACAATTTTATAACTATAAGACAATTAAAATTACTTTTAATATTAGATATTTTTGGCATGGGCATAACTATATTACCTCAAAAGGCTGTATATTTTGGTGGTCAAAATGGTTGGTTACTTATTTTAATAGGTTTAGTTTTATCTTTGTTTTTTTTAACTATAATAAACCAAGTGGCTAAAATATACCCTAATGATAGCTTTGTAGATTATACTTGTAAAATTTTAGGAAGGCCTTTAGGTATTTTTATAAGCTTTGGCTTTATTATAAAAATAATAATAGGTGTTGCAATGGAGGTAAGGGTTTTTTCTGAAATACTTAAAGAAATAATGCTTTTTAATACACCTTTTTGGATAATATCTTTTAGTATGTTAGTTTTAGGATCTTATATGGCTAGCAAAGGTTATGAGGCTAGGGGACGTATAGCAGAAATTCTTGTATTTATAGTTTTTATACCATTAGCTTTTGTATTTTTTATATCTATTTTTGATATAGATTTTTCTAATTTAAAACCATTTTTTAAAGAGATAAACGCTATAGACACTTTAAAAGGTGGGGGTTATATGTTATTTTATTTTACAGGGATAGAGTTTATATTTTTAGTTTATCCTTATATTAGAGAAAAAGAAAAAGTACAAAAAGCTACAATAGGAGCTATAATAACAGTAGGGTTAATAATGACGGCTATTACAATGTTAACTATAGCTAGGTTTGGCAAATATGATATAATGCATCAGATGTGGCCTGTTTTAGAGATAATGGATACAATAGACTTACCTGGCTCGTTTATAGAAAGACAAGATGCCCTTATAATGACTTTTTGGATAATATCTATTTTTATGATGATAAATGCGGGTATGTTTTTTTCTTCTCTAATATTTAAAGATATAGCAAAAATAGGCACCCATACTAAATTTATATGTATTTGTGTACCTATAGTTTATTTTATATCTTTTTTGCCTGCTAATATAACAGTAGTATATAAAATAATGGATATATTTTATTTTACATTTGGTATTTTTTATATAGTTATTTTACCGCTAGTTTTATATACAGTAGCTAAGGTAAGGGGGTTAAAAAATGAAGATAATTAAAATTATATGTTTATTTTTAACTTTTACTACATTTTTGACAGGTTGTTTTGATAAAGTGGAGCTAGAAGAAAGGGCTTTAGTTTTAGCGATAGGTATAGATAAATATAGCCAAGAAAACGACACTAGCACAGAAAAAACAGGAGAAGAAAAAAGATTTATTGTATCTATGGCTATGCCAGAAGTTTCTGAAGGTGAAAAAAGTGGAAATAATAAAGAAGCAACAAACCCTATGGGAGAAGATAAAGATAAAAATGTAAATGAGGCTATAAAAATGGCAGAGGGATCTTCTATTGCATCTACAATAGATTTAATAGGAACTTATATGAGCAAAAATTTATATTATGGCCATACAAAAGTTGTTGTTTTAGGCAAAGAAATATTAGAAGATGAAACACTTTTAAAAGAAACAATAGATGCTTTAGAAAGAAGTAACGAAATAAGTAGAAAAATTATAGTTTTAGGTACAGAAGGAAAAGCACAAGAAATATTACAAACTATACCAAAAGATGAAAAAATGCTTGGTATATATATAAACGATTATTATAAAAATAATAAAAAAAATTCTGCCTTTACTTATAGTATAGATTTAGAAGATGTTGTTCAGCAATTACTTTCTATAGGAGATACAGCTATACCTAATATACAGATAGTAGATGATGATGTAAGGTTAACAGGGCTAATAGCTTTAAAAGATAGTAAATATGTAGGCTATTTAGATGATACCACAACAAAAGGTCTTTTATGGATAATAGATAAAAAATCTTTAGGAGAAATATCTATACCTTTTGAAAATGGATATGTATCTACATCTATATTTAAGAAAAAAATAGATAAAGATTTTTATGAAAAAGATAATAAAATAGTTTGTCAATTTGTTATAAATATAGAAGGTAACATATCAGAATATACATTAGGTAAAAATATAATGATAGATACAGAAAAATATAAAATGATAGAAGATGAAATTTCTAGCTACGGTAAAAAAGAAATAGAAAGCTCTATTAATGCTATAAAACAATTAGATGTTGATATAATAGGATTAAAAGAGCTTATAAGAAAAAATGCTTATAATTTATATGATAAATATAACTTAGAAAATAATAATGTTTATGATTATGTAGATTTTGATATACAATTTAATACAAAAATAAAAGGTTCGGGTAGTATAAAATAAAAAATTAATATAGCTTAAATAATTTTACTAAAATAGATATTTTAGGGGTATTATATATATTTCGTTTAAACTTCAATAATTGAAAATAACTAAATAAAAAGAGAAGACAAAAAATCTTCTCTTTTTATTATGTGTTAATTAAAATTACTTACCGTAGTAAACTTTTAAGAATATCTCTTTCATTTCGCTCATAAGAGGATATCTTGGGTTAGCGCCAGTACATTGATCATCAAAAGCATCTTCAACCATTTGATCAAGAGACTCTAAAAATACTTTTTCATCAATGTTATAATCTTTGATACATTTTTTAATACCAACTTTAGCTTTTAATTCTTCAATAGCTTTAATAAGGTTATCAAATTTTTCTTTGTTAGAGTTACCTTTAAGGCCTAAGAAATCAGCAACTTCTGCATATCTTTCAATAGCTTTAGGGTATTCATATTGGGCAAATGTACCCATTTTTGTAGGTGCTTCAGAAGCATTAAATTTCATAACTTCAGTTATTAATAATGCATTAGCAACACCGTGTGGTAAATGGTGGTAACCACCTAATTTATGTGCCATAGAGTGGCAAATACCTAAAAATGAGTTAGCAAAAGCCATACCAGCTAAAGTAGAAGCATCTGCCATTTTAATTCTAGCTTCAACGTCTGTCTCACCTTGTTCAAAAGCTCTTGGTAAATAACCAAAAATATTTTTAAGAGCTTTAAGAGCAAGACCATCTGTATAGTCTGTAGCTAATATAGAAGCATAAGCCTCTAAAGAGTGAGTTAAAGCATCTATACCAGAAGCAGCAGTTAAACCTTTAGGTTGGCTCATCATTAAGTCTGCATCAACGATAGCCATATTAGGAAGAAGCTCATAATCTGCTAATGGATATTTAGTTCCAGTAGTTTCGTCTGTAATAACAGCAAAAGGTGTAACCTCAGAACCTGTACCAGAAGATGTAGGAATAGCTATAAAGTAAGCTTTTTCGCCCATTTTAGGGAATGTATAAATACGTTTTCTAATATCCATAAATCTCATAGCCATATTTAAAAAGTCTACTTCTGGGTGTTCATACATAACCCACATAATTTTAGCAGCGTCCATAGCAGAACCACCACCAACAGCTATAATACAATCTGGCTCAAAAGCTCTCATAGCTTCAGCACCAGTTTTTGCACAAGCAAGAGTAGGGTCTGGCTCAACCTCAAAGAATGTAGCGTGTTTAATACCCATATTGTCTAATCTATCAGTAATTTGTTTTGTTACACCAGATTTGAATAAGAAAGAGTCTGTAACGATAAATGCTCTCTTTTTATCCATAACTGACTTAAGTTCATCAAGAGCAACTGGTAAACAACCTTTTTTAAAGTAAACTTTTTGTGGAGTTCTAAACCAAAGCATATTTTCTCTCCTCTCAGCAACTAGTTTAGTATTGATTAAGTGTTTAACACCAACGTTTTCAGAAACAGAGTTTCCACCCCAAGTACCACAACCAAGAGTTAAAGAAGGAGCAAGGTTAAAGTTGAAAAGATCACCAATACCACCGTGAGTAGAAGGTGTATTTACAACGATACGTCCAGTTTTCATCATATCTGTAAATTTATCTAATCTTTCTTTGCCAACTAATGTATCTATAAAGATAGAAGAAGTATGACCATAACCACCGTCTTTAACTAATGTATCTGCTTTTTCTAAAGCATCATCAAAAGATTTAAATTTATACATAGCTAAAACAGGAGATAATTTTTCGTGAGCGAAAGGTTCAGAAGGGTCAACAGATGTAACCTCACCAATTAATATTTTAGTTTCTTTAGGAACTTTTATACCTGCCATTTCTGCAATTTTATAAGCAGGTTGACCAACTATATCTGCATTTAATGCACAAGTATCACCTTTTTTAATTAAGATAGTTTCTTTAACTTTTTGTATTTCACTATCTTTTAATACGTAGCAACCTCTATCAATAAATTCTTGTTTAACTTCTTTATAAATTTTTTCGTGAACGATAACAGATTGTTCAGAAGCACAAATCATACCATTATCGAAAGTTTTAGAAAGAATAACAGAGTTTACAGCAAGTTTAACGTTAGCCGTTTCATCAAAAATAGCAGGAACGTTACCAGCACCAACGCCAAGGGCAGGTTTACCAGAAGAATAAGCTGCTTTAACCATACCAGGGCCACCAGTAGCTAATATAATATCTGCATTTGCCATAACTTGGTTTGTAAGCTCTAAAGATGGCTCATCTATCCAACCGATAATACCTTCAGGAGCACCAGCTTTAACAGCAGCTTCTAAAACTATTTTAGCAGCTTCAATAGTAGCACCTTTAGCACGAGGGTGAGGGCTTATGATAATAGCATTTCTTGTTTTTAAAGCAAGTAATGTTTTAAAAATTGCAGTAGAAGTAGGGTTAGTAGTAGGGATAACAGCAGCTATTGTACCAATAGGCTCTGCTATAACCTTTGTACCATAAGATTTATCTTCTTCTAAAACACCGCAAGTTTTAGTATTTTTGTATTTATTGTAAATATATTCAGAAGCATAATGATTTTTAATAACTTTATCTTCTACAATACCCATACCAGTTTCTTTAACGGCCATTTTAGCAAGGTAAATTCTTTGTTTGTTAGCAGCTAATGCAGCAGCAGCAAAGATTTCATCTACTTGCTCTTGATTATAAGTAGCGAATATTTTTTGAGCCTCTTTAAGCTCGTTCATTCTAGCTTTTAAAGTTTCTACACTATTAACAATAGTTACAGGTTGCTTTTTAGTAGCCATAAAATTTTCCTCCTAAAAATGTAATATATTCAATAATCTAAAGTTAAATAATAACAAAAAACAATCTAACAAAAAATAATAAAATTATAAAACTTTAGATTTTAGCACCTAATATTAAAGGCAAATAATTTGTTAAATTTATTTGATATTTATTTAACAATTACATTATATACCATTGTTATTTATTTGTCAATATATTTTTTTTATTTTAAATAATTTATATAATTATACCAAATATTTATAATATATAAAAATATTGTATATATATTTTATTAAAAACTTTTAATATATATTTTTTAAAATTAAAAATATTTAAAAAACATTGTTAAAATTTATAAATGGTGGTATAATTATACTTAATGTATAATTTATGAAAATATTAAGTTATATTAAAATAATTAAATATAAATTAGTTACGAAAGGAGAAATATATGTATAATACTTATTCTACAACACTAGCAGGAAGAGAACTTTCAGTAGAAATAGGAAGAGTTGCTGAGTTAGCTAATGGGGCAGCTATTGTAAGATATGGCGAAACAGTTGTTTTAGTAGCAGTTACTGCATCAGAAAAACCAAGAGATGGAATTGACTTTTTTCCACTTAGCATAGACTATGAAGAAAAATTATATTCTGTTGGTAAAATACCAGGAGGTTTTATTAAAAGAGAGGGCAAACCTACAGAAAAAGCCGTTTTAACATCTCGTCTTATAGATAGACCTATTAGGCCATTGTTCCCTAAAGACTATAGAAATGATGTAGGCTTAGTAGCCACAGTTTTATCAGTAGATCAAGATTGTAGCCCAGAGATTGTAGCTATGATAGGTTCATCTATCGTTTTATCTATATCAGATATACCTTTTAATGGGCCTACAGGTGCTGTTATGGTTGGGCTTATAGATGGCAATTTTATAATAAATCCAACGGCAGAGCAAAGAGAAATAAGCGATTTATCTTTAACTGTTGCATCTACAAAACAAAAAGTTATGATGATAGAGGCAGGAGCAAATGAGATAGATGATGAAACTATGTATAATGCTATTATGCTTGCTCACCAAGAAAATATAAAAATAGCTGAATTTATAGAAGGTATAGCTAAAGAAATAGGCAAAGAAAAACATAGTTATGAAGAACACACAGTAGATAAAGATTTATATAAAAATGTAATAGATATTATTACAGATGAAAGAATGGAAGATGCTGTTTTTACAGATTTAAAACAGGTTAGAGATGAGCAAGTTACAGCTCTTAAAGAAGAGGTTATAGAAAAGCTTTTACAAAGCTATGAAGGAGAAAACCAAGAAGACTATGTAGCACAAATAAATGAGGCTATATATAAATATGAAAAAGAAACAGTTAGAAGAATGATTTTAAAAGATCATAAAAGACCAGATGGTAGAGGCCTTGAAGATATTAGAAAGCTTACAGCAGAAATAGATATTTTACCAAGAACACACGGCTCGGCCATATTTAGTAGAGGCCAAACACAGGTGCTTACTGTTACAACTTTAGGCTCTATAGGTGAGGCTCAAAAATTAGATGGTTTAGATGAGCTAGAGGTTACAAAAAGATATATTCATCATTATAATTTCCCTAGCTATTCTGTTGGAGAAACAAGACCTTCAAGAGGCCCAGGTAGAAGAGAGATAGGTCACGGTGCTTTAGCAGAGCGAGCTTTAGTTCCTGTTATACCATCAGAGGAAGAATTTCCATATGCTATAAGGCTTGTATCTGAAGTTTTAAGCTCAAATGGTTCTACATCACAAGCTAGTGTTTGTGGTTCTACCCTTTCTCTTATGGCAGCTGGTGTTCCTATAAAAAGGCCAGTAGCAGGTATATCTGTTGGCCTTGTAACAGGCGATACAGATGACGATTTTGTTCTTCTTACAGATATACAAGGTTTAGAAGACTTTTTTGGGGATATGGACTTTAAAGTGGCAGGTAGCCATAAAGGTATAACTGCTATACAGATGGATATAAAAATAGATGGTTTAACACCAGAGATAATAAAACAATCTTTACAAAAAACTAATGAAGCTAGACAATATATATTGGATGAGGTTATGCTTAAAGCTATAGAAGAGCCTAGAAAAGAGCTTTCTAAATATGCTCCTAAAATAGGATTTTTACAAATAGATCCGGAAAAAATGGCAGATGTGATAGGCCCTAGAGGTAAAACTATTAATAAAATATTAGAGCAAACAGGTGTTGATAAAATAGATACAGAAGACGGTGGTAGAATTTTTGTTTCTTCTAACGATCAAGAAAAAATAGATAAAGCTTTATCTATTATAAAAGCTATAGCTAAAGATGTAGAGGTTGGCGAGATTTTTACAGGAAAGGTTGTAAGAATAACAAATTTTGGAGCTTTTGTAGAAATTGCACCAGAAAAAGAAGGTTTAGTGCATATATCTAAGCTTTCAAAAGAGCGAGTAGCTAAAGTAGAAGATGTTGTTAAAGTTGGCGATGAAGTTATCGTAAAGGTTATAGAAATAGATGAACAAGGTAGAATTAATTTATCTATAAAAGATGCTTTAAGCTAAAATTTTTTATAAATTATAATTTACATTAAAAGCCTTATAGTTTACTGTAAGGCTTTTAGTATAAATTTAATTTTTGCTCTTAATAATATAATAATTTTAGGGTAAAATATTAATAATAAAAAGGTTATAATAAATATTAAATTAAAAAATTAATGTCTATTATAAAGCTTTAAAATTATATTTTACATTAAAAAATATTAAAGGAGAAATTTATGTTTGATGTAATAAAGTTAGAAAATGGAATATCTATTGTTACAGAAAAAATGGCCTCTGTTCGTTCTGTATCTTTAGGTATATTTATAAAAAATGGCTCTATAAATGAAACAGAAAAAACTAATGGTATATCACATTTTATTGAACATATGCTTTTTAAAGGTACAGAAAAGAGAACATCTAAAGATATAGCCGAAGAAATGGACAATATAGGTGGACAATTAAATGCTTTTACATCTAAAGAATATACTTGTTATTATGCTAGAGTTTTAGATACACATATAGATATAGCTATAGATATTTTAACAGATATGCTTTTTAACTCTAAATTTGATAATATAGATATAGAAAAAGAGGCTAAAGTTATATTAGAAGAGATAAGTATGTATGAAGATAGCCCAGATGATATAGTTTTTAATGAGCTACAAAAACAAGTATGGAAAAACTCTCCATTAGGTTATAGTGTTTTAGGTAGCAAAGAAAATGTATCTAGCTTTAAAAGAGAAGATTTTTTTAAATATATAAATGAAAAATATGTGGGAGAAAATATAGTTATAGCTATAGCTGGTAGCTTTAATAAAGAAAAGGTAGTAGATATGATAAAACAAAAAGTTTTATCTATGCCAAAAGGCAAACCTAATTTAGAGGCTAATAGTAAATATATTTATGTTCCTTCAAAAGTTAAAACCTTTAAAGATATAGAACAGTTGCACCTTGCTATAGTTTTTGAAGGTATATCTATTAAAGATAAACATAATTATAGTATGAGTCTTTTAAATACTATATTTGGTGGTGGTATGAGCTCTATACTTTTTCAAAAGGTAAGAGAAGAAAATGGACTAGCTTATTCTATATATTCTTATAATAATGGATATATTAATAATGGTGTTTTTAATATATATGTAGGGCTTAATAAAAGCCAATTAGATAAAACTATTAATATAATTAAAAGAGAAATAAAAACTATTAAAGATAATAAAATAACAAAAGAACAAATAGAAAAAACAAAAGAACAATTAAAAAGTAATTATATAATGGGGCTGGAAAGTACATCTAATAGAATGTCTAGCATAGGTAGATCAAAAATTTTAATAGATAAAATAAAAACGCCAGATGAAATAATAGAAGAGGTAGATTTAATAAAAAAAGAAGACATAGATTATGTTATAGATACCGTTTTTAACATTGAAAAAATGAGCATATCTTTAGTAGGTAAAGTAGATGACATAAAAATAGAAAATTTGTAACATAAATTTAATAAAAATGGTTAAACTAAAGCTGTAGCATTAATAATGCTCTTATAAATAAAATAGGTTGTTTTTAAATATTTGGATATTAATATTTATTATATAACCTAAAAAACATTCTTATTTTAAGGAGGTATTTTTTATGCAAGCCAGACCTTTAGATTGGACTGCTCTTACTCTTGTGGTAATAGGTGCTATAAACTGGGGGCTTATTGGTTTTTTTAAATTTGATTTAGTTGCAACACTTTTTGGTGGTATGGATTCTCTAGTAAGTAGGATTGTTTACGCTTTAGTAGGACTTGCAGGGTTATATTGTATAACTTTATATGCTAAAATTGGTAATACCCAATCTACAAATTAGTAGATTATACCATATAAAATAAAGAGAGATTTAGAGAAATTTCTCTTTATTTTTAAATAATTTTTTATTAACTTTACATAAAATATAACATAAGGAGAAAATATGAAATATAATAATATAGAGCCTGCTAAATTTATAAATAGAAAAAATAGATTTATAGCAGAAATAGAAATAAATAATAAAATACAACTTTGCCACGTTAAAAATACAGGTAGATGTAAAGAACTATTAATAAAAAATGTAGATATTTTTGTGGAAAAACATAATAATGTAAATAGAAAAACAGAATATTCTCTTATATGTGTTAAAAAGGGAGATTTGCTTGTAAATATAGATAGCCATATCCCTAATTATGTAGTTAAAGAGGCTATTGAAAAAGGTATTATATGTGAGCTAAAAGATGCTATAAATGTAAAACAAGAGGTAAAATATAAAAATTCTAGATTTGATATATATTTTGAAAGAAAAAATGGCTTAAAAGGTTTTATAGAAATAAAAGGGGTAACTTTAGAAGAAGACGGAGTTGTTAAATTTCCAGATGCACCATCAGAAAGAGCTATAAAACATATAAATGAACTAATAGAGGCTAAAAAAGAAGGATATGAAACATATATAATTTTTGTTATACAATTAAAAGGGGCAAAATATTTTACCCCTAATAAAGATACCCATTATGCTTTTTATGAAGCTTTAAAAAATGCTAAAAATAGGGGAATAAATATTTTAGCTTATGATTGTTTTGTAGATTATAATGAAATATTGTTAAAAGATAAAGTAGATGTAATAATAGGTTAGTAAACAAATATATTTATAAGAATATACTATAAATATATGATTAAATATGTTTGTTTGGAGATGATAATAAAATGGGTAGGCCTTGTAGACATATGATATCTTTATCAACATTAATAGGTATAATATTAGCATCTATAGGTTTTGGCATGTTGTTAGTATTAATAATACCTTGGTGGGGCTATATATTAGCTTTAGGTTTATTTATAGGTGGATTATGCTTAATATTTTTTAATAAATAATGTAAAAAAAGACAATGGTAAAAAATTTTTAAACTTTGTCTTTTTTATTTAATAATTTGATAAAATGGAGCTACTAATGAAAGGGTGTAGATAAAGTCTACACCCTTATTTTAATTGTTATATACGTTACAAATTTCATATTTTAAGTCATTTTCAGTTGCTCTTATTTTTAAATATTTATAGTTATTTAGGTTGTTAGGGTTTGAATTAGTTAAGCCATTTAATGTTATATATCTAACACCATCTTTAACAAAAACATTAGTTTTATCAGATACGGCAGATACAACAATTACATTTTTGCCTGTTTTAGATACAAAGTCTTTTAAAATTTTGTGTAAAAGTTCGTTTTCTCTAGGGCCTTTTAATCCGTTTTTGCTATCCCATATATTTTTATCCATATTTATAAGAATATTATTTTTACTTTGATTTTCTAAATAACTTTGCAACCATCTCCATTGATCTGGACTTTCTGTTCTCATAATGCCACTTTTTGTAGCAAGATTTATAATTGATAAATTGCTTGTATTAGTTGTAGTATATTTATTATCCCAAGATACAGTAGAAACACCTGTATTTATACCATCTAAATTAGTAGAACCTGCAAAAACAATAGCCCTTGCATTATTTTTCATAATATTTATGCTATCTTGTAAAACTTTTTTAGAATTAGAATGAGGTTTATTAGCTGTTTGTCCAAAAACGTTTATATCTTCCTCTGTGCTTGTAGGGGCAGATTGGCTTATAGGTTGGTTAAGAGGGTCTTGATAAGAATTTGTAAGAACACCGCCATCAGTTCTTTTATGCATACCATTAATATTATCTATATAAATAGTACCACTTTCTTTTTCATCTGTACTTTGAGATGCAACGTATAGCTTATCAATTCTAACAGGATAAGCTACTTCATCTGGCAAGTCAACTAATGCAGTTACCCAATCGCTAGATGTCATTTCTGGTAAAACAGGCAATACATATTCCTTATTATTTTTATCTTTAAGCACCATTTTAACCATATTTTTGCTACTATCACCTTTAATTTGCATTTGTATAGCATTAGGTGAGCCATTTAATATAATAGGTTGTTTTTCAAAACAAACATAGCTAACTTGAGGTGTGTCTACATTTTCTTTAAAATTGTAGCTTAATAAAAGGCTACTTTTACCATCAGATGCAACACCATTTGCTATGCCAGCACCACCAGATACAGATTTATCGGCAGGAAAATACATCATAAATAAATCTCTTGTTTCTTCAAAAGATGTAACAGGAGTAGGGCTACTACCTATAGCTATAGTTATAGAGGCAGTAAGATTATTATAATTTGCTGTTAAAGTTGCTATGCCTTCTCCTTTAGCATAAAAACTGTTATTTTGTATATATCCTAAGTCTGGGTTATCTACCGTCCAAGATACTAAAGAGCTATCAACAGGCTTAGAAAAGCCATTTTTATTTATAGTTTCTAAAGATAGATTAGTGCTTTCTCCAATATATAAAGAGTTGCTACTAACTTTAGGTATAATAGATGTAAAAGGATCTACTACTTTAAATGAAATTTGTCCTGTTGCACCATTTGGATATGTGGCGTTTATAGTTAAATCTCCAACTTTGTTGCTTAAAAAATGTTTGCCGTTTATAGTGCCATCACCTTCATTTGCAAAAGTAAACGTAACTTGGTTTGGATCTATATCTACGGGGTTTTTGTTAGCGTCTACACCAGTAACGTTTAATGTGTAAGTTTCTCCAGCTATAATAGCTTCTTCGTCATTTTTATTTATAGTAACTAATAAAGAGGCTACTTCTCCAGGAGCATTAGTAGATTTTACCCCTATAGCATTAGGAACAAGCCTAGGCGATTTATCAGATACATTATTTACTATTTTAACATCTCTTTCGCCTTCTTCTCTTAGAGCAACAGTTGTAGAGCCACCGCCATCAAGATGTATAGCATCATAAGCACCATATTCTAACAATATATTAGCCATTTCATCATGAGTAGCACCTATGCTTTGGCCACGGCCATCAATAGCAACAAGTATTAGTTTGTTTTTTTCTTTATTTACACCAACTGCACTACGAGGGTTTCTAGTTTTTGGAGAAATAGCTAAACCTGTAGATATAGGTTTACCATTTCTTAAAATTTCACCACCAGCAGATATACCTGTCATTACTTCAGATATATCTTTTCCTTCTCTAAAAACAAATTTATAACTTTCTGTAAAATTTAAGCTATCTCCCACATTAAATAGAGTTAGTTTTTCTGATGCGGTAGCTTTATCCATAACTATTATATAGCCATTTTCTGGTATTTCTACAACCTCTCCTGCGCCTACTTTTTTAACTATTTTTTTATCTTCTACAACAATTTTAAATAAATCTTTTCTTCTTTTATCTAAATCTTGTGTGTTAGTTATTATGCTTCTATCAAAATATACAGGTTTTTTAAAATCTGTTATTTTATTTTTAGCTTGAAGCTCCAAAGATACTTTTTCATTGTAAAGCCTTAAATTAGATTTTATATAGTCTATAAATGCATTACCATATTTATCTAAAAATATACCTGCATATTTATTAGAAGATGCGTTATAATAGTTTTGAGCTTCGTTAACGTTGCCATCTACTATTATTTGCCCCATACTAGATGTAGGGTTACCTGCACCAAAAAAGTCTGCATTTATGCCAAAAACAGCGTTATTTTCTTTTGTAAGAGTTTCAACATTTTTTTTAAGGCCGTGTTCTGTTGTAGAATCTAAAATTTCTATATCTATATTAGGGTTAGTTAAATCTGCTGTTAAAACATAAACATCTTTCCAGCCCGATTTATAAAGACGTTGGCTTTTTTCATAAATAAGGCCATCTGTTATAGTTTGAGTTTCTTTTTCTACATATAAAAGGTTAGAATCTGCTAAAATATTTTTAGGGGTAAAAGCAGATAAACTTAAAGCAAAAGCTAGTATATATGTTAAAAATTTCTTTTTCATAGGTTTCCTCCAATTCTATTAAAGACTACTCACTAACAGAGCTACTTTCATTTTGTTCTAAAGTTGTTTGAGAGATTGGTTCTTCTTCAGGATTGGTATTTCCGTAAAAAAATTCATCAACAATTTCTTTAGTGTCATTACTGTTTGAAACATAATAAGATAGGCCATCTATAGTTTGAGGTGTTCCTGGTAGGGTAGCAGTTTTTATTTTGCTAGTATCAATACTAGTTATGCTAGTTAAATATTTTGGTAAATCAGATACGCTAAAGTCGGTTTCTACATATTTTATGAGGCTTAATGTTATTTCGCCTAAATTGTTAACTAAAGTATCTTTGCTTAAAACCTGTGATATAAATTCTTTTATAAACTGTTGTTGCACCTCTACTCTTTGTAAATCTTGCCTAGCATATCCTTTTCTAAAACGTACTAAACCTTCTGCAGCTTCTCCATCTAAAAGTTGATAACCTTCTTTTAAATTTATGTATAAACCTTGTGTAGGATCGCTATATTTAAGGCCACCTTTAGGAACATCAAAATATATACCGCCTACCGCGTCTACAATAGATTTGAAGGCTTTTAAATCTACTTTAACATAATAATCTATTTTTATGCCTAAAAGATCTTCTATAGTTGATTTTAAATGTTCCATACCGCTTTTTTTAGTGTATGCATATACAGAGTTTGCTTTCATATATCTAGGAGCACCACTATTTATCTCTCTAAGAGCTTTTAAACTTTCTCCCTCATATGAAATATATGTGTCTCTAGGTATAGATATTAAATTTATTTGGCCTGTTGTGCTAATAAAGCTAGCTACCATCAAAACATCTGTTAAATTTTCTTGTTTATCAACACCTGTTATTAAAACATTAGTTCTTATAGGTGGTGTAAAAATACTGTTAGATGTTTGCTCCGTTTGTTGCTTTAGCTCTTTTTCTGTTATAAGGGTAGAATCTCTTTGTTTAGTTGGATCATAAGCAGGTTCAGCATTTAAAAATTTAAAACCAAAGAAAATAAATAATAAAATTACAAAAAAAACACTAAAAACAGTAAAAAATATTGATAAAAATTTCTTTTTATATTTGTTTTCAAAATTTTCCATAAAATAAACTCCTAAAATATTAATCGAATTAAAGTATATCAAAATATACCCCTTTTTTCAAGGTAAAAAGAGCTTTTTTTACAATTTATTAAAATTTGTAACACTTTTGTAATTTTATGTCGATTTAGCATAATGATTTATACGATTAATATATCAAAAGGAGCGATTAGTAGGCTTATATATACATTAGATATTTTATTTTTATTAAACTTTAGTAATTGAAAAATATTAAAAATAACAAAACCCTAAAGAAATATCTTTAGGGCGTAATGGTTTAAAAAGATTATTGTTGGTTAGTTCTACCGTATTTTTTGTTAAATTTATCAACACGGCCACCAGCGTCAAGTAAAAGTTTTTGGCTACCAGTATAATATGGGTGGCATTTAGAGCAAACCTCAACGCGGATTTCTTCATTTGTAGAACCAGTTACAAACTCGTTACCACAGTTACATTTTACTTTAGCTTGGAAGTATTCTGGATGAATTCCTTCTCTCATTGTAAAACACCTCTTTCTAAAAAATTGAGATACATTTTGGCATCTCGATATTTACATAACAAATAGATTATAGCATATAAAATAGTATATTGCAATAATTTTTTTACCAAATAAACTTTTAGTTTAATTCTGTTTTTTGTAAAACTTTAAAAAATTCTTTATTATCTTTTGTAGATTTTAAAAGAGATAATATTTTTTCGGTTATATCTATATTTTGGGCAATATTATTTCCAAAAAGTTTTCTAATGTAATAAGAAGCTTCTATAAAATCTTTATCTAATAGGAGATCTTCTTTTCTTGTGCTAGATTTTGATATATCTACGGCAGGAAAAATTCTTCTTTCTGCTATTTTTCTATCAAGTATAAGCTCCATATTGCCAGTGCCTTTAAATTCTTCAAAAATAACATCATCCATTTTGCTACCTGTATCTACTAGAGCTGTTGCAAGAATAGTAAGACTACCACCTTCTTCTATATTTCTAGCAGCACCAAAAAATTTTTTTGGCATATATAAGGTAGCAGGATCTAAACCACCAGATAAGGTTCTACCACTAGATGGTGTTAAAATATTATAAGCTCTAGATAACCTTGTTATACTATCTAATAAAATTACTAAATCTTTTCCTTGCTCTGCCAATCTTTTAGCACGCTCTAAAACCATCTCCGCAACTCTCCTATGATGATCTGGTTGTTCATCAAATGTAGAATATATAACTTCTACGTTATCGCCAACGATAGAACGTTGCATATCTGTAACTTCTTCAGGACGTTCATCTATTAAAAGTACGATAAGATGTATATCTAGGTGATTTTTTGTTATAGAATTTGCGATAGATTTAAGCAAAGTAGTTTTACCTGTTTTAGGTGGGGCAACTATCATACCTCTTTGGCCTTTACCTATAGGGCAAATAATATCTATAATTCTACCAGATAAGCTATTTTGCTTAATCTCTAGGTTTATTTTTTCTTGTGGATAAATAGGTGTTAGTTTTTCAAAAATAGGCCTATTTGTAATAGAAAGGGGAGAATCACCATTAACTGTTTTTACAAATAAAAGGGCGGCAAATTTTTCATTTTCTTTTGGTATTCTTAAAGTGCCTTTTATATAATCGCCAGTTCTTAAATTAAACCTTCTAATGTGAGCAGGTGATACATATACATCATTTGAGCCAGAAAGATAATTGTTGCTTCTTAAAAAGCCATATCCATCTGATAATACCTCTAATATGCCTTCTGCCTCTATGCCACTATCAAGCTCTTTTAAATAAGAGGCTTTTTCAGATTTATCATAGGGCTTGTCTATTTCTATTTTATCACAATTTTTGTTTAATGTTATTTTTTCATTTTCTATTACACAGTTTTCGTTTTTGTTGTTTTCATTTTTTAGGTTATTTAAAATTTCTATAAGCTCATTTTTTTTATAAGTTGTAATAGATTTTATGTTATTTTCTTTAGCTATATCTCTAAGTTGTGCTAAAGTAAGATTGTTATAATCCATATTTCCTCCTAATTAAGCTTTGGAATAATAAGTTTTTGGCCAGGTTTTAAAACACTATTTTCTTTAAGGCCGTTAGCATCTAATATTTTTTGAAAATGGCTACCATTACCATAAACTTTTTTGCTAATGTTCCAAATAACGTCGCCTTCTTGAACAATATATTCAGATGCAGAAGAATTATTACTATTATTTCCAGAGTTAGAATTATTTGAAGGTTTTGTAGTTTGTTGGCTTTGACTAGCACTATTATTTTGATTAGGGTTTAATTGAGCTTTTAAATCTTCGTTTTCTTGTTTTAAAGTTTCATTTTCTTGTTTTAAAGTATCTGCTGCTATTTTATTTTCTGTTTCTTCTTTGCTATCTAATAGCTCTTGTATTTGAGCTTTAGCTTCTGTAAGATCTTTTTTTGTAGATATTAAGCTAAAAGCTAAAAAGGCTGTAGATATTGTTAAAACAACAATAACAGAAAAAGATATAACCCTGCCTAATAGAGAAGGAGAGTTATCTTCATAATCGTCATAGTCGTCATCAAAAAACTCTTTGCCATATTTTTCTATATTTTTTCTATAGTTGGTTTCACGATCCTGGGCTCTTTGTTTTCTTTTAGATTGTTCTCTTACAGGTTGAGCTCTTTTAGTTCTTTTAGGTTTATAATCTTCATATTCTTGATCGTCATAAAAATCTTCTTCATATTCTTCATAATAAGCATCTTCGTCATAATTTTCATAATGTTCATCAAATTGTTGGTTGTCATATTCTTCGTATTCTATGTTAAAATCAGATTTATTTGTATTTTTTGTATTATCTTGTTGCATATTATCATTATCATCATCTAAAATTTTTTTTACTAATCTTTTAGTAATATCTTCGCTAAAAAGTTGTTGTGAATTTTTATTTTCGTTATCCTTGCTGGACATACTAAGCCTCCTAAAAAAGTTATTTTTACAAATAGTTATAAAAAACTATTCTATCCTACAATTTTATAACCTTAAAGACAAAAAGTCAACTTTAAATTATAATAATTTTAAATTTTATATAAAAAAATTTAAGTTAAATTTTTATATGGTATAAATAACGTTTTAAGCTTTTATTTTTTTATGCTATAATTTGGTTTTTATAAATAAATTATAAAGTAAATTTTAAAGGTTATAATTTATTTGATAGTTTTATATAAAAATATATTATAAGTAAATATTAATATTGAAAAAATATAAAATTTGTTATATTATTATTAGTATAAACTATTTTTTGAGGTGATGCTTTATGGATAATTTTGTAACAGATTATGTATATTTTGATGAGGAAAATAACGATTTTAAAAATGTGCATATAAATATTAATGTTATAAAAGAAGAATTTGTTATAAACATAAAATCTGAAGATATTTTAGAAGACTGTGCCGTTTTAGAAATATTAAAGCAGCTTAACAACAATTTAACTAAAAAACTTAGAATATCTTTAGTTGATGAATGTGAAATATTTGTTATTGATAAAAATGGCACTAGAAAAATAGAGCTAGAATATGGAGAATTTTTTATTAAAAAAACAATTAAGCAAAGTTAAAATTTAAGGAGAAAATATATGTATTCTGTAAAAATAGAAGAGATGGTTAAAGAGTATGAGCTAAAAAATATAACTCCTAGTGTGGATTTATCAGACAAAGTTTTATGCCACCCAGAGGTAAATAGGCCAGCCTTACAATTAGTAGGTTTTTTTGAATATTTTTCATCAGAAAGAATACAAATAATAGGCCTTGTAGAATACTCTTACATAGCTACTTTATCAAAAGAAGATAAAGAAAAAATATTTGATAAAATATGCTCTTATAAAGTTCCTGGTATAGTGTTTTGTAGAAGCCTCGAGCCACCACAAGAGCTTATAGATGCGGCTATTAAATATAGTGTGCCTATATTTCAAACAAAAGATTCTACATCTGAATTTGAAAGTGAGCTTATAAGATGGCTTAGGGTTCAACTTGCACCAAGGGTTACTATGCACGGTGTTTTAGTAGATATATATGGGGAAGGTGTTCTTATAATAGGAGAAAGCGGAGTAGGAAAAAGCGAAACAGCTTTAGAGCTTATAAAAAGAGGCCATAGGCTTGTAGCAGATGATGCGGTAGAGATAAAAAAAGTTTCTCATAATACACTTGTAGGTAGTTGTCCTAAAATTATAAGATATTTTATAGAGCTTAGGGGCATTGGTATAATAAATGTAAAACAAATGTTTGGTGTTCAGTCGGTTAAAGATACACAGGCAATAGACCTCATAATAAAGTTAGAGTCTTGGGAAAAAGGCAAACAATATGATAGATTAGGTCTTAACGAAGAATATATGGATATATTAGGCAATGAGATAGTTTGCCAAACTTTACCAGTTAGGCCAGGCCGTAACCTTGCTATGATATGTGAATCTGCCGCAGTTAATAGAAGACAGAAAAAAATGGGATATAATGCGGCACAAGCTCTAAATGATAGAATAATGGAAAATATGGAATAATAAGTTTTGGGGAGGTAAAAATATGTATTATATAGGCATTGACTTAGGTGGTACAACTATAAAAGGTGGCATTGTAACAGAAGAAGGTAAAATTATAAAAAGCAAATGCTACCCAACTTTGCCACAAAGAGATGGTAATGAAATAATAAAGTCTATTGCTGACCTTACCTTAGAGCTTATAAACGAAGAAAAAATAGATTTAAAAGAAATACATTGTGTAGGTATTGGAGCACCAGGTCTTGTAGATAGTAAAAATAAATTAATAGTAACATCTAGTAACATTAATTTTATAAATAATAATGTTGAAAAAGAAATGAAAAAATATATAGATTTGCCTATATATTTAGAAAATGATGCAAATTGTGCTACAATAGCCGAATTTGTATGTGGTAGTATTAAAGGCTATAACAACGGTATAGTGATCACTATAGGAACAGGTATAGGCGGTGGCATAATATTAGATGGTAAATTAGCAAAAGGTAGCTATCTTGGTGAAGGTGAGCTAGGCCACACTATTGTAGATTATAGCGGCGGCGGATATTGTGGTTGTGGGCAAAAAGGTTGCTTAGAAACCTTTTGCTCTGCCAATTCTATAATAAAATATGCAAAAGAACTTTTAAAAGATAATAGAGATAGCAAAATTTTACAATTAGCAGAAAGCTTCGATGATATTAACGCTAAAAATATTTTTGATGCATATGATTTAAAAGATGAAATAGCTGCTCGTGTTATAGAAAGATTTAACACATATTTAGCTATCGGTATAGTAAACTTTATTAATATATTTAGGCCAGATGTAATTTCTATTGGTGGTGGTGCTTCGGCAAGAGGAGAAGCTCTCACAAAACCTATAGAAGATATAGCTCAAAAAATGATTTATGGAGGCGGTTTTAAAACGAAAATAGTACCTGCTATTTTAGGTAATGATGCAGGTATTATAGGTGCGGCTATGATTAGCAAAGCATAATAAATAAATTTTAGAATATATATATTAAAATTATATTGTTAGACTTGGAGGAGCTTTATATTGAATATATTTGAAAATGTTTTAAATAAAGAACAAATTTTTATAAATGAACCTATGAAAAATCATACAACTTTTAAAATAGGTGGAAATGCCGATTTTTTATTATTGCCAAATTGTATAGAACAAATATTAAATTGTATAAAAATTTGTAAAGAAAATAATATGCAATATTATATTATTGGTAATGGAAGCAACCTTTTAGTTTCTGATAAAGGCTTTAGAGGTGCTATAATAAAGCTATTTAAAAATTTTAATAAAATAGAGATAAACCAAAATATAATAAAAGCTCAATCTGGGGCAACGTTAAGCGCTATAGCTAAAAAGGCTTATGATAATAGCTTAGAAGGGTTAGAGTTTGCATCTGGCATACCAGGTACTATTGGTGGTGGGGTATGTATGAATGCAGGTGCTTATGGCGGAGAGCTTAAAGATGTTGTAAAACAAGTAACAATATTAAAGCATAATGATATAGTTGTCTTAAATAATGAACAATGTAATTTTGAATATCGTAACAGCAAAATATTAGAAGAAAAACTATTAGTATTAGATGTTACAATAGAGCTTAAAAAGGGTAAAAAAGAAGATATACTTTTAAAAATGAAACAAAATAATAAAACTAGAAACGAAAAACAACCTATAGAATATCCTAGTGCGGGTAGCACATTTAAAAGGCCACCTAATAATTTTGCAGGTAAGCTTATTATGGAGGCAGGTCTTTCTGGTAAAACTATAGGAGGTGCTTGTATATCAAAAAAACATTGTGGATTTATAATAAATAATGGTGGTGCTACTTGTGAAGATGTTTTGAAACTGGCAGATTTTGCTTGTAGAACAGTTAAAGAAAAATTTAATATAAATCTTGAAAAAGAAATTCGTGTTATAGGTGAAAGCTAGGTGATAATATGAAATATGTTATTTTAACAGGTATGTCTGGAGCAGGTAAAAGTAGTGTTTTAAAATTTTTTGAAGATATAGGCTATTTTTGTGTAGACAATTTGCCTCCTTCTTTAATACCAAAATTTATAGAGCTATGTGATAAACCAGCTACAGAGATAGAAAAGGTAGCTATAGGTATAGATATAAGAGGGGGAAAACTTTTTGATGATTTTTTTACCTATTTATCAGAGATAAAAAACGAAAACCATTCTTTTGAAATATTATTTTTAGATTGTTCAGATGAGGTTTTGTTAAAAAGATATAAAGAAACAAGAAGAAGACACCCTCTCGCTAAAGGCGAAAGAATAATAACAGGCATAGTTAGAGAAAGAGAGCTTTTAAGCGACATAAGAAGAAAATCAGATTATATTATAGATACGAGCCATATTTTAGCTAGACAACTAAAACAAAAGATAAACGACATATTTATAGAAAATAAAGATTTTGATAGCCTTATGATAAATATTTTATCTTTTGGCTTTAAATATGGTATACCTAGTGATGCAGATTTAGTTTTTGATGTAAGATTTTTACCTAATCCATTTTATATAGATGAGCTTAAACCTTTAACAGGTAATGATGTATCGGTTCATGATTATGTTATGAAATATGAAGAAAGCAACATATTTTTAAATAAACTATTAGATATGATAAATTTTTTAATACCTAACTATATAAAAGAAGGCAAAAATCAGTTAGTTATAGCTATTGGTTGCACAGGTGGAAAGCACCGCTCGGTAACATTAGCTAACGAGCTTTACAATGAGCTTAATAACCTAAAACATGGCACTATTATTACCCATAGAGATATTGACAAAGATAGCAAGAAGTAGTATAGTACAATAGGTGGTATAAAATGTCCTTTTCTTTAAATACGAAAAAAGAAATTTATAAAATAATTAATAATAGGCACTGTGCCATTGCCGAGTTGGCTGCTATTGTAGATTACTGTGCAGATATAAGCTATAATCCGCTTTTTATTAGTATATCATCAGAAAATCACTTTATATTGGATAAATTTAAAAATATTATAAAATATATTTTTAATGTGGATATTTTAGTTAGCACAGATAATGGCAAATCTTTTAAAATATTTATATATGAAGAAGATTTGATACATAAAATATTTAATATTATTAATAAAAATATTTATGAAGAAGAGCTTTATAGCTCTTTAATTGTAAATAAAATATGTTGCAAAAGAGCATATATAAGAGGAGCTTTTTTAAGTGTTGGTTATATTTGTTCGCCACAAAAAAATTATCACTTAGAGTTTATATGTGATGCTTATTTTCAAGCAGAAAATCTTAAAAATTTAATAAACTTTTTTGATATAGATGCTAAAATTATTGAAAAAAAAGATAACTTTATAGTTTATATAAAAGAAGCAGAACAAATAGTAGAATTATTAAATATTATAGAAGCTCATCAAGCTTTATTAGAGCTTGAAAATATAAGAATATTTAAAGATGTTAGAAATAATATTAACAGAATAGTAAACTGTGAAACAGCTAATCTTAATAAAATTGTGTCAGCAAGCGTTAAACAAAAAGAAAATATCGAATTTATTAAAAAAACTGTAGGGCTAGATTATTTGCCAAAGCCTCTTAAAGAAATAGCAATATTAAGACTAAACAATCCCGATGTAAGCCTTCAAGAGCTTAGCCAAATGACTAACCCTGTTATAACAAAGTCAGGTGTTAACCACAGGCTTAAAAAAATAAATAGTATAGCAGAAAACCTAAGGGGGAAAATAAGATGAAACAACAAAATTTAAAAATAACAGCATCTATAGAGGCAAGAGAGGTTGCTTTAATTGTACAAACAGCTAGCAAGTTTACAAGCAGTATAAAAATTATACTTGATGATAAAAAGGTAAATGCAAAGAGTATAATGGGTCTTATTGCCCTTGGTGGCCTAGACGGCAAAGATGTTACTATTTCGGCAGAGGGAAATGATGAAGAAGATGCTATTAAAGAGCTAGCCCAATTTTTAACACAATAATTTTGGTTCTTTTTAAATTATTAGGGCAAAACCCCAATATTATTATAGAACCTTTTAATATAAGCTACCAAAAATGGTGGCTTATTTATATGAAAGGAGATACTATGGAAATTAGAAAATCACAATATGAAGATATAGAAAATATAATGAAAGTAATAAATGAGGCAAAACAATTTTTTATTGACAATCAAATTTTTCAATGGAGCCCTCATTATCCAAATAATGATGTTATAAAAAATGATATAGATAAAGATACAAGCTTTGTAGTTGTAGACAATGATAAAATAATTGGTACATTTTCATTAACAATAGGGGAAGATAATTGCTATAAAAATATATATGATGGCAAATGGTTATCAGATGATGTATATGCTACTATTCATAGATTAGCTATTAGTAATGCTTATAAAAGGCAAGGTATAGGTAATAAAATTATACAATATAGTGAAAAATATTGTAGAGAAAATAAAATAAAAAGTATTAGAATAGACACAAAAGAATTAAACTTACCAATGAGAAAATTTATAGATAAAAATAATTTTACATATTGTGGCATAATAAAAACAGAAGATTATTCTAATAGAGTTGCCTATGAAAAAATGTTAATATAAAACTTGACAATATTACAAAATTTGATATATTTAAAGAGGGTAATATACCAAATCTATATAAATATAGGAGAGTAGAAAAATGAACTTATTTAAGCTCAAAGAAAATGGAACTAATGTTTCAACAGAAGTTTTTGCAGGTATTACAACATTTATGACAATGGCTTATATTTTGGTTGTAAATCCAAACATTTTAAGCTCAACAGGTATGGATAAAGGGGCGGTTTTTACAGCAACGGCAATAGCAGCTTTTTTAGGTTGTTTAATGATGGCTCTTTTAGCTAATTATCCTTTTGGTTTAGCACCTGGTATGGGGCTTAATGCTTATTTTGCTTATACAGTTGCTAATGAATATGGTTGGCAATTGGCTCTTTTTGCAGTATTTATTGAAGGTATTGTATTTTTACTTTTTTCATTTTTTAATATTAGAGAAGCTATATTTAATTCTGTTCCAAAAAATCTAAAAAATGCGGTTAGTGTAGGCTTGGGGGTATTTATAACATTTATAGGCTTACAAAATGCAGGTATTATTGTAAAAGACCCATCAACGGCGGTAGCTCTTGGTAATATTAAATCGGTAGCACCTGCTTTAGCTATGATAGGTGTTATTATTACGGCGGTTTTAACTATAAAAAAGATTAAAGGAGCATTATTTTGGGGTATATTAATCACTTGGGGGCTTGGTATAGTTTGTCAATTAACAGGTTTATATCAAGTAAATATAGAACAAGGACAATTTAGCCTTATACCAGAGGGCTTTGTATCGTTACCACCATCTATAAAAGATATTAATATTTTTGCGGCTATCGAAAGTATAGATTTTGAGCTAGTTAAAATAACAGATATTATTATTATTGTTTTTGCTTTTTTATTTGTAGATATGTTTGATACTATAGGTACTCTTATAGGCGTTTCTGAAAAGGCAAATTTTTTAGATAAAAATGGTAAATTACCTAAATTAAAACAAGCTCTTTTAGCAGATGCAGTTGCTACAACAGCAGGTGCTATGCTTGGTACATCAACTACTACTACATTTGTTGAAAGTGCTTCTGGTGTTGCAGAAGGTGGTAGAACAGGTTTAACATCTACCGTTACAGGTTTATTATTTTTAATAGCATTAATATTTTCACCTATATTTATTGCTATACCTGGTTTTGCAACAGCTCCTACTCTTATTATTGTAGGTTTATTTATGATAGAAAACGTTGTTAATATAGATTTTAGCGACTATACAGAAGGTTTGCCAGCTTTTATAACTATAATAATGATGCCTTTTGCATATAGCATAGCAGATGGCTTAATATTTGGTTTTTTAAGCTATGTATTTCTTAAAGTTTTAACAGGCAAATTTAAAGATGTTAGTAAAGTAATGTACATATTATCTGTATTATTTGTTATAAAATTAATATTACAATAAAACTTAACATTTAGGCTATAGACTTTTTCTATAGCCTATTAGCTTATGTTGTAAATTGGGCAATACCGTTAGCTATACCTATAGCACAATTTTGTCTAAAAGAGTTTGTTGCTAATAGCTCTGCCTCTTCAGGGTTAGATATAAAGGCTGTTTCTACAAGAATAGCAGGCATTCTAGTGAGACGAAGAACAGCAAAATTTGCAGAAAATATACCTAAATTTTTTCTTTCTATTTGTCTTACTAAATTATCGTTTAC
Source organism: uncultured Eubacteriaceae bacterium (assembly GCA_946497035.1). Classification (GTDB taxonomy): domain Bacteria; phylum Bacillota; class Clostridia; order Lachnospirales; family CAG-274; genus Tyzzerella. The sequence goes on along the minus strand of CAMMIW010000005.1, from coordinate 23,220 downwards.
AATTAGTGCAAAACTTTCTGCTATTGTACCCACTCTATAAAAATAAGTAGATGTACCGTTTGCTTCAGGGTTTACATTTGAATTACAATGTATACTAACAAAATAATTTGCTCCCCATTCATTAGCCATTCTAGCTCTTTCAGATAGAGTTACCGTTGTATCTGTTGTTCTAGAGTATTTTATTTCATATCCCCAATTTGAAAGTATTCTTCCTAGCTTTAAGCCTATATCTAAATTTACATTTGCTTCATATAGTCCGTTAGGCCCTATCGCACCAGGATTTTTACCACCGTGTCCTGGATCTATAAATATTTTCATAATATACCTCCAAAAAAGCTATATTAATTATTTTATTATATATAAATTATTAATATTACATTATAGCTATTCCTATTATTTTTTAGTATAAAATATTTAAAAAAATATAAATATTAAAATATTTTTATGAAAAAATTATATATAAATATTAAAATAAACTTAATATAAATGTTATTTTATATAAAAAATAACATATTATTAATAAGGTTTAACATTGTTGGTTTTATAAAAAATAAAATTTTAAAAAATTTAGCCTATTTTTTAATTAAAATCATTTTATATAGGTATATACTTTTCTTAAAAAATGTCGTATAATTTATAAATACTGAAATTTTTGGGAGGAAGATTTATGAAACATAAAAAAGGGAATATATTATTAAAAAAAATAGTTAACATATTTTGTTTATTTATTTTTATTATAGCTTTATTGGTTTTTGCTAAAATATATTTACCAAGCTTTGAAAAAATAAACTATAGAGATAGTGTAAAGCTTGCTAAAGATGAGGTAGGTATAAATATGCAGCTAGACTATATACCTATGAAAAATATACCTTTATATGAAAATGGAGAAATATATTTACCTGTAGATTTTGTGCAAAAACATATAGATAATTATATTTATTGGGATAAAGAAGAGAATACACTTACAATAACAAATGAACATAACGTTATAAGAATGAAAACAGATGAGTTAGAGTATTTTGTTAATAATGAACCTTTAGAGCTAGATTTACCTATATATAATATAAATGGTGTAGCCTATATGCCTAAATCTTTTTTAGAAGATTTTTACCAATTACAATTTGAATACATAGAGCCTACCAAAATGTTAAATATAATAAAAGATGACTATAAAATAGCAACTTTATCTAAAAATGCTAGGCTTAGAAAAGGCCCAGACAAAAAATCTCCTTATGTAGAAAAGCTTAAAAGGGGAGATACTGTATCTTTTTATGAAAATGATATAAATGGCTATACAAAAGTAATATCTAAAAGCGGTTATGAAGGTTATATACCTACAAAAATATTAAAAAATATAGAAAATATATCTATTGAAAATGATTATGAAAATGATTATGTAGCAGAAGCTCCTTGGACTGTAGATAATGGCAAAATAAACCTTATTTTTGATCAAATGCAAAAAGTTGTTGCCAATAGCTCAGAAAGTAGAAGAACTTATCGTGAAGGGGTAGATGTTTTAGTACCTACTTGGTTTTCTTTTAAAGATGAAACAGGCAAAATATTAAATATAGCAGATAAAGGTTATGTAGATTGGGCTCATAGCAATGGTTATAAAGTTTGGGGGCTTTTAACAGATAATTTTGATAAAAAAATATCTCATAGCGTATTATCTTCTACAGAGACGAGAGAATATGTTATAAAGCAACTTTTAGCTTATGTTTCTATGTATGATTTAGATGGTATAAATATAGATTTTGAAAGTGTGCCAACAGATGATGGAGATAATTTTATACAATTTTTAAGAGAATTAGCACCACCTTTAAGAGAAGAAGGGGCTGTTTTATCGGTAGATTTATTTGTGCCTAAGCCTTGGACTGCTCATTATAACAGAAATGATGTTGGTAAAATAGTCGATTATGTTATAGTAATGGGATATGATGAACATTATGCAGGTTCTAAAAATGCAGGTTCTGTTGCTTCTATGAACTGGTCCGAAATAGCTATAAAAGACACTTTAGCAGAGGGAGTACCTAAAGATAAGCTTATATTAGGCATACCTTTTTATTGTAGGTTATGGACAGAAACACTAGAAAATGGACAAACTAAGCTTACGTCTAAAGCTTATAGTATGCAAGGGGCATATGATTTTATAGAAGAAAAAGGTGGAACTTTTACTTTTGATGAAAAAACAGGACAAAACTATGGAGAAGCTAAAGAAGGCAATAAAACATATAAAGTTTGGCTTGAAGATGAAACAAGTATAGCTAAAAGGCTTGATTTAATATTACAATATGATATAGCAGGTTCTGGAGCTTGGAAAAGAGGCTTAGAAAAAGAAGAAATATGGAGTTTATTACAATATAAATTAAAGGATTAGATTATGACAATAGAAGAAAAAATTTATTCTTTTGAAGAAGAAAACACAGTTATAGGGATAGGAGATGCATCACCTTTTTATAATATAAAACCTATGTTAGAAAAAACAGAAATACCTTTTGTAGAAAAGGATATAGAAAAAAGAATAAATCCTAAACTTATAAGAGAAGATGCTAAAAGTATTATAGCATTAGGTGTTAGTTATAATAAAATTTTTAAAGGCAATATAGATAATAAAATAAGAGGCAAAATATCTATAGGTGCTATGGGTATAGATTATCATATAATTATAAAAGAAAAGCTTGAATATATAAAAAGTAAACTTAATATAGATGGAGATATATTTGTAGATACAGGCCCTTTAGTTGATAGAGAGGTGGCTAAAAGATGTGGACTTGGACAAATAGGTAAAAGCGGTAATATAATTAATAAAAAGCTAGGCTCTATATTTTTTATAGGATATATAGTAACTGATATAGAGCTTAAGCCTACAAAAAATATATATAACGAAGATTTATGTAAAGATTGTAATAAATGTATAGTAGCTTGCCCTAGTGGTTCTATATTAGAAGATGGCTTTAATTATAAAATGTGTATATCTTATCTTACCCAAAAAAAACAGCTTGAAACAGAAAAAGAAAAATCACTTATTAATAGGCAAATATACGGTTGTGATATTTGCCAAAAAGTTTGCCCTTATAATAAAGATGTTTATGTAGAAGAGATTTTTGATGTAGATATTTTTTATCCTAATATTGAAGATATTTTAAATATGACAAATAAACAATTTGAAAATACTTATAAAAAATCTGCTTGCGGTTGGCGAGGTAAAAAAATTTTACAACGTAACGCTATAATAGCTTTAGCTAACTATAAATATAGTGAAAAAGCTATTAATATATTAGACAGCCTAAAAAATGATAGCAGAGAAGATATAAAAAATTATGCCTTATGGGCTATAAATAAACTAAATAATAAAAGGTGAAAAAATGGCATATTTTAATAGTAGAGGCCTTAGAGGTAGTGGCTTAGAACAATTTATAAATATTACCAATCAGGTATATAGAGAAAAAAATTTGGCAATAATCCAAAAGATACCAACCCCAATAACTCCTGTTAAAATAAACAATGAAAATAAAACTATAAGTCTTGCTTATTTTAATGAAAAGAGCACAGTTGATTATATGGGGGTAGTTCAAGGTATACCAGTATGTTTTGATGCTAAAGAAACAACAAAAGGATTTTTGCCTTTACAAAATATACATCAACATCAGATTGATTTTATGAAAGATTTTGAAAAGCAAGAGGGCATAGCTTTTATATTAGTATATTTTAAAATGTATAACGAATATTATTATTTACCTTTTAAACATATATTAAAATTTTGGGAAGATGCTAAAAATGGTGGTAGAAAATCTATACCATATAAAGCCTTTGATAAAAAATATATTATAAAACAAAGCGGTAAATTTTATATACATTATTTAGAAGCATTAAACACATACTTAAAAGAAAACTTTTAAAAGAAGGTGTTTTTTTGAAAAAAATATGTATATTTATATTATGTTTTATATTAGTAGGTTGTAGCAATAACATACAAATGAAAGATACCGTTGCGGTAAATGTGCAAAATAATTATAATAATATAGAGCTTTATAATATTTATAAAAAAGATAAATATATTTTAAAAAAATATGAGCCAGAAGAAAAAGTTTATTTAGGTGTTTTTTTAGAACAAACAGAAGGAAACTTTATAGAAGAATTTGAAAGCTATACAAAGACAAGCCCTAGCGTATATATGTATAGTCAAAGGCTAGATGATAGCTATCCTCTTTCTTGGGTTTTAAACTGTTATTCTAATATGAAAACACCATATATAACTATATTGCCACCAAAAGAAGAAAAAAATCTTTTTAATGAAAGGCTTATAAAAAATGTAGCTAAAGATTTTGGCAACTTGCAAATACCTATGTTTGTTAGTATATATCCTGTTAACAATTATTTTAAAGATAAAAGCCAACAATATATAAAGTTTTTTCAAGATGCTAAAAACTATTTTGAGCTTTATGCACCTAATGTTTCTATTGTTTGGAGCATAGATAAAGATTTTGCTTATAATGAAAAAAATTTTTATCCTGGTGATAATTATGTAGACTGGGTAGGTCTTGATATATATGAAAATATAGATGAAAATAATAAGTTAGATATAATGTTTAAAGAATTAGATTTTTTTTATAAAAATTATGCCTATAGGAAGTCTATTTTTTTAAATGTTGCAATATCTCATTTTGGTAACACCTCTTATAACTATAATATAAATGATAAAATAAATGAGATTAATAGATATTTTAATTATATACCAAATAAATATAAAAGAATAAAAATGATAAACTATATAAATTATGATACATTTAAAACACCAAGTGTTAATAAACAAAACTATTTAATAACAGATAATAAAAAAATATTAGAAAGTTTTACAAAAATTTTAAATAGTGATTTATTTTTAGATTCTGTAATATTTGCAAATAATGAAAGAGAAATATTACAAGAATATAAATTAAATTGTTTAGCTTATAAAATTGATGGTAAGTTTTTTGTAGATGAAAGCTATTTTAATATTAACAATTTATCATTAGATGAAACATATTTAAAAAATAGTTTAATTATAGATAATAAAAAATATTATAGCCTAGATGATATTTTAAAAAATAATAATATAAATTTTAATATAGATGAGGCTAATAAAAAAATAATATTAAATTAATAAATAACATTATTATAAATAATGGAACAAAATGGTTAAATTTAACGTTTAATATAAAGTATGTTAGGAGGGATTTTTTTGTCTAATAAAGTTTTAGTTGTTGATGATGAGCAAAGCATAATGAATATTATTGCCTTTAATTTAAAAAAAGAAGGTTATACTGTTGTATGTGCTGAAGATGGAGAGATGGCTATAAAAGTTTTTGAAGAAGAAAAGCCAGATTTAATACTTTTAGATATAATGATGCCCAAAATAGATGGATATGGAGTTTGTAGAAGGATAAGAGATAAAAGTGATGTTCCTATTATTATGCTTACTGCCCGTGCAGATGAGGTAGACAAGGTTTTAGGCCTTGAAATAGGGGCAGATGACTATGTTACAAAGCCTTTTAGTAACCGTGAGCTTATGGCACGCGTTAAAGCTAACCTTAGAAGAAAAACTTCGGCAAAACAAGAAGAAATACCAATTAATGAAAATACAAATAATTTTGGTGAGCTTACAATAGATTTTGATAGATATGAGGTTTTTAAAAGAAACGAACCTATAAATTTAACTATTAGAGAATTTGAGCTTTTAAAATTTTTAGCGCTTAAAAAAAATCAGATTTTTACAAGAGAGGCTTTATTATCTCAGGTTTGGGGATATGAATATTTTGGAGATGTTAGAGCGGTAGATGTTACAATAAGAAGACTTAGAGAAAAGATAGAAGATGATGCTAGCAAGCCTAAATATATTTTAACTAAAAGAGGCATAGGATATTACTTTATGTCATAGATAAGGACAAGAAAAATGAAAAGTGTACGTTTTAAATTAATTTTTATATATTTTATATTAGTTTTTATAGTAATGATAATAAGCGGTACTTTTATAATTTTTACCATACAAAAGCAAGAAACTATAAAAATAGAAGAAGAGCTTAAAAGTTTTTCTAAGGCTATAAAAGAGCAAATAATAGATCAATATGAAGACCCTAGCGATTTTCAAAGCGGTTTTACAGATCTTTTTATGAAAAGAATTTTTACACAAAATATACAAGGGGCTATTATAGATAAAGATGGAAAAACCGTTGCAGCGACTAACTTTTCTGAAACACAAGGTCCTTACCAATATAAAAACTCGGTAATAATATCTGCTTTATCTGGTAAAGAAAATTTTGAAAAATCTAAAAAAAGCCTAGATGAAAACCAAGTTGTAAAAGAATGGTTAAGCTATGGTTACCCTGTTTTAGATGAAAATAATAATTTAAAATATGTTATATATGTTCAAATGGATGCAACTAATATAAACGATACATTAAAGCAAACAACAAATACTATAGGTATAGCATCTATAATAGCTTTAGTTTTAGCTATAACGTTAGGTGGTATGTTTTCTAATACGATAACAGCACCTATATCTCTTTTAACTAGAAAGGCAAATTTGTTAGCTAAAGGCCACCTTGAGCAACATATAATTGTAAAAGGTGAAGACGAAATAGGCCAGCTAACAAGGAGCTTTAACCATATGGCTAGAGAGCTTAGAAAAACCGTTTCTGAAATGGAAAATGAAAATAATAAGCTAGAAATAGTTTTGCATAATATGACAGATGGAGTGGTAGCTTTTGATGAGATAGGTAGCCTTATACACGCTAATAAAGAATTTTATGAGCTTATGGGCTTAGATGAAGAGGAACAATATAAAATAAATTTAGATTATTTTTTATATAAAATAAATTTACCTAAAAACCAAATAAGACTTAATAAAAATACTGAAATATTAATAGATGAAGGTGGAAAATATATACAGGTTGTGCTTATACCATATACAGGTAAAAATAATTTTATAGAAGGTATAATGATTGTTTTAAAAGATATAACAAAACAAAAAAAATTAGACGATATGAGAAAAGAATTTGTTGCCAACGTTTCTCACGAAATTAGAACACCTATAACTACTATAAAAAGCTATACAGAAACTCTTTTAGAAGGTGCAATAGAAGAAAAAGATTTAGCTATAGATTTTTTAAACACTATAAATGAGGCGGCAGATAGAATGAAATTTTTAACAGATGATCTTTTAGAGCTTTCTCGTTTAGATGGTGGTAAAATTAGCTTTAATTTTAAAATTGCAAATTTATATGATATAGTTTTAGGTTGTGTAAAACAAAATATTATTATTGCTAATAAAAAAAATCAACAAATAATATTAAATGAGCCTAACAACAAAAATATGTTTGTAAAAGTGGATACAGGAAGAATAAACCAAGTTTTAAATAATATTTTATCCAATGCTATAAAATATAGCTATGAAGGTAAAGATATAAATATATCTATAGATGAAAATAGAGATAATTTTATTGTAAATATAAAAGATAACGGTATAGGTATACCTAAAGAAGATATAGGGCGTATATTTGAAAGGTTTTATCGTGTAGATAAAGCTAGAAGCAGAGCAATGGGAGGTAATGGCCTAGGTCTATCTATTGCCAAAGAGATAATGGTTGAGCATAGCGGTGATATAAAAGCCTTTAGCAAAGTAGGTGATGGTACAACTATGCAAGTAATATTTAAAAAATATAAAGGTGAACAAAACATAGAAAATACATTAAAATTTAATTATGAAAACCAAAACTTTTAAATGACAAAAATCTTCCCTAAATGCCAATATTGTGTTTAATTAGTTTATAATGTAAATTAAAAGTAAGGGTATTGTAACACAATTGTAATAATATTATTATATAATGGTATTAGTAGTAATTTAAATAGGGAAGGAGGACTGTTATGAAAAAGTTAATCTTAATATTAGCTACAATCTTTCTTTTAACGCTTTCTAATAGCTTTTTAGCTTATGCAGCCTCTATTTCTGATAGTGAGGTTAATAGCAGTTTTTCTATAACAAGTGGTTTAGATTTTTCTAAAGGGGCTAAATCTACTTTCGATAAATCTAGAATAGTTACAGGTAAAGCTAAAGAAGGTTCTACCGTTACTATAACTGTTTATGAAAAATTACTTGAAAAAGAGGAAGAATTAAAAGAGATTGATAAATATGAAATAGTTGTTGGAGCATCTGGATATTTTAGCCAAACAATAAATCTTAACGTTGGTGAAAATATTATAGATATAAATGTTACAGATATAAACGATAAATCTGCCAACATATCAACATCTATTATTCGTAAAAAAAGTGAAATAAAAAATGAACTTGAGCAAGCTATTATCTTACCTAGATCTAGAAAATAGCTTATTAACTTAAAGGTGATAATATGTATTTAAGCAAATGGAAAAATTTTATTATAACTTTTTTAATATTTTTAGCTATTTATCAGACTACTGGGCTATGGTTTGAAAATTTTTCAACCCATAGCTTTTTTTACTTAATAAAAAATAAATTTGAAAATGCTAACATACAAAAAGATACGTTATATTTAACAGAAAGTATATTAATAAATACAGGTAATAATAAATTTATTAGAAAATATAACAATATATCAAATGCAGATTATAAAAAAATATTTGATGAGGCTATATATTTATCTATAAAAAATGGTGACTTTTCTTATATAGAACATTTTGATATAAAAAATGTTTTAAACAAAAGATCTATAATTTATACTTATGATTTTAATATAAAAGGCGAAGAAATGTCTAAAATATTTAATATTAAGGCTAATCATTTATCTAAAATAAAACAGTTCGACACTATTATTATAGTACCAATGATAGATGAAAAATATAATATAAAAACTATTTTTTTATCTTCTAAAACTTTAAATGCTTATGAGCTTAAAGTTTCTAAAGATATTTTAAGCCAAAATATTTTCAATATTATAAACGATTTTAATAGCCTAGAGGCTAAAGATTTTTATTATATATCCAGTGAAGAAAGCGGTATATCTTTATTTAGTACAAACCAATTTTTACCAAAGGCCAGAAACGAAACATTTAATGTTAATAAAATAGCTGTTGATAACCCTTTAGAGCAAGATGGTGGCATTTTATTATCTGAAAGTGAAAAATATGTAGATGTATTTTTTGATAGCCCTATCACAAAATCTAGCTCTTTTATAAACAACACTTACACATATAATGATGAAAATGTTATTGTAAAATATTATCCTAATGGTGTTTTAGAATATGTAAAATATAAAAGTAATATAGGCATAGGTAGTGAAGATAGCCCTTATAATATAGCTTTACAATTTTTAGCTAAAGATAATAATATTAAAAACGAATATTATTTGCAAGATTATAAAATAGAAGAAAATAAAGTTATATTTTATTTTAATTATAAAATAAATAATTTTCCTATAATTTTATCTGAAGATAAGAAATTACAAACAGGTATGGATAGTATGATAGAAGTTACTGTAGAAGATAACATAGTTTCAAAATATAGAAGGATTATATATGATTTTTATGTAGAAGATGATTATGATATAGTAGAAAAATCTTTTATAGATGCTATAGATAATTTTTTAGTAAACTTAGGTAAACCCAATATTTATATAGATGAAATGAAATTAGTTTATAAATTTGATAATGCAGAAAACACTATGAATATAAAATGGTTTATAGATGCAGAAGATAAAATTTATTTTGATACAGTAACTTATGGAGGATAAGTATGGATACAAAGTTAGCTAAAAATTATACAATTATATTTTTATTAATATTAAACATACTTTTATTTTTTTTAAGCTTTTTGTTAGAAGAAAAATATAAAATAACAAAAGAACAAGAAAAAACAATTATTGCTTATTTAGAAAAAGAAAATATTAAAATTTATGCAGATATACCTAAAAAATATGAGCCTATGCCACAAATTAGTATGAAAAAAACTAAACACGACGATTTAGCTTTACAAAATATATTTTTTAAAAATAATATTGATCTTATTAGAACAGAAAAATTTGAAGATACAATATTTAAACAAGGAGAAAAAACTTTAAGAATAAATAATTTATTTATATATTTTCAAGATTTAGAGATAAAAGAAAATTTTAAATATAATAGAGAAAATAGCCTTAATATAGCAGAAAGCTATATGAAACCTCTAGAGCAAATTTATGGAAAAATGTATTTAGATAGAGTTATAGAAGAAGAAGACTATTTTTTTATATCTTATATACAAAAAATAGAAAATTATAAAATATTTAATAATGTATTAAATGTAAAAATATATAAAGATGGTAAAATTAAAATATATTTTAACAATTATCAAAAAACAGATATAATAAGCGAAAAAATAAATATATGTTCTGTTGATGAGGCTCTTTATACATTTTCTAAAGAAATAAAAAATCTTATACCAGATAGTGAAATATATATAAGAGATATAGATTTAGGATATTATTTAAAAATGGATAATGAAAATATAACTTTTTCTTTTTATCCTTATTATAGGTTTTATATAAAAGGTAACGAAATGCCTTTTTATGTTAATGCATATACCAATAGCTTTGAATATGAAACAACGATAATAAATGCTGAAGAAATTTTTTACTAATTATGGTTAATATTTTATTTTAATATGTCGATATATAATTTATAAATTACAAGGAGGTATTTTTATGATAAATGGTATTTTTAAATCTTCTGTTAGTTACGCTCCTCAAGCTCAAAGTAGAAACGTAAGAGCAGAAGATAACAAGGAAGTTAAACAAGCACAAAAAAATGAACAAACATCAAAAACAGAAAACGAAACAGATAAGTATGAAAAACCACTTTCTAATTATGAAAGAGATAAAAAAATATCTTATATGTTAGATCAAGCAGAAAGACAGACAAAAAATTTTGAAAAATTAGTATCTAGCATATTTTCAAAGCAAGCTAACAAAGTTGGCCTTATTAATATGGCAGAGAGCAACAATTTAAAAGCTTTTTATCAAAATTTAACTGTAGATGCTCAAACTGTAGCTAAAGCTAAAGAAGCCGTATCTGAAGATGGTTATTATGGCGTTAACCAAACATCTGATAGAATATTAAGCTTTGCAAAAGCTGTTGCAGGTGATAACCCTAAAAAAATACAAGAAATGCGTGATGCGGTAGAAAAAGGCTTTAAACAAGCAGAAAGAATGTGGGGCGACGAATTGCCAGAAATATCTCAAAAAACTTATGATAAAGTTATGGAAACATTTGATAAATGGCAAGGAAAAGATGTTCCAGAAAAAGAACCTAAACAATAACTTTATTTTAAAAGGGTTTTTGTCAAAATTATAATATTATTTTATAAAATAGCTACTTTTATAAGTAGTTATTTTTTTATATTTTAATTATTATTTTTTAAGTGAAAAAAAGGCTTTAAAATTTATTTAATTAAATAGTGTAAATGAAAATATAGAACTAATAAATATGTAGAAAATTTATTAATTTACTAAAATAGCCTTTTATGGTAAAATTAAAATAAAAAATTTGGTGATATATATGATAAATACTATAAAAATAGAAGGACCAGTTGAAAATATTATATATAAAAATGAAGAAAATGGTTATATGGTTTTTTCTATAAGCTCTGAAGATTATGGTGAGTTTTTTTCTGATGCAGAGATTGTTTGTGTTGGATATGTAGCAAATTTGAACGTAGGTGAAAATGTAACTTTAATAGGAACTATAACAAACCATTCTACATATGGAAAGCAATTTAAGGTAGAAGCTTATGAAAAAAGCATACCAAAAACAGAAAAAGGCATAGAGAAATATTTAGCATCTGGTGCTATAAAAGGTATAGGGAAAACAATAGCAGAAAGGATAGTTGCTAAATTTGGTATAGATACATTAGATATAATAGAAAATAGCCCAGAAAAACTATCTAAAATAAAAGGTATAAGCCTAAGAAAGGCTATGGAAATAGGGGAGATATTTGCAGAGCAAGAAGGACTTAGAAAAGTGATGATATATTTACAACAATATGGTATAGCCCCTATTTTTGCTATGAGAGTTTATAAACATTTTAAAGAAAATACTATAAGAATTATAGAAACAAACCCTTATAGACTAGCAGATGAAATGTTTGGTATTGGCTTTAAAATTGCCGACAATATAGCAGAAAAAGTTGGAATAGACAAAAATTCCGAATATAGAATAAAAGCAGGTATAAAATATATATTAAATCAAAATTGTAACAATTTTGGCAACGTATATTTGCCTGAAGAAATATTATTACAAGAAACAAAAGATTTATTAGATGTTACAGATGATATATTAAAGCCTAATTTATCTAATTTACAAATGGAAAGACAACTTTGTATTGAAAAGACAGAAAATGAAAATATTGTTTTTTTAAACTCTTATTACTATGCAGAAAGTTATGTAGCTAAAAAAATATTAGAGCTTGCTAAAAATAAAATAGAATATAACAAAAACTATGATTTATGGATAGAAAATATAGAAAGAGATAACAAAATAGAGCTGGCTAATAACCAAAAAGAAGCTATAAAAGAAGCTATGATAAATGGTGTATTAGTTATAACAGGTGGGCCAGGAACAGGTAAAACTACTACTATAAATTCTATTATAGCTATGTTTAAAAATGAAGGATATGAAATAGAGCTATGTGCACCTACAGGCAGAGCTGCTAAGAGAATGTCTGAAGCAACAGGACTAGAAGCTCAAACTATACATAGACTTTTAGGCATAAATTTTATGGGTGATGATAAAAAAAGTCAATCTTTTGAAAAAGATGAAGATATGCCTATAGAGGCAGATGTAGTTATAGTAGATGAATGCTCTATGATAGATATATTATTAATGAGTAGCCTTTTAAAAGCTATAGCTAATGGTACAAGGCTTATATTGGTAGGAGATGTAGATCAGTTGCCTTCTGTTGGCGCAGGTAATGTTTTAAAAGATATAATAAATAGTGGTTGTATAAATGTTGTAAGGTTAAATGAAATATTTAGACAAGCTAGAGAAAGTGCTATTATAATGAACGCTCACAGGATAAATAACGGACAATATCCTATTTTAAACCAAGCTAATAATGATTTTTTCTTTTTAAAGCGACATAATGTAGATGAGCTTAGCAAAACAATTGTAGAGCTTGTAACAAAACGTTTACCTAAATTTTTAAATATTGACGATCCAAAAGCTATACAGATTTTAGCCCCTATGAAAAAAACTGCTATAGGTGTTGAAAATCTTAATAATATTTTACAAAAGGCAATTAATCCTCCTAATAATGAAAAAAATGAAAAAGAATTTAGAAATATTATTTTTAGGGAAAATGATAAAGTTATGCAAATAAAAAATAATTATAGTATGTGTTGGAAAATTATACAAAATAATGTTTGTATAGATGAAGGCTTAGGGGTATTTAATGGAGATGAAGGCATTATAACTAAAATAAACAATCAAGGCGAGTATATAGAAGTTTTATTTGATGATTGTAAATATGTAAGATATGATTTTACACAATTAGATGAGATAACATTGTCATATGCAATAACTATACATAAATCTCAAGGGAGCGAATATAAGGCTATTATAATGCCTATACATAGTGGTGCACCTATGTTACTTACAAGAAATTTATTATATACTGGAGTTACAAGGGCTAAAGAATTGGCAGTTATAGTTGGTATAGAAAGTACCTTATATAAAATGGTAGATAACAACAAAGAAATAAACAGATACACATATTTAAAAAATAGGATAATAAATTTATCTAAATTTATATAAATTACTTATGCTTATAAAATTTTTTAATAATTTATTAGATTTTATATATCCTACTAAATGTGTATTTTGTGAAGAAGTTTTGCCAATAAATGAAAAAGATAGTATATGTAAACATTGTTATTTAAAAATAGAATTTATAACGGATGATAGAGAGCCTAATTTATCTTTATTTTCTTATGATGATTTAACTAGATTTTCTATATTAAGATTAAAATATTATAATAAAATACATTATGGTAAAATATTTGCTAATATGATGTATAACAAATTGTTAAAAATAGATAATAAAAAATATGACTATATACTTTATGTTCCTATGTATATTAAAAAGAAGAAAAAAAGAGGTTATGATCAAGCAGAGGTTATAGCAGAAGAACTTTCTAAATTATGTAATATACCTATAGAAAAAGATAACCTTATAAGAACAAAAAATACTTTGCCTCAAAGTAAAGTTTCTTTTGAAGATAGAGCTAAAAATGTTGAAGGTGTATTTAAGGTTTTAAAACCAGAAAGGTTAAAAGATAAAAATATTTTACTTATAGATGATATTTATACAACAGGTAATACTATAAATTGTTGTGGTAAAGCTCTTAAAGATGCAGGAGCTAGTATTATATGTTATTATACGTTAGCTAAAGTAATATATAAAAAAAATTTAGATTTAGATTAATTTTTTATTATAGTGGTTTAAATAAAAAGATAATTTAAGGCTTATTTATTATAAAACTACATTTGTAAAAAAATTAAATATTATTACAATATTTAGTGTTATCCACAAGTATATGTTGAAAACTCATCATTTATTAACATTTTATCAATATAAACACTATATTTAGGTATATTAATTATTGTGGGAATGTTGATAACTTTGTGGAAAGTTAGAAAATAGCCATATTTTAATAAAATATTATTGTAGATAAAAAAATTAAAAACTATATATAGTGTTAGGAGGTTATATGGAAAATAAAATAAGATATAATAATGCTAATAAATTTTTTAGAGAAAAATTTGGACATAAAATAATAAAAGTTTCTTTAGATGGTGGTTTTACTTGTCCAAATAGAGATGGTAAGCTATCTTATAGCGGTTGTATATTTTGTAGTGAGAAAGGCTCTGGAGATTTTGCAGGAGATAGAGCTTTAGATTTAGAAAAACAATTTTACCAAAGTAAAGAAAAAATGAATAAAAAATGGAAAGAAGGCAAATATATAGCTTATTTTCAAGCTTTTACAAATACTTATGCACCGTTAGAATATTTGCAAAATCTTTTTGAAAAAGCGGCTAATTTGCCTTATGTGGTAGGTATTTTTATAGCTACAAGGCCAGATTGTATAACTGAAGAAATAGCTAGTTTTTTAGCTAGATTAAACGAAAAAATATACGTATGTATAGAGCTAGGCTTTCAAACGTCTAAAAATGAAACAATTAAGCTAATAAATAGATGTTATGAAAATATTGTTTTTGAAAATTGTGTTAAAATATTAAATAAATATAATTTAGATATTATAGTGCATACTATTTTAGGCTTACCTTATGAAACAAAAGAAGATATGTTAAACACTGTAAAATATGTATCAAAATTTAATATTAGTGGTATTAAGCTACAGTTACTTCACATTATAGAAGGTACACCTTTACATAAATTATATATAAAAAAGCCTTTTTATGTATTAACATTAGAAGATTATGTAGATATAGTTGTATCTTGTATAGAAATACTGCCACCTAATATAATTATACATAGAATAACTGGTGATGGCGATAAAAATACTTTAATAGAGCCTAAATGGAGTTTAAATAAAAAAGTTGTACTTAATAGCATAAATAAAGAGCTTATAAAGAGAGATACATTTCAAGGTAAAAAATTTATATAAGTATTGTTTTTTATATAAAAAATATTATAAATTATTATTAAATATTATCGACATAATAAAATTTTTATTGTATAATGATTATTGACTATAAAAATTTAAGAGGTGTTATAAATGAAAAACTCTTCAAAATTAGCAGAAAGTAAACTTATAATAATGTATATGTTACATAAAATAAATTTGCCTATGTCTTTATCTTATATACAAGAGTTTGCTTTAGCTTCTGAATATATGGATTATTTTTCCCTTTCTAATTATCTTAGCGAGCTAACAGAAAGTGAATATATTATAAAAAATGTAGAACATAATAAAACTACTTATACAATATCTAAAAAAGGGTATAAAACATTAAGCCTTTTTGAAAATCTTATACCTATTGCTACAAAAGAAAAAATAAATGAATATGTAGCTGTTAATAAAAATCAAATAAAAAAAGATTTAGATATAGTAGCTAATTTTACAGAAAAAGATAACGAATATATTGTAAAATGTGCTGTATATGAAAATAAATCTACCCTTATGGAGCTAAATTTGAAAGTTGCTTCTAAAAAATATGCAAATACTATTTGTGATAACTGGAAAAAAGATGCATCTAAATATTATTTATCTTTTATTAAAAATTTATTAAATAATGATGAAAAATAATAAAAAAGCTGTAGGTAAAAATCTACAGCTTTTTAGATTTTATAACAGATATTTAAAAAGAGCTTAATTTTATTTATTCATTTCTTTTTAGCTCTAAGTCTATTATATTATTTACTACAATTTTGCTATAATCATCTAATTGTTTATATTTTTTTATAAAATCTAAATCTTCTTCTACAATGTTTAAACTTTTATCATAAAAAGGTAGCTTTACATCAGTAACACCAAAAATATAATCTATAGATACGTTATAAAACTTTGCTATTTTTATTAAAAATTCAAAGCTAGGCTCTCTTAGGCCACCTTCATAGTTTACATAAGTAGTATATTTCATATCTAATATTTCTGAAAGCTTTTTCTTGCTTAAATTTAGCTCTTTTCTAAGTTCTGTTAGTTTTTTATTAATACACATTTTATCTCCTTACTTATCAATAATTTATAAATAATATATAATAATTTATTATATATTGTTTTAAACATAAAATCAATAATTATTATATATTTTATAGAAAAATAGTTTTAATTTATTTTTATTAATATATTTAATTATTGTATTATATAATTATATAATAAATATTTTTTGTAAAGTATTACAATAATATAGTTAAAAATTACATATAAATAAAAGAGTTATTGAAAAAAATAAAAAATAATGGTATAATTTATATTAATTTGACATATATTGTTTTGTTATTTTTTATAATATTGCAATGAGTGAAAGTGATGTTTTGTCAAAATTGTGGTAAGGAGCTACCTGATAATTGTATAGCTTGCCAAAATTGTGGTGCACAAATTAACAATGTTGTAGATACAGGTAATGTAGGTTGGGCTTTTTTAGGGTGTTGTGTGCCTGTTGCAGGCTTGGTTTTATATTTTGTATGGAAAGATCAAAAGCCAAATACTGCTAAAAAATGTATAATTGGTTTCTTTATATATTTAGTTTTCTGCATTTTATATGTTATAATGATAGTTTTGTTAAGCCTTATGTTAGAGGTTTAAAATAATCTATTTATGTATTTTTTAATATAAAAAGCAGGTTTATAAGGATATATTATTATTATAAAAACTTGTTTTTTATGCTTTATAGTTATTTTTATTATGTGAGTTAAATGAAAAAAATTATTTATAAATATTTTATTTAATATTAAATTATTATTTAGGTGCATTATGTATAATAAATTATCCAAATTTTTAAAAATATTTTTTATGTGCCATTGTAGAAAAGATAGATCATTTTTTTATAAAGGTAAACAGTTTCCTATTTGTGCTAGATGTACAGGGGAGCTTATAGGTATGATATTAGGTATATTTATTGCTATTAAAATAAAAGATTTAAACTGGTTTTATATTATTTTATTAAGCTTACCTTTAGTTTTAGATGGATTTATACAACTTTTAACTAGCTATGAAAGTAACAATTTAAAAAGAGTAATAACAGGTTTTTTATTTGGTATAGCTTTTATATTTTTATTTTTAAAATTTCATTATTTTGCTTTTGAAACTGCTTTAAAAATTGTTAGTGTTATACAGCCAGATAATCCTTGGTTATATAAATATAGCCATTTTTTAAATTAATTTTAAAGAAAAAGACAAGATATAAAATATGTTTAATTTTATTTCTTGTCTTTTTATTATTAGATCATATTATTTAATATATTATCTACAATTTTGTTGGCAAGTTCAAATTTTGTTAGTTTATCAAAAGATATACAATTATCTTTTGATATTAATGTAGCTATATTTGTATCTACACCAAAACCCGCACCTTCTTCTTTTAAATTATTAGCTACAATATAATCTAAATTTTTTTTATTAAGCTTTATTTTAGAATTTTCTAAAAGATTTTCTGTTTCCATAGAAAAACCGCATAATATTTGCTCTTTTGGTTTATTTTCTCCTAAATATTTTAAAATATCTTGTGTTTGTTTTAATTGTAAATTATTATCATTTACCATATGTTTTTTTACTTTTTCTGTATGAATATTTGCAGGTGTAAAATCAGATACGGCTGCTGTCATAAAAATTATATCAAAATTTTTATGTATATCTTTAAAAGTATTAAACATATCTTGAGCAGATACAACATTAATAATATTAGTGAACATAGGCGGTTCTACACTTGTTTTTCCACAAACTAATGTAACATTAGCACCTTTTAACATACATACTTTAGCAAGAGAAAATCCCATTTTACCGCTAGAAGGATTTGTTATATATCTAACAGGGTCTATATATTCACAAGTAGCACCTGCAGATATTAAAACATTTTTACCTTTCATAGTTTTTTCAAAAGCCAATTCTTTTAATATATATTCAAATAAAATATTAGGTTCAGGCATTTTACCAATACCTATATCTTTACAAGCTAAAAGGCCACAAGCAGGCTCTATAATCTCAAAATCATAATATTTTAGTTTTTCTATATTATCTTGAGTTATTTTATTTTCATACATATTAGTATTCATAGCAGGGGCTACTATTTTTTTACACTTAGAAGCTAAAATAGTAGTAGTAAGCATATCATCTGCTATGCCGTTAGCTATTTTTGCTATAATATTGGCAGTGGCAGGGGCTATCATTATAATATCTGCTTTTTTTGCTAAAGATATATGCTCAACATCATAGTTAGCTTTTCTTTCAAAAGTATCTATAATACATTTATTTCCACTTAAAGTTTCAAAAGTTAAAGGAGATATAAACTGGGTAGCATTTTTTGTCATTATAACATTTACATCTGCACCAGATTTTTTTAACATACTAACTAGATTTGCAACCTTATAGCAAGCTATACCACCTGTAACACCTATTACAACACATTTTCCTTTTAACATATTTTTCTCCTTAAATTTTAGAGTATTTTTAAATTTAGTTAAATATTTTTTATATATTTTATCATAAAAAATATATTATTTGTATATATTAAAAAATTTTTTTAATTATTTTTTTAAAAATCTTGATTAATTAGGTTTTATTTTGTATAATTAGATTTACAAAAACAATATTTGTATTGTTGTATATTAAAAATAATTATTTTTTTGGAGGATAAAAAAGAAATGGGAAAAGCCTTAATTATTGGTGCTGGTGGAGTTGCTAGTGTTACAGTTCATAAATGCTGCCAAAATCCAGATGTTTTTGAAGAAATTTGTATCGCTAGCCGTACAAAGTCTAAATGTGATGCTTTAAAAGAGAAGCTTGACGGAGGACGCACTAAAATATCAACAGCTCAGCTTGATGCAGATGATGTTGACGAAATTATTGCTTTAATTAATGATTTTAAGCCAGATGTTGTTATTAACCTTGCATTGCCTTATCAAGATTTAACTATAATGGACGCTTGCCTTGCTACAAAGGTGCATTATGTTGATACGGCTAATTATGAGCCTTTAGATACTGCCAAATTTGAATATAAATGGCAATGGGCTTATAGAGAAAAATTTAAAGAGGCAGGCATAACAGCTCTTTTAGGTAGCGGTTTTGATCCTGGTGTTACAGGGGTATTTTCGGCATATGCTTTAAAACACCATTTTGATGAAATACATTATATAGATATATTAGATGCAAACGCAGGTGATCACGGCCATCATTTTGCTACAAATTTTAACCCAGAAATAAATATTCGTGAGATAACATCTAAAGGTAGATATTTTGAAAATGGTGAATTTGTAGAAACTGAGCCTATGGAGATTAAAAGAGTTTATAATTTTCCTGAAATAGGTGAAAAAGATATGTATCTTTTATACCATGAAGAGCTAGAATCTTTAGCTTTAAATATAACTGGTATTAAAAGAATAAGATTTTTTATGACATTTTCTGAAAAATATTTAACTCATCTTAGAGTTTTAGAAAATGTAGGTATGACAAGCATTGAGCCTATCAATTTTGAAGGTAAAGAAATTGTACCTATTCAATTTTTAAAAGCTATTTTACCAGATCCTGCTAGCTTAGGTCCTAGAACTAAAGGTAAAACAAATATAGGCTGTATATTTAAAGGGATAAAAGATGGTAAAGAGAAAACATATTATCTTTATAATGTTTGTGATCATCAAGAGTGTTATAAAGAGGTAGGTTCTCAAGCTATTTCTTATACAACAGGTGTTCCTGCTATGATTGGTGCTATGATGATTATGACTAAAAAATGGGATAAAGCGGGTGTATATAACATAGAAGAGTTTGATCCAGATCCATTTATGGAAGAGCTTAATAAATGGGGACTTCCTTGGAAAGAAAGCTTTAACCCTGATATGGTAGATTAATATTTAAAACAAAAGGCTAAAGACAATGTCTTTGGCCTATAATAGTTTGAAGGTGTAATTTTGCAAATACAATTTGAAAAAGTTAATAAAAAAAATAGAACAAAAGCATATAAACTAAAAGTTGCTAAAAATCAAAAAAATAATATAGAAACAGTTTATAATTGTATAAAAGAGGCTAGAAAGAAAAATTATTGGAGGCCTACTATTTTAAAAATAGACAATGTATATGTAGGTTTTGCTATGTATGGTTTATTTAAAAATGAAGGTAAAAATGGCAGAGTTTGGCTTGATAGATTTTTAATAGATAAAAAATATCAAAATAAAGGATATGCTAAAATAATTTTACCTATTCTCTTAGAAAAAATAAAAAATGAATATAACTATAACTATAACAAAGTTTATTTAAGTGTATATGAAAATAACATTATAGCTATTAATTTTTATAAAAAATTAGGTTTTAATTTTAATGGGGAAAAAGATATAAACGGAGAGCTTGTTATGGTTAAAAAATTTTAAGGAGGAAAAAAATGAATATAGATTTTAATAAGGTAGAAACACCTTGTTATATTGTAGATGAAAAATTACTTAGAAAAAATCTTGAAATTTTAAAATATGTGCAAGATAAAACAGGAGCAAAAATTTTGCTCGCTACAAAAGCTTTTTCTATGTTTTCTACTTTTAATATTGTAGGTGAATATTTAAAAGGGGTAACATCTAGCTCATTGTTTGAAGCTAGGCTAGGTTATGAAGAAATGGGCAAAGAGGTTCACATATATTCGCCAGCATATTTAGAAAGAGATTTTGACGATATATTAAAATATAGCGATCATATAGTTTTTAATAATTTTAATCAATATAAAAAATATAAAGAAAAAATAAAAAATTATGATAAAAAGGTAGAGGTAGGTATTAGAATTAACCCAGAATATTCTGAGATAGAAACAGATATGTATAACCCATGTTTTGAAAATTCTAGAATGGGCATAACATTAGAAAATTTTGAAAAAGAGTATATAGAAGGTTTAGATGGCTTACATTTTCATACTATGTGTGAGCAAAATTCAGATACATTAAAACGTACATTAAAAGTAGTAGATGAGAAATTTGGTAAATATATTAAAAATATGAAATGGTTAAATTTTGGTGGTGGCCATCATATTACTAGAGAAGATTATGATATAGATACTCTTATAGAGTGTATAATGTTTATAAAAAATAAATATAATATAGATGTATATTTAGAACCAGGAGAGGCTATCGCCTTAAATACAGGATTTTTGGTAGCTACTGTTTTAGATACAATGAAAAATGGTATGGATATAGCTATATTAGATACATCTGCCACTTGCCATATGCCAGATGTTTTAGAAATGCCTTATAGGCCTAAAATAATAGGAGCAGGAGAGCCTAACCAATATGAATATACATATCGTCTTGGTTGCCCTACTTGTTTATCTGGAGATGTTATAGGAGATTATTCTTTTAAAAAACCTTTAAAAGAAGGGGACAGATTAGTTTTTTGTGATATGGCTATTTATTCTATGGTAAAAAACAATACTTTTAATGGTATAAATTTACCTTCTATATATTTTAATACAGAAAAATATGGTATAAAATTAATAAAAAGTTTTGGCTATGAAGATTTTAAAAATAGATTGTCATAAAATAAAGTTATTTTTATTATAAATGTTAATAAAAAGGCAACGTTTAATATATAAAACATTGCCTTTTTTAACTATTATAAGTTTACGCTTTCGCCATTTATATATAGATATTTTAAATTTTTAAGATTTTTTAATATTTCTATATATAATTTTTTATTTGTATACAAATATAATTTATTTAATTTTGATAAATTTGTTAAAGGTGATAAATCTTGAACATTATTTGACAACATAATTTCTAAATGCTCTAAGTTTTCAAAACCAGATACAAAATTTATATCATTTAACATACCAAATTTTATTTCTAATTTTTTTAACGTAGGTAAACTTGATAAAGATGAAAAATCTATATTTTCTATACCCCAATTAAAGCTTAATTCTTCTAAATTTGCAAGGCTATTTAATGGAGCAATATTTTTTAAACCAAGATTGTTATCATTTTTATCTATTTTACCATCATATTTTAATGGGTTTAAAGAATCTATAACGATTGATTTTATATTTGTATATTCTGATAAAAAATGGCAATATACATCTAAATCACTATCATTTATTTCAAAAAAATCTATTCTTTCAAGCTTTTTTAAAACATTTTTTGTTATAGGTTCTTTGTTAGTTAAACATAGTTGATAGCGAATTTCATCTTCTATATAGTTATCTGGTAATATAACGCTTGTATCTTCTTCTGCTTGTGAATCATTAACCATATTTTTAATACTTTCTTTAGATGCGTCTAATATATCCATATTGTAAGTATCATTATTATTAGTATCATTATCGTTGGTTAAAAGTTCATTATCAATATTATCAAAATCGTTATTTGAAGATAATGAAGAAACACTTTCTGTAGGGATATTGTTAGTTAAAGGTTCGTCATCAATGTTATCAAAATCGTTATTTGAAGATAATGAAGAAACACTTTCTGTAGGGCTATCGTTAGTTAAAGGTTCGTCATCAATGTTATCAAAATCGTTATTTGAAGATAATGAA
>CAMMIW010000004.1 GCA_946497035.1 uncultured Eubacteriaceae bacterium | reverse complement strand
ACAAGTTGCTAGCTGCAATAAAACTAAAATGGAATAATAATAATAATAATAACATCTATAAATATAGTTTTCAACAATTTTATGAATAAATAATGTACAAATAGACAAATTTAATAAATATACAATGTAAAGGAGAAATTTTATGAGTTTTTTAGAAATATTTTTTATATCTGTAAGCTTAGCTATGGACGCTTTTGCCGTTTCTATATCTAACGGTATATTATTAAAAAATATTAAAATAATATACGCTATAAAATTTGGCATATTTTTTGGTAGTTTTCAATTTATTATGCCTATATTAGGATATTATTTAACAAGTTTTTTAGGTGAAAGCTTATTAAAATTTAACAATTATATAGCTTTTGCCCTTTTAAATATTATAGGTTTTAAAATGATAATAGAAACCTTTAAAAATGATGAAGATAATGTATATCATAATAAAAATATTTTATCTATAAAAAATCTAACGGTTTTAGCTATAGCCACAAGCATAGATGCTTTAGCTGTTGGTGTTAGTTTTTCTCTTATAAATGTAAATATTTTTAAATCTTCTCTAATAATAGGTATTGTAGCTTTTATATTTTCTTTTTTAGGCATATTAATTGGCAAAAAAATAGGTGGTTTATTTTCTAAAAATGCTGAAAGAATTGGTGGTATAATACTTATAATTATAGGTTTTAAAATATTAATACAAAATTTATAATAATTAATTTTTATTTGTATTAATTAAAAATATTTTTGACGATATATGTAAAATAGAAATATTATAAAATAAATTATTTTAGGAGGTGTTTTATGAATATTAGATTAGAAAAGGAAAATATAGAAAACCA
This sequence comes from uncultured Eubacteriaceae bacterium, assembly GCA_946497035.1. Lineage (GTDB taxonomy): Bacteria > Bacillota > Clostridia > Lachnospirales > CAG-274 > Tyzzerella. The sequence continues at coordinate 117,526 of CAMMIW010000004.1, read as the reverse complement.
AAATTTAAGCCCATTTGCCGTTAAAAGTTCAAATAGCTTAGGTCGCTTCAAATATGAAAAACAATGTGATATTAGAACCTGCTTTCAAAGAGATAGAGATCGTATTATACATAGCAAGGCTTTTAGAAGATTAATGCATAAAACACAAGTTTTTATTTCTCCAGAAGGTGATCATTTTAGAACAAGAATGACACACACATTAGAGGTAGCACAAATAGCTAGAACTATAGCTAGTGGATTATTTTTAAATGAAGATTTAACAGAAGCTATAGCATTAGGCCACGATTTGGGCCATACACCTTTTGGCCATTTAGGTGAAGATGTTTTAAACGATATTTTAGAAGAAGGCTTTAGCCATAATGAACAAAGCGTAAGAGTTGTTCAAAAAATAGAAAAAAATGGATTAGGACTTAATTTAACAAAAGAGGTTTTAGACGGTATATTAAACCATCGTGGCAAAGGTAACCCTTCTACATTAGAAGGAAAAATAGTACAAATATCTGATAAAATAGCCTATATAAACCACGATATAGATGACGCTATTAGAGCAAAAATATTAAACTATAAAGATTTGCCTAAAGATTGTCTTGATATTTTAGGAAAAACACCAAAAGAAATAATAAATTTTTTAATTAGAGATATAATAAAAAATAGTTATAATAAAAATGATATTATTATGACTAAAGAGATTAAATCTACTATGTATAAGCTTAGAAAATTTTTATTTGATAATGTATATAAAACAGGCATATTAGAAGAAGAAAGAAAAAACTATAAATTTATATTAAACGAAATATATAGCTATTATTATAATAATTTTAAAAAAGTACCAAAAGAATTTACAAATATTTGTAATATAGGAGAAACAAAAGAACGAGCTATATGCGATTATATAGCAGGTATGACTGATAGATACGCTATAAAAATATATGAAAATTTAACATATAAAAAGGATTTTTGAAAACATTGTCGAATAAGTATATATAAACAGTGTAGTATATTTATTTAAAATAGATGGAGACAGTATATTTTATGAGATATTCTGATGATATTATAGAAGATGTTAGATTTGGTAACGATATTGTTGATGTTATAAATAGCTATACATCTTTAAAACAAAGAGGTAACTCTTATGTGGGGCTATGCCCTTTCCATAAAGAAAGCACCCCTTCTTTTTCTGTAAGTCCAGATAAACAGCTTTATCATTGTTTTGGTTGTGGTGCTTCTGGCACTGTGTATAACTTTATTATGGATATAGAAAATTATGATTTTTTAGATGCTCTTAAATATTTAGCAGATAGAATAAACTATCCTTTGCCAGAGCATAACGGCACTTTTGATAGCTCTTTAGCCGATAAAAAACAAACTTTATATAATATACACAAAATAGTAGCAAAAAAGTTTTATGAAAATTTATGTGGCCCTCAAGGGAAAATAGCTAATGATTATTTAGATAAACGCGGTATAAATAAAAATACCCGTATAAAGTTTGGTCTTGGTTATTCTCTTTTTAAAAAAGACGATATTTATACCTTTTTAAAACAAAATGGTTATGATGATGATATTATAGTAGAAAGTGGCCTTGTTATAAAGAGTAAAAATAATACTTTTTTTGATAGATTTTTCGGTAGGCTTATGTTTCCTATTATAGATGTTCAAGGTAGAGTTATCGGTTTTGGTGGTAGAGATTTAACAAATAATAAAAATACCGCTAAGTATTTAAACTCTCCAGATACACCTATTTTCAATAAAAGTTATAATTTATATAGTATAAATATAGCTAAAAATAATAAAAATAAAGAACTAATACTAGTAGAAGGATATATGGACGTTATAGCTCTTTGTCAAGTTGGTATAAATAACGTTGTAGCATCTTTAGGCACTGCCTTTAACGAAAACCATATAAAACTGCTAAAAAAATATGCTAATAAAGTAATAACTCTTTTTGATAGTGATGATGCAGGCATTAAAGCCACCCTTAGAGCTATACCTATATTAATAGAAAATGGTATATATGTTAGAGTAGCTCAAGTAAAAGGTGCAAAAGACCCTGACGAGTTTATTTCTAAATTTGGAGCTAATAGTTTTTTACAATTTTTAAATAATGCTAAAAGTTACATATCATTTCAAATTATACAAAAAATGAAAGACTATAACCTAAATGATCCTATCCAAAAAGTAGAATTTACAAAAGAAGTATCTAAAATAATTTCTCACCTTTCTAGCCCTGTAGAAAGAGATGTTTTTATTAATGAGGCTAGCCAAATAACAAGTATATCTAAAGATGCCATATACGAAGAAGTTAATATTATTTTAGCTAACAACAGCAATATACCTAAAATAATAAATAAAAAACCTAAACAAAATATTATTAATAATAAATTAGATGAGGCAAGACAAAGTATATTATATATTCTAGCTACAAATATTAAGCTATATAATATTTTAAAACAATATATTAGTCCTAATGATTTTTTAGATAAAACATACGTTGAGCTTGCTAAAATAATTTTTATGCTAAACGATAACAATAAGCCTATATATGGTGCTGAGTTAGCTTTAAAATTTGAAGATATCGAAGAACAAAAGAAAATATCAAAAGTTTTTATGCTAAAAATAGATTTTTCTAATAGCGATAAGCTAGAAAAAATTATAAACGATCAAATTAAAATAATAAAAAAAGCTTATTTTGATAAATTAATATTAGAAAACGATAATATAGAAAACCTACAACAAGCATTAAAAGATAAAAAAATATTTGATAAATTATATATTAATATTTAATTTTGAAAGGAAGAAAATAAATTGAAAACATTAGATGAAGCTTTATTTGCTAGTAAAATTAAAGAACTTGTTTCTTTAGGTAAAAAGAAAAAAGGCATTATAAAATATAAAGATATGATGAAAATTTTATCTGATATAGATTTAGAAGCAGAACATTTAGATAAAATTTACGAATATCTAGAATCTCAAAATATTGAGGTTATAGACATAACTTTAATGGAAGATAACAAAGACGATATGTTAGATGGCCTTGATGATTTAGAAGGATTAGAGTCTTTAGAAGGCCTTGAAAATCTTGAAAAAGACATAGATTTAACTCTTATTGATGCTAGCATAAATATTGATGATCACGTTAGAATGTATTTAAAAGAAATTGGTAAAGTAGATTTGCTTAGTCCAGACGAAGAAATGGAGCTTGCTAGAAAAATGGCAGACGGAGATGAAATGGCTAAAAAACGTTTAGCAGAGGCCAACCTTAGGCTAGTTGTAAGTATAGCTAAAAGATATGTTGGTAGAGGTATGTTATTTTTAGATCTTATACAAGAAGGTAACTTAGGCCTTATAAAAGCCGTAGAAAAATTTGACTATAAAAAAGGCTTTAAATTTAGCACATATGCTACTTGGTGGATTAGACAAGCTATAACTAGAGCTATAGCCGATCAAGCTAGAACTATAAGAATACCTGTTCATATGGTAGAAACTATTAATAAGCTTATAAGAGTATCTAGGCAGCTTTTACAAGAGCTAGGTAGAGAGCCATCTGATGAAGAGCTTGCAAAAGAAATGGAAATGCCTATAGAAAAGGTTAGAGAAATTAGAAAAATCGCTCAAGAACCTGTATCTTTAGAAACACCTATAGGTGAAGAAGAAGATAGCCACCTTGGAGATTTTATACCAGATGAAGATGTTCCCGCACCTTCTGATGCAGCAGCTTTTACCTTATTAAAAGAGCAACTTATCGAGGTTTTAGATACCCTTACAGATCGTGAAGAAAAAGTTTTAAGGTTAAGATTTGGACTTGATGATGGAAGAGCTAGAACTTTAGAAGAAGTAGGTAAAGAATTTAACGTTACTAGAGAAAGAATAAGACAAATAGAAGCTAAAGCTTTAAGAAAACTTAGACACCCTAGCAGAAGCAAAAAACTAAGAGATTATTTAGAATAATAAAATTTTTAAAATTATATTTAAATTTTTTATTATTTGATTTAAATATAATCCCACTTAAATCATTTTGTCAATCTATATAATTACCACAATATTAAAGGCTGTAGATTTTATCTACAGCCTTTAATATTTATAAATAGGCTCTTCTTAAATTATTTAGCTTTAATATATACCTAGTCCTACCAATATCTTTTTATAATAATGTATTCTTATCAATCTATAAACTAACATTTATTATAAAACCATTTTATTTTAATAACCTATACTAATTTATATTATATCATACTTTTACATTAATAATAATTATGATATAATATAAATTATTCAATAATATTTAAGCTTTTAAATTAAGATTATTTTTAATAACCTTAATTTAAAAATATATTAATTATGAATATACATAAAAATAATGATATAAAAATATATTTAAATAAATTGTTTTAAAACATATTTTTGTAAATAAAATTATACATTTATATCATAATTTTAGTATTTTATAATTTTAAAGAAAGGAGTTTTTATGGAAAATAATAAAAAAGAACCATCTTTAAAAACTAGCATACTTGTATTATTAGGAATATTAGCAATACTTTTAATAGGAACAATTATATTTAAAATAAATATAGTGTTGCTTCTTATATTGTGTATTATATATATAAGTATAATAGGCAAATTTAATAATATAAACCAAAAAGATATAATAGAATATATGTCTTATGGTTGCTATAAAGCTTACATAGGGTTGTTATTTTTTATATTAATAGGTGGTATAATAGGTATATTTATAGCAGCAGGTACAGTTCCAACATTAGTATATTATGGGCTAGATATTTTATCTCCCAATTTTTTCTTACCAACTACCCTATTAATATGCACCCTTTTATCTTCTATAATAGGCTCATCTTGGAGCACAGTAGGTACGGTAGGTATAGCTATAATAGGTATAGCTACTACCTCTAATTTATCAATACCTCTTCCTATTATAGTAGGTGCTATAATATCTGGTGCTTGGTTTGGCGATAAAATGTCCCCTGTTTCCGATTCTACCGTTATGACAGCAACCTCCGTAAATGCAAATGTTTATGACCATATAAAAGTTATGTCTATGACAACCCTTCCAGCATATATTATATCTTTAATAGCTTATACTGTTATAAATTCTTTTTATGATGTTAAAGATATAGATATTAATAACATTCAAAATATAAAAAACACATTAGATAGTATTTATAATATTTCTATATTAAATTTTATACCGTTAATAGTTTTAATATTTTTATCATTTTTCAAAATTGATGCGATAAAATCTCTTATTATCACTATTGGTATATCTATAATATGTGCTATTTTTTTACAAGATAAAAGTTTATATGAATGTTTTGATGCAATTATGAATGGTGTATCTGTAGATACATCTAATAAAGAAGTTAACACCCTTTTAAATAGAGGCGGCATTAACAGTATGATGTCTACATTTTTATTATGCTTTTTTGCTTTATCTATGGGTGGTATATTAGAAAAAAGTGGTTTTCTAAAAGTTATTATAAAATCTATAACAAATAAAATACATTCAACTTTTGGATTAATATTTACAACAATGTCTACTTGTATATTAGGTACTGCATTATTTGCCGATATATATTTATCAATAATATTAAACGGTAATATGTATAAAGAAGAATTTAAAAAAAGAGGGCTTAAAAATACAATGTTATCAAGAACAATAGAAGAAGGTACAACATTATTTGCACCATTAATACCTTGGACGGCAGCATCTGCTTTTATAACGGCTACATTAAACGTACAAACAGTAGATTATGCTAAATATACTATATTAAATCTAGTAAATCCATTGCTATCGTTAATATTTACATTTTTAGGCATATTTATTGTAAAATATAAAGAAGATAGGTAAAAACCTATCTTCTTTATATTTGTAGTTTAAATATTATTTAACTAAAGCAATAACCTCAACTTCAACTAAAACTTGCTTAGGTAGCTCTTTAACAACAACACAAGAGCGAGCTGGATTAGATGTAAAATATTTAGAATAAACTTCATTAAAGCCTGCAAAATTATTCATATCAGATAAAAAACAAGTAGTTTTAATAGCATTTTCAAAGTTAGTGCCTGCTTCTTCTAAAACTGCTTTTAAATTTTGCATAACTTGTTCTGTTTGTTCCCCAATATTGTTACCTACAATATCTCCATCAAGATTTAAAGGTATTTGGCCAGATGTATAAAGCATATTATTAACTAAAACCGCTTGAGAATAAGGTCCTATAGCTTTAGGTGCTTTATCAGAATGTATTTTTTTCATAAAATAAAACCTCCATTTTATATATTTTTAATATAAAATATAGTATATATTCTTTTATATTTTTAGTCAATATTATTTCCAATTTTTTATAACTTCTATACCCTTTTCAAGTTGCAAATCTTTATCACTATTTTCAGGGTTAGTTACTTTATAATCAGGCTCTATGCCTGTACCTTGTATACAAACACCGCTAGGTGTATAATATTTAGCCATAGTTATTTTAACACCACTACCATCTGCTAGTTGATACATATTTTGAACAACACCTTTACCATATGTAGTTTCTCCAACTAGTTTACCTACTCCAAAATCTTTAACTGCACCAGATAAAACTTCAGAAGCAGAAGCAGAGTTTTTATTTACCAATATAACTAAAGGTTTATTATAATAATTAGCATCAGATTTATGATAATCTCTATTACCTTGTTTATCTTCTATATAAGTTATTGTACCTTCAGGAACTAACATATCTGTTATTTTATTAACGGTTGTTAAAAGCCCCCCAGGATTATCTCTAAGATCTATTATAAGGCCATTGCTACCGTTTAAAGCATCATATGCCTTTTTAAATTGATCGTAAGTAACTCTATCAAATTGAGATATAGAAATATAACCAATGTTATCATCTAATAGTTTATATTCAACGGTAGGCACATCTAAGCTTTTTCTTAAAACCTCCACATTAAAAGTTTTATTTTCTTTTTCTCTATAAATATTAAGTTTAACTTTAGTACCTTCTTCACCTTTAATATCAGAAACAACCTCTTGATAATTTTCTAAATTTACTTCCTTATCTTCAACTTTCATTATTTTATCGCCTTCTTTTAGCCCACTATCTTGAGCAGGAGAGCCATCAAAAACTTTATTAATATGTATTTTTTCATCTTCTGTTAAATTAACCATTATGCCAATACCAACATAGTTACCTTCTGTATCATCTAAAAACTCTTTAAGCTCTTTTTCAGACATATAATAAGAATAAGGATCTTTTAAAGAAGCAATCATACCTTTATACATCATTTCTTCCATAAGCTGTTCATCATAATCATTTACATAATATTTGTTAATGATAGATTCTATTTGGGCTGTCTTTTGGTTTATAGTTAAATCTTTAGCTATAAATCTTTTGTAAAGTAAGCCTATATTAGTTACAAAACTATTTATAACAAATAGGGCTATCATACCAAAAACAACACCTGTAAAAAAGCTCTTTTTATTACTATTCATATTTTCACCTCTTACTTTTTGTTTATAATAAAATGGCCTCTATTTATTTTATTAAACAAACTTACTATTTATTAATATAGTTAAATTTATTTTTTAAACTAAAGATTTAGCCCATTTATTTTTTCTAACTCTAGCGCTGCTAAAAAATCCTTTAATAATTTCTTCAGAATAAACCATAGCATAAGTTACATATATAGGTAAGTTTAAAACATAAGCACCTAAAAATGCCATAGGTATGCCTATAAACCAAACACTAGCAAAATCTAATATAGCGGTATATTTTGTATCACCACCACTTCTTAATATACCTACAATAGTTGTATAATTATAAGTTTTAAATATTAGCCCAAAAGCAACTATCATTAACATTTTGTGAGTATAATCTTTAACTAAGTCTTTAACATTAAATAAATCTACAATAAAAGGAGATAATATTAAAAGAATAACGCCCATAATACTACTCATAATTACAGTAATAATCATACATTTTTTAGAATAATCTTTAGCTTTTTCTATATCTCCACATCCAAGTACGTTAGATAACATTATACCACAACCACCACCAATTGCAACCCCCATAACGGTAAATAAATTTTGTATAGTACCTGTTATTTGTACGGCAGATTGGGCATCAGTACCGCTAAATTTATAAGCCATATTACAAACAGATATACCGATAGACCAAAATACTTCATTTAATATTATAGGTGTGCATACGTCAAAATACGCTAAAACAAAACTTTTATTAAAATTAAAATAATTTTTAACGTTTGTAATAATTGGCAATTTTTTACCAAATATAATTATAAGCTGAGATGTAAGCTCAACACATCTAGCACATAAAGTAGCCATAGCTGCCCCTTTAACTCCATAACCAAGCTTAAATATAAATAAATAATTTAATATAACATTAGTTACAAGAGCGATAAAAGTTGTTATCATAGGATAATGAGTTTTTCTAATAGCTTTTAAAGATGCGTTTATAGCCATAACAAAAGCAATAACAAAATAAGCAGGGCATATAATTTGTAAATAATTAATACCTTCAGCTATAACCGCTGGATCTTTAGAATATAAAGACATTAAAAATTCTGGTGCAAATATAATAGCCGTAACAAATAATGTAGCATTTAAAAGGCTTAATATTACACCAAGCCCTATAACTTTATGTATACCACCAAAATCTCCTTTGCCAAAAAATTGACCAACAAATACCGCCGCTCCACTATTTATACCAAATAATATAAGATTAAATACAAAAAATATTTGATTAGCAAGGCCTACAGATGTTATAGCAACTTCGCCTAACTGCCCTATCATAAAGTTATCAACAAGATTTACAGAAGAGTTTAAAAGTTCTTGAAATATAATAGGTATTATTAGTAAAAATAAATTTTTAAAAAAAACCTTATCTGAAAAAAAATTTTTCATTTTTCAATAATCCTCCTATTTTAAAATAAATTCTCATTAAAAAATTTTATCATTAAAATAAATAAATTGCAACTATAAAAAAATTTTTAATAATGGTTGTAATTTTAATAAACTTTTATTATAATAATTTCGTATATATGTTTAAGAAAATTAAATATATTACTGTTTATAAATAGAAAGGAGTACGATTATATGGATAAAAGGCTCACTCTCTCTCAAAATGATAAAATGATAAGTGGCGTTTGTGGTGGTATAGGCGAATACTTTAAAATAGACCCTACTGTTATAAGAATAATTTTTATCTTATTATCTTTTATATTTGTAGGTTCACCTATTCCTATTTATATTATATTTTGGATTATAATACCAAGCAACAAAAATAATAAAACAATATGTAACAAAAAATACAAAGAAGGATTTTATGACTTTAGCGAGTTTGATGATAAAAAATAATTTTTATTTATATAGCTTACTTTTATTTTATAAACCTATTTAATTTTAACAAAATAGGTTCTTTTTTAATTATTAAATCTCACCTATCTCCTTTTTATAAGTATATTTATAAAATAATTGTTGTAAAATAGTATTATTATATGTTATAATATGTTGTAAATTTAATTTTTTAATGCAGAGTAGGAATTTGTGCGTTAAGTGATAGTAAGACGGGGAGTTGCTTATTATACGAAAAGATTATTCTTGCGATACATTTTCTGCATCCCGCTGCTAACATAGCAAAACTATGTTTGTAGCATATTTTATCAACCATTTTTAGGAGGTAATTTATGTTTAATTTATTAAAAAATTCTTTTTTAGAGTTAAAAAAGACAAAAACTATCGTTATATGTGGGCTTTTATTAGCTATTTCATTAATGCTTAATACCCAAGCATTAAAAATAGAAGGTATAACTATTATCACCTTTTCTTTTATAGCTAATTCTACTGCCGGATTTTTATTTGGCCCTGTTGTAGCTGGCATATTAGGTGGTTTAACAGATTTTTTAACTCACGTTATAAATCCAAAAGGTACATATTTTTTTGGTTTTACATTTAATGCTATTTTAGGTGGTTTTTTATATGGTTCTTTTTTATATAGAAAAATATATGGCTCTAAAAAGTTAATTTTAAGAATTATATTATGTAAAATAGCTATTAGCTTAATAGTAAATTTAACTTTAGGTACATATTGGTATTCTATGTATGCAGGTAAAGGTTTTTTAGTTTTATTGCCTGCCAGAATATATAAAGAGCTTATTATAGTTCCTATACATTGTATAGTAATGTATACAATATTAAAAATAGTAAATAAAATTTACTATCAATTAAATTTAGATGATAATAAAAATACGCAAATAGAAAAATGTTAGTATTTTTTAATATATATAAAGGGTGATTTTATGTTTTTTGAAACAAAAGTAAAAGTTAGATATCAAGAAACAGATCAAATGGGCGTTGCTCACCATTCTGTTTATCCTATATGGTATGAAGAAGCAAGAACAAATTTTATAAAATCTTGTTTAAAAATTTCATATTCACAAATAGAAGAAAAAGGTATACTATTTCCATTAAGCAAGCTTAGTTGTAAATATATAAAACCTGCTTTATATGAGGATATTTTAACAATACAAGTATATTTAAAAAATGTATCACCTGTTAAAATAGATTTTGAATATAAAATATTTAAAGACAACGAGCTTATTAATACAGGGTATACAGAACACCCTTTCGTTAATAAAGATTTCAAACTTATTAATTTAAAAAAATATAATTTAGAAATTTATAATCTTATAAACTCAGCTTATAAAAATTAAATTTAACAAGGTGCTATAAATATATAGCACCTATTTTTATATAAAAATTAACTTGATTTATTAAAAAAGTGTTTAGAATCTCCAAACTCGCCAAACCCAACTTTTTCTCCAACGCTCATAACACGTCCTGTTAAACAATTTTTACATTTGTCTGCATTATCATCTATACAAGGCTTATTATCATAAAGCTGATATTTTTCTCTATAATCTTCTAAGGTTATAATAGGCATAAGAATATTAGCACCTGCTTTAATGCCCTTTTCTCTACCTAAAGGATCTAAGGCTTGTAAAGCGGTTGTAGCTGCTATATTAACATCTTTTAAATATATCCTTGTTACTGCTATCATTTTTAAACCTAAAAGAAATCTATATTTTTTATTTTCTTCTGTGTCAAGATTATTTTCAATAGCATATTTTCCTATAGGTGTATCTTTATGCACGATATAAGGTCCCATACCAATCATATCAATATCCATATTTTTAAAGAAAATAATATCATTGGCTAAATCTTCAATAGTTTGATTAGGTATGCCCATCATAACACCTGTTCCAACTTGATATCCTATTTTTCTTAAAGATTTTAAACATTCTACCCTTTTATTAAAAGAATGTAAATCGTTTTCAGGGTGTATTCTTTTGTATAAATCTTCATTAGTTGTTTCTATTCTAAGTAAATATCTGTGGCCGCCTGCTTCAAACCATTTTTTATAAGTTTCTTCTGTTTGCTCGCCCATACATAAAGTCATACCAAGCTTACCATTAGTAAATTGCTTTATATCTTTTATAACATCTGTAACAAAATCTACAAATGTATCATCTGTTCTCTCTCCAGATTGTAAAGTTATAGAACCATATTCATTATCAAAAGCCCATTTAGCCATTTTCAATATTTCTTCTTTATTCATAGCAAATCTATCAACTAAATCGTTACTTTTTCTAATACCACAATATTTACAGTCTTTTATACAATAGTTTGAAAATTCTATAAGGCCTCTATAATGGGAAATTTTACCTATATATTTTTCTTTTATAGAATAGGCCTTTTTAAACAATTTTTGTAAATCTTCTTCATCTTCTATAGATAAAAGAGATATTAAATCTTCTTTTGTTAGTTCATCTTTTTGTAATATTTTATCTATCAAAAAAACTCATTCCTTTAAATATTTATTTTATCTAATATACCATTTAGATAAGCTATAATTATACCATAGTTTGTAACAGGTATATTTTTACCTTTAGCCATATTTATTCTATTTAAAACATACTTTCTATTAAACATACAAGCTCCACATTGTATAATTAAATCGTAGTTTTCTAAATCTTCTGGCAAGTTATCTCCTGTAACTACTGTTATTTTAATGTTATTTCCAAATTTTTTTCTTAATAAGTTAGGAATTTTTTCTCTGCCAATATCTCCGTCTATAGCATTATGTGTGCAAGCTTCAGATATTATTATATTAGCATTTTCTTTTATATTTTCTAAAATTTTAACACTTTCTAAATAATAGTCTATATCCCCTTTATAACCAGCAAATAAAACAGAAAAGGATGTCATTTTGCTTTCTTTAGGCTTTTGCTCATAAACCTCTTTAAAAATTTGAGAATCTGTTATAATAACATCTGGTGGTTTTGCTAAACTATTTAAAGCATTAGTAATATCTTTTGAAGAGGTAGAAACAACGTTACATTTTTTATCTAGTAGCTCTCTTAAAACTTGCACTTGTGGTAAAATAAGTCTACCTTTAGGTGCTTGTTTATCTTGAGGCATAACAAGTAAAACAACGTCATTCTCTTTTACTAACTCTCCTGTTATCTCCATTTCAATTTCATTTTTAAAATTGTTTTTTATAGAATATATTAAATCTTCAAAGCCTAGCTTGCTTTTGCAACTTATAAGAATAGGATTAACACCAAAATCGTTATATATTTTAGTTGCCAAAATATCTACTTCTTTCATTAAATCTACTTTATTTAAAACAAGTATAAAAGGTATCTCTAAATTTTTAAATTTTTCTACCCATTGTTTTTCTAATTTAAAATCTTCATCAGAAAATACTAAAATAGCTAAATCTGTTTTTAATAAAGCTGTTTCTGTTTTTTTCATTCTTTCATCAGATAAATCTGTAGTATCGTTAAAACCTGCTGTATCAATTAATGTGCAAGCACCAAGCCCTATTATTTCCATATTTTTATAAACAGGATCGGTAGTAGTTCCCTCTTTATCAGACACAATAGATAAATCTTGATTAGTTAAAAAATTTATTAAAGAAGATTTACCTGTATTAGTTTTTCCAAAGATAGCAATATGCTTTCTTTCTCCTTTTGGAACACTATTCAATAATATTCACCACCTTTTAAAATCTAAAATCTTGCTTACCGTTACATATTTCTTTTAAATATTTTTTAGTAATAGATTTTACTTTTTCATTAGGTATAGTTTCTAACTCTTCTTCTATTACTTTATTTGCAATATTTTTAGTATTATCTAAAGCATAGTTTTCTACATATTCTTTAAGGGTAATTAAAGAATTAGGGTTGCAACAATTAACAATTTGTCCAGATTTAGCTAACTGCATAAATCTATCTCCTGTTCTACCCTCTTTATAACAAGCGGTACAAAAACTAGGAACATAACCTAAATTTAATAACCATTCTACAATCTCTTCTAAATTACGTTCATCTGTAATAGAAAATTGCTCTGTTTTTTCTTCAGGAGCTGTTGTATATCCTCCAACACTTGTTTTAGATCCACCACTAATTTGAGAAACACCAATTTCTAAAGTTTCTGCTCTAACTTGTTGTGATTCTCTAGTAGAAACTATAATACCTGCATAAGGCATAGTTATTCTTAATATAGCAATTATTTTTTTAAATAGTTCATCAGATATAGCATCACTATATTCTGAGCTATCAACGTTGTTACCGTCTTTTATTCTAGGCACACTAACAGTATGTGGACCAACACCCATTGTAGCTTCTAAATGTTCTGCGTGCATTAAAAGGCCTACAAAGTCATATCTATACATATTAAGACCAAATAAAACACCTATGCCAACATCATCAAGGCCTGCTTCCATAGCTCTATCCATAGCCTCTGTATGGTAATCATAGTTATGTTTTGGGCCAAAAGGGTGTAGCTTTTCATAATTTTCTTTATTATATGTTTCTTGAAATAAAACATAAGTGCCTATTTCTGCTTCTTTAAGCTTTCTATAGTTTTCAACAGTAGTGGCAGCAATGTTAACATTAACACGTCTTATAGCACCATTTTTATGTTTAACACTATAAATAGTTTTAATACTTTCTAAAACATAATCTATAGAGTTATTAACAGGATCTTCTCCAAGCTCTAACGCTAACCTTTTATGCCCCATATCTTGTAAAACTCTAACTTCGTTTGCTATTTCTTCTTGAGTTAATTTTCTTCTAGGTATATCTTTATTTTTATAATTGTAAGAGCAATATACACAACCATTAACACAATAATTAGATAAATATATAGGAGCAAATAAAACTACCCTTTTTCCATATATTTTATTTTTAACATATTTAGCTAATTTATAAATTTCTTCATTTATATCATCAAAAGGACATTCTAAAAGCAAAAGAGCCTCTCTATGATCTATACCTTTTAATAGCTTAGCCTTTTCTAAAGTTTCATTTATTAATTGTTTGTTATTTAAGTTGTCTTTAACCCATTGTATAGTTTCTAAAATTTCTTTATCATCTATAAACTCTTGGGCTTTTTTTGAATATTTGTTATACACTTTAAAGCCTCCTAAAATCTAAAATAAAATACTATTAATTTACTAGTATATAAATATAATATACTAAATAAATACATATATCAAGCATTTATTATAACTTTTTTATTTTATATACTAATAAATGCCATATATAAGCTTGTTTTACATAGTTTTTTATTTTTCATATAACATAAAATTAAACATATTTAACATTATATAATAAATATTTATTGATAATAGGATAATCAATAGTAGCTGTAGTCAGGACTAAATATATCTTATATCTTAAATCTTACCTTTCTCACTAAACATAAATAATTGAAAAATAACTATTTTTTAATAAAGGCTGTAGACTTTGTCTACAGCTTTTATTAATCTATATTATCTTTTATATTTTCAAAAGGTTCAGGTTTTCCAAAATAATATCCTTGAGAAAAATGAACCCCTTTTTCTTCCAAAATATTTTGTATGCTTTCATTTTCAACAAATTCTGCTACAAGTTCAGATTGTAGCTGGCTACCTAAAAACACTATATTATTTAAAACTTTTTTGCTTATTTCATCATTATCAATATTTTTTATAATGCTACCATCTATTTTTATAAAATTTGGAGAGATTTTTGCTATTTCCATAAAGTTTGAATAGCCTGTGCCAAAATCATCAATAGCTATTTTAACATTATATTTTTTAGCTCTTTCTATAAAATTATTTAACATTTTTATATCTCTAAAACATTCATCTTCTAATAACTCAAATATAAAATTATCATTTTTAGCATTTTCTAAATTTTTAAATATAACCTCTTGCATCGCTTTAGAATTAACATCATAAGCAGATAAATTTATAGATACGCTAGTTTTTTTATCTTTAAATAAATTAAAAACTTTATTTATCATAATTTTGCTTATGCTAGAATATACATTATATTTTTTTGCAGTATCCATAAAATAACCAGGAGAATAAATTTTACCATCTTTATCTTTAATACGAATTAAAGCTTCATATTTATTTATAGTTTTATTTTTATTATCATATATGCCTTGAAAATAAGGCACTATCCAATCCTTTTTTATAGCATTATTAAGAAGCCTTATTACTTCCATTTCGTTATCAAAATTTGCTTTAACATTTTCTTGTTTATCATATATTAAAAAATATGTTTGTAAACTTTTACATTTTTGTAATGTTTCTAAACCACACTCTAATAAGTTTTCTTCATCTTCTACAATAGCAAATCTAAATATTAATATTTCCTCTCTATTATCTATTTTTACAAATTGAAAATTTTCATAAATATCATTAACAAAGTTTGAAAAATCGTTATTATTATAATTATCTTTTAATGCTAAAAATATAGTGCTATCGTTTAAACTATATATATCATATTCTACGTTATAATTGTTATAATTATCTATAAAAGATAATAAAGAATGTATAACATTTTTTAAAGCTATATAATATTCTTCTTTTCCCATTCTAGAAAAAATAAGCTCAGAGTTTTGTAATTGTATCAAACATATTTTATTATATTTTCTAATATGTTTATCGTGAGAAAATCTAATGCTGTTGTTTATTCCAAAGTTGTTATCTACATATAAAATATTTTCCGATTTAGAATTATTAGAGATAACTTTTTCTAATAGCTTTTTATTTTCTTCAAAAATAGCTATACTATGTTTTTTTAAAACAGTATTTAATATTCTTTCATTTTCATCTTTTATTCTATAAAGATCATCAAAAACAGTAAAATCTATGTCTAAATATTTTGAGGTATCTTCTGCCAAACCTAAAAAACAACAAGAACCGTTTAAAAATTCGTTAGTACCGTTTATATTGCATATTTCACCCATCATAAAAACACCACAAATATCTTTACCAAAAGGGCTTATTTCCCATTTTGCACAATTACCTAAAAAAGATTTTCTAAAAAGACAAGAATAAAAAAATAAGCTTTCTACAGGTTGCCTTGATATTTTATTACATATTTTGTACATTTTTTGAACACATCTAAAAGGGCTTACATATCCTATTTTAAATTTAATATTGTCATCTAGCTTAGAGCAATATAAAGATATATTTTTAGTAGAATGTTCATATTTTATAAATCTAACAACATCATTACATTGATTTCTTTCTAAAATCATAGGAAAAAGAGTAAGAATATCATTTTTAAAATTATCTAATTCTTCTTCACCACCTACACCAAATATATTTTTGCACCATTCTACAGCGGAAATATCTTGTATTTGTAATAAATTTTCACCTTCACATTTAGTTATATTATATTTAGATGTAATATTTTCAACAGCTGTATTAACGCTGGTAAATACATTTATATCATCTGATATTAAGCTAGCCGTTACAACACCATTTTCAATAATTTCTGTTTCTAATAAAACATATGGCTGTAAATTTTTAGCCAATATTTCTCCTGTTGCACCACCAATTATTTTAGTTTTATTATTCATATTGTTAAAATACTCTACAAACTGGTGTATATCAATATAATGGTTACCAAATAAAATATGCATTAAAGGTGTTTTTTCTTTATTTATGTTATCATTTAATTGTTTTGCTAGTTCATAAGGTGTTTTTCCTTCAAAGGTATACTTATCAATTTTTATATCTACATTATCAAATTGCTCTATTATAATCAAAGTGTCATTATCAAATTGCTCACTGTTATAAACAACACCACAACAGCTACCACCTATAATACTAGACATAGGTATTATCTCTTTAACATATTCGGCAGTTTCAATTATTTCACTTTGGGAAAATATAGAGCTATATATTCTAATAAGACAATTTTTATTAAAGTCTAAATTAGATGAATTTATATAATTTTTAAAAGAATCTTTATCTCTAAAAAGGGTCTTCAACAATATCATACTTACACCTCTTTTATCTATATTATATTTGAATATTAATTAAAACATATCATATTTCTACAATTATAACATATTTACAACAAAATTGAAATATTTATTTTTTAGATAATATTGTATAATCAATTTTTGCTTAAATTTATAAATTTAATATATTTATACAATGGCTTATAGTGCAAATAAATATTTATAAGACTATAGATAAAATCTGTAGCCTTATAAATAAAAAATTTAAGCAAATAAGCTAAGCTGATTAGTATCTGGTATACCTTTTAATACTCCATTTTGCTTTAATATTTCTACAACAGTTTTACTTATTTTTGTTCTTTCTACAAGGTTTTCTATTGTATCAAACTCTCCGTTATCCCTAGCCTCTACAATATTTTGTGTAGCTTGTTCGCCCAGCCCCTGAACACAACATAAAGGTGGCAAAAGCCCATCTTCAGTAACATCAAATTTAAACCCTTTAGATTTATATAAATCCATTTTTGTAAATTTAAGCCCTCTTTTATACATTTCTCTAACAAGCTCTAAAACAACAAGTTTAGTTTTTTCTTTAGTTGTAGCACCTTTACCTAAAGCCTGTATCTCTTTTATAGCATTTTGAACTTTATCAATACCAAAACACATTAAATCATAATCAAAATCTTCTACCTTAACAGAAAATAAACTAGCATAAAAAGCATAAGGATAATTTATTTTAAAATATCCCATTCTAAAGGCATTTGTAACATAAGCTACTGCGTGGCCTTTAGGAAACATATATTTTATTCTTTTACAAGATTCTATATACCAATCGGGAACATTTTTATCAATCATAGCTTGTTCAAATTCTGGTGTTAACCCTTTTCCTTTTCTTACAGATTCCATTATAGTAAAAGCTAATTTATTTTCCACACCTTTTAAAATAAGATAAACCATAATATCGTCCCTAGTTGGTATAACCTCTTTTAATGTGGCCACATTATTTTTTATTAGCTCTTGTGCATTATTAAACCAAACGTCTGTACCGTGAGAAAGTCCAGATATTTTAACAAGGTCTGAAAAGCTATTAGGCTTAGTATCCATAAGCATTTGTATAACAAAAGGTGTACCAAATTCTGGAAGACCTAAAGAGCCTGTATCACAGTCTATATCTTCAACAGTTACCCCTAAAGCATTAGGTGATGTAAATAAAGACATAGTGGCTTTATCGTCCATAGGTGTATTGAGTGGGTCAAAACCTGTAAAGTCTTTTAACATACGTAAAATAGTTGGTACGTCGTGTCCTAATAAGTCTAGCTTTAATATACGCCCACTTATAGAATGGTAATCAAAATGTGTAGTTATAACATTAGAATTTGGATCGTCTGCTGGCCTTTGCACAGGACAAAAATCATATATGCTTTTATTGTTAGGAACAACCATAAGCCCTCCTGGGTGTTGCCCTGTTGTTCTTTTTATACCTACACAACCTTCAACAAGTCTGTTTATCTCTGCCCCACTTATTTTCATATTTCTTTCATCTGCATATTTTTTAACATATCCGTAAGCGGTTTTATCTGCAAGTGTACCTATAGTTCCTGCTTTAAATACAAACCCTTCACCAAAAAGCTCTTCTGTATATTGATGTGCTTGTGCTTGAAATTCTCCAGAAAAATTTAAGTCTATATCTGGCTCTTTATCCCCTTCAAATCCTAAAAAAGTTTCAAAAGGTATGTCGTGGCCGTCTTTAGATAACATATTTCCACATATAGGACATTGTTTATCAGGTAAATCCCAACCTGAGTTACCTGCATAAGCTAAAACTTCTTCAGAATCAAAATCAGAATATTTACAATTTTTGCAAAAATAATGAGGAGATAACGGATTAACCTCTGTTATACCTGCCATTGTTGCGGCAAAAGATGAACCAACAGAACCTCTAGAACCAACTATATAGCCATTATCATTAGAGTTCCAAACTATTTTTTGAGCTATTATATAAAGAACGGCAAAACCATTTTTTATAATAGAATTAAGCTCTCTTTCTAGCCTATCTTTAACTATTTTTGGCAAATCTTCTCCATATATACTTTTAGCTTTTGTCATAGTTATATTAGTAAGCTCTTTGTCAGAACCTTCTATTTCAGGTGGAAACGTTCCATCTGGTATAGGTAATACTTCTTCTATCATATCTGCTATAGCATTAGTATTTTTAATAACAACATCATAGGCCAAATCTTCTCCTAAATAAGAAAATTCTTGTAACATTTCTTCGGTTGTTCTAAAATATACTGGCGGTTGGCTATCTGCATCTTTAAAACCTTTAGATGCCATTATTATTTTTCTAAAATAAGCATCTTCTTTATCTAAAAAATGAACATCACAAGTAGCTACCACTAGTTTATTATATTTTTTACCATAATCTATAATTTTTTTATTTATATTTTGTAAGTCTTCTATACTATTAATATTAGAAACTTTTTCATTTTCAATTAAAAATTGGTTATTACCTATAGGTTGAATTTCAAAATAGTCATAAAAATTAGCTAGTTTTTCTATTTCATCATCATCTGCATTATTTAAAACCGCCTGATAAAATTCACCATTTCCACAAGCTGTACCTATTATAAGCCCTTCTCTAAGCTTTAAAAATTCACTTTTTGGTATTCTAGGGTCTCTAAAAAAATATTCTAAATTAGATTTAGATATTAGCTCATATAAATTTCTAAGACCTTTTTGATTTTTTACCAGTATTATAGCGTGATTAGGCCTTAATTTTTTTACATCTATATTAGTTCTAGCTAGTTCATTTACCCCATCAAGATTAATAACATTATATTCATTTTTTAATATTTCTACAAATTTTATAAATATATGTGCCGTTGCCTCTGCATCATCTACCGCTCTATGGTGGTTTTCTAAAAAAATGTCAAGTTTTTTAACAATTACATTAAGAGTATGTTTTGCCATATCAGGAAAAATAGTTCGAGATAAACCTACAGTATCTAAAACTGTATTGTTTATTTTTTTATTATTTCTTTCTGCCCATTTTTTAATAAAACCCATATCAAATTTTGCATTATGAGCAACTAAAACACTATCTCCAAAAAATTGTAAAAATTTAGGTAACATTTCACTTTCTTCTGGTGCATCTACAAGCATATCATCTGTTATATTAGTTAATTTTATTATATCTTCATTTAATTTTTCGTGTGGATTAATAAAAGTAGAAAATCTATCTATTATTTTGCCATTTTTAACTTTTACCGCTCCTATTTCTATTATTTTATTATATTCTCTATTAAGCCCTGTTGTTTCTAAGTCAAATATAACATACTCATCTAATAAATTTTGATTTTTGCTATTTTGCACAACATCAGATAAATCGTCTACAAGATAAGCCTCTACACCATATAAAACTTTTATGCCTAATTTTCTAGCCATATCCATAGCATCAGGAAAAGCCTGCACCACCCCGTGATCAGTTATAGCTATCGCTTTATGTCCCCAATCACTAGCCCTTTTTATTATATCTTTAACAGAGCTTACACCGTCCATTTTGCTCATTTGTGTATGTAAATGTAGCTCAACTCTTTTCTCTTGGCTATTATCCATTTTAGGCTCAGGTGCATTAGTAAGGCAAATCTCCATAGGTGCTAATATAAGTTCTTTTATATATTCATCATATCTTATTTCACCTTTAACTATAACAAAATTACCTTTTTTAATTATATTGGTATAATCTTCTTTAAAATCTTCTGGCTCGGTAAAAAATTTAAAGCTAATAGAATCTGTCATATCTGTTATATCAACTTTTACAATATATTTACCTTTTTTTGTTTCTGTTATATCTATACCAAATATTTTACCTTTTATAACGATAATTTCTCCATCATTTATAGAGTCTTTTATTACATTAATATTTTCATCTATATTTTCTTTAATTTTTAAAGATAACCTTTTAACTTTTCTAAATCTATTTATCTCTTGTGGTTTATTTTCATCGTTCTGTTCTAAATTTTTATTTACATTGGTATTTTCTAAAGCTTTTGCTATAAGCTTTTTAAGCTCATTATCTTTTTGCTCTTTATTTTCAATACAGCTATTATCATCTATAAATTTTACAAATATATTAGTATTAAGCCTCTCTTTTATAATATTTTGTATAATTGTATCTATTTTTTTAGACTTAAATATAAAAGCACCTTTTTTATATAAAGTTACATTTAATATATTTTCTTCTAATATAAATGTAGCATCTTTAAAAATAGGAAAACATATAGGGCTTTTTTCTTTAACAATAGTTATTATATTTCCCCATATTTTTTCTATTTTTTCTTGTAAAGTTAAATCTTCAAAAACATATTGTAAATAGATTTTTACATTTTTCAAAAAACTAAAATTATCAAATATATCTTCTTCAAAATCTTTTAAACAATTTTCATTTATAATCTTATCACTTTGTAAAAATATTTGAGCTAAAGCCTCATTTTGATTAATTTTTATATTAGAAACAGTAGTATTTCTAAGAATAGTTTTTACATTAGCAGATAATTTTATTTTACAAAAAACATTAGAAAATTTTTTATCTTCCAAAAAAATCACTCCAAATTATAGCTCATTTATAAGTTTTAAAAGCTCTGGTATAAGCTCATTTTCAGGAACTTTTTTTAATATTTCACCTTTTTTAAAAATAAGCCCATATCCTTTGCCACCTGCTATTCCTATATCTGCCTCTTTAGCTTCTCCAGGCCCGTTAACAGCACATCCCATAACGGCAACTTTTAAATTTTTATTTATTTTTCTACATTCTTGCTCCACCTTATTAGCAATAGATATTAAATCAACTTCTGTTCTACCACAAGTAGGACAAGATACAAATTCTATACCAAATTTTCTAAGACCTAAAGATTTTAAAATTTCTTTAGCAGTTTTTATTTCTTCTATAGGATCGCCTGTTAAAGATACTCTTATAGTATCACCAATACCCATACTTAAAATAGAACCTATACCAACTGCCGATTTTATAGCACCACTCCAAACAGTTCCTGCCTCTGTTATACCTAGATGTAACGGATAGTCTATTTCTTTTGATAATATAGAATATGTTTCCATACTAAAAGGCACATTAGATGCTTTTATAGATACAACTATATTGTTATAATCATATTTTTCTACTATATTAACATGTCTTAAAGCACTTTCAACAAGTCCTTTAGGTGTAACCTCTCCATATTTTTGTAATATATCTTTTTCTAAAGAGCCAGAGTTAACCCCTATTCTAATAGGTATATTTCTTTCTTTAGCCATAGTTATAACGGCTTTTATTCTTTCTTCATCTCCTATATTGCCTGGGTTTATTCTTATTTTATCTATACCATTTTCCATAGCCTTTAAGGCTAATCTATAATCAAAATGAATATCGGCAACAAGTGGTATTTTTATACCTTTTTTTATTTCTTTTATAGCCTCACAAGCTTCCATATCAGGCACGGCTATTCTTATTATTTCACAGCCTTCTTCTTGTAGCCTGTTTATTTGCTCTATAGTAGCTTTTGCATCTCTAGTGTTTGTATTACACATAGATTGTATAGCAATAGGATTGTTACCACCTATTTTTACATTTCCAATAGTTATCTCTTTTGTTTGTTTTCTTTTTATAAAATCTATCAAAAAAATCATTCCTTTCTTAGCTTTTAAAAGGCTGTAGAATTTGTCTACAGCCTAAAATAAACTTATAATATCTTTAAATGCTATAAAAATACCAAAGCCCATTAAAAGTATAAAACCTACAAAATGAACCATACCTTCTTTTTCTGGAGATATAGGCTTGCCTCTTATAGCCTCTATAGTTAAAAATACAATTCTACCACCATCAAGAGCAGGTATAGGTAAAAGATTAAATACGCCAATATTAGCACTAAGAAGAGCCATTATATTAAGCATAGTTAAAATAGTAGCACCTAAGCTAA
This sequence comes from uncultured Eubacteriaceae bacterium, assembly GCA_946497035.1. Taxonomy (GTDB): domain Bacteria; phylum Bacillota; class Clostridia; order Lachnospirales; family CAG-274; genus Tyzzerella. The sequence continues at coordinate 94,222 of CAMMIW010000004.1, read as the reverse complement.
CTTTCATAGCACTTTCATATTGGCTATCTATAACAGGTGTTATGCCAATAGGCCCCATCATTTGATCAAGGCCTATTTGCCCTGTAAATAGCTGAACAACACCTACTATAGTAACTTTTATAGTAAATATCATATTAAAAAATCCATCACGAATAGTACCAAAAAAAGTATTTTTTTCTATACCTTCAATATCTTCTGCTAAAAGGCCATTTTTTAATACAGGTGCTATACCAATTAAATTTCTTTGTAAAGCTTCATCATATTTTGGAGTTAATGAAAATGTTAATAACTCTCCATCTCTTTTTACAGTTATTTCAATATTTTCATTTAATTTTTCTTTAGAGTTAACACCAGAAACTTTAAAGCTTAAATCTTCAAAGCTTCTAACTCTTTTACCATTAATTTTATATATTATATCACCAGGTTGTATACCTACCTGCTTAGCAGGAGAACCTTCAGAAACTTCCCTAACAGTTGTAGTAGCACTACCGCTAAAAAAAGCAATACCTATAAATATAGCTAAAGCTAAAATAAAATTCATAAAAGCTCCTGCAAATATTATAGCAAATTTTTTAGGCATAGTAGCATTAGAAAAACTATCTGGATCTGTGCTTGAAGTATCTTCATCTTTCATTTTGCAATAGCCACCAAGAGGAAAAAGCCTAATAGAATATAATGTTCCATCTTTTTCCTTGCTCCAAAGCTTAGTGCCCATACCTATTGCAAATTCTTCTACAAAAACACCACTTTTCCTAGCAACAATAAAATGTCCCCATTCGTGTATTAATATAATAAAGCCAAATATTAAAATTGTTATTATTAAGCTCAAATTTTCACCTCATTAAAAATTATTTAATAAAATTAAATTTTTTGCAAAATCTCTTGCAAATTTATCTGCTTGTAAAACATCTTCTAAACTATAATTTAGTTTATTTTTATTTTTATGTTCTTCCATTGTTTTATAAACAATTTTAGGTATATCAGTAAATTTTATTTTTTCTTTTAAAAAATATTCTACGGCTATCTCGTTACTTGCATTTAAAACACAGGGCATAGTTCCACCTATTTTTATAGCATCAAAAGCATACTTTAAGCAAGGAAAAAGCTCATAATCAGGCTTTTTAAAAGTTAAATTGTTATATTTTAATAAATCTAGCTTTTCAAAGTCATTTTTAATTCTACTAGGATAAGCTAAAGCATATTGAATAGGAACTTTCATATCTGGTGTTCCTAATTGAGCCATAATAGCACTATCTTTATATTCTACCATAGAATGTATTATGCTTTGAGGGTGTATTATAACCTCTATTTTATCTACATCTACATTAAAAAGCCATTTAGCCTCTATAACCTCTAAGCCCTTGTTCATAAGGGTAGCAGAATCTATAGTTATTTTTTTACCCATAGACCAGTTAGGGTGGTTTAAAGCTTCTTTAAGGGTAACATTTTCTAGGCTTGTATGATCTCTAAAAGGCCCCCCTGAAGCTGTTAATATAATTTTTTCTATTTCATCATATTTGTTACCTTGCAAACATTGAAAAATAGCAGAATGTTCGCTATCTATAGGATATATATTAACATTATATTTTTTAGCCTCTTTTATAACAAGCTCCCCTGCTGAAACTAACGTTTCTTTATTAGCAAGGGCTATATGTTTTTTGGCTCTTATACCATATATAGTAGGCAAAAGACCAACATTGCCAACTAAAGAGTTTAAAATTGTATCTACATTATCAAGAGTAGCAAGCTTAATAAGACCTTCTTCTCCTGTTAATATTTGTGTTTTTGTATCTTTAATATTTTCTTTTAAAATATTAGCTTTTTCTATATTAGTAACACAAACATACATAGGGTTATATTTTCTAATTTGCTTTTCTAAAATGTCTATATTAGTATTTGTAGATAAGCCTACAATATTTATATTTTTTAAATTTTCTACAACCTCTAATGCCTGTGTGCCAATAGAGCCTGTAGCTCCCAATATTACTATATTTTTATTCATATATCCTCCAAAATATTAAATGAAAAAATGATAAATATCTATTATTTTAAGAAGAATATAACAAATACCACTTGTAAAAATAACACTATCAAATCTATCTAATATACCACCGTGGCCTGGTATAAGGTTACCATAATCTTTTATGTTAAATCTTCTTTTTGTAGCAGATGCTGTTAAATCTCCAAATTGGGCAAATATAGCACCTATTATACCAAGTAAAACAAAGCTAATAATAGTAATTGTGCTATTATTAAAAATATGTTCTATTTCAATCTCTTTGCTAGCTATAAAAAGCCCATATATACCACAAAATATAGCTGCAAATAAAACCCCACCTATAGCACCCTCAATAGTTTTTTTAGGGCTAAGCTCAGGTGTTAATTTATGTTTACCAATAGTTATGCCTGTAAAATATGCCCCAGTATCACAAGCCCAAGCACATATAAAAGGTAACCAAACAGTATAACTGCCATAATCTAGCCCTCTTATTAAGTACACTGTAGAAAACATAAGAGGTATATAACAAACTCCAAAAAATGTTAAAGCTACATCAAATATGCTTGTTTTTTTATAATTAAAAACCATAAATATTAAGCTTAATAACAAAAATGCTCCTACTATTAAATCTGCTATTTGAAAAAAGATAGTATCTAAAACTAGTAAATAAATTGTTGAAAAAACAAACCCTAAATAATGAATAGGCATTATTTTTTTACATATAGCTTTATAAAATTCATACATACCTACAATAGATACAAATATAGTACCTATTTTTAAAGGCAAACCTCCATAATATACTAAAGCAAATAATATAGGGAACAAAACCACACTAGATATAATTCTAACTAACATTGACTATCTAACCTACCGCCAAAGCGCCTTTCTCTTTTTTGATAAGAATATATTGCTTGTTGCAAATCTTCAAAGGTAAAGTCTGGCCAAAGTTTATCAGTAAAATAAAACTCACTATAAGCAGATTGCCAAATTAAAAAATTACTTGTTCTAAGCTCACCACTAGTTCTAATAACAAGCTCAGGATCATTATATTCTTTTGTATCTAAATAAGAAGAAAAAAGCTCCTCTGTTATATTATCTGCACATATATTATTTGTTTTTACATCATTTGCAATATTTTTAACAGCTCTTACAATTTCATCTCTACCACCATAATTTAATGCTATATGTAAGCTAAGCCCTGTTTTTTCTTTAGATATTTCTTTTAAATAGGCTAAATCTTTTTGCAAATCTTCAGTTAATACACTAATATCGCCTATTGTATCTATTTTTAAATTGCTTGTTTCATTATCTTTTATATATTGTCCTATATAATCTTTTAAAAGGTTCATTAAATCGTCAATCTCTTGTCGCTCCCTTTTCCAGTTTTCGGTAGAAAAGGCATAAACTGTTATATGCTCTATATCTGTTTTTTCAACTTTTTCTAAAAGTTTTTTTAGAGCATCTGCTCCTGCTTTATGCCCTATTTTTTTAGGTAAAAATCTTTTTTTTGCCCATCTACCATTACCGTCCATAATAATGGCTATGTGCTTTGGTAAGGCTCTTTCCATAATGACCTCCATATAGTATATTATTATTTTTTAGTTTATATTATATTATTCTACCATACTTTTTTATTATAATCTATATTTTTTTATGTAATTATATAAATTAATATTTAATCATTATTTTACTAGTTTTATAATATTCTTTCTCTATAGGCAACAAACTATTAATATTTTCTTTATTATTTATTTTTATATGTAGATCTTTACAAAAATCTGTAATATCACAAATATTTACTATCCATTCATTAACATATTTTTTTACAATATCTCCTTTTATGCCAAGCTGTATAGCTCTTTCTTCTAAAAGGTTACCATAAATATCTCTGCTAGGATCCCACTGACAACGTACTTGTGAATTATTTAAACTTTCTTTCCAACTATCATAATCTTTATAAATTTTATCGTTATATGTAGATAAAACTGCCTCATCTATGATAAAATCAAAACCTTCTCTTAAAATATCTATAGCTAAAATTCTATTTTGATTTTCTTTACTAGCCCAACCAGATCTATACATCATCCATAAAAAAGAAGGCTTTATCCAAGTCATTCTTTCTAATTTAAAATTTTTCCCAAATGTACCATTTTTTATAGCCTCATTTGCTATAGCATCATTATATGCTTGATAAATTCTAATGGTTTTATCATCATATAATGCGTAAATTTTATGATAATTATTTACCATTTTAACCCACCTTTAAATTTTTAATTTTATTTCAAACTATCTTCTATAATGTTTAAAGTTTCATCTATAATTTGTTTATTATGTTGGTTGCTTATAAACATAGCCTCAAATTGAGATGGTGCAATATATATGCCTTTGTTTAACATATTTTTAAAGTATTTAGAATATTTTTTAGTATCTGATTTTTTAGCACTATTATAATCAAAAACTTTTTCATTTGTAAAAAATAAACTACCTAAAGAACCTATATAATTTAAGCTACAATCTAAATTATTTCTATTTATAATATGTTTAATATTTTCAAACAAATAACTAGACATTTCATTTATATTTTTATAAATATCGCTATTTTCTTTTAATATTTTAAGCTGAGTAAAACCTGCTGTCATAGCAATAGGATTGCCACTTAAAGTACCTGCTTGATAAACAGATCCATTAGGTGCTACCATATCCATTATATGTTTTTTACCACCATAAGCCCCTACAGGCATACCTGCACCTATTATTTTACCATATGTTACTAAATCTGGTGTAATATTAAAATATTCACTAGCCCCGCCAAAGCCAAGCCTAAATCCTGTTATAACCTCATCAAATATTAATAAGCTTTTATATGTATCACATAAACTTCTAACACCTTTTAAAAAGTTTTCATTAGGTAAAACAACGCCCATATTAGCTGCTACTGGTTCTAATATAACACAAGCTATATTATTACTATGTTTTTTAAAAACTTCTTCCAAAATATCTAAATCATTATAAGGTATGCTTATTGTATCTATAGCACAATTTTTTGTAACACCACTACTATCAGACTTACCATCTGTCATAAGCCCTGAACCTGCTTGTATAAGCATAGAATCAGTATGACCGTGGTAACAACCGTCAAATTTTATTATTTTTTCTTTTCCTGTATAGCCTCTAGCAAGTCTAATAGCACTCATAACAGCTTCTGTGCCTGAATTAACCATTCTTATTTTATCTATATGATTAATATTTTCACATATAAATTTTGCCATATCTACCTCTAGCTTTGTAGCAGCTCCATAACTAAGCCCATTTTCACAGGCTTTTATAACATTTTTTCTAATTTCATCATTGTTATGACCAAGTATCATAGGCCCCCAAGAACAAACATAATCTATATATTTTTTCCCGTCTATATCATATAAATAGACTTTGTCGCTTTTTTCTATAAATATAGGCTCTAAATCTACCGATTTAAAAGCTCTAACAGGGCTATTTACCCCACCTGGTATAAATTGATTAGCAATATTAAAAAGGCTCATTTTACATTCTCCCTTCATCTATAAATTTTGCAATTTCTTTAGCAAAATAAGTTATTAAAATATCTGTCCCTGCTCTATACATACTAGTTGTTGTCTCTATAATAATTTTATCTTCATCTATTATGTTGTTAGCACCTGCCATTTTTATCATAGAATACTCTCCACTAACACTATAAGCACAAACAGGTAAATTTATATTATTTTTAATATCTCTTATTATATCTAAGTAGCTAAGAGCAGGTTTAACCATTATTATATCTGCTCCTTCTTCTATATCATATAATGCCTCTTTTAAAGCCTCATTTCTATTTCTATAGTCCATTTGATATGTTTTTCTATCTCCAAAAGAAGGTGTAGAATTGGCAGCCTCTCTAAAAGGCCCATAAAAAGCAGATGCATATTTTATAGCATAGCTTATAATTGGCGTATTTACAAATCCTTTTTCATCTAAAGCTTGTCTTATTTCTTTTATACGACCGTCCATCATATCAGAAGGTGCTATTATATCTGCCCCTGCCTCAATATGACTTGTAGCAATTTTGCCTAATATTTTTATAGTTTTATCATTATCTACTATGTTATTTTTATCTAGTATACCACAATGTCCGTGGCTTGTATATTCACACATACAAACGTCTGTTATACAAGTTATTTCATTAAAATTTTTCTTTATTTCTCTTAATGCTTTTTGTATTATACCATTTTCTAAATAAGCACCACTACCTACACAGTCTTTCTCATTAGGTATACCAAATAAAATAACATTTTTTATACCTAGCTTTAAAATATTTTCTATTTCAAAGCTTAATTTATCTATGCTATATCTAAATTGATTAGGCATAGCCGCTATTTCTTCCTTTATATTTTTGCCTTCTTGTATAAATAAAGGATATATTAAAGAGTTTTTGTTAACTTTTATTTCACTAACCATATTTCTAATATTTTCTGTTTGTCTAAGCCTTCTGCCTCTATTCATTTTAAAATCTCCTTTTTTATTGTTTGTCATTTTCTTTTTCTATTTTTTCTTTTATTTTTTGCCAAATTTCATCTTTAGAAACTTCTTTTAAATTATTGTATTTTTGCTTTTTATTTAATATTTCAAAATTGCAAATATCACTATAATTACAATAATCGCATCCGGTATCTCCTTTATGTTTATAAGGATATACCTTTATATTTCCCGTTACTATATCGTTACCTATTTCTTTTGTTATTATATTAGATAATAATAATAAATTTTTAAATTCTTCCATAGATAAAACTTCGGAAGGTGAAACACCTTTTATTTTCTTGTTATCACCATTTTTATTAAAACCTTTTATAACATTTTCATCTTTAGCTACGATACCTTTTAAATCAAATTTAGATTGAAACTTATCTTTATTATAATCTCCATCTACCATATCTTCTTTAACTTGAAAATAAAAAGCCCCTGCTGGCAATATTTCTTTATTTAGCATATTTTCTTCTATTTTTATAAATGTATCTAAATACATAAGAATTTGTAGCTGTAAACCATAATAAACTTTTTCAACGCTTAATTTTTTATCTGAAGATTTATAATCTAATATTTTTATATATTCTTTATCATCTATTAAAAGCTTATCCACACGGTCTATTTTCCCTTTTAAAACCATCTCATAATTATTTTGTAAATTTATTTTAATATTGTTATAAATTTTGCTATTTTTATTTATATTATCAAAGTTTATTTCAAAATATTTAGGTATAAAAGAGCCTTCTTTTATTTGTATAATAATAGCATTGGCAGACATACCAACAATTTTTTTTATTCGGCTAATATAATATTTATATTTTGCAGAAGCCTCAAACATACTAATTAAATCTTCATTTTTACAAATATTATCTACAATATTATCAACTAATGTATAAACCTCTTTCTCTGTTATATTTTTAATATTAATATTATCTTTTAATATTTTGTTAGAAAATTCTTCTAATATGTTGTGATATATATTTCCCAATTTTAAATAATCTAAAATATTTGTATCTCTTTCTTTTATATTAAGAATATATTTTAAAAAATAAGAAAAAGGACATTTTTTAAATTCTTCTAATTTGGATACGCTAGAAAAAATAATATTATCATCATAAAGCTTACATAACAATTGTTTGTTTATATAATCATCATTAATATTTTCTATTTTTATAAGCCCTTCTTTTATATGCTCTATTTTTTGTAAAAATTGTTTGTTGTTTAAAAACCAAGTAAAAGTATCTTTTATATTATCATTTAAAACATCATTACTATTAATAATTTTAAAAATGTTATCAAAAGCCATTTCTGGACAAGATATTAAATTAAAATTATTTTCTTCAATATGCTCCTTTAAGGTAGGAAAAATATTTCTAATTTTTTCTATAACAACTGATGGCTTTTTACTAACCCCTTCTAATGTGCTTAAACTATATGTTAAATAAAGTTTATGTTGTGGTTTTAAAATTAAAGAATATACATTTAACATTTCTGTTGACATACTAGAAATAGTTGTACTACGCATCTCTATACCATTTGCCAATAAATATACTTTTTCATTATCCGATATAAAAGGATTTTCATCTTTATATTTTGGTATATTACCTTCATTGATACCTAAGCCAATTAAAATTTTATTATCTGTTATTTTAGTTCTAGCAAAATCACCTATTAAAACTTGATCTTGAGTAGGTGGTATTATACTTATCGTTTCTTTTTCAAAGGCAGATTTTAAAATTTTACTATATTCTTCTATAGTCATTTTTTCTTCGCCTAATATATCAACAAATTTTTGTAAAATTTCACATATACTATTAAAAACTTGTATATGCTCATCTATAATTCCTGCATTTTTTATAATACCTTTAGAAAAAAGCTGTTTATCTCTAAAAATTATAGATTGAATAGCATCTTCTATATTTAAGCTTATCATAAAATCTAATATAGTCTTGCTTATATGTAAAACGGTATATTTTTTATTTTTTTTAATATCTAATTTTTCTAATGTTTTTAAAATATTTTTCCTAATACTATTTATCTGTTCATATGTATATGAGCTATCTTCATAAAAACCATATTGAAAATCTTTTTTCCATTTGTCCCCTTTTATACCATATTTGATAATATAATTTTCTATTATGTTAATATCTTCTTGTGTTATTAATATATCTAAAATACCTGTTCTTAAATATCTAAAAATACTTTCATATTGAAAGTTATATATGATAATATCTAGAGCAGCCATTAAAAATTCAACTAAACAATGATTTGTTATTTTCTTTTTATCATCTAAAAAGTAAGGTATTTTATATTTGTTAAAAATCATTTTTATATTTTTTTGATAAGATAAATCACCTAATATAATTACAATATCTCTAAATTTATAATTTTTGTTTTTTACTAAATCTAAAATAATATTAGATGCTGTCTCTATCTCTAAATATTTATTTTTACAACAATAAATATTTATATTTTCCACATTATCATTATATTTTTTGTTATTATATTTTAAAAAATTTTCTTCTAAAAAGTATAGCTCTTTGTTGTTTAAGTGCCTTTTATTTTCTGGCAAATAAATAACTTTTTCCATTTTTATCCCTAATTTATTAACTATTTTATCATTTATTTTATTTATAGTATTTTTAATATAAAAGTAGTTATCAAAAGGGTTTATATCTTTAAAATAGCATAAATTAGTATTTAATGTAAAATATATATTTATTTTTTCACATTTTTCAAAAAGCTTATAAATAATATTAATTTCTTGGTTATTTAAAGATTCAAAACCATAAATAAAAACTTGTGTATTTTTTGTTATAATGTTAGATTGGCTTATTTTATCTGCTAAAATATCTAATATACCTTCATCTGTTATATAATCATTTTTTATAAAATTTTTATAATTTTTATAAATTTCTTTTAAATCTGTAAGTTTTAATGCCAAATTTTCATTTGTAGAGGTATCTATATTTTGGATAGTAGTTTCTAACGATTGTATGTTAACACCAAATTCGGAAAATTCTTTTAATATATCGCCTATTTTTTCTAATAAACCTATATTAGCATAAGATTTTTCAGAAAAATATTTAAGCTTATCATCTTTACCAAGATTATATAATATTTTTCTTAAAACCATAGTTTTACCTATATCTTCAAGAGGCTTTTTATTAGATATGCCAAGCTCAGAAAAAACACGGTAAGCAAGCCTTTTAAAATTTAAAACATAAGTATTAAGCAAAACTTTATTTTTAGATTTTTCTATAACCTTTCTTTCCGATTGTAACGTAAATTGCTCAGGAACAATAAGAACAGAAGGTAAAAACTTTTCTTCTTGTCGTATTAATATTTCGCTTATACAATGCTCTAGCTTTCCGCTACCAGATTTTCCAAAAATATATTGTAATTTCATTTTTTCACCCTATCTATTTTATATTAATAATATTATTTTAACATATTTTTATTATTATTGTAATAAAAATATAAATATATTATTAATAAGGAGGTGCTTTTTTTGAGTACAAAGATAGTTGTTGTAAAACTTAAAGATGTTTTAAAAAAAGCTTTATTAACTATTGTAGGGCTTATTATACTAGGGGTTATTGTATATTTTTTCATACCAAAAGGCGATAAAACAGCCTATAATCCAGGAACATATTCTTCTAATATAATACTACATAGTAACCCTGTATCTGTTCAAGTTACAGTATCTAAAGATGAGATATTAGATATAGAGCTTGTTAATATGGGCGAAACTCAAGAAGTTTTTTATCCTCTTTTTGAGCGTTCTATAGATGATATTTCTGCACAAATAATAGAAAATCAAAGCACAGATATAACAGCATCTGTAGATACATCTATGACTACAGATATATTAATTAAAGCAGTAGAGCAAGCTTTAAATGAAGCAAAAAAATAATTTATTAATAATTACTAAAAAAATATTATTTTTTATAGTTTTTTTAGTAATTATTTTTGTTTTATTTTAAAAGGAGTTTTAATATTTTTGTAGAATAATAATACATAAGGATAAACAAATTATATTTTATGTTGTTTATCTAATTATAGGATAAAAAGGAGTGTTCGTTATGCGTTATACATTCAAAGCAAAAAATACTACAGTTACAGACGCTTTAAAAGAAAAAATTACAAGCAAAATTAATAGAATAGAAAGGCTTTTTCCTGAAAACACAGATATAAACGTTACTTTATCTGTTGTTAAATTAGATCACACAATAGAAGTTACTGTTAAGTTACCTAAAAGGGTTTTAAGAGCAGAAGTTACAAAAGACGATATGTACGCTGCTATAGATGAAGTTGTTGATAAATTAGAAAAACAAATGGTTAAATATAGAAGTCGCTTAAGAGATAAATCTCGCAGAGATTCTTCTTTTGCGGATGAGCTAAAAGCTATATCTATCGGTTTAGATGAAGAAGATGATGAAGCTACTATTAAAATAGATAAAACTAAAAAGTTTGATATAAAACCTATGGATCCAGAAGAAGCCGTTATGGAGATGGAGCTTGTTTCTCATAATTTCTTTGTTTTTAGAAACTCTTCTACAGATGAAATTAACGTTGTTTATAAAAGAAAAGATGGCACTTATGGCCTTATAGATCCAGAATATTAAAATTTAATTAGGTTATTTTCATTATTGGGGTTTAAATAAAAGGGTATTTAATCTAAAAGTATCATCTTATCAATCTATAATGCTACCCTAACATTTATTATATAACCTAAAGATATTAATAAGAAAAAGCTGTAGATAAAATCTACAGCTTTTTCTTATCTTCTTCTACGTCTTGTATTATTTCTATTTTTTGGCATAGGTTTTAAAGTTTGGTTACCATATCGTCTTTTTCTTTTATTTTTTCTTCTAACTTTTATAATATTTCTAACAATGAAGGCTAGTCCAAAAAATACAACAACAAAAATTACTATGCCTATTAATAAATATTTTAAAACTTTTATTATTAACTTAGATATATTTTTAATTTTTTCTTGTCTTTCAAGTTTAGCTTCTGCTATAGTATCTATTTTATCTTCAGATAATAAATTTATACTAGCAATTTTATTATTTTCATATAAAAAATCTAAAGTACCAACTTTATCTCCAACATTAATAGGCCCTTCTACAGCTGTTGGTATGTTAGCTACCCTTTGTATTTTAGAAACATCCACCGTTTTAGGTAAATCTAAAGAAAGATTATTTTCTGCTGTTACATAAACCTCACCTAAAGGAATATCTTTATCTTTAAATTTTTGAACGATATTTGCTTTATTTTTATAACCTTCTTTATTAAATATTTCTTTTTCTTCATAAGCATCAAAACCATAATTAAATAAGGCTCTTGTATCGTCATAAACTTTAAATCCTTCATCTTTCATAACAACAGCTATAAGCTCTATATCACCTTTTTTAGCATATGTAACTAATGTATTACCTGCTTGATCTGTAAAACCTGTTTTACCACCAACACAATATTCATAATAATAAGGAGATGTTTTTAAAATAAGCTTATTAGAATTATTTAAAACTCTTTGCTCATTAACTAAATTAGTTGGAAGTATCTTATAACTTGGCGTGCTAATATATTTTACAAACTCTTCATTTTTAATAGCCTCTTTCATTATAAGCGCCATATCATAGCTTGTTGTATAGTGGTTATCATCGTGAAAACCGTGAGGATTAGCAAAATGTGTATTTTTAGCACCTATCTCTTTTGCTCTTTTATTCATAAACTCTACAAAATTTTCAACACTTCCAGATATATGCTCTGCAATAGCCATACAAACCTCATTAGCAGAGGCTAATAAAACACCATATAAGGCTTGATCCATTGTTATTTGTTCATTTTCTCTCATACCAATGTGGCTACTACCTGGCCCTATGTTAAAAACCGCGTTATGAGAGTGTGTTAATATATCTGTTGGTTTTGTGTTTTCTATAGCTAATAGTGCTGTTAAAATTTTTGTTGTGCTAGCAGGGTAAGATTTTATATCTTTATTTTTATCATATATAACAATACCTGTTTTAGCATCTATCAAAACCGCTGATTTAGCAGTTAAACCTAGTGGATCTTCCACAGATTCTGTTTGTTGCTCACTTTCAGATGTACCTTCTGTTTGGCTGATAGTTTCTGTGTTTTTTTCTTCATCTTCTTTATTATCAGTTTGGTTAATTGTAGGTTCATTAGTTTCATTTGCAAAAATATAAAATACACTAGTATTTGTAGTAAATATCGTATATAATAATATAAAACAAATAAAATTTTTTAAAACCTTATGAAAATTCATAACAGTTGCCCACTTCCTTTAGCTATTATTTTTTATTCACATTTTTTTATTATATAATATTTTTTTAATAAATTCAATATTTTAAAACTAATTGAGGTAGATTTTATGAAAAATAAATATACTATATTATTAACAATATTATGTATAATATCTAGTTGTATTTATATAAATAGTTCTACATATGATAAAGCTACTATAAATTTTTCTATAGATAGCGATAAAACAGAGCCTACTATAAATGATAACTTAAATAAAAATTTTATAAATACTAATAAAGATATTGACAAAAATACAAATAACATACAAAATAATATTAATATTGTAAATATAAATAATGCAGATAAAGAAACATTAAAAACCTTGCCTGGCATAGGCGATACTTTAGCCGAAAACATAATAAACTATAGAGAAAATGTTTCTTTATTTTATGATGTAGCTGATATAAAAAATGTAGATCGTATAGGTGATAAAATTTATGAAAAAATTAAAGATTTAATAACAGTTAATTAAGGAGATTTTATATATGGATAGAAATATTTTAGTTGTTGATGATGAAAAACTTATCGTTAAAGGTATAAAATTTAGCTTAGAGCAAGAAGGAATGAAAGTAGACGCAGCTTATGATGGCGAAGAAGCTCTTAGATTGGCTAAAGAAAATGAATATAATCTTATACTATTAGATGTTATGTTACCTAAAATAGACGGCCTTATGGCTTGTCAAATGATAAGAGAGTTTTCTAATGTTCCTATAATAATGGTTACGGCAAAAGGCGAAGATATGGACAAAATAATGGGCTTAGAATATGGCGCTGACGACTATATTACCAAACCATTTAACATATTAGAGCTTAAAGCTAGAATAAAAGCAATATTGAGAAGAAGTGTAAAAAAAGTTGAAGTTCCTATACAAAATAAAAACATAATAAAAATTAGAGAAATAGAAATTAACACCGAGTCTAGACGCACATTTATAAACCAAAAAGAGATAAACCTTACAGCAAAAGAATTTGATCTTTTAGAACTTTTAATGAAAAATATTGGCAAAGTTTACAGCCGCGAAAATCTTTTAGATACTATATGGGGCTATGGATATCCTGGAGATGCTAGAAGCGTAGATGTTCACGTTAGAAGACTTCGTGAAAAAATAGAAGAATGCCCTAGCGAACCAAAATATATTCATACAAAGTGGGGAGTTGGTTATTATTTTCAGTAATACAAAAGTTAAATGGTATCAAAGCATTAGAGCAAAACTTTTTGTATGTTTCTTTTTTATAAGCTTTTTTCCATTAGTGTTTTTTTCTAACATAATGAAAAACACAATGGAAACTTACTTTAAAGATATAGATGAAAGAGATTTACTCTATCAAGCTAATAAAATAGCTGTTATGATACAAGAAGGTAACTATTTATATAATGATGAAAAAAAAGATGAGCTTTTATCTATTTTAGAAGAAAAAAGCCTAGAAGAAGAATTTAGAATATTAATAATAGATAATAATGGTATTGTTATTTTAGATACAAATAATTCTGCTAATGGCAAAACTTTTTTAATACCTGAAGTAACCTTATCTTTAGATGGTAAAAGCAATACAAATTATTATAAAGATCAAGGCACATTATATGCATCTAGCTATATAGAAGACCCATATTCTCATAAAAAAGGCGTTGTTTTATTAGTATCGTCTTTTGAAACATCAGAGCTATTAATAGCTGGTGTTAGCCAAAAATGGTTTATGTTAACTATATTTATAAGCATTATTATTGGTATAGCCGTCTTTTTTACATCTGAAATAGTTATCGCCCCTTTAAAGAAAATTTTAAAAAGTATAAATGAAATAGCAGACGGACAATTACATCAAAGAGTAAAAATAAGCGGTAACAACGAAATAGCCCAATTAGGTGAAGCATTTAACACTATGACAGAAAAGCTTGAACAAATAGATGCCTCTAGGCAAGAGTTTGTTTCTAATGTATCTCACGAACTAAAAACCCCTCTTAGCTCTATAAAAGTTTTAAGCGATTCTATATTATTACAAGAAGATATACCTTCAGAAATGTATATAGAATTTTTACAAGATATAAATTCAGAGATAGACAGAATGACAGAAATAGTTAACAACCTTTTAGCCCTAGTTAAACTAGACTACAGAGAAGCAGGGCTTAATATATCAGAAACTAACCTAGATAAAATGTTAGATGATATTTTAAAAAGGCTCACACCTTTAGCAGAGCAAAAAAATATAACATTATCTAAAGAATATTTAAAAAACATAATAGTAGATGCAGATGAAATGAAGCTTAGTCTAGCAATATCTAACCTTGTGGAAAATGCTATAAAATATACAAATAGTGAAGGTAGCGTTAAAGTTACTTTAGATTGTGATCACCAAAATGCATTTATAACTGTTACAGATACAGGTATAGGTATAAATGAAGAAGAACAAACTAAAATATTTAATAGATTTTATAGAGTTGATAAAACTAGAGATAGAGAAACAGGTGGCACAGGACTTGGGCTTTCTATTACCCATTCTACTGTAATATTACACAAAGGTAGCATTAAAGTATCTAGCAAAGAAGGAGAAGGTTCTACATTTATAGTTAGAATACCTATAAAATTTGCAGAAAAATCTGAATAATTTATATAGGAGGAAATATGAAAAATAATAAAAAATTATTTTTGTTTGGTGTAATTTCTGTTATAACTACTATTTTTATTATCTCTATAATATCTTTTATCATAGCAATTGTAAAAAATAATAATTCAAATAATAATAAATATATAAAAATATATTATTATGATAAATTAAATAACAACCTTTCTTATGAAGAAAAAATATTAAACCTAAGAAAAGATACTTTTGTAGATGATATATTTAAAGAAATGAAATCTGCTCCAAAATCTTCAAATTTAAAATCTACTATACCAAAAGAGCTAACTATTTTAAATTATAACCTATCAGATTATAATTTACATATAAATTTTTCTAACCATTATAACAAGCTTTCAGATGTTGAAAAATTAATTTTAAGAGCTAGTTTTGTTTGGACAATAACAGAAACTAATTTTGTAAACAACGTAAAAATATATGTAGATAACATACCTTTAAATTTATATAAAGATTTAGATTTTTTTAACCGTAACAACATTATTTTAAACCCTGTTATATCGCCAGATAAAATAGAACGAGAAAAAGTTACTCTATATTTTGCTAATCAAAATAATAAATTAATAGAAGAAAATAGACATATAGAAGTAAAGCAAAATAAAAGTATGGAGCTATATATTGTTGAAGAGCTTATAAAAGGGCCTAAAAATGATAAAAATATTAAAACTATACCATCTGAAACAAAAATAAGAAATATAAAAACAGAAGATAGCATATGTTATGTAGATTTAAGCTCAGATTTTATAACAAAACTTTCATCAAACAAAAATGAAGAAAAATTAGCTATATATTCTATTGTAAATTCTTTAACCAACCTTAATACTGTTAATAAAGTTCAATTTTTAATAGACGGAGAAAAAATGAACCTTAACAACAATAGTATTGATATTAGCCAACCTTTGGGTAGATATGAAAGTATAATAGAAACAAAAAATAACTAAAATATTATAGGAGAAATAAAAGAAAGGTTAAATTTTTATAACCTTTCTTTTATAAATTATGTTATGAAAAGACCTTTATTATTTGTTTTAATATTTTTTATATTAGGCATATTGTGTTATTTTATGTTTAATATTTACATAAAACTAATTTTCTTTTTGCTATTATTATTTTTATCCTTATATTTTAGCAAAATATATAAAATAAAATTTCCTAAATATTTAATATTATTTACATTGCTGGCCTATTTTTTAACATATTTTAATAGCTTGTCTTATCCTTTAAAAGAAAAAGAAAAAATAAATATTACTGGCAATGTAAAAACTATAGAAAAAACTTCTAACGATAAA
Source organism: uncultured Eubacteriaceae bacterium (assembly GCA_946497035.1). GTDB lineage: Bacteria > Bacillota > Clostridia > Lachnospirales > CAG-274 > Tyzzerella. Next base: position 77,434 of record CAMMIW010000004.1, on the reverse strand, counting down.
TATAAAATAAAAGTTTCTACAAAATCTATTAATAATGAAAATAAAAAATTAAATATTTTAGTTTATACCGATTATTTATATAATGTTAAAATAGGATCTAAAATATATGCTAGTGGCACTATATATTATCCTAATAAAAAATCTAATCCTAATAGCTATAACGAACAGTTAAATTTTAAAATAGATAATATAGATTATAAATTATATGCAGATAATATAAATGTTTTAGGGCAAAATAAGTTTAAGCTATATTTATCAAATTTAAAAGATAATATTTGCAAAATATATGACGAAATATTACCTAAAACAGAAAGTAATATTTTAAAAGCTATGATTTTAGGTGAAAAACAATTTTTAGATGAAGAGACAATAGATTTATATAGAACATCAGGCATTTATCATATATTAGCCATATCTGGTTTACATATTGGTATATTATGTTTGTTTTTAACTAAAATTTTTAAATTTGTTCATAAAAGATTTGGCTATATATTTGTTATTTTTATATTAGTTTTTTATTGTATTTTTACAGGTGGTAGCTTATCAACGGTAAGAGCAACTATTATGTGTATAACAGTTTTATTATCTTACATACTTTTTAGAGATGCAGATTTTATATCGTCTATTAGCCTATCTGCTATAATTTTATTATTTATAAACCCTTATTATATTTTTGATATAGGCTTTTTATATTCTTATGTGTCTGTTTTTTCTATAGCATTTTTGGGTGGTAGAATATGTCATATTTATAATATAAAAGGTATATTAAGTTCTTTTATTACTTCTTTTTTTGTATGTTTGGCTATAAAACCTATAACCGCTTATTATTTTTATAATTTTAATGTTTTAGATACATTTTTAAATATATTAATTATACCTTTTATGTCTATAGTAGTTATAATAGGCTTTATATCTACTATTGTTGGTATGTTTAGCATACCTTTTGCCAAATTTTTAATAGGTACTGTTTATTATATACTTAGATTTTTTACATATACTTGTAAAATAATAGAAAATATGGATTTTAACAATATTCTTATAGGTAAGCCACATTTTATAGTTGTAGTAGGTTTATATATTATGTTATTTTTCATAGGCTACACTTTTTATGATAAATATTTAATTAAAAGCCGTAAAAAATTTATAAATATTGGTATAAGTATATTTACTATATGTTTAATATTAGCTTCTTTTATACCAAAACCTTTTACTGTAACTATGTTAGATATTGGACAAGGAGATAGCATAGTTGGTATAAATAATGATGGTGTATTTTTAATAGATGGTGGTGGTAGCCACAATTTTTCTACAGGAGAAAACGTTGTATTGCCTTATTTAAAAAGTAATGGTATTGAAGCTATAGATTTTGTTTTTGTAAGCCATAATGATAGCGATCATATAAAAGGTATAATAGAAATTATAGATAAAATTAAAATAAACAATTTATTTTTACCTATAAATAATACAAAAGATGAAAACTATAACACTATTTTATATAAAGCTAAACAAAATAACATACCTATATATTTTGTAAAAAATGGAGACTCCCTTACTTTAGGAAAAGATTTAAAATTTGATATATTACACCCTAATATAAATTTTTTAGATGATGAAGATAATAACAACTCTATTGTTTTAAAATTAACATATAAAAATAACTCTATGCTATTTACAGGAGATATAGAAAAAGAAGCTGAAAATTTTATATTAAATAATAATATAAATTTATCTTCTAACATATTAAAAGTAGCACATCACGGCTCTAAAACTTCTTCTACAAATAGTTTTATAAAAAGTGTAAACCCTAAAGATGCTTTAATATCTTGTAAAAAAGACAATATGTATAACCACCCTAGTGATGAAACTTTAAAAACTCTTAAAGATAATAACATTAATATTTATAGAACAGATAAAAATAAAGCTATAACTATAAAATTTTATAAAAATAATTATAAAATAACTAGCTTGCAAAAATAATTTTAGGAGTGATAAATTTTGAAAAATTTAGAAAATAATATAAAAGATAAAATTTTTTCTAATATATATGTTATATTTGGAGAAGAAGAATATTTAAAAAACCTTTATGAAAAAAAATTAACTTCTGCTATTATAAGCGATGAATTAAAAATGATGAATTTTCATATTTTTGAAGGTAAAACTATTAATATATCACAAATAATAGATGCTTGTGATACTATGCCATTTATGAGCCAATATAGGCTTGTTATAATAAAAAACAGTGGTTTACTTTTTGAAGGTAGAAAAGATGATACAACTAATCTAGAAAAATATTTACATAATATGCCTAAAACAACTATTATTATTTTTATAGAAGAAAAAATAGATAAAAAATTAAAAATATGTAAAACTATAAATAATATAGGCACATTTCATCAAATGAATTTATCTACAGAAAGTGATTTAATAAATTGGATATTAAATATATTTAAAGATAATAATAAAAATATAACATCTAAAGAAGCTTTATACCTTATAAGAAATGTTAGTTATAATATGGATGTTCTTTTAAACGAGATAAATAAGCTTATATCATTTAAAAATAATAATAACAAAATAACTATAAATGATATAGATGCTATTTGCACAAAATCTATAGAAAGCAAAATATTTGAGCTTATAAATTTTATGGCAAATAAAAATATGGATAAAGCTATACAAACTTATCAAAATTTAATTTTAAATAAAACATCTCCTTTTATTATTTTGAATATGATAGCAAGACAATTTAGAATTATATTACAAACAAAATATTTATACAATAAAAATTATAATATATCTAGCATTGCGTCTGAGCTAGGGCTAAAAGATTTTATAGTTAAAGAAGCTATTAAACAAAGTAAAAATTTTTCTATAAAAATATTATTACAAGCCTTACAAGATTGCTTAAACATTGATAATAAAATAAAAACAGGACAAGCACCAGACGAACTATCAGTAGAATTATTAATTATAAAATATACAACTATATAAAGTATCATTCAATCTCATATTAAATAAGGCTTGCCAAAATTAGATAAATCATTTAAAATATTATAAAAGACTATTTTTAAAGGCAGGTGATTTTATGGACGGTATACCCAAGTATTATTATAAAAAATTAAATATTTACAATATAGTCCATAAATTTAGGATTTGCCTTTATTTTTATATTTCCTATTTTTATAAGGACTTTTAAGGAGGAAATAAAATGATAAAAATGTATATATCTTCAAACAAAGAACTTATAGAAACAGATAATATCCAAGAAGGTGTTTGGATAAATATGGTAAACCCTTCTTTAAAAGAAGTAAACTATATATCTAACGAGCTAAATATAGATCCAGATTTTATACACGCCGCTCTAGATGAAGAAGAACGCTCTAGAATAGAGCTAGATGATGAAAATAACCATTTTCTTATTTTGGTAGATACACCTTGTATATCAAAAGATAGAGAGTCTAACATATATGAAACTTTACCTATAGGTATTATAACTACAGATAAAGCTATTATAACTGTTTCTCTAAACGATACTCTTGTATTAGATCCTTTTATAAAAAATCGTGTTAAAACTTTTTTCACTTATAAAAGATCTAGATTTGTTTTGCAAATTTTATATAAAAATGCTTCTTTATATTTATATTTTCTAAAAAGAATAGATAAACAAAGTAACATTATAGAAAATGAGCTCCATAAATCTATGAAAAATAAAGAGCTTATACAACTTTTAACATTAGAAAAAAGCTTGGTATATTTTTCTACATCTTTAAAATCTAACGAGCTTGTTATGGAAAAGCTTTTAAGATACGATTTTATAAAAAAATATGAAGAAGATAAAGAGCTTTTAGAAGATACTATTATAGAAAATAAACAAGCTATAGAAATGGCCAAAATATATAGCGATATATTAGCAGGTACAATGGATGCTTTTGCTTCAATTATATCAAACAACTTAAATATTGTTATGAAAGTTTTAACATCTATAACTATTATTATGGCTATACCTACTATAATATCTAGCTTTTTTGGTATGAATGTTCCTGTGCCTTTTTCAGATAATCCTCTTGCATTTATATGGATTATTTTAGGCTCAATTGGTATATGTCTTTTAGTTACAAAAATTATGTCTAAAAAAAATATGTTTTAAAAAGCCCTTTTTGGCTTTTTAAAACATATTTTTTTTAGGTTGTTACTTCATCCTGTGTTTCACTATTTTGCTCTGTTTGACTAGTTGTTTCTGTAGTTATTTCATCAAATATAATTTTTGCTTCTTCTTCTGTAGTATCTTGTGAAGACTGTTCTTCTATATATTTAGTTTCTTCATTTGTTTCTATTTGTTCATTTTCTTTTTTATTAGATATCGTTATATTAATATATGGCTCAGAAACAAATTTTACACCTTCTGGCAAATCTACATTAACTTTAACATTATGGTCACCTATAGTAAGATTAGTAACATCTATATTACATTTTAACAATGTTTCATCTAAGCTATTTATAATGTTTTCTTCTCCTGTAACATTTAAAACAACTTGCTCTGGCATATCTATAAAAAATGTATCGTCATAACCTAATATACTTATTTTACTAGTAGGTATATTTATAGATTTTGTTGCTGCCTCTTTTATAGATATATTTATTTTAATATTGTTATTGCTACTATTTTTAAGCCTTAAATTATGTTGTTTTAATATTGAAGATATATCATATGTAAATTGGGTAGATTTGGTAAGTCCTGTTATATCTATGTTTGGCAAATTTATTTTTGTAAGATTTTTTAAATTGCTTGTGCTACCTACTACCTCAACTGTTTTAGGGCTATGAGATATAGCCTCTACAATATATCCTTCTGGTAATTGACCCACCAAAGTAGGCTCTACAATATTTATAAATCCTTCTACGCTAATAGGAACTTTTATTTCTACATTTTCTATGTTAAATTTTACATCTGTAACTTTATTTCCATCTTTATCATAAGCTACTGGCTTTACATTTTGTTTTATTGTAGATGTTTCATCAGTAAGGTCTACCTCTGCATATATTACTTGTATTTTATCTACAATAGATTTAGGTCCAGTAACTTGTATATATTCTGATGAAAGCTCTGGCTCAGAAGCTATATAGCCAGATTTGGTTTCGCCAATAGTTTTAGGGTGTATTTTTTTAGGTATAGTTATAACTTTATCTATATATATATTAGATGTTATAGGATAAAAGCTAACTATTTCAAAATTATTGTTAGGATAAGCTACGTTAGGCATTGTAGGTTTTAAATTTATAGTAGCTTCTAAAGGTTCGTCAACTATTTTATAAGATAATATTTGTTCTAAATCTAATGTTAGCTTTATGTTTTCTTTATTATATCTTTTATTAAGCTCATCTAAAGCAGTTCTAGTACCTTTTATTTTAATTTCTGCTTTTTGAGCTTTTAGCTCATCTATATTTAAAATAGCCAAATTATTTTCTGCTAATTTCTCTTCGTGTAAAATGCTTATATTTAATGTAAAACTTTTTATCTCTGTAGGATTATTAATATTCATAACAACAAACCATAAAACAATTGCCATTAAAACGGATAAGGCTTTCCAATAAAGATTATTTGTAAAAAAATACTTTATTCTTCTATACATATTAACCTCTTCCTTTCCATATATTTATTTTTTTAACACTTTGTTTTTCTTGTTGTTTAAACATTTCTTCTATTTGTAACCTTGTAAGGTTTCTATGTAGCTTACCATTATGTGCTATAGAAACAGCCCCTGTTTCTTCAGATACAACAAAAATATAAGCATCGCTAACCTCACTTGCACCAACACTTGCTCTATGCCTTGTTCCTAAATCTAGGCCTATCTCAGATTGAGTTAAAGGCAATATACAAGTAGCTCTTTTTATACGATTATTTCTTATTAAAACTGCCCCATCATGAAGAGGTGTTTTATCTTCAAATATATTAATAAGTAGTTGATTTGTAACTATTGCATCTATAGGTATACCGCTTTCTTCGAAGTCACCTAAAGCTACTTTTTGTTCTACCACAATAATAGCACCTGTTTTTGCTTTTCCCATAATAAAACAAGCTGTTAATATTTCATCTAAAATTTTTTCAGGTATAATTTTTTCTTGTGATGAAGATGTAAATATGCTTCTTCTAAGGCTGCCTTTGCCTATTTGTTCAAGGCCTTTTCTAAACTCTGGCTGAAACAAAATTAAAATAGCCATTATACCTACAGAAAAAGTTTGCTCTATAATCCAATAAGTAGTATATAAATTAAGGTTAAAAGATAAAATGCTTAAAACAAGTATAACCATTATACCTTTAAATAAAGACCAAGCCCTCGTCTCTCTAATCCAGTTCATTATTATATATATAAAAATTGCTACTATTAATATATCTAAAATATCTGATATTCTTATGCTTGGTATATTAAGCTTTGATAAATTTAAACTATCAAAAAGCATACCTATACCAGATGCTTTAGTATCTATTGAACCATTCATATTTACACCTACCCCTATAAAATATTAAATCTTATTTATTATAGCATAAAATCTTTAAACTACCAATACAAAACTATTAATTTTTTGTAAAATTTAACTTAATAAATATTAAAATATAAATAAATAATCTTTGTTTTTGTTTTAAGATAAAAGCTTTAATAACAAGGTGTAACCTTCTTTAACTTATGTAAAAAACTATAAAAAATTAAAAAATAAATAGTAACACTAACTATATAGGCTTTATAATAAAGTTGTTACAAAAGGGGCATAACCCCTAATAGTTTAAAAGAACCATTATAATATTAGTATTACTATTTTAAATATTAATTATTAGTTTTTATTGAACCTTTTTTTATCATAAAAAGTATAAATAAAGCTAAAGCTACAATTACACCTGTTATATTAGATATATTAGCAGACAATTTAAACCCTTCTTTTGCTTGTATTATATAAGATACACATACATAAGACATTACTGTAGCAGGTAAAATTGCTATAAAATAATTTTTATTATTTTTATAAAGATAAACACCACCAGTCCATAAGAAAATAGTAGCTAATGTTTGGTTAGACCAAGCAAAATATCTCCAAATAATATCAAAATTTACCATTGTTAACAATATACAAACAATAAATAAAGGTATAGCAATAATAAATCTTTTAATTATTTTCTTTTGGTCAATATTAAAAGCATCTGCTATAGTAAGCCTAGCACTTCTAAAAGCAGTATCACCAGATGTTATAGGACAAGCAACAACACCTAAAACCGCTAAAACTGCACCTATTGTACCTAAAAGCTCTTTCGATAAAACATTTACTACACCAGATGCGCCTTTATTAACTGATAATGCTTCCCAAACTCCCTCTGGGGTTCTAAAGAAAGAAATCGTTACTGCACACCATATTAAAGCTACAATACCTTCTACAACCATTGCTCCATAAAAAATTGCCTTTGTTTCTTTTGGACTTCTTACACAACGAGCCATCATAGGAGATTGTGTAGCGTGAAAACCTGATAAAGCGCCACAAGCTATAGTAACAAATAAGAAAGGAAACACATTTAAGCCATTAGGATGTAAATTAGCAGAAAATGTTTCTTTTGTAAGTTCAACCATAGGTGCACTACCATTAAAATGGTTAACAAACATACCAATAGATAAACCTACCGCCATTAATATAAGACATATACCAAATAATGGATATATTTTACCTATTATTTTATCTACTGGTAAAACTGTAGCTAATATATAATAAATAATTATTATACCTACTAATACAGTTTGATTTAATCCTGTAATGTTAGATAAAAGCCCTGCCGGTGATGTAACAAAAACTGTACCTACTAATATTAATAAAATAACTGAAAAAACACGCATAACATTTTTCATAGTATTACCTAAGTAAATACCTACTATTTCCGATACAGATGTTCCGTTATGTTTCATAGAAATAACACCAGATAAAAAGTCATGTACAGCTCCTGCAAATATTGTTCCTAATGTTATCCAAATAAAAGCAACTGGCCCAAAACAAGCTCCCATTATAGCACCAAATATAGGGCCTGTTCCTGCAATATTTAAAAACTGAATTAATAAAACTTTATGCAAAGGCATAGGTATGTAGTCAACACCATCTTGCATAGTCATAGCTGGAGTTAATTTATTTTCATCTAAACTACCCTGTGTATACACATAACTACCATATAAAAAATACCCTCCAATTAATATTGCTAGACAAACTAAAAAAGTAATCATATAAACTCCTCCTTAAAGATATTCTATTGTTATTATACAAAAATATAAAATAAATTACAATATTTTTTAATTTTTTAAAAAATTTTGTTAATTATGCTATATTTTTAATATATTTTTTATATATTTATATTTTATTTTTGGCTATATTTTATATTCATTTTTATTTACAAATTAACCAAAACTCTATATAATATAATAGGTTTTTTAATATATAATTTGGGAGGTAAAAATGTTTAACCAAGATTTTATAAAATATTTAGAAGATGCTTCAAAATTTAATATTAATATAGAAGAAAAAGAATATATATTAGCTAAATTTAATAATATGATAAAAAATTGTGATAAACTTGCATATTTACCACAAACAGAAGAAATATTTCTTTATCATATTGAAGATGAAATAGTATAATTTTTAATAGGAGAACAGATTTATGGATATTTTCAATATGACAGCTTTACAAATTGGACAAAAAATAAAAAACAAAGAAATAAGCTCTGTAGAGGTTATAAAATATTTTTTTAATAATATAACAAATAAAAGCAACGGTTATATAACTTTTACTGAAGATTATGCTATTAAAAGAGCTAAAAAAATACAAGAAAAAATAGACAAAAAGGAAGATTTATCTATTTTAGCAGGTGTACCTATATCTATAAAAGATAATATATGCACAAAAGGTATAAGAACAACTTGTGCATCTAAAATGCTTAAAGATTTTATACCATCTTATAATGCTACTGCTTTTAAAAAACTAGAAGATGCTGGTGCTATACTTGTTGGCAAAATAAATATGGACGAATTTGCTATGGGTGATACTGGTAGAACTTCTTTTTTTGGCGGTTGCAACAACCCTTGGGATATTACAAAATCTACTGGTGGGTCTAGCAGTGGTTGTGCTAGCTCTATCGCTTATAATGAGGCTATTTTAACTTTAGGTTCTGACACAGGTGGCTCTATAAGGCAACCTTCTGCCTTTTGCTCTGTAACAGGTATAAAGCCAACATATGGCTTAGTATCTAGATATGGCCTTATCGCTTTTGCACCACAATTTGATCAAATAGGCCCTATAACAAAAGATGCTTTAGATTGTGCTAAAACATTAGAAATAATCAGTGGATATGACAAAAACGATAATACAACAATAAAAAAAGAAAAATTTTCTTTTATAGATGAAAATTTTAATATAAAAGGCTTAAAAATAGGTGTTTGTAAAAATTTTATCGAATATAGCGATAAAGATGTTCAAACAGAAATATTAAAAGCTGTAAATATACTAAAAAATTTAGGTGCTATCATAGAAGAAATAAATTTAGATGTTATACAATATTCTATGCCAACATATCAAATTTTATCTAGTGCTCAATCCATATCTAATATGGCTAGATATGACGGTATAAAATATGGATACAAACCAGAAAATATAGACTGTTTAGAAGAACTTACTATTAAATCTAGAACAGATGCTTTTGGAGTAGAAGTTAAAAAACGTATAATGTTTGGTAATTTTGTATTAAAAGATGATAAAAATAACTATTATAAAAATGCTATAAATGCTAAAAATTATATAACAAAACAATTTAAAGAAGCTTTTGAAAAATATGATATACTTTTAGCCCCTACCACACCTAAAACAGCTGCTAGCTTTGATGATAACACAGAAACAGATATATTTTTAGCAAGTTCAAATTTAACAGGTTTACCATCTATATCTATACCTTGTGGTTTTACAAAAAATAATATGCCTGTTGGTATGCAACTTATATCAAACTATCTTAAAGATGATATTATATTAAATATATCTATACAATTTCAAAAAAATACTAGCTTTCATTTAAAAAGACCTAATATAAAATAATGGAGGTTTTTATGCAATATAAAGTTAATATAGGTTTAGAAGTACATATAGAACTAAATACAAAAAATAAAATGTTTTGCAGGTGTAAATCTAGCTTTGGTGATAAAGAAAATACTAATGTTTGCCCTGTTTGTTTAGCACAACCAGGAGCTTTACCTATACCTAATAAAGAAGCAATAGCTCTAGCTATAAAAACAGGCATAGCTACAAATTGTAAAATAGATAAAAAAGTTATTTTTGATAGAAAAAACTATTTTTATAAAGATTTACCTAAAGGCTATCAAATAACACAATTTTTTAACCCTATTTGTAAAGATGGATATATTAACATACCCAATAAAAAAATAAATATTAGACAAATTCATATAGAAGAAGATGCGGGCAAAGTTTGTAAAAATAATACAATAGATTATAACCGTGCTGGTGTTCCCCTTTTAGAGCTTGTTACTATGCCAGATTTTGAAAGTGATGAAGAGGTTATACAATTTTTAAAAGCTTTAAAAGAAATTTTAATTTTTTGTAATGTATCTGACTGTAAAATACAAGAAGGCTCTATGCGTGTTGATATAAATTTATCTGTTAGAAAAGAAAATATGCCTTTAGGTAACAGGGTAGAAATAAAAAATGTAGGGTCTTTTAAATCTATAAAAAACGCTATAAACTATGAAATAAAAAGACATATAAACTTATTAGAAAACAACAATAATATAAATGTAGAAACAAGAAAATTTGATGAAAACAATAATAAAACAATTTTTATGAGAAATAAAGAAACTATAAAAGATTATTCTTATTTTAAAGAGCCAGATATATTAAATATAAATTTATCTAATAATTTTATATTTAATATAAAAAATAATATGCCTATTTTACCTGAAGAAAAAAGAAAATTGTATGCTAAAAATTATAATTTATCTGAAAATGATATTAAGGCTATATTATATAGTCCTAAAATAAATAATTTATTTGAAGAGTTAAACAACAAAATAAATAACCCTAAAGAAATAGCTAATATTATATCTGGTGAATTATTTAAAATATGTAATGAAAATAAAATAAATATAAATAATTTAACATTTAATATTAATTATATATCAAATATTATAAACTTATTTTTAAATAATAAAATATCGAGAGATACATATAAAAATGTATTTTTTGAAATAATTATTAATGATGTAGAGCCTATATCTTTTATAGAAAAAAACAATTTATATTTATTAAATGATACTAATTTTATTGAAAGTAAAATTATTAATATATTAAAAGAAAATACTAAAAGTATAAACGATTATAAAAATGGTAAAGAAAAAGCTTTAAAATTTTTAATAGGACAGTGTATGAAATATTTTAAAGGTAAATGTGATAGTAATATTATTAAAGATATTATATTAAAACACATAAATTATTAACATATTGTATATTTTTTTAGTATTCAAACAAATAGTTTTTTATATTTTTAATAAAAATAGTTGAATTTTTTTATATTTTTGATATAATTTAGATAGACATAAATAAACTATTAAGGAGGTTGTTATATGGGTAATTTTGATTTTAATAATCCTACTAAAGAATATGTAAAAACAATATTAAAAGGTATTGGTGAAAAAGAAAATATTAAATTTATAACTAACTGTATGACTAGATTAAGGCTTGTTTTGGCAGATGTATCTAAGGTAGACGAAAACTTATTAATAAACGAAACAGGTGCTAGCAAAGTTATTATAGATGGCAATGATGTTCACGTTGTTTATGGTTTACAAATAAATCAAATTAGAGAGGCTCTAGATAAAGAAATTAAAGAAGAAAAAAGCAACGAAGGCTTTATAGGCAATGTTAATGTTAGAAAAATACTTGAAGGTATTGGTGGAAAAGAAAATATTGAAAATATAGATAATTGTATAACTAGATTAAGACTTAAACTAAAAGATACATCAAAAGTTAACGAAGATATTTTAGTTAGCCAAACAGGTGCTAGCAAAGTTATTTTTATTGATGAAAATAATATTCATATTGTTTATGGATTAAAAATAGAAGAAGTTAGAAAAGCTATAGAAGAAGAAATAAACAAATAAATTAAAACTGATTTAACTATATAAATACTATAAAAAACTTTAATAAGAGCTGTAGATTTTATCTACAGCTCTTATTTTTCGTTGTTATCTTCAACAATATTAGTTAAAACTCTAATAGTTTCTATTCTATTTTTTTCTATTTTTTCAACTATAAATTTAACACTACCAATTATTATAGTATTTCCTTTATCTGGAAACTTACCAAATGACTCTATAATAAATCCACCAATAGAATCAAAATCTTCAGATTCAAATTTTGTTCCAAGCATTTCATTTACATCTTCTATTTTAGTAGCACCCTCAACAATATACTCATTATCTTTTATAAGCTTTATTTCTTCAACATGTTCATCATATTCATCTGCAAGATCCCCTACTATTTCTTCTAACATATCTTCAAGAGTAACTATACCAGATGTTCCACCATATTCATCTAAAATAATAGCCATAGGTATACGGTTAATACGCATTTCTGCAAATAGTTCTCTAAGACATTTAGACTCATAGGTAAAGAAAGGATCTCTCATATAATCTCTTATATTAAAACTCTTATTTCTATCTATAAATAATAAATCTTTTAAAGATATTACACCTACAATATTATCTATAGAATCTTGATAAACAGGTATTCTTGAACAAGTTTCTGCTTTAAATAATGATGTAAGCTCTTCATAAGTAGCATCCACATTAATAGCTATAATATCTGTTCTAGGGACCATAACATCTTCTGCATCACTATTTGCAAAATACACAACATTATTTATCATTTCTCTTTCATCTATTTCTAAAACACCTTCTTCATGGCTAACGTTAACCATAGTTAATAACTCTGATTCGGTAATAGTTGGTGTTTTTTCATGTTTTTTAACACCTAAAAGCTTCAAAATAAAACCTGTAATAAAATTTAAAACAATTATAAAAGGTGTAAAAATTATCATACAAAATTTAATAAATTTTATAACAAAAAGAGAAACTTTTTCTGCATTTTTAGTTGCAAAAGTTTTTGGTGTAATCTCACCAAATATAAGAACAATTATTGTTAATAACCCTGTAGCTATACCAATGCCCTTACTACCTACTTTATCTACAATAATAGCTGTAGCAAGAGAAGATGCTCCAATATTAACAAGGTTGTTGCCTATTAATATAGCACTTAAGAGCCTTCCTGGATCTTCTAATACACTTTGTATAAGTTTAGAATTTTTTATGTTTTCATCAACCATAGTTCTAAGTCTTATTTTACTAATAGACATAAGAGCCGTTTCTGACATAGAGAAAAAGGCCGATAAACCAATTAAAATAATTAAAATTGTAATCTGCAAACTGGCAGGTTCCAAATAAAATCACTCTCCTAAAAATATAATAAACTAATAATTTTGATATTTAATAGACTTATCAAAAAATTATATGTATTATACCATATAATTAGCATAATTAAAAGTCTTAAATTGAACCATTTTAAACATATTTAGCTACTTTTTATCTTTTTATACATTGAAAATTTATATATATTAGCTATTTTTAATCAATAAAGTTGGCTTTTTTTAAGGTTTTTATTTAATAATAATATTTTTATAAAAATAATAAATATTTTTAATATCTTTGTTTTTTATATATTTTCTTCTATTTACTCTTATTTTCTTTAAATTTTAAATATATTTAAAATTTAAATAATAAATTATTGACATAATTTATACATATACTTAAAATGTTATTATAATTTATTTAATTTAGGAGGTTTATTATGGCAAATTTTATTGTTTTATCAGATAGCTCTTGCGATTTACCAGAAAATTTAAAAAAAGAATATAATATAGACGTTATACCTTTTTATGTTTCTTTTGATAAAGAAAATTATTTGAAAGAAAATATAGATATAGATATAAATAATTTTTATAAAAAAATAGTATCTGAAAAAATTATACCAAAAACATCTCTCCCATCTATGGAAGATTATTGTAACCATTTTAAAAAACATTTAGACAAAGGTTTAGATATTTTATGTATTACATTATGTTCAGATCTTAGCGGCTCACATCAAAGTGCTATAAATGCGGCTAACATAATGTTAGAAGATTATCCTGATAGAAAAATATTAATAGTAGACTCTAGAAAAGCAACCGTTGCTCAAGGTTTATTAGTTATACAAGCATCAAAAATGCAAAAAGCAGGTTTTTCTCTAGAAGAAACTTATGAAAAAATAGAACAAATAAAAAAAGAAGGTATTATAGTATTTACAATAGATACGTTAGAATATTTGCAAAAAGGCGGTAGAATAGGTAAAGCCTCTGCATTAGCTGGTAGCTTGCTTAATATAAAACCAATATTATTATTAAATGACGGTGTTTTAGATCCTCATTCTAAAGTGCGTGGTAGAAAAAAATCTCTTTCAGAAGTATTAAAAATATTTGATGAATATATAAAAAATGATATAAACAAATATGAAATTGCCATAGCTCACGCCTATTGTGAAAATGAAGCTATAGAGCTTGAAAAATCTTTAAATGAAAAATATAGTATAAGCTTAAGCTACCCTATATTTGATATAGGTGTTACTATAGGTGCTCACACAGGTGCTACCGCTATTGGTATAGGCTTTATAAAAAAATTTGATGCATAGGAGATTATTATGGAAAAAGATATATTAGAACTATTAGAAAAAAATAGCCGAATTTCTTTTGAAGATATGGCTAATATGCTTAATACTACAAAAGAAGAAGTTGAAAAAATAGTAAAAAAATTAGAAGAAAATAAAACTATATGTGGATACCCAACCCTTATAAACTGGGATAAAACAGATAAAGAAGGAGATTATATAACATCTTTAATAGAGGTTAAAGTTACTCCACAAAGAGAACAAGGTTTTGATAAAATAGCTAAAAGAATATATAGCTTTGATGAGGTAAAAAATTTATATTTAATGTCTGGCACATTCGATTTACTAATTGTTGTAGAAGGCAAAAATATTAAAGATATATCGTCTTTTGTCTCTACTAAACTTGCAACTTTAGATTGTATACTTAGCACATCTACACATTTTGTTTTAAAAAAATATAAAGACCACGGAGTTGTAATAGATGAAAACACACCAAATGATGAAAGGATAATTATAACACCGTGAGTTTAGTAGCAAAACATATACAAAATATACCTTATTCTGGTATTAGAAAATTTTTTGATATAGCAAGCGAAGTAGAAGGAGTTATCTCTCTTGGTGTGGGAGAGCCAGACTTTAACACTCCTTGGGCTTGCACAGAAAAAGCAATCTATACATTAGAACAAGATAAAACAACATATACATCTAATGCAGGTCTTTTAGAACTTAGACAAGAAATATATAAATATATGAAAAAAACTATAAATCTAGATTATTGCCCTAAAAATCAAATTTTAGTTACTGTTGGTGCTAGCGAAGGTATAGATTTAGCTCTTAGGGCGGTAGTTTGCCCAGAAGATGAAGTATTGGTGGTAGAGCCTTGCTTTGTATCTTACAAACCTTGTATAGCTATGTGTGGTGGTATACCTATTGTTATAAATACAAAAGCAGAAAATAATTTTAAGCTAACACCTGAAGATATTTTACCTAAATTATCAAATAAAACTAAAGCTATTATCATATCTTATCCTAATAACCCTACAGGTGCTATTATGGAAAAAGAAGATTTAGAAAAAATAGCAGATGTTTTAAGAGATAAAAATATTTTAGTTATTAGTGATGAAATATATTCTGAGCTTACTTATGAAAATAAAAAGCATACATCTATAGCCCAAATTGATGGTATGTATGACAAAACAGTTGTTTTAAACGGTTTTTCTAAATCTTTTGCTATGACAGGTTGGCGTCTTGGTTTTGCTGTTGGCCCTAAAGACATTATATCTGCTATGACAAAAATACATCAATATATTATTATGTGTGCTCCTACTATGAGCCAATATGCAGGTATAGAAGCTTTAACATCTTGTATAGAAAATGTAGATAAAATGCGTAAAGAATATAATATGCGTAGAAGATTTATGCTAAATGGTTTTAGAGAAATGGGGCTACAATGTTTTGAACCATTAGGTGCTTTTTACCTTTTCCCTTCTATAAAATCTACTGGTTTATCTTCTCAAGAGTTTTGTGAACGTTTAGTATATGAACAAAAAGTAGCCGTTGTTCCTGGCACAGCCTTTGGCCAATGTGGAGAAGGCTTTATACGATGCTCTTACGCATATTCTATTGAAGAGATAAAAGAAGCTCTACTTCGTATAAAAAAATTTATACAAAGTTTATAAGGAGAAATATATGAATTGTTTAGTTATTGCCGAAAAACCTTCTGTTGCAAGAGATATAGCAAAAGTTTTAAAATGCAATAAAAAAGCTGATGGCTACCTTTATAACGATAAATATATTGTATCTTGGGCTATAGGCCATCTTGTTACCCTTTATGAACCTGAAGAATATGATGAAAATTTAAAAAAATGGGATATGAACACTTTGCCTATAATACCTAATGAGCTAAAGCTAAAAGCTATAAATAAAACTAGACCACAATTAAAAATATTAAATAATCTTATAAATTTAGATAGCGTTAAAGAGCTTATATGTGCAACAGATAGTGGACGAGAAGGCGAACTTATTTTTAGATATATTTACAAAATTACAAAATGTAAAAAACCTTTTAAAAGGCTATGGATATCTAGTATGACTAACGAAGCTATAAAAGAAGGCTTTAACAATTTAAAAGATAGTAAAGAATATGACAACCTTTATTATTCTGCTAAATGTAGATCTGAGGCAGATTGGCTAGTAGGTATAAATGCCTCTCGTGCCTTTACATTAAGGTTTAATTCTTTATTATCTATAGGCCGTGTCCAAACCCCCACCCTTGCCATATTAGTAGCTAGACATAAAGAAATAGAAAATTTTAAAATAGAAGAATATTTTGAGATAGAAGCTAATTTTAAAACTTTAGATGAAAATAGCCAATTTTATAAAGGCATTTATATAGATGAAAAAAATCAGTCTAAAATATTAAGCAAAGAAAAAGCTAAAAATATTTTAGACAACATAAAAAATAAAAATGGTATTATACAAAGCATAGAAAATGAAACTAAAAAACAAGTGCCACCATTATTATATGATTTGACAGAACTTCAAAGAGATTGTAACCAAAAATTTTCATATTCTGCCGAAAAAACTTTGTCTATAGCACAAAACTTATATGAAAAAAGAAAACTAATAACATATCCTAGAACAGATAGTAGATATTTATCTAAAGATATGGCCTCAAAGCTCGAACCTACTTTAAAAATTTTAAAAAATACTAATCACTATGACACATTTTTAAATTATGTTTTATCTTTAGATAAATTGCCTATAACAAAACGTATAATAGATGATACTAAAGTAACAGACCATCACGCTATTATACCTACCTTAAATAATCCTAATTTATCATCTCTATCTAAAGAAGAATTTAATGTATATGATATTATAGTAAGACGTTTTATAGCTGTATTTTATCCTGCCTATGTTTATAATGTTACAAAAATTATTACAAATATAGATAATTATTCATTTTTAACAAGAGGTACAACTATAAAAGATAAAGGCTTTACAGTATTAAATTTAAAAACAGATAAAGATAAAAAAGAAGAAGATATTTTACCTAATGTAAAAAAAGGACAACCTGTTTTTAATGAAAATTGTAAAATATTAACTAAAAAAACTACCCCACCTAAGCCATACAATGAGGCTACTTTACTTTCTGCTATGGAAAATGCTGGTAGGTTTATAGAAAATGAAGATTTAAAAGAACAATTAAAAGAATCAGGGCTTGGTACACCTGCTACGAGAGCATCTATTATTGAGCGTTTAATTAAAGTTGGCTATGTGGTGAGAAAGGGTAAATCTCTTATACCTACTGAAAAAGGTATAAAACTTATAGAAATTGTACCAAAAGAGCTAAAATCTCCAGAAACAACTGGTAAATGGGAAAAGGGTCTTTCTTCTATATCTAAAGGTAATATGCAATCTAAAATATTTATGGATAGTATAAATAGGTATGTTAATTTTTTAGTAGACTATGCTAAAAAAGCTAACAACAATATTATAATTGATGAAAAAAAATATAAAGAATATAAAAATTCTGACAAATATAAATCTTTAGAAAAATTTGGTTTATGCCCTATATGTAACAATGATATTTTAGAAAATAGCAAAGCTTTTTATTGCTCTAATTGGAAAAAAGGTTGCAAATTTACTATTTGGAAAAACACTTTAGAAAAGTATAACGTTTTTATACATAAAGAAATGGCAAAAACTATTATAAAAGATAAAAAAATATTAAATATAAAAATATTAGATCCAAAAGATAAACAAGAAAAACTAGCAGATTTAATACTTTTACATAATGGCAATATTAATGTAATAATAAAATAATACTATAAAAGGAGTTTTTATGGCAAAAATTAAAACTAAATATATATGTCAAGAATGTGGATATGAAACAGGAAAATGGCTTGGCAAATGTCCTTCTTGTAACAATTTTTCAACCTTTTCTGAAGAGATTGTGGAAAAAGCCTCATCTAACAATATATCTACTATATCGTCCACAAACAAAGCTTTAGATTTAGAAAGTATTGCACCTATTAATGAAGTTAGAACAAAAACTAAAATAGGAGAACTAGACAGAGTTTTAGGCGGTGGTATTGTTCAAGGTTCTTTAACCCTTGTTGGTGGTGATCCTGGTATAGGTAAATCTACATTACTTTTGCAAATATGTGAAGCAGTTGGCCAATCGGGTAAAAAAATATTATATGTATCTGGCGAGGAATCTGCCCAACAAATAAAACTTAGAGCAAATAGACTAAATATAACAACTAAAAATTTATTGTTACTTTCTGAAACAAATTTTAATGTTATAGAAAATACTATAAGAGATATTAAGCCAGATTTAGTTATTATAGATTCTATACAAACAGTATTTTTAGATGATTTATCATCTGCTCCAGGTAGTGTAACACAAGTTAGAGAATGTACCGCAAAAATAATGCGTATAGGTAAAGGTGAAAATATATCTATATTTATAGTAGGACATGTTACAAAAGATGGTGCTATAGCTGGCCCTAGAATACTTGAGCATATGGTAGATACCGTTTTATATTTTGAAGGAGAAAGGCTAGCTAGCTATCGCATACTTAGAGCAGTTAAAAATCGTTTTGGCTCAACTAATGAAATAGGTGTTTTTGAGATGCGTCAAATAGGCCTTGTAGAAATAAATAACCCTTCTGAATATATGTTATCTGGTCGCCCTATTGGTGCTAATGGCTCTTGTGTAACTTGTAGCATAGAAGGCACTAGGCCTATACTTGCCGAAGTTCAATCTTTAGTTAGCTACACCACATTTAATATACCTAGAAGAATGGCAACAGGTATGGACTTTAACCGTGTTATATTGTTAATTGCCGTTTTAGAAAAAAAGCTAAATTTACAATTAGGCTCTTATGATGTTTATGTAAATTTGGCTGGTGGTATAAAAATATTAGAACCTGCTTTAGATGCTTCTGTAGCTTGTTCTATTGTTTCTAGCTATAAAAATAAACCTATTGATGCTAAAACATTAATATTTGGAGAGATAGGCCTTTCTGGTGAGCTTAGAGCCGTATCTTTTTGTGAAAAACGCGTTATGGAGGCTTTAAAGCTAGGCTTTGAAACAGTTATTATACCTAAAGACAATTTAAAAGAGGTTTCTTCTATAAAAGATATAAAAATTTGCCCTGTATCTAATATAAACGAACTTTTAAAACTAGCTTTAGGCTAATTTTATATTGTATAATAAGTGAAAATAGGGTATAATATTTATTATTATAATTAAATTTATTAAATTTATCATATTTTATATAGACATTTTATAATTTTTATTGTAAAATAAATAAGATTTAAAAGTTTAAATACAATATATATGCTTTTATAATATATTTACAAAGCTATTGGTACTTTAAGGAGGATAAAAAATGAATTTATACGAAAGTTGGTTTAAAAAAGCATACACTAAAGATGGTAGAATTAATGAAGCATTTTGGAATGACTTTATGCCAAAAGAGCAAAAAGTGTATGAATATATTTTAAATGAAAAAGTTGAAAAGCTTGAAGGTACTGTTAAGCAACTTGCTGAAAAATTTGATATGTCTATAGAATATTTAGTAGGTTTTATTGACGGTATAAACGATATTCAACCTGAAAAAATTAAACTAGATGAATTAAAAGAAGATAGTCAAGTTTGTATAAATATTAACTTTGAAACTTTATATAAAAAAATGGTAGAATATAAAGCTGATCATCTTTATAACCTTCCAGAATGGAAAAATATATTTACTGAAGAGCAATTAAAAGCACTATTTAAAGGACAAAGAAGCTCTACTACTTTCATTAGAGAGCCTAAAATAGAAAGAAACGAGCCTTGTCCTTGTGGAAGCGGTAAAAAATATAAAAAATGTTGTGGAGCTAACTAATTTTGGATAGCACAATATTTGAAAAAATTAATAGCTTAGATCCTAACAAAGATATAGTCGCCTTAAAAAAGGCGGCTAATATTTTAAAAAATGATGGATTAGTAGCTTTCCCTACAGAAACTGTTTATGGGCTTGGTGCAAATGCCTTAAAAGATGATGCGATTAAAAAAATATATGTTGCAAAAGGCCGCCCTTCTGATAACCCTCTTATAGTCCATATAGCAGATAAAAATGATATTTACCCTCTTGTAGATAGTGTTCCTAAAAATGCTCTTATTTTAATAGAAAAATTTTGGCCTGGTGCTTTAACTATCGTTCTTAAAAAAAGCTCTATAATACCAAAAACAACGTCTGGTGGCTTAGATACTGTTGCTATTAGAATGCCTAATAACAACATTGCTTTAGCTTTAATAAAACAATGTGGATTCCCTTTAGCTGCACCAAGTGCAAACACATCTACAAAACCAAGCCCTACTTTAGCTAGCCACGTTTATAACGATTTAAACAACAAAATAGATATGATTATAGATGGTGGTAAATGTGATTTTGGTATAGAGTCTACTGTTGTAGAAGTTTTTGAAGATAGTGTTAATATTTTAAGGCCTGGTAGTATAACTAAAGAAATGTTACAATCTGTTGTAAATAATGTTACTATAGATAAAGCTATTTTAAATAATAACCTTAATATATTAGCAAAATCACCTGGTATGAAATATAAACATTATGCACCTTTTGGTGATATTTTTATAATTGACGGAAACATAAATAATATTATATCCTATATATTAAATTGTTTAGAAGAAGATAAAAAAAATAATATAAAATCTATCGTTATAGCATCTGATGAAACTATAAAAAATTATTCATCTTTTAATACTTTAAATATTGGTAGTAGAAAAGATTTACATTTAATAGCAAAAAATCTTTTTAACCTATTAAGAGAGTGCGATACTCTTAATATACAAAAAATATATATAGAATCCTTTTTAGAAGAAGGTGTTGGTCTTGCTATTATGAATAGACTTAAAAAAGCAGCTAATTATAAAATAATAAAGGTGTAATTTATGAAAAATATAATTTTTGTATGTACTGGCAATACTTGTCGTAGCCCTATGGCAGAAGCTATTGCTAAATCTTTATGTAAATTAAAAAATATAAATATATTATCTAGAGGTATATTTGTATATAATAGCTTTCCTATTAACGAAAACGCTAAACAAATATTATTAAAAAATAATATAAATATATCTTCTCATATTTCAAAATGTATTACTTTAAACGAAATTGAAAATGCCGACTTAATATTAACTATGGAAAAAGAGCATAAAAATATTTTAAAACAATTTGTTAATAAAGCAAATTATGCTAAAAACAATAATAATTTTAAAGAAAATAATAATATATTTACATTATATGAATATGTAGAAAAAAAAGAACTAGATATAAGCGACCCTTTTGGCTCTAATATTGATATTTATGAAAAATGTTTTAATGAGCTTTATAATCTTATATCAAAAATAAATTTTAACAATATATTGGAGGAAAATATGATAGGTATAGGTTGTGATCACGGTGGTTTTAAATTAAAAAGTGAAATAATTAAATATTTAACTGAAAATAATATCCCATTTAAAGATTATGGCACATATTCTACAGATGCTGTTGATTATCCTATTTATGCTAAAAATGTTGCTAATGATGTTGCTAATGGCACTTTAGATAAAGGCATATTAATTTGTGGAACAGGAATTGGTGTATCTATAGCAGCTAATAAAATTAAAGGTATTCGTGCAGCTCTTTGCCACGACGTTTTTTCTGCAAAAGCTACTAGAGAGCATAATAACGCAAATATTTTAACTATGGGCGAAAGAGTTATAGGTGTAGGGCTTGCTTTAGATATTGTAAAAGCATTTTTACAAACACCTTTCTCTAATGATGAAAGACATATAAGAAGAATTAAAATGATAGAAGAATAGGAGTGATTTTTTTGAGTAAATTATACATAGTAGAGCACCCTGTTGTGCAAAGTAAAGTTACTATGCTTAGAGATATAAATACAGGTAATAAAGAGTTTAGAGAGCTTGTATCTGAAATAGCTAGCTTTATTTGTTATGAAGCAACAAAAGATTTAGAAACAAAAGAAATAGAGGTACAATCTGTTCTTTGTAAAACAAAAGGAAATGTTTTAAATAAAAAAGTTGGTATAGTTCCTATATTAAGAGCAGGGCTTGGTATGGTTGACGGTATATTAAATTTAATACCTAATGCTAGTGTTGGTCATATTGGCCTTTATAGAGATCCAGAAACACTTTTACCAGTAGAATATTATTGTAAATTGCCATCTTCTGATCCTGCTAACACAGATATATTGCTTGTAGATCCTATGCTTGCTACAGGTGGCACGGCAATAGCCGCTATGCAATTTATAAAAGAGCGTGGCTTTAAAAATATTAAATTTTTATGTTTAATAGCTTCTCCAGAAGGTGTTCAAAAAGTTAGCGAGGCTCACCCTGATATAGATATTTATACAGCAGCTTTAGATGACCATTTAGATGAACATGGATATATAATACCAGGGCTTGGAGATGCGGGAGATAGAATTTTTGGAACAAAATAAAAATTAAATTAATTATTTAAAGGTTCTATCTTTTATTTAAAAATAGCTATTATTAAATATTTTACTTAATAAAAATTAATTAAATTTGGTTTTTTAAATTATTTTATATAAACCTAAAAAATGTAATATAATTTTTACTATAAAATATTAAGTAATAGCTTAATTTTAATGGTTCTTTTTTAATTATTAGGGTATATATCCTATCCCTTTTGATAACATTAATACGTTTGTTATAAACCATTTTAATTAAAAATAAAAAAGAGCCTTATCCTGATAAGGAGGTTTTTTTTTGGAGCATAATTGGTTATTATATTTAGCTGGTTTTTTTATAGCTTTTGCAATTTCTATGCTTACAACACCTTTTGCTAAAAAAATTGCTTTTAAAATAAAAGCTATAGATTATCCAAAATCACGTGGTTTAAACAAAGAGCCTATGCCGAGAATTGGTGGACTAGCTATATTTTTAGGTTTTATATCATCTGTAATTATTTTATCTTTTTTTATAGAAGATTTTCATACAAAACAATTTTTTGGTTTTTTAACAGGTGGTATATTAATAGTAATACTTGGTATTTTTGATGATATTTATGAGCTATCACCAAAAATAAAATTTATTGTTCAATTATTAGTAGCTGCAATAGTTGTATTTACAGGCACAAGGATAGACGTTATGTCTTGGCCTTTTTGGCAATATTTAAGGCCTTTTAATGCTTTAATAACTATGGTATGGGTTATAGGTCTTATAAATGCGGTAAATCTTATAGATGGTGTTGATGGTCTTGCTGCTGGTGTGGCTTCTATAGCATCTTTATGCCTTATGATACTATGTGTAATATCTGGTAGCAACCTAGCAGTTATTTTAACTGCTATATTAGCTGGATCTTGCTTAGGCTTTTTACCTAGAAATTTTAGCCCTGCCGAAATATATATGGGAGATACAGGCTCAACAT
This sequence comes from uncultured Eubacteriaceae bacterium, assembly GCA_946497035.1. Lineage (GTDB taxonomy): Bacteria > Bacillota > Clostridia > Lachnospirales > CAG-274 > Tyzzerella. Next base: position 53,188 of record CAMMIW010000004.1, on the reverse strand, counting down.
TTTTAGGCTATGTATTAGCTGTTACATCTTGTATAGGTGTATATAAAAGCTATGCTGTTTTATCTATTGTTATATCTATATTAGCAGTTGCTTTACCTATATTGGATACTTTATTTGCTATGATAAGAAGAGCTATAAATAGAAAACCTTTAATGAGCGCCGATAGAGGTCATTTACACCATAGACTTATTGATAGTGGATATAGCCACAAACAAGCCGTTATTATATTATATGGTCTTAGCTTATTTAGTGCTATTATAGCTATACTTATAGCTATACAAAATTATCAAGCTACTATTGTTGTTTTTATATTTTTCTTAATTCTAATGTTAATGATGTATGTATATAAAAATCGTACACAATAAAAAGTTAAGGTTGTAGATTTTCTATAACCTTAACTTTTTATATTTATTTTAATATAAAATAGACTGTAGAAAGTTTCTACAGTCTAAAAAATTTTTAATAAGTTTCTTCAGATAAATCGCCAATTTCTTCAGCTAATTCTTTATCTTTTTCTAATTTTAAATCTATTTTTCTATAAGTTTGCATACCTGTACCTGCTGGTATAAGCTTACCTATAATAACGTTTTCTTTAAGGCCAATAAGAGGATCTACCTTACCTTTTATAGCTGCCTCTGTAAGAACTTTTGTAGTTTCTTGGAAAGATGCAGCAGAAAGGAAAGATTCTGTAGCAAGAGCTGCTTTTGTTATACCTAAAAGAACACGGCTACCATTAGCTTTTTCTAAGCCTTCTTCTTCCATACGATTATTAGTCTCATCATACTCTAACCAGTCTATTAAGCTACCTGGTAAAAAGTCTGTATCGCCTGGCTCTTCAATTTTAGTTCTTTTAAGCATTTGTCTAACGATAACCTCGATATGTTTATCGTTAATGTCAACCCCTTGCAAGCGGTAAACTCTTTGTACCTCTTGAATCATATAATCTTGAACACCTCTAATACCTTTAATTCTAAGTATATCGTGAGGGTTAACGCTACCTTCTGTAAGCTCATCTCCCGCATCTATATAATCGCCGTTTAACACTTTTATACGAGAGCCATAAGGTATAAGATATTCTTTAATTTCACCGTTATCTGCCATAACAGTAACTTCACGTTTATTTTTAGTTTCTGTAATAGTAACTCTACCGCCAAATTCTGCTATTATAGCAAGACCTTTTGGTTTTCTAGCTTCAAATAACTCATCAACACGAGGAAGACCTTGTGTAAGGTCAGTACCACCAGAAACACCACCTGTATGGAATGTACGCATTGTAAGCTGTGTACCAGGCTCACCGATAGATTGGGCAGCAATAATACCTACCGCCTCACCTATTCTAACAACACGGCCACTAGCCATATTAGCTCCATAACATTTAGAGCAAACACCTTTTCTAGATCTACAAGCTAAAATATTTCTTATAAATACTTTTTCTATACCTAATTTTTCGATTAAATCTGCTTGGTCTGGTGTTATCATAGTGTCTGCTTCTACAATTATTTCACCATTTTCTGGATTTCTAATTTCTTCTACCGAATATCTACCTCTTATTCTATCTGCTAAAGGTTCAATAGTTTCTTGTCCATCCATAAATGCTTTAACCCACATTCCAGGCACTTCTCCTGTTTCTTCGGCACAGTCAAACTCTCTAATAATAATATCTTGAGATACATCTACAAGTCTTCTTGTTAAATAACCTGAATCGGCTGTTCTAAGAGCAGTATCTGAAAGACCTTTTCTAGCACCGTGGGCAGAGATAAAGTATTCTTGAACTGTAAGACCCTCACGGAAGTTAGCTTTGATAGGAAGCTCAATAGTTTCACCAGAAGGTGATGCCATAAGACCACGCATACCAGCTAACTGTTTAATCTGTCTATTAGAACCCCTTGCACCAGAATGAGCCATCATATAAATATCGTTATATTTACCAAGACCTGCTAAAAGTGCGTTAGTTATTTTATCGTCTGCTGTTTCCCAAGCTTTAATTACTTTAAAATGTCTTTCTTCATCTGTCATAAGACCTCTTCTAAACATTTTAGTAATTTTATCAACCTCTTTATCGGCTTCTTCTAAAAAGCCTTCTTTCTCTGCTGGTATTTCCATATCAGATACAGAAACGGTTAAAGCACCTTTTGTAGAAAATTTAAAACCTAAGTTTTTAATATTATCTAACATTTTAGCAGTATCTGTAGCAGAATGTTTGTTTATACAACGGTTAATAATTTTACCTAAAGCTTTTTTATCACATAAAAAGTCTATTTCAAAATCAAATTTATGTTCATCTTTTGTTCTATCAACAAAGCCTATATCTTGTGGTATTATTTCGTTAAATATTACCCTACCAACAGTAGTATCTACAAGCTTGCTTTCTTTAGTACCATCTTCATTTGTAATAGTTCTTCTAACTTTAATTTTAGCGTGTAAGCTAACTATATGGTTATCGTAAGCTAAAATAGCTTCGTTTTCATCTTTAAATATTTTACCTTCCCCTTTTTCTCCGTCTTTTTCAAGGGTTAAATAATAAATGCCAAGAACCATATCTTGAGAAGGAACTGTAACAGGTTCACCGTCTGATGGTTTTAAAAGGTTATTAGGCGCAAGTAATAAAAATCTACACTCTGCTTGAGCCTCAACAGATAAAGGAACGTGAACGGCCATTTGATCACCGTCAAAGTCAGCATTATAAGCAGTACAAACAAGTGGGTGTAGCTTTAAAGCACGGCCTTCTACTAAAACAGGCTCAAAAGCTTGTATACCAAGTCTATGAAGAGTAGGTGCACGGTTTAACATAACAGGATGCTCTTTAATAACTTCTTCTAAAACGTCCCAAACTTCTCTTTGCAACCTTTCTACCATACGTTTAGCAGATTTTATATTATGAGAAATACCGTCTTCAACAAGTTTTTTCATAACAAAAGGTTTAAATAGCTCTATAGCCATTTCTTTTGGTAAACCACATTGATATATTTTAAGGTTAGGACCAACAACGATAACAGAACGTCCAGAGTAATCAACACGCTTACCTAAAAGGTTTTGTCTAAAACGTCCTTGCTTACCTTTTAATAAATCAGAAAGAGATTTTAAGCTTCTGTTACCAGGACCTGTAACTGGTCTACCTCTTCTACCATTATCGATAAGAGCGTCTACCGCCTCTTGTAACATTCTTTTTTCGTTTCTTACAATAATATCTGGTGCACCTAAATCTAAAAGTCTTTTAAGACGGTTATTTCTATTTATAACTCTTCTATAAAGATCATTTAAATCTGATGTTGCAAACCTACCACCATCAAGCTGAACCATTGGCCTAATATCTGGCGGTATTACTGGTAGATTATCTAAAATCATCCATTCTGGTTTATTATTAGAAACTCTAAAAGATTCTATAACTTCTAATTTTTTAATTATTCTAATTCTTTTTTGTCCTGTACTATCTTTAAGTTGAGCTTTAAGCTCTTTAGATTCTTTTTCTAAGTCTATTTGTTGTAAAAGAATTTTAACAGCTTCTGCACCCATACCAACGGTAAAAGTGTTACCAAATTTATCGTATGCTTCTCTATATTCTTTTTCTGTTAAAAGGTCTTTGTAAGATAAAGAAGTGTTACCTGCATCTAAAACAACATAACTTGCAAAATATAATATTTTTTCTAAAGCTCTAGGGCTCATACCAAGTATAATACCCATACGGCTAGGTATACCTTTAAAGTACCAAATATGAGATACTGGGGCAGCAAGTTCAATATGCCCCATTCTCTCTCTCCTTACTTTAGATTTTGTTATTTCAACGCCACATCTATCACAAACAATGCCTTTATATCTAACTCTTTTAAATTTTCCACAATGACATTCCCAGTCTCTTTGTGGGCCAAATATTCTTTCACAAAAAAGACCATCTTTTTCAGGTTTTAATGTTCTATAGTTTATAGTTTCAGGTTTTTTAACCTCGCCTCTAGACCATTCTCTTATTTTTTCAGGAGATGCTAACCCAATCTTAATAGAATCAAAAATTATAGATTGTTCACTATTTTGTGTACTCATATAACGCCTTTCTCCTTTCTATTATTCATCAAATTTATCTTCATCATCAAAATCTGCAAAAATATCATCATCAAAGTCTATGTCTAAGTCCATATCTTCTTCTAATAATATTTCTTCTACAGGATCTACCTCATCATAGTCTACCATATCATCTATAACAATATTATTTTGTAAAACATTCGCAAAAATATCTTGGCTATCGTCTTCTTCTGTACCTTCGATATTTACATTTACAGATATAGTATCACCGTCTTCAACAGATTCTTTTATTTCTACCTCTGTAGAATCTTCTAAAAGAACACGAACATCTAAGCCTAAAGCTTGAAGCTCTTTTAATAATACTTTAAATGATTCTGGAACACCAGGTTCTGGAATATTTTCACCTTTAACAATAGCTTCATATGTTTTAACACGGCCTACTATATCATCAGATTTTACTGTTAATATTTCTTGTAAAGTATAGGATGCACCATAAGCTTCTAATGCCCAAACCTCCATCTCACCAAATCTTTGTCCACCAAATTGAGCTTTACCGCCAAGTGGTTGTTGTGTAACTAAAGAATAAGGACCTGTTGAACGAGCGTGGATCTTATCATCTACAAGGTGGTGTAATTTAAGGTAGTGCATAAATCCTACTGTTGTAGCATTGTCAAATTCTTCTCCTGTTCTACCATCTCTAAGCTTTATTTTACCTGTATGGTTAAGCTTAACACCACGCCATTCTTCTCTATGTGCTTTATTTTTATCTAAATATTCAAATATTTCATCATTAAGTTTGTCTTTCCATTTAGCTTCAAATTCTTCCCAAGGAGCATTAGCATAATCATTTGCAAGTTCTAAAGTTTCCATAATATCTTCTTCGTTAGCACCGTCAAATACTGGTGTAGCAATTTTCCAATCTAAAACTTTAGCCGCTAAAGATAAATGTATCTCTAATACTTGCCCAATGTTCATACGAGAAGGAACCCCAAGAGGATTTAAAACTATATCAAGTGGTCTACCATTTGGTAAGAAAGGCATATCTTCAACAGGTAACACACGAGATACAACCCCTTTGTTACCGTGGCGTCCTGCCATTTTATCACCAACTGATATTTTTCTTTTTTGTGCTATATAAACACGCACAAGCTTATTAACACCTGGTGGCAATTCATCTCCATTTTCACGTGTAAATATTTTAACATCTACAATTATACCACATTCACCGTGTGGAACTCTTAAAGATGTATCTCTAACCTCACGAGCTTTTTCACCAAAAATAGCTCTTAAAAGTCTTTCTTCTGCTGTAAGTTCTGTCTCTCCTTTTGGTGTAACTTTACCTACAAGAATATCATTAGGAGCAACTTCTGCACCTATTCTAATAATACCACTTTCTGTTAAATCTCTTAATGCGTCGTCCCCAACGTTTGGTATATCTCTTGTTATTTCTTCAGGTCCAAGCTTAGTATCTCTAGCCTCACATTCATATTCTTCTATATGAATAGAAGTGTAAACATCTTCTGCTACAAGCCTTTCACTAAGTAAAACAGCATCTTCATAGTTATAACCTTCCCAAGTCATAAAACCTATAAGTGGGTTTTTACCAAGAGCAAGCTCTCCATCTTTTGTAGAAGGCCCATCTGCTATTATATCTCCTGCTTTTACCACTTGTCCTTTAGAAACGATAGGTTTTTGGTTCATACAGTTACTTTGGTTACTTCTTTTAAATTTACTAAGCTTATATCTATCTTTTCTACCTTCATTTGTTTTTATAACAATTTCTGATGCATCTACTTTTTCTATAATACCATCATTTTTAGCTACTATAACCACACCAGAGTCTTTAGCTGTTTTATGCTCCATACCAGTACCAACAACAGGAGCTTCTGTCGTTAAAAGAGGAACCGCCTGACGTTGCATATTTGATCCCATTAAAGCTCTTGTAACGTCATCATTTTCAAGGAAAGGTATTAAAGCAGTAGCAACAGAAACAAGCTGTTTAGGAGAAACGTCCATAAGATCTATTTTGCTTGGCTCTATTTCCACGTTATCTTCACCAAGACGAGCAGTAACTTTAGGATGAATAAATTCTCCATTTTCATTTAAAGGCTCGTTAGCTTGAGCTATAACATAGTTTTCTTCTTCATCTGCTGTAATATATATAAATTCGTTAATAACTCTAGGCACATCACCAGATTTATCTATTTTTCTATAAGGTGCTTCTATAAAGCCATATTGATTTATTTTAGCAAAAGTAGCAAGAGAGTTTATAAGACCGATGTTAGGACCTTCAGGTGTTTCTATAGGGCACATACGTCCATAGTGAGAAGTATGTACGTCTCTAACCTCAAAGCCTGCTCTATCTCTAGATAAACCACCAGGACCTAAAGCAGATAAACGACGTTTATGTGTCATTTCACTAAGCGGATTATTTTGATCCATAAACTGTGATAACTGAGAACTACCAAAAAATTCTTTTATAACTGCTGTTACAGGTTTAATATTTATTAAAGCTTGTGGCGTGATAGTTTCTAACGTTTGTGTGTTCATTCTTTCTTTTACAACTCTTTCCATACGAGAAAGACCTATTCTAAATTGGTTTTGTAAAAGCTCACCAACTGCTCTAATACGTCTATTACCAAGGTGATCTATATCATCTTCTGCACCAACACCATAATCTAAATGTATATTATAATTAATACTCGCCATAATATCTTCAAAAGTAATATGTTTAGGAACTAATCTTTGAAGGTTTGACTGTATTTTATACATTAAATCATCTTTATCTTCTGCCATTTCAAGTAGCTCTAATAAAACAGGATAATAAAAATCCTCTTTAATTCCCACTTGATCTTTAGTAAGACCAAAAGCTTTTAAATATTCTGTTGCATCTACAGTAAGGTTACCTATTACCTTGCAAACTTTATCTTCTTCTACATATATATTAATGTATGGTATCCCTGCATTTTGAATTTTATCTGCTATCTCATTAGTAATTTTTTCGCCTTCGTTAGCTAAAATTTCACCAGTAGATGTATCTACCACATTTTCTGCAAGTTTAAAACCTTTTGCTCTATTTTTATAAGATAATTTTTTATTAAATTTATATCTACCAACACGAGCTAAATCGTATCTTTTAGGATCATAAAACATGCTTGTAAGTAACGATTGAGCACTTTCTACCGTTGGTGGCTCACCTGGTCTTATTTTTTTATAAACTTCTAATAATCCTTCTTCATATGTTTTAGCTATATCTTTTTCTATAGTTGCAAAAATTTTGCCTTCTTCTCCAAAATATTGGATAATTTCTTCGTCTGTGCCAATACCTAAAGCACGGATTAAAGAAGTTACAGGCAATTTACGGTTTCTATCTACCCTAACATAAAATACATCATTAGAGTCTGTTTCATATTCTAGCCAAGCCCCTCTATTAGGTATAACAGTAGAACTTATAAGGTTTTTACCAACCTTATCTTTTTCCATAGCATAATAGATACCAGGAGAACGAACAAGCTGGCTAACTATAACACGCTCTGCACCATTTATAACAAACGTACCTGTATCTGTCATTAATGGAAAATCACCCATAAAAATTTCTTGTTCTTTAATTTCGTCATCTTTTTTATTAGTAAGTCTAGTTTTTACCCTTAAAGCTGTTGCATAAGTGGCATCTCTTTCCTTACATTCTGCTATAGAATATCTAGGTTCTGCATCTAATTTAAACCCAATAAACTCAAGTATAAGGTTGTTGCTATGGTCTGTTATTGGTGATATATCTTCAAACACTTCTTTAAGACCTTCTTCAATAAACCAATCATAGCTATCTTTTTGAAGAGCAAGAAGATTAGGCATTTCTAAAACTTCGTCAATTCTTGAGTAGCTCATACGAACAACGTCGCCTAGCTTAATTGGCTGTATTCTACTTTTCTCCACGGCACTACACTCCTTAAATATATTTTAAGCTAAAAAGCTTTTATTTTAATATTAATATTTAAAACGCAAAAAACCACCGAAAACTACATAATTTTTAAAAAATTGCGTTCGGCTAATAATATAATATAAAGTTAAATTGAATGGTTGTAATACATAATATAAATACATCCTTTTCTAATTTTACTAGAGTAACAAAGCGTTTTAAAATAGATATTTTGTTAAAATAATACATTAAAATTAACCATTAATATCTAATTGATACGTCTTTTTATTCTATCACAATTACTATTATTTGTCAACAGTATTTTAACATTTTGTCCAAATTTATTTCATAAGGTATAATTTTTTTATTTTATTATGAAATATATAAAAAGGTATGATATATATCATACCTTTTTTATTTATCATTTTCATTATTTTTTTCTATTAAATATAGTTTCTTCTGTATCTTTATCAAAAAGATATACTTTATTTAAGTCAAACATATATTCAATATCACCAGTTGTTGGTGCATTATCAACAGTAGCTGTTTTAATAATAATTTGTTTTTTATTTTCTTCTATATGAAGATATGTTTCAGCACCTAAGTTTTCATAAACTTCTATTTTAGATTTAAATACCGTATTACCATCTGCTGTAATGTTGTTAATAAGACATTTAATATTTTCTGGTCTAATACCTAAAATAACCTCTTTACCTACATATCCATTTTCTTTTAATACATTTTGTTTTTCTGTAGATAATTCAATTTCTTTACCTAAAACACTAACTAATACTTTGCCACCTTTTTCAACAACATTAGCATCTAAAAAGTTCATTTGTGGCATACCTATAAAACCTGCTACGAAAATATTTTGTGGATTTTCATAAATCTCTTTTGGAGAATCTACTTGTTGTATAACGCCATCTTTCATAACAACAATTCTTGTACCAAGAGTCATAGCTTCTGTTTGATCGTGAGTAACGTAAATAAATGTTGTATTAAGCTCATGATAAAGCTTTGCAATTTCAATACGCATCTGTCCTCTAAGCTTAGCATCAAGGTTTGATAAAGGTTCGTCCATTAAAAATACCTCTGGGCTACGAACAATAGCACGCCCCATAGCTACCCTTTGTCTTTGCCCACCAGAAAGAGCCTTTGGTTTTCTATCTAAAAGATGCTCAATATCTAAAATTGCTGCTGCCGCTTTAACCTTTTTGTCAATTTCATCTTTAGGAACTTTTCTAATTTTAAGAGCAAAAGCCATATTATCATAAACAGTCATATGTGGATATAACGCATAGTTTTGAAAAACCATTGCAATGTTTCTATCTTTAGGTGCAACATCATTTACAATTCTATCGCCTATGTATAATTCACCGCTAGATATTTCTTCAAGTCCTGCTATCATTCTAAGTGTAGTAGATTTACCACAACCAGATGGACCTACAAAAACGATAAACTCTCTATCTTCAATATCTAAATTAAAATTTTTAACTGCTTCAAAGCCATTATCATATTTTTTTACAATGTTTTTAAGTTTTAGTCCTGCCATTTTAATTTCCTCCTAAAATATATAAGTTAACTAAAATTTTATATTGTTATTTTATGTATAGCTATAATCTAAATATAGTTAAATAATGTAGGGTTATCCTTTTTTAATATAGATAAAATTTCTTCATCTAAACCAACTAAATAACCTACTTTTTTTCCATTTTTATCATTAACAAAAATAACTACTTCTTTAAGGTTTAAACCTTTTATAGTACATCTTATAGGTTTTTCTTCTTTAGATAAGCTATTAATATTAGAAACTTTTAAAATATTTCTAACATCTATATTACCTATTACTTTTCTTCTTCTTTTACCTATTATTTTAGATATTGTTATATCTTTATCATAATATTCATACTCATACTCTAAAAAGCTATTAGCTAAATAAACTTCTATTAATAAAAATACTATAAAAAATGGAATAGATATAATAATACCTAAAAGATTAAAAATACCAAAAGTAAAAATTATTAATAAAGCAAATATTAAAATTGTCTTACTAATAATATTTATAGCATTAGGTAATGTACCATAATCTTTTGTTATAAATTGTTCATAGAACTTATTCAAAAAATTCACCTCAGCTGTCATTGGCTTAATAATAATTAATTTGTATTAACTTATCAATTATTAATTATTAATGTATAATTAATATAATATTTTAATATTAAAAAGTCAACACCTGTTTAAAATGTTATGTTAATTTTGTTTAATTTGCACACTATATTTAAAAATATATGTATAAATTGACTATTTATATATTTTTAAAATACTAAAAATAACCTTAACTTATATATTTTATTTAGTTATATTTTAGCCAAACTTTTCTCTTATTTTAGCTAAAACTTTCTTTTCTATTCTAGAAACTTGTACTTGTGAAACACCTATTATTTTAGCCACTTGGCTTTGTGTTTTATCTTCAAAATATCTAAGTGTTATAATATCTTTTTCTCTTGGCTCTAGACTCTCTATTATATCTTTTAAAACAATATTATCTACAATATTTTCTTGGTTATCGTTTTTAAGCTCTAGCTTATCAATTAAATATACGCTTTTACCATCATTTTGATAAACGGTGCTATATAAAGATTCTACATCTCTATCTGCATCTAAAGCTAAAACTAAATCTTCTACAGATACATCTATAGCTATTGCAAGCTCATTAATTGTAGGTTCTTCATCATTTTTTTTAGTTAAAACATCTCTCATATATTTTGCTTTTGTTGCTATCTCTTTTAGCGGCCTAGAAATTTTTATAAGCCCATCATCTCTTAAAAATCTTTTTATTTCTCCCATTATCATAGGCACAGCATATGTAGAAAATTTTACATCATAGTTTATATCAAATTTTTTTATACATTTTAAAAGACCTATAGATCCTATTTGATATAAATCTTCCGCATCATAGCCTCTATTTAAAAATCTTCTAACAACACTCCATATAAGGCCAGAATTTTCTTCTATAATAGTTTCTGTAGCTTTTTCATCTCCAGCTTGTGCAAGTTTTATTAGCTCTAAAATATCACCATTCATTAGGTAACCTCCTTGCACTAATTTTTAGTTATTTTCTTTTCTAAGCATATTTTAGTACCTTTACCTATCTCTGATATTACTTCCATATTGTCCATAAAAGCTTCCATAACAGTAAAGCCCATACCAGAACGCTCCATATCTGGTTTTGAAGTATAAAGGGGCTCCATAGCCTTTTCAATATTTTCTATCCCCTTACCTTTATCTTCTATTTGTATGTATAACGTTTCTTTATATATTTTACATTGTATATATATCTGGCCGTTTTCTATACCTTCATAGCCGTGTATTATAGCATTAGTAACCGCTTCTGAAACAGCCATTTTTATATCATCTAGCTGCTCTAAGGTTGGATCTAACTGTGTTGCAAAAGCAGCTATGCTAACTCTTGCAAAAGCCTCATTTTTAGAGTTAGCATCTAATACTAAGCTTACTTTATTATCATATTGCATTTTTTATAATCCTCCTATATATAGCTTATAGCTTGTTGTTTGTTTTCAAAGCAAGCTATTAGTTTGTTAAGCCCAGACATATCAAATATTCTTTTAGCATTGTCTTTTAAACCAAATGCATATATTTTACCATTTTTTTCTTGTGTTAGCTTATATCTACCTATAATCATACCTATACCCGAGCTATCCATAAATTCCACATCTTCAAAATCTAATATAATATTTTGACAATTTTGTTTGTTAAATTCTCTATCTATTTTATCTCTTATATCTTCTGTAAAATGATGATCTATCTCTCCGTATAACTTTACTAACAATGTTCTATTTATTTTTTTACAATCTATTTTCACTATTTTTCCTCCTTTGTTTTTTATACATATATAATAACTTAATATATACTTATTTATCAACTTAAATTACATACATTAATTTTGCTTTTTTATATAAAATAATTTACTTTTTGATAAATAATGATAAAAAATTTTATTATTCGTTTTCTATAAAATATAAACACTTGTTAATCAACTAATAATCTAAAAACAAATAAGCGTTGACAGTATAATATTTTAACTTTATAATAATGATTATATTTATATGCCCTATATAATTATAAATAGTTTTATTTTAATTAATTAAAACAATAAATATTTTGGGGAGATTTTAATTATGAATAAAGAATTTTTAAATCATTTAATAAAAAAATCTGACTTAAATAATACTGATTATTTTGTATATAATAAATCAAAAACAAAAAAAAATATTGAAGAAAAAATAACATTTAATCTTTTAAATAAACCAGACTTTAAAAATTATATTGTTTTAGATTTTGAAACTACTGGTTTTTCACATATTAATGATAAAATTATAGAAATAGGAGCTATTAAGGTTAAGGATAATAACATTATAGATAAATTTCATACTCTTATAAATCCTAAAATATGTATACCACCATATATAGCTAATAAAATTAACATTAATGATGATATGGTTAAAAATAAACCTTTTATAGAAGATATTTTTAAAGATTTTACATATTTTTTAGAAGATTTACCATTAGTTATTCATAATGCAAAGTTTGATATGAAATTTTTAATACAAAACGGTAAAAACCTTAATTTTTCTATAAATAATTATGCTTTAGATACAATAAATACTACAAAAATGTTATTTCCTGATCTAAAAAAATATAATTTAACATCTTTATGTAATCATTTTAATATAGAAAATAAAAATGCCCATAGAGCTATGTCTGATGTAATAGCAACTTATGAACTTTACAAAATTTTATATAATACTTATAAGGAGCATTTATTATGAAATTTAATATAATAGATAAATCTAAATGGGAAAGAATAGAATATTATGAACATTTTACAAAAAATATACCTTGTACTTTCAGTATAACAAATAATATTGATATAACTAATATTTTACCTGTATTAAAAAATAAAAATATAAAATTCTATCCTTTTATGATTTACTCAATAACAAAAATTGTTAATAGCTATGAAAATTTTCGTATATCTATAGAAGATAATAATTTAGGTTTTTTTGACTACTTAAATCCTAGTTATACTATTTTAAATAATAATAACAAATTATTTTCTACTATATGGACTAAATATAATAATGATTTTAAAATATTTTATAATAACTACTTAAAAGATTTAAATAATTTTTCTAATACAAACAAACTAATAATCAAAAAACCTATAAATAATACTTTTAATATTTCTTGTATACCTTGGGTTAGTTTTACAAGCTTTAATTTAAATTTACAAAATAACTATAATTATTTTTTACCTATTTTTACAATAGGAAAATATTTTAATGATAGAGAAAAAATACTTTTACCATTAAATGCACAAGTTCATCATGCAGTATGTGATGGATATCATATAAGTTTATTTTTTAATGATTTACAACAATTTATATATAATTTCAATAATAGTAAATTTAAGGCTGTAGACTAAAGTCTACAGCCTTAAATTTACTTATCCACCTAAATAAGCCTTTTTAACTTCTTCATTGCCTAAAAGATTTTTAGCATCATCAGACATAACTATTTTACCTGTTTCTAAAACATAAGCTCTATGTGATATATTAAGAGCCATTTTAGCATTTTGCTCTACTAATAAAATTGTCATACCTTGTTTATTACATTCTTTTATTATTTCAAAAATTTCTTTAACAAGAATAGGAGCAAGCCCCATAGAAGGTTCATCCATTAAGAGCATCTTTGGGTTAATCATTAATGCTCTACCTATTGCAAGCATCTGTTGTTCTCCACCAGATAATGTACCTGCCATTTGTTTTAGCCTTTCTTTAAGCCTTGGAAAAAGAGTTAAAACTCTTTCATATTCATTTTTTATAAAATTTTTATCTTTTACTAAAAAAGCACCTAGTTCTAAATTTTCTTGAACAGACAACTTAGCAAAAACCCTTCTACCTTCTGGTACATGAGCTATACCTTTTTTAACTATTTTATCGGCAGAAAGATTATCTATTTTGCTAGATAAAAAACTTACTTCCCCACTTGTAGGTTTTAAAAGCCCTGAAACTGCATGTAAAGTAGTAGTTTTACCTGCTCCGTTTGCTCCTATTAAAGATACTATCTCACCCTCATTTACCTGGAAGCTTATATCTTTAATAGCATGTATTGCACCGTAATAAACTTGTAAATTGTTTACTTTTAACATAATTTCACCTCTTTTAATCACCTAAATAAGCCGCTACAACTCTAGGATTATTTATAACCTCTTGTGGTTCTCCACTAGCTATTAACATACCATATTCTAAAACAAATAAACGTTCACATATACCCATAACAAGCCCCATATCATGCTCTATCAATAAAATAGCTGTATTAAAGTTTTTTCTTATAATAGCAATTGTTTCCATAAGCTCTGCTGTTTCGCTTGGGTTCATACCTGCAGCTGGTTCATCTAAAAGAAGTAACTTAGGGTTGCTAGCTAAGGCTCTTGCTATTTCAAGTTTTCTTTGCTTACCATATGGTAGGTTAGATGATTTTTCGTTAGCTAGCCCTTCTAAATTAAAAATTTTTAAAAGCTCTATAGCTTTTTCATTTGCCTGTTTTTCTTCTTTAAAATATCTAGGAAGTCTAAATATACCTGTAAGAGCATTATATTTCATATGTGAATTGTAAGCTATTTTTACATTATCTAACACAGATAAATCTTTAAAAAGCCTTATATTTTGAAAAGTTCTAGCTATGCCTAAATTGTTTATTTGATAAGGCTTATTTCCTAAAATACTTTTCCCGTCAAATTCAATATCTCCTTCTGTTGGTTGATATACACCTGTTAAAAGGTTAAAAAAAGTAGTTTTACCTGCTCCATTAGGCCCTATAAGCCCTACAAGCTCCCTTTCTTTTATATCAAAATTTACATCTGAAACCGCCTTTAAACCACCAAAAGTTATACCTAATCCTGTTGCTTTTAATAAAGACATATTTATTCCTCCTTTCTTATTTATTTTTATTTATAATTTTATTTATTAACCTAGTCATAGAAAATTCGTATCTGCCAAATAATCCTGATGGTTTAAATATCATTATAATTATTAATAATAAAGAATATATAAGCATTCTATATTGAGAAAACTCTATTAATATTTGTGGTATAGCAACTAATACTATTGTAGCTATAATAGAACCTGTCATACTACCCATACCACCTAAAACAACCATTATTAAAATTTCAATAGAATAGTTATAGTCAAACTTATTAGGATCTAATACCATTTGATAATGAGCAAATAAGCTACCTGCCACACCTGCAAAAAATGCCGATATAGAAAAGGCAAATATTTTATAATAAATAGTATTTATACCAGATGCTTCTGCTGCTATTTCATCTTCTCTAATAGATATTATCGCTCTACCATGTCTAGAATTAATAAGAGTATTTAATATGTATATAGTTAAAACAGTTATTATAAATACAACTGTAAAATTAGAATAATATTCTATACCTATAAAGCCTTTAGCACCACCTGTTATATCTGAAAAATATATAATAAGCCCTCTTATCATCTCACCAAAACCAAGAGTTAATATAGCTATATAATCACCTCTAAGCCTTAAAGCAGGTATACCTATTATAATACCAAAAATTGCTGCTAAAAGCCCAGATAATATTAAAGCTAATAAAAATTCTATCCCTGATGGTAGCTCTACATATTTTGTAAAAATAGCAGATGTATAAGCACCTATGGCCATAAAACCTGCATGTCCTAAAGTTAATTGTCCTAAAAAGCCTGTTACAAGATTAAGGCTAACTGAAAGGATTATACTAATCATTATAAGCACTATTATACCTTGATAATAATTGTTAAGTATACCTGTGCTTATTAAAGAAACAATTATACCATATAAAGCTAAAACAAAAATAATATTTACTAAATAATTATTAAATTTCTTCAAACAACACACCTACACTTTCTCTTTAACATTTTTACCAAGTAAACCAGAAGGCCTTACTAAAAGTACAATTATAAGAACTGCGAAAACTATTACATCTGTAAGGCTTGATGATATATAAGCCTTTGTAAAAGTTTCTACAAGCCCCATTATTAAACCACCTATTACCGCTCCAGGTATTGTGCCTATACCACCTATTACCGCCGCAATAAAAGCTTTAAGGCCAAAAACAGATCCTATTGTTGGTTCTATAAGCTTATAAGATATACCATATAATCCACCACCAACTGCCGCAAGAGCAGAGCCTATAGCAAATGTTAAAGCTATTGTATTGTTAACATTAATACCCATTAATGTAGATGCTCCTTCATCTTCAGAAACGGCTCTCATAGCCTTACCAGCTTTTGTATATTTAATAAATAAATTTAAAATAATCATAAGGGCAAAAGATATTACAATAGTAACAATATTTACATAGCCTATATCTGTTCCTAAAAATCTTACACTACCTGCTAAAGCATTAGGAAAAGGTAGCGGATCTGGTTTTATTAATGTAACAATATTTTGTAATAATATGCTTACACCTATTGCCGTTATAAGCGCCGATATTCTTGGTGCTTTTCTAAGAGGCTTATAAGCTATTTTTTCTATCAATATACCAAAAATAGCACAAAATAACATAGATGCTATTACAGATAACCAAAAAGGCATACCCATACTTTTAGTAAGTATTAATATAACATATGAACCGAGCATTATTATATCTCCGTGAGCAAAGTTTATAAGCTTAACTATACCATAAACCATAGTATAACCAAGAGCAACAAGAGCATAAACACTTCCTATACTTATACCGTTTATTAGTTGACTAAAAAAATCCATACTCCAACTCCTTACTTTATAATATATTTAACAAATATTAAGGTATCATTATAGATTAACAAAACAAAAATCTTGTTGCCTTTTATATTAAAACCCTCAATAATTGAAAATAACTTTATTTAATTATATTTAAAAATTTAAGGGAGATATTATCTCCCTTAAATTAATTTATTATTGTTCTATTTTATCAAATAATTTATATTGACCATCTTCTATCTTAATTATAGAAACACCTTTTATAGGATCACCATTTTCATCAAATGTGATATTTCCAGTAACTCCTTCATATTGTGTGTTTTTAAGTGCTTCTACAATAGCTTTAGGATCTGTGCTACCTGCTGTTTCTATAGCATTCATCATAATATTAGCTCCATCATAACCTAAAGCAGAAAATGCAGTAGGATTTTCGTTATATTTAGCTTTATAAGCCGTAACAAAATCTTGAACTACAGGGTTTGGATCTTCTAAAGAAAAATGACTACAAAAATAAGCATTTTCTAATACAGAAGTATCTTCCGCGATAGTATGCATACCGTCCCAACCGTCGCCACCTAATAGTGCTATATCTTTAAGTCCGCTATCTTTTGCTTGACTAGCTATTAAATATGCTTTTGTATAATAATCTGGTATAAATAAAGCTTCTGTGCCTGTACTTGCTATTTTTGTAAGCTGAGCTTTAAAATCATTATCTGCTTCTTTATAACCTTCAATAGCTACAACTTCTCCACCTAATTCTTCAAATTTAGCAACAAAGCTCTTTTTAAGCCCTTCCGAATAAGAAGAATCTGTGTTTTCCATAATAGCCACTTTTTTAAGGCCTAAATTTTCAAAAGCAAATTGTGCCATTATCTCACCTTGAAAAGGATCTGTATAACAAGCTCTAAAAACATTATCGCCAGATGTTGTAATCTCTGGAACTGTGCCTGTTGGCGTTAAAATAGGTGTGCCATATTTAGCAGATGTTATAGCTACACTTAAAGCTGCACCACTTGTAGTAGCACCTACTATACCTACAACACCATCATTATTAACAAATTTATTATAGGCATTAACAGCCTCTGTTTGATCTGCCTTATCATCTAAAGATAATAATTCCACTGGTTTATCTAAAACAGTTTGTTTTTGCTCTACTGCTAATTTTATACCATTTGATGTAGTAATACCATAAATTGCATTACCACCTGTAAGTGGCCCCATTGTTCCAAGTAATATTTTATCGGGATTATTTCCTTCTGTTTTTGTTTGATCACCACAAGCAACCATCGTTAAAGCCATAACTGTTGCCGTAGCTAAAGCTATAAATTTCTTTAGTTTCATAAAACCCCTCCTATACAATTATAATTATATAAAACTTATAAGTAATTATATATACAAATATAAATAATTTCAATAATATTTTTTTAAAGTTAAATTTCTTGTAAAAAATGGTTATAATAATTTATATATATACATTTATTTTGTATATATACGATATAATATAGTATTTTAAATTTATATTTATTAACTTATTTATTAAAAATATTAACTAACAAAATATATATTTATTTATTTTTATATACTACTAATTTAATATGATTTATTTTTTATTGTACTTTTTTTATATTAAATGTAAAAAATATAGTTATTTTATAAATTTTTTAACCATTCATAGCCTTTTTAGGATAAACAAAAGATATTATACCACCTATAGCACTTAAAACATAAATTACGCTACCTATAGGCTCAGTAATTAATACTTTTGCAAATAAAAATTGTATAGTAAATATTATAGCCCACACAATAGATAAATTTCTATTTATTTTATTAAATAATTTTGTTTTAGAAACACTTTCTACAAATCCAAGTTTTGTATATTGTGATATCATATTTTCACCTTTAAAAGCAAATATAACTAGTGCTAAAGGTAAAATAAGTTCTAAAGAACTAACTGCTATTTGATTAAATTTTCCGCTTGCAATCCACATTAAAGTAAATGTAATTAAGTTAACTTTTTCTAAATTAGTTATTTGGTTTCTTACATATTTTGGTTTTAACATAGGTATAACTAAAACTGTATAAAAAACAGAAAAAGCTAAATATATACTACTTGTAAAATAAGGTATATGTAAATTAGATGTTGCCCAATAAAATATAAATGGTACTAATGCTAATGGAAATATTATATCTCCTCTAACTAGTTTCTTTTTAGGTTTTTCTTCTTCTTTTGCTGGTTGAAAAATTTTAGTTAATATTTTAAATTTTTCTATATTTCCTTTAACTTTTAAGCTACCTTCTCTAAAAGCAGATTCTCCAGATAACCTATTGTTAGATATATCACACCATATTTTGTAATCACATATAATCTCTGTATCTATATTATTTATATCTTTATCTAAGTAGGCTTTGCCATTATCAACCTTTACAACATATTTTTTATTTATATCTTTAAACGTAAATAAATATTTAGCAACAACATCTTTTGTATATTCCTTGCTAGCTTCTATTACCATACCAGACATAAAAGTGTTAGGCTCTAAAATGTCGTATTCTTCTTTTTTATCTTCTTCTATTCTATATTTATCAATTATGATATTTGAAACAAAAACCCCTGCCAACATAGCACCTTGATAACCGCCTCCTGGTTGAGTCCAAGCACTTGCTAAATATCCATTTTCAAAAGGTATTTTAGGTGCAAGTCTATTAAATCCACCTTGCTCTATATCTTGTGCAAAACCATATACGGCACCTTGTCTATTATTAGTATATCTTTTCATAGTTCTTGGTGTACCTAGCTCTGTTATGATAACGTGGCCTTCTACCTTTGGAAAATGTTTATAAAGTCTTCTTAAAAGTATATCTGTAACTTGTTGCTTTTTGTCTTTATATTCCTGTGTATCTCTTTCTGGCCAATTTTCTTCAAAATCTCCCAATGTTATACATATAAACCCAGTATCTTTATTTAAATTTGGATCTAATATATTATAGTTTACAAGTCCAAAATGACATTTTTCATAATTTCCTTGCTTCATATATTCATAGCCAGTTTGAGAATTTTCTTCATAACTAAAGAAATAATCTGCTTTTTCAAGACCTAATTGTGTTGGATCACAGTCTGTACCTATATATAATTGACTTAAGCTACAACCTATATCTTTTTTCTCTAAGTTTCTTATGTAATCTATAACCATCGTATTATTATCTACACATTCTAAAACTTTTTCTACACAACCATTTATTATAAATGCATCTGCCTTAAATTTTTTACCTTTATTAGTAGTAACAGATACGATCTTATCACCTTTTGTTTCTATATGTACAACTTCTTCTTTTAATACAATATGTCCACCATTTTCTTCTATTATATCTACTAAAGCCTTACTTAAAGCACCTGAACCGCCTTCTATATAATATGTACCACCTATATGATAACCAAGCCAAGCAACTAAATAATAATAAGCATTTATTTGTTTAGCTGGCAAACCATAATACAACCATAAAAAACAAAATAAATCTATACATTTTTCATCATTTATATATTGTTTTAAAAAGTCATAAAGAGTAATACTTTGTAGCTTATGAACATACTTAGGCATATCTCTATTTACAGGAATACTTTCCATATCTTCATCAAACGTCTTTAAAAAACAAAATAAATTTTCTATACCTGTTTTCTCATTGGGAAATTTATTTATAAGTTCTTGTTTATACTTATTAAAACTATCTGGAAAATCAAAAAAATCTCCGTTATTAAACATTACTGTAGCTGTTTCTTGTTTTCTAAGTGGTTTAACTTTTTCAAAAACTCCTATTTTCTCTAACTCCTGATAAAATGCTCTATCTTTGTTTAAGTCTCCTATACCGTGTAAAGATACATCAAAAATAACTTTTTCACCTGTTTTTGCTTTTCTAACAAAATTTGTAGCATATCCACCTGGTATAATGTGTTTTTCTATAACTGTAACATTATAGCCTTTTTTGGCGAGCTTTGCTCCTACCGTTAGCCCTCCCATCCCAGAGCCAATTATTACAACATTTTTCATTTTTTCACCTTCCATATTATTTTTTTATTTTATATAAAATAATTTAATAAATCCATAGGATTATCAATTATATTATTAGCTTTATTATCTATAAGCTCTTGTTTTTCTCTAAATCCCCAAGTAACACCTACAGTATACATACCTGCGTTTATACCTGTTTGCATATCTGTATCTGTATCTCCTACATATATACAATCTTTAGGATCTATATTAAGATTATCAGCTATTAAAAGAGCACCATAAGGGCTAGGCTTTTTAGTTTTTTCATTTTTATAGCCTAATACCATATCAAAAATATTATTACCAAATATTTTTTCAACTACATATAACATTCTTTCATGAGGCTTGTTTGATAAAATAGCCAATTTTATATTTTTATTTTTAAGCTCTTGTAATAATCTATTTATATTTTCAAAAGGTTTAACACCTCTTGTGCAATCTTTAACAAATATATCTTTATATACGCCATATACCCTTTCTAGCTTTTGATAATCAGTATCTCCGCTAGCATATACGGCTCTTTTAACAAGCTCTAAAGCTCCATCTCCTGCAAAATATTTATATTCTTCTATAGTTCTTTCTTCTAAGCCATTTTTTACTAATGCCTCGTTACAGGCACTAGCAATAGAACCTATAGAATCTACTAAAGTTCCATCTAGATCAAATATAACTAATTTTTTCATAATTTTCACCTTCTTATTATTTCTGGCTCTATAATAAATATTATAATAATTTATATAAATTATTATAAATCTAATTAGTAGGTATTTTATTTAACCAAAATATAAAAGAACCTTATTTTTTATTTATACCCAATAACTTATTAATAAGAGCAGTAAGTAGAATTATATATATCATAAAACCTTTACTTTTGCATTAACTTCAACAACTGAAAAATAGCGAAAATAAAATGTATCTGAACACCATTTTAAGTAGACAAATACATTTTATTTTTAAATAATACTATTTAGCATAGTCTATAGCTCTAGTCTCTCTAATAAGATTAACTTTTATTTGTCCAGGATATTCTAATTCTTCTTCTATTTTTTTAGATATTTCTCTAGCTAAAAGAACAAGCTTATCATCATCTACAACCTTTGGAGAAATCATTATTCTAAGCTCACGGCCTGCCTGTATAGCAAAAGATTTTTCAACACCCTCAAAGCTATCTGCTATATTTTCAAGGTTTTGCAATCTTTTAATATATGTTTCTAAAGTTTCTCTTCTAGCTCCTGGCCTAGCTGCTGATATAGCATCTGCCGCTTGAACTAAAACAGATATTAAAGATGTTGGCTCTGTATCACCGTGATGAGATTCTACTGCATTTATAACTACATTATTTTCTTTATATTTTTTACAAAGAGCAGATCCTAGCTCAACGTGTGAGCCTTCTTCATCATAATCTATAGCTTTACCTATATCGTGCAAAAGCCCTGCTCTTTTTGCAAGTGTAACGTCTAATCCAAGCTCTCCTGCCATAATACCTGTAAGATGGGCAACCTCTAAAGAATGTTTTAAAACATTTTGGCCATAGCTTGTCCTAAATTTCATTTTACCAAGCAACCTAACAAGCTCTGGATGAACACCGTGAGCACCTATTTCAAAACAAGCGCTTTCCCCTTCTTCTCTAATCATTGTTTCTACTTCTTTTTTAGCTTTTTCTACCATTTCTTCTATTTTAGCAGGATGAACCCTACCATCTAAAATAAGCTTTTCTAAAGCTATACGAGCAATTTCTCTCTTCATAGGATCAAAACCAGATAAAATAACAGCTTCTGGTGTATCATCTATTATAATATCTATACCTGTAAGAGATTCTATAGCTCTAATGTTTCTACCTTCACGGCCAATTATTCTACCTTTCATCTCATCATTAGGTAATGGCACAACAGAAACTGTGCTCTCTGCAACATGATCTACAGCGCACCTTTGTATAGCAAGGCCTATTATTTGTTTTGCTTTTTTCTCTGCTTCTTGCTTAACACTCATTTCCATTTCTTTAATGCGTAAAGCTTTTTCATGGGCAAGCTCTTCTTCTAAATTAGATAAGAGATATTCTTTAGCTTGCTCTGTTGTAAAACCAGATATTCTCTCAAGCTCTTCTAATTTTTTATTTGATATTTTTTCTATATTTTGTCTTTCTTCTTCAAGCTTGATTAATTTTTCTTGATGTATCTCTTCTTTTTTTTCAAGAGTTTGGCTTTTTTTATCAAGAGCTTCTTCTTTTTGAATAAGCCTTTTTTCAAACTTTTGAATTTCTTGTTTTCTTTCTTTACTTTCTTTTTCTATTTCATTTTTAACTTTAAGGCTTTCTTCTTTAGCCTCTAGTAAAATTTCTTTTTTCTTAGCTTCTGCTTCTTTTTTTGCATTTATAAGTATATTATCTGCCTCTTTTTCTGCTGATCCTATTGTTGCTTCGGCAACCTTTTTACGCATAGCAAATCCAATTATACCACCAATAACAATTGATAAAACACAGCTTATTATAACGGCGATTAAGTTTACGTCCAGAAAAAACACCTCCTTGCTAAATATTTTAGACGTTTTATATTTATAAATTTTTTAAGATATTATTAAAAATTATTAAAAGATACCTCATTTATATTTTATCTTTTTTATATAAAATTGTCAAGATATACCCTGTATGATTTATATTTTTAACCTTATGCAAAATATTTTTAAAAATTATAAAAGGCTATAAAAATCTTATAGCCTAAAAGTAAATATAATTAAAGTATAAATAAAACCTATATTTATTGTATAAATTTTTCTATATTAAAATAATCTAATTTAGTTGTTTCTATAGGCTCATAATAAATTTTTTTATTTTCTATGCTATTTATATTAATACATTTTATAACCTTTTTATGTGCATAAACTTTAATACTATTATAAATAGTGTTAGAAAATATAGATATTATTTGATTTAATATTATGTTAGCTATATATTCTGCATTTTTTACCCTTCCGCTACCATTACATATGTTACAAACAGAAGATACCATCTCATAAATAGGTTGTGAAGATTTTTTTCTAGTAAGTTGCATTATGCCAAGCTCATTTATAGCATATACATTTATAGGCATTCTATCATTTTTACATAGTTGCCTCATATAAGTTTCTAGTTGGCTTTTATGCTCTTCATTTTTCATATCTATCAAATCTATTAATATAATACCTGATATGTTTCTAAGCCTAATTTCTTTAGATATTTGCTCTAAAGCTTCTTTATTAGTTTTAAAAATCATATCTTCAAAAGATTTATTAATATTCTTACCCGTATTTACATCTATAATAGTCATAGCTTCTACAATATCTATAATTAAAAAACCACCGCTTTTAAGCCAAACTTTATTATTTAAAGCTTTTTCTATTTTGTTTTCTATGCTATAAGCTTCAAATATAGGTAAATTATCTGTATAAAGCTCCACATTATCAAATATATTTTTTAAATTATTATAACTTTCTTTACTATTAGTTATAATTTTATCATATTCTTTTAAAATATCTGTTATAATTTTTTCAACTTCTGTTTTACCGCTATATATTTTCATAGGTGGCTTTATATAATTAGCTTTTGCTAATAAATCTTTAGCTTTTTCTATAAGATATAAAACCTCTTTTTCTATTTCTTCTGTAGATACATTATGACAATTTGTTCTAAAAATAATCCCATAATCTTTAGGTAAATTTTCTATAGCAAATTGTTTTAAAAATTCTCTTTTTTCTTTATTTTCTATTTTTTTAGATATAGCTATATTTTTTTCATTTAATAATAAAACTACATATTTACCTGCAATAGTTAAATTTGTTGTAACACTTGCTCCTTTTATATTTGTGCCCTGTTTATCTATTTGCACCAATATATCTTGTCCCTCTTTTAAGTTTAACGTATATTTGTTAGTCTTTTCATTAAAAATATATAAACCTTGTTGCTTATTATCTGTTATACTTAAAAACCCATTTTTATCATAGCCTAAATCTACAAAAGCAAATTTCTTAGGCAATATTTTTTTAACTTTAGCTACAAATATATCTCCTACTTTAAAATTATTTTTTTCCTCTATAGTAATTTCTTTAAGTTCATTATTTTCTATAAGACCTGCTCTCTCATAGCTAAATAACGTATCTATAACAAGTATTTTATCCATTTTAGCACCTATCTAACATTACGTTATTTTCATCAAATAAGTTAGTTCTTTTATAATGTATTTTATATTTTTCGTAAGGTATGTTTAAAAATTTATACAAATTTTCTATTAATACGTCTGGTTTTAAATTTTTGCTACTACCTGTAGATATTATAACTTTTATTTTATTATTTTCTATAAGTTCAATATTAAATATATCTTCTTTAATGTTTACAGTTTTTAAAATTTCTTTACCTCTTTTTTTAGATACCCTTTCTACATTTATTTCTTGTTGGCTTAAAAAATTATCTATGTTATCTTTACTAATGCTGTTATCTAACAATATTTCATATTCTCCTATAACTACAATAGACGGTGCAGATTTTTGCCCTTCTTTTAATTTTACCACATTTAAAATTTCCATACCTATTGGCATATTTTTATTTAATGTATCTTTTATAAAATTAGGCTCTATATTTTCATCAAATTGCATATCTATATATTCTGCCTCACTTTCCATACCAAGAGGTAAAGGTATAGCAAAGCTCATTATTTGGTGTGGATTAAACCCTTGAGAATATGATATAGGCAAATTAGCTCTTTTTATAGCTCTTTGAAACATTTTTAATAAATCTAAATGTCCTGTATATTTTATTTTACCTGTTTTAGAAAATTTAAGTCTATATTTATTCAAAACAAACACCTCCACCAAAAACTTTTGCGCCACACATACTACAATCTTGTCTACAATTAGGTGTAACTGTTACATTTTTTGCTTTTTCCATCTCTTCTTTAAAAAATCTTTTAGATACACCTATAAATATATGATCCCAAGGTAATATTTCGTCATAACTTCTTTCTCTATTAGCATAAAACTCTCTGCTAATCCCTGTTTGTTCTAGAGCTTTAAGCCAAGCATCATATTTAAAGCTTTCTGTCCAACCATCAAATTTTGCTCCATTTTCCCAAGCTTTAACAATAAGCTTGGCTACCTTTCTATCTCCACGTGCAAGTATACCTTCTATAGAGCTTACTGTTGGCTCGTGATAATTAACTTTTACTTGTTTTCTTTCGTTACTATCTTTTAAGAGATATTGTTTTCTTAAAAATTCATCACAAGTATCTTGAGCAGACCATTGAAAAGGAGTAAAAGCTTTAGGAACAAAACAAGATGAGCTTACTGTAACAGATACTCCCCTATTTCTTTTTTCTTTAGGTAACTCATAAAATTTGTCTACTATATCTGATGCCAATTTAGCTATACCTTTAACATCTCCATCTGTTTCTGTTGGTAAACCTACCATAAAATATAGTTTCACTCTGTCCCAGCCACCTTCAAAGGCAAGGCTACTACCTCTTAATATTTCTTCTTCTGTTATGCCTTTGTTTATAACATCTCTAAGACGTTGTGTGCCTGCTTCTGGTGCAAATGTTAAGCTAGATTTTCTAACACCTTGAACTTTTTGCATTAAATCTATCGAAAAAGCATCTATCCTTAAAGAAGGCAACGCAATATTTACTTTTTCATCTTTAAATTGTTCTAATAAACCTTCTGCTAAGTTTCTAAAATCACTATAATCGGCGGTACTAAGGCTTGTTAAAGATACTTCTTCGTGGCCAGATGTTTCTACCAATGTTTTTGATTTTTCAAGTATAGCATCTGCTATTTTTTCTCTAACAGGACGATATACATAGCCTGCCTGACAAAATCTACAACCTCTTATACAACCTCTAAAAACTTCTAAATTTACTCTATCATGAACTATATCAATTAAAGGTACAAGCTGTTTATCTGGGTAAAAAACATTATCCATATCTTTAACTATAACTTTTTTAATTTTTTTAGGTGCATCTGGGTGTAATGGTTTAAATTCTTTTATTTCACCATTTTCTTTATATTCTACATTATAAAATTTAGGTATATAAATACCATCCATTTTTAATAGCTTAATATAAAAATCTTCTTTTGTGCCTCCTTGTTTTTTAATTTTTTTATATAAATCAAAAAATTCGTCATATTTAACTTCGCCTTCGCCTATATAAAATATATCTATTATCTCTGCTAAAGGCTCTGGGTTATATGCACAAGGCCCACCTGCTATAATGATAGGATCTTCTTCTTTTCTATCTTTACTCCATATAGGTATATTTCCTAAATTAAGCATATTTATAATATTTGTGTAAGTCATTTCATATTGTAATGTAAAGCCTACAAAATCAAAATTTCTCACACTTGTACCTGTTTCTAATGTAAATAAATCTATGTTGTTTTGTCTCATTTTTTCTTCCATATCGTGCCAAGGTGCAAAAACTCTTTCACAATATACATCACTACGCCTATTCATAAAAAAATATAATATTTGTAGGCCTACATAGCTCATACCAACCTCATAACTATCTGGAAAACAAAAGGCAAAACGTATATCTACATCTTTAGGATCTTTTACAACCATATTTATTTCATTTCCTATATATCTTGCAGGTTTTTCAACTTGCATTAATATTTCATCTATCATATAAAATCCTCCATCTTTAGTAATGTTTATTTTAAAATTATAGCTTTATTTTGTTATATTTTCAACTACATTATATATTGTACCATTAATACCATATTTTTGTATATAGTTTAAAAACACTTTTTCTGTTATTGTATAATAAATATAACCATTTATAGAAACATTTATTATTATATAGTAATCTGAGCTAATTAATAAAACAATATCTTTATTTAAATAGTCTTTATCTATTAATATATTTTTTATTTTTAATATTTTATTTTTTTCATATTGTTCTTTATTTAATATAGCTTTATAAAATTGGTATATATATTCACTTTTATTCACTTTTACAAAATATAAAGATAAACATAATAAAGTTATATTATATGGGTATAAAATAATTTGTATAAAACCGCATAAAAGCAATATAAAGCTTAAAAATAAACTTACTTTTTTTAATATTATGCTAGCTTTTAAATCTCCTATTTTGCTACCTAAAATATAACAAAAAAACCTACCTCCATCTAAAGGAAAAATAGGCAAACAATTAAAAAATGCAATTGATAAATTAACTTTACTAATCAATTGCATCTTTTCATTTGTAAATATATTAAAAAATAAACCTAAAGCTAAATTTAATATAACACCTATACTTACTATTAAAAGTCTTTTATATAATTGTAATTTTTCTATATTATTAATTATAGCAACCTGCCCTATAGGCGTTATAACTAGCTTTTTTGTTGTTAGTCCAAATTTTTTAGCCATAAATATATGTGCTAATTCGTGTAAAAAAACAAAAACAAAAAAATAAAAATATATATTATAAACTTTAAAAAATATTACTAAAATTAAAGCCACATAAAATGTTGGATTTATACCTATTTTTTTTAACATATACCCCCCTATTTTAAATAGCTAGCTTTAGGCAATGCAACAAAATTTATAGGATCTACATATTCTCCATTTTTTAATATTGTATAATGTAAATGAAAGCCTGTAGAAAGCCCTGTATTACCTACTAACCCTATTTTTTCATTAATATTTATTTTATCATCTTTTTCAACTAATGCTTCATTAAGATGTGCATACATTATTTCATAGTTATCATAAGTTTTATATTTTATATATATACCATATGTATTAGAGCTTCCTACATCTGTTACTATGCCAGATTTTACCGCATATACAGGGCTATTTTCATCTGCCCCTATATCTAAACCATTATGAAACTCTTGTTTTTTTAATATAGGGTTTTCTCTTTCTCCAAAATATCCTGTTATAATACCATCAACAGGGTTTATCCAGTTATTTTCTGCCCCAAGAGCAACATTTGGCATCTTGAGGCTATCTATTTTTTTGGTGCATTTGCTATTTCTTCTTCCATTTGCTCTATAATATTTTCATCTATAGAAACATTATCTCTTTTTATATTATTGTTAGATTTAATGTTAAACTTTGAAAATAAATCTCCTAGCTTATTATCAAAATTAAGCTCCATATTTATAATAGATTTAGTTTTATCAATTATATTATTAGCCATAGTAGAATTACTGTTTGATAAATAATAAAATATACCTACTATTAAAAGGCTTATTATACATTGTATAAAAAATTTTGATTTTACCTGTGTATTTTCATTATTTTCAAGCTTTATCATTCCATTTCTTGTTTTATAGTTATTGTTATTTACTCTTAATGTTTTTGTTGTTCCTGTTGTTCTTGTTGTTTTTATTGTTCTTTTGGTTTTAATATTTTTTAAAGAATCTTCTGCTAACCTTCTATAAAATTCTTTTTTATCATTTACCAAAAAAATCACCTACCTTAGTATTTATATTTTAGGTTATATAATAAATATTGGGATAATCTTATTAATAATCCACAATAATTTTAAAAACCTATATTTTTATATGTATATAAAAATTATATTAAATACTAAAGTAGGTTATTACTATTTTATTATCTAGGTAGATAAATTAAGCATATCAAAAGTAAAATTGATAAAAAATATAATATTTTGCTAACTTTGTGAGCCTTTCCTAAAAATATATGTATAGCAACATAAGATATAACCCCAAATGCTATACCAACTAATATACTATTAGTAAGAGGCATTAAAAGCATTGTAAAAAAGGCAGGCACTGCTTCATCTATATTTTCAAAATCTATAAATTTCATCATATTCATCATTAAAACCCCTGCTACTATAAGTGTTGTAGCTGTTGCAGCAGAAGGCACTAATGCAACAAGAGGAGATAAAAATGTAGATAATAAAAATAATACCCCTGTTACAATGGCGGTAAGGCCTGTTCTACCACCTTCCACAATACCCGCCGTGCTCTCAACATATGTAGATACAGTAACACTACCAATAGTAGCTCCAACAGAAGTTGTTATAGCATCTATCTCTAATATTTGTGGTATATTTTTATTAGCAAAACCTTCTTTGCTTATTTCTACAAAATTATCTGCAACTATAAGCATAGCAACTGTTTCAAATATATCCATTATACATAGGGAAAACAATACAACAAGCAATGTCATAGTAGTTTTTAAAATAAGGCTACTACTACTAAAATCTATAATACCGTGAAAATCTATTTC
This sequence comes from uncultured Eubacteriaceae bacterium, assembly GCA_946497035.1. Lineage (GTDB taxonomy): Bacteria > Bacillota > Clostridia > Lachnospirales > CAG-274 > Tyzzerella. The sequence goes on along the minus strand of CAMMIW010000004.1, from coordinate 23,151 downwards.
AAAAAATACTGCATTTAGGTTAATTGGTGTAAAAAGATCTATCTTTTGTAGACTAATAAGCCCTAAAGGTAAAGCTAACAATATACAAACTATTTTACCTATAAATATAGAACCATATATGTGTTTTTTATGAAGTATTGTTATTATTATTACCCCTACCAAAGCTAATATAGCCGTTTTTGTATCTTTGCTACCTAAAGAAGAAAAATCAAAAAGATTAGTATTTATAGAGCTTTGTTGTATAATATGAGCTTTTAAAAGCCCCTGATAAGCTATAAATAAACCTATACCACAGGTAACTGCATATTTTATATTTTTAGGTATAGCTTTATGTATTCTTTTTTCCATACCAAAAAGAGCAAGAATAAAAAATATAAACCCTGATAAAAATACTATAGCTAAAGCTTGATTATACGTATAACCAAAGCTTATACATACAGTATATGTTACAAATGTACCTACCGCAAGGCTAGGCCCTTGCACAAATGGTAAGTTTGTTAAACATCCCATTATTATTGAGCTTATCCCCGAGCATATAAAAGATGCTGCCGTTAAAGCTACAAACATTTCACTTAAGGTTAAGCCATTATCTAATACATAATATCCTAACTCTTTCCCATTTCTTAATATTTCACTAGTAAATACGTTCATCAATACTTCTGGCACAAGCATAACTAAATATATAAGAGTAAAATAGTTTGTAACACCTGCTAAAAGTTCTGTCTTTAAGTTGGAATTATGTTCTTTAATTTGAAATCTTTTATATAAAAAACTTTTTATTTTATTTATCATTAAATCTCCTTACCTTTTATACCTTCTATTAGATGGTTTAAAAATATATTTATTATTTCGTCATATTGTAAAAGTGGCTTTAAATCTAGCTCAACTTTAATATTATTTTCTATAATCTTATTTTTTATATATATACTTATATCTTGTTTTATATGTTTGCCGCTAAATAATAAAAATGGCTTTAAATAAATTTTATTTATATTTTTTTCTTTTAATATTTTAATAGTATCTTCTATATATGGGTAGCTTTCTAAATTTGAAAAAAATATATTTTCATTTTTAAACATATTAAACAATTTTTCATATTTATAATTATTTTCACAATCTGTGCCGTGGCATATATATATTAAATTTTCTTTATAATTATTTTTTATAAAATTATATATAAAGTTAAAATCATTATCATCATATAACAATGGCTTTGCAATTTTTACTTTTTTAAAATTATTTTTATAATTATTTACATATGCTAAAAAATTATTATATTCTATACCATCCAATATAAACATTGGCAGGCATAATATTTCATCATATTTTTTAACATAAAGTGTATTAAAAATTTTATCTATATCATATTTGCTATTTTTTTTAAAAAATTTGCTTGTAAAACAAATATAAATATTATAATCAAATTTTTGTTTTAATGTTGTTATTAGCTTTTCTATTTGCTCTTCTATATTTCTATTACCAAAACACACTAATAATACAGCTTTTTTCATAAAGTCTCCTAAAAATAACATTATTAAAAAATATAATATCATTTTTTTAATAGTTTTTCAATATTTTATACATTTTTTGTTTATTATATTCTATTATATATTATTTATACTAAAAATGTCTTTAAAATTTTAGTATACAGTTTATTTTTTTAGAATAAATATTTTAAAGATTACAAATATAAAAATTTTTTAAGTTACCGAAGGGAGAAATTAAAATGCAAACAGATTTAAGACAAAACAATATAATAACACTTATTGGTAAAATAGTATCAGATTATACTTTTTCACATGAAATGTATGGAGAGTCTTTTTATACATTTAAAATTGAAACATCTAGATTAAGTGAAACAATAGATATTTTACCTGTAACTATATCTGAAAGACTTATAGATAAAAATTTATTTAAAATAGGTGCTTTAATAGAAATTAACGGACAAATACGCTCTTATAATAATATTATAGAAAATAAAAATCACCTTGTATTAACTGTCTTTGTTAAAGATATAAGCTTTAATTTAGACTTAAATAAAAATCCAAATCAAGTAACACTTAATGGATATGTTTGTAAACAGCCTGTCTATAGAAAAACACCTTTTGGAAGAGAAATTGCTGATGTTTTATTAGCAGTAAACCGCTCTTATAATAAATCAGATTACATACCTTGTATTATATGGGGAAGAAATGCAAAATTTGCTAACAACCTTTCTGTTGGTGATAACATAAAAATAAACGGACGTATGCAAAGTAGAAATTATCAAAAAAAACTTGAAAACGGTGATATTTTAGAAAAAACTGCCTATGAAATTAGCGTATCTAAATTAGAAGTTTTAGAAGATAATAACCAATTAGAAGATAATTAAATTTTAAAAGACTGTAGATAAAATCTACAGTCTTTTAAAATATTCTTGGCCCTATTATATCATTTTTATCGAGATTTGTATTCCAAGATATATCATATAAACCATTTTTCTTCTTTTTCAGTTTTTCATAATATCTTAATCTAAACTCATTAACTTCTTCATCATGTTCCCAATATTTTACTCCTCTCCAATAACTTTCCATCATATCGTCCCAAGAAGTATAACTTTTTTGTAATATTTTGCAAGTATAGACGCAATAATCTATAGATTCTCTATATTTTAAATATCCACCTAAATATGCACCACCACATATATAAATAATTCTACATAAATCCCAAGCTAATATATTTTGTTCTTTTTCAAAACCAATAATTTTTAATTCTTCTATATCTAGTTGATCCACATCTTCTTTAAAATATTTATTATGTCCTTCTTGAAAAAGCCAATCTATCATTTCTATAGTTTCTTCCCTATTAGTTATACCCCACCCCATACTTAATAAATACTTTGCAAATTTTTTAGGTAAAAAACTATACTTATAACAATTTATATCTATACAAGTTTTAAATAAATAAAAAGTTGTTGTAGCATTTGCTGCAAGTATAAATTTCATTGTAGGTGTTAATCTAGCCTTATATACTAATTTACTTATATATTTTAATATTAAAAACACTCCTATAATTATGATAATAACCTTCAAATTTAACTCCTCCCAATATATATTATAATATTTTTACTATGTTATCTTTTAGAAATATATTAATTTAAACACCATTTTAATGCTACTATACGTATTATTATGTAAACTTTATCACAAAAACAGGCATAGGCAAAAAGCCTATACCTTTATTAAAAATTATTTTCTTAAGCCTAATTCTGCAATAAGCTCACGATATTTAACTATGTCTTTATTTTTAATATAATTTAAAAGACCTTTTCTTTGACCTACCATTTTTAAAAGACCTCTTCTAGAATGGTGATCTTTTTTGTGAGTTCTTAAGTGATCTGTTAAGTGGTTAATTCTAGCTGTTAATAAAGCTACTTGAACCTCTGGAGAACCAGTATCTTCAGGGTTTCTACCAAATTTTGCAACGATTTCTTTTTTGTTAAGTTCCATTTTAAAAATCCTCCATAAAAATAATAAACTCCTAATGCTAAGAAAAGGTTGGAGTATCCATTTTCTGAACATAGGTTAGTAAATAAATTTTACCATAAAAATATATTTGTTGCAAGTATTTTTATTATAACTTTTCTATATTTAAAACGTATGTATAATATTTATTAATTAAAATATCCAGTTTATGGCTTGTTTTTAATATATTTTCTTTTTTATCATTGTTTTTTATTTGGCTATTTAAAAGTTTTCTTGTTTTTTCAATATTTTGTTTTGTTTTTATTATTGTATTTCATTCCCTTCTAACAGTTGTTCCATATCGCTCATATTATTAGATTTTTTTAATTTTACAATAAGATATATAGTAAATGTAACTACAAGTATAACAGATAAAGCTTGTGAAACTCTTATATTGGTAGAAGCTATCATTAAAGAATCTACCCTCATACCTTCTATCCAAAATCTACCTATACCATAACCTATAAAATATATAGCCATTAATTGACCATCAAATTTTTTACGCTTTCTAAAGATAAATAATAAAATTAAAACACCTACATTCCATAAAGATTCATATAAAAATGTTGGGTGAACTTGTATATAATCTACACCATTTATATTTACTACCTTATCTAACACATCTTTAGGTATGTTAGATGCTTGCTCTTTAATATATCTCATAGCAAATAAAGAATCTGTATAACCACCAAAAGCTTCTCTATTTACAAAGTTGCCCCATCTCCCTATTATTTGTCCTATTAAAAGAGCAAAAGAAAATGTATCGGCAACCTTTAAAAAGCTTTTATTTCTAATTTTACAAATTATACTTGCAGATAAAATAGCACCTATTATAGCTCCATATATAGCTATACCACCATTTCTTATAGAAAATATCTCGTTTAGGTGGTTTTTATAATAGTCCCAAGAAAATATTACATAATATAACCTTGCAAATATTATACTAATTATTGCAGATATTATAACTGTATCTAAATAAAAATCTGTATCTTGTCCTGTTCTTTTAGCCTCTTTTAAAGTTACCAACATACCTATTAACATACCTGTTGCTATAATTATACCATACCAATATACATCTATACCAAATATAGTAAATGCTACCCTATCTAGGTGATTAATTTTTATGCCTAAGTTTACAAACCATATCTCTGGTGTCAAAATAATACCCCCTAATTTCTTATTTTAATTTATAACACTTAAATATGCATCATTTTCAAAATAATTTAAAGCTTTTTGTATATCTTCTAATTTTACATTTGTTAAAGCTTTATAATAGTCCTTTATATTAAAGCCATTAGAAAAATATTCTGCCTCAATAGAAACTATATTATCTATAACATTAAATTTTCTTATAAAGCTACCTATATGCTTATTTTTTATTCTTTCAAAATCTTCTTTTAAGATATTTTTATTTTTAAACAAATTTATTTCTTCATTTATATAGCTTATAATTTTTTCAGGACATTGGCACATACCAGAAAATATATATGATGCACTTTCATTAAAATTATTAAAGTCAAAACCAAAGGTATCATCTATAATGCCTTTATTGTATAACTTTTCATAAAATAATGAGCTTTTACCAAAAATAATATCTAAAATAATTTTATTACATATTATTTTATCAAATATTGTAACATCTTTTTGTAAATTTTTAAAGCCTATATTAAAAATTTTTTTATTTATTTTCATATTTTTTTCAACATATTTTGAGCTATTTTTATCATTTTCTTTATATTTTTCTATAATACCTGTTTTTTTATCTTTTATAGTCAAATTTTTTAAAATACTATTTTCTATTTTTTCTCTATCTTCTATATCTCCACAACAAATAATAATACAATTATCTTTTGTATAAAAATTTTCATAACAATTGAGCAACATATTTTCATCTATTTTTTTTATATCTTCAACTTTTCCTGCTATATCATTTGTTATAGGGTTATTTTTGTTATACATTATGCTCATAAGGTTAAAAAATACTCTCCAATAAGGATCGTCATCATACATTTTTATTTCTTGCTCAATTATACCTTTTTCTTTTTCTACATTTTCTTTTGTAAAATGTGAAAAACTAACTAGCTTTAATAACTCATTAAAATTTTCATAAAAATTGTCAACACAATTAAAATAATAAGCCGTTGACAAAAAATTTGTATATGCATTTACATTTCCGCCTAGTTTACTAAATACATCAAAAACATTATAATCTTTTTTTTCAAACATTTTATGTTCTAAAAAATGTGCTATACCTGGTGGCAAATTAATGTTTTCTTTATCTATAATAACATTATTATGGATAGCGCCATATTTAAAACAAATCATAGCTTGTTTTTGCATAAAATGTTTTTTAGGTATAAAAGCCAAAGTTGTTCCATTTATATTTTCATATATAATATTATCTATCAATTTTCATCACCTTTCATAAAATAACAAGTATCTAACCAAATATTTTCAAAAGATTTTTCTATATCTTCTTTTGTTACTTTTTTTATTTTTTCTATTATTTCTTCTATAGTTATATTTATACTTGCTAAATAGTTTGTATAATAATAGTCTATAGTAGCTGTGTTATAATCAACTATACCTCTATATTTTTTACATAAATTATTTATAGCAATTTCTATATGATTGTTATCAAATTTTCCATTTTTAATATTTTCAACATTTTCTATTATATGGTTTATAGCCTTTTCATAATGTTTAACATCTACACCACTTTCTATAAATATTATTCCTTTAAAAATATATATAAAAGAATTTATATAATAACATAGACTTTCTTTTTCTCTCACATTATTAAAAAGCATAGAGCCAGAGCCACCGCCTAATATTTCATTACCTACTAAAAGTGGTATAAAACTGTCCGTATTAGCAGGTATATTAGTTCTATAGCCCATACAAAGCTTACCTTGAGTTATACTATATTTTTCTATAACTGTATTTGGCTTTATTTTTTCTTTATATATAAAATCTGTTTTTAAAGGGTTATAGCATCTATCTTTTATATTAAAATGTTTTTCTACCATATGTTTTATTGTATTTTCATCTATATTGCCTATAACAAATACATCTATTTCACTAGTTTTTAAAATATCTTTATAATGTTTATAAAGGTTTTTGTTGTTTATTTTATCATACTCTAAATCTTCAATATAACCATCTGCTACAATGCCAAATTTTTCATTTTTACACATAATTTCTATGCATCTATCTTTAGCTAATTCTTTTTTATCGTTTTGCCTTGATAAAATAGTATCTTTTACTAGTTGTTTAGATTTTTCAAAATATTCTTTTTTAAAGCCCTCATTTTCTATTAAAGGATTTAATATTACTTCTTTTAAAAATAAAAATACTTCTTCTATGTTAACTTGGTTTTCTGCAAATTCTATTAAAAATTCTATTATTTGATTATCACCTTTTTTTAATATATCATTATGAATATATGCCCCATACATTTCTTCAGTTTTAATGCTTATATCTTTTATTGTTTTGTATTTTTGAGATCCCATAGTTAAAATTTTAGATAATAGCGCATTATATGTTACATATTTTTTATCTAAAATTTGTCTAAAAAGAAACGCTACACATATAGTTTTAAATTTAGCAGTATTTATAACTTTTATATTTATACCATTATCAACCATTTTTCCCTCCTACATATGTTTACGCATATTTTTTAAAGCACTTTTTTCTAATCTGCTTACTTGAGCTTGGCTAATGTTTATTTCTTCTGCCACTTCCATTTGTGTTTTACCTTCAAAAAATCTAAGCTTTATAATATATTTTTCTCTTTCATTAAGCTTTTTCATAGCTTCATTTAAGCTAATATTTTCCACCCATAGATTATCGTTATTTTTATCATCTTTTACTTGATCCATAACAAAAATAGAATCGCTACCATCATTATAAACAGGCTCAAACAATGATATAGGCTCTTGTATAGCATCTAAAGCTACTATAATATCTTCTTTATCCATATTTAGCTCTTTAGCTATTTCTTCTATAGTTGGTTCTTTGCTATTTTTGTTAATAAGCATCTCTTTAGCTTGTAAGGCCTTATAGGCGGTATCTCTCAATGATCTGCTAACCCTTATAGAATTATAATCTCTTAAATATCTTCTAACCTCACCTATAATCATAGGAACAGCATATGTGCTAAGCTTAACACCTTGGTTTACATCAAAATTATTAATAGCTTTTATAAGCCCTATAACACCTACCTGAAATATATCATCTATATTTTCTCCACGGTTAGAAAATTTTTTTATAACGCTTAAAACTAACCTTAAATTACTATATATAAATTCTTCTTTTGCCTTTTCATCACCTTCTTGAACACGCTTAAAAAGAGCTTCTTTTTCTTCATTTTTTAATATGGGTAATTTACTAGTATTTACGCCACATATTTCAACTTTATATCCTGACATAAAAAATACCTCCGAAAAATTCCTTATACAAAGATATTTTCCAAAGGTATTAAAATTATACATTATTTAATTTTTAATTTTTAATGTTATATAATATAACTTTTCTAAGCACCTTGAGATGATGTAAAACTACCACCACTTAAATATGGTTTTTCAAAAGTATATAATGCTATAGAATAGTTTATTTTATTTTGTTCTATTTGTTTTTCTACATTTAATATAGCAAGCTCTGCTTGCTCTACCTGATTTAAAGTTGCATTACCGCTAATATAATTAGCCGCTACCGTATTATAGTTATCTATAGCTTTATTAAGCTCTAATTTTAAATTTTTATCTGCATCTCTCATTTTTAAAAGATTGTCATAGTTGCTTCTTATTTTATTTTCTATATCAATTTTAGCATCTGCAAGTTTTCTTTGAGCAGCTTTTATATCGTTATCTGCTTTAATTTTATCTTCATCAGAAGATGTATGGCTATAATGCTCTCTTATATCTTCTAACCTTTTTAAATCTTTTTTAAGAAGCTGTATAGATATATCTCCTTCTTTATTTCTTGTTATATATGAATCTATATCTATTTTATCTATAGCAGAAAAATCGTCATTTAATTTTATATCTATATTAACGTTGTCATCATAATCTAAAAGGTTATTTAAAGATTTTTGTTGCGTATTAAGAGAATTTTTTAAAGCTTCTAAATTTAGCTTGTTAGATTTTTGGTTATCTTTAGCTTGTTTTAAATCGTTTTCAGATATCATACCATATTTATATTTTAGCTCTAAAGCTTGGATATTTTTTTCATTAACTTCAATAGTTTTTTCTAAAACGGCTATATTAAGCTTAGTAGTTTTTATATTAGCAGCAGCGCTAATAACGCTAAGCTCTATGCTATCTTCAATAATTTTTTGATTAATATCTTTATCTTGCACCTGTGCATTTAAGTTATTAATATTTCTTAAAATAGGCTCTATAGTAGGATCATAATAATTTTGACCAACAATTTGGTTGCTTAGTTCAAAAGATACTTTTTTAGTATATTCTATAGCATCATTAAGATTTCTTATATTAGAGCTTTTTGATTGAGCGGTTTTTACTGCCTCTTCTTGAGATAAAACTTTAGCATTATCTTGTGTGTATAAATCATCTAGATAAATATATTCACCTTTATTTGTATCTATAGATATTTTTTGCTTTTCTCCGTCCCAATTTACCTTCATACCAAAAGCTTCACAAACAAATCTTAAAGGCACAAAAGTAGTACCGTCAATAATTTCTACAGAAATAGGCATATCTATATATTTATCGTTTAATTTAGCTTTATTCGTATCAATATTTATAATTAATATTTTATCATCTTTTTTAGCAGTAATCTCTCTTTTAACGTCATTCCAGTCTACCTTTGCATCTAACATTTCAAATAAATCTCTAAAGGCAACTAATGTATAACCGTCTTTGTTTATAATATTAGATTTTACAGGCTGTAGCATATTATTTATGTTAACAGAAACATCTTTTTTATCATATGCATAAACACTATTTGATAAAAAAACCGTAGATAAAGCAGTACAAATAATAAATTTTTTTAAATTTTTTTTCATAGTTTCTACCTCCTAAAACTATTAATATATACGAAATAATAACCTAATAGTTTAATCCTTAACCAAAATAATATCTTTTATATTTTTTATTTCATTTGTTACAATAGCATTTTTAGTAATAATACAAATCATATTTTTACCATTAAAACCAATAAATTGGCCTTCGTAAATTTTTTTATGGAAAGTAACTACCTTTATAAACATACCCCTTTTATATATATTACCTTTAAACATAATAGCTTCTTTAGGAAACATAATATAAAAATCTTTAACCATAGAGCTAAAAATTTGTAAAGGGTATTCACATTCTTTAGAAATTTTCCTAAAAAATATAAAAGCTTTTAAAACTATCAGTATAATAAAAGATAATATAAGACAAAACATAATTTCTGAAAAAGAAAGAAATTGTATATTTTCCATAACAACACCAACTTTCATAATATGTTAGTAATAAATAGATTATAACATAATTTTTTTAATTTATAAATAAAATTTTTAATTAAGCATAACATAAAATATTTAAAATTGTTCTTGAAAATATTGTCTATAATTGATATAATATTTTTGAAATTAGGCACTGTATCTTTTTTAAGAATAGTAGCAAGGAGGATTTTTATGAACAATTTTTTATCTATAAATGATGGCTCCAAAAATTCTACAAGCGATATGGTAAAAGTTGCTTTATTTGCAGGCATCATTTTTGTTTTAGGAACAACCCCCTTTGGTTTTATACCTTTAGGTGCTTTTAAAATAGTTATGATTCATATACCTGTTATTATAGGCTCTATCGTATTAGGCCCTAAAAATGGTGCTTTTTTAGGATTTATGTTTGGGCTAACAAGCTTTATATCTGCCCATTTACAGCCAGTTGTAACATCATACTTTTTTTCACCTATAATAAGTGGCAATTTATTTAGTCTTATCGTATGTTTTGTTCCAAGAATATTAGTAGGTATAATACCTTATTATGTATTTAAATTTTTTAAAAAATATATAAATATAAATATTGCTTTAATAATAAGCGGCTTAATTGGCTCTCTAACAAACACCGTTTTAGTGTTAGGCTTTATTTATATATTTTTTGCCGAAAAATATGCCCAAATATTAAATACAACGTTAGATAATCTACTAGCAGTTATATTTGCAAGTGTTGGGCTTAATGCTTTATTAGAAGCTTTAGCATCTGCCATATTGGTTTTAACTATTTGCAAAGCCCTATTTAAAATATTAAAATCTGTTAAATAATAAGGAGATAAACATGTTATTAGCAATTGATATAGGTAACACAAATATTGTATTAGGCGGTATAGATAAAGAAAAAATACATTTTATAGCAAGGCTATATACAGAAAAAAGGCTATCTTCTGATCAATACACTATACAAATAAAAAATATGTTAGATATATATAATATAAATATAAATGATATAGATAATTGTATTATATCATCTGTTGTACCACCTGTTTTAGATTCTATTATTCAAGCGGTAAAAACATTAACAAAAAAAGAACCTATGATAGTAGGCCCTGGCATAAAAACTGGATTAAATATATTAATGGATAACCCTGCCCAATTAGGTAGTGATTTGGTTGTAAATAGCGTAGCTTGTTTAAATCAATTTAAACCACCTTTAATTATTATAGATATGGGTACAGCTACCACTATATCTGTTATAGATAAAAATAAAAATTATATAGGTGGTTGTATCATACCTGGTGTTAAAATATCTTTAAATGCCCTATCTGGTATGACAGCACAATTACCACATATAAGCCTAGACGAGCCTAAAAAAACTATAGGTACTAATACTATAGATTGTATGAAAAGCGGTATAGTATTAGGCAGTGCATCTATGATAGATGGTATGATAGAACGTATAGAAGAAGATTTAGGCTATAAAACTACTGTTGTAGCAACAGGTGGAATAGCTAATCATATAATACCATTTTGTAAAAAAGATATTATATATGATGATGATTTACTATTAAAAGGCTTATATGCCATATATTTAAAAAATAACAAAAATTAAAAAATTATTTTATATTTTTATCTTTTTCAAAGGGTGTAGACAAAGTCTACACCCTCAATCTCATAAATATCTTCTTTTTAATTTTATATAAAATCCATATCCGGCTCTATATCATTAGATGCCTCAAAATGACAATTTTTTGTTGAAAAATATATACAATGAGAACAATTTGATGTTAAAGGTTTATTATACATTGCATCTGTAGATGTAATAGATTTGAAACTTGGGCAGTTTTTTAAGTTTTTTCTTTTCAAAATATCACCTCATAAAATATTTTAGTAATATTATTTCCAAAAAAAACTTAAATAAACATTATACTTTTATAGAAATATTATGTAATATAGAATATATAATACATTCTTTTACCTTTTTACCACTAGCCTGTTCTAATGCTCTTTTATATATTTCTAATTGAGATTTGTATCTATTTAATAAAGCTATTTTACTTTTAGTCTTATCTGTTTTATAATCTACTAATACTAGCTGTTCATCTTCTTCAAAATATAAATCTATAATACCACTAACTAGTATATTGCTATCTATATTTTTTAAATCTTCATCTGTATAAATTTCATTAGCTTTTATACCTAATGTGAAAGCAGATTCTCTTTTTATAAATGTAGATTTATTAATCCTTTTTACTAATTTTGTATTTAAAAATGAAAGAATCATATTTTTATCTATAAATGCTATTTCTTTTTCTGTTAAAATATTTTTATTTATTAAACTATTTAAAAGTATATTTAATCCTTCTTCATTTTTAATATTAAAATCTATATTTTCTAAAATTTTATGATAAATAGAACCTATTTCCATAGGTGCTAATTGTTCTTTTGAAAGAGTATAAAATTTTGGTAAAGTAAAGCTTGTATCATCATATGGTTTTAAATAATCTAAAAATTTTGTTTGATATATTCTTTTTATTTCAGAAACAGATAATGTAGAGCTTAGGCCTTGTGCTATTATATTTTCATATTGCCAATTTAAGCTATTATATATTTTTTCCTTATTATTGCTATAATCTTTATCTATTTGTAAATCTAAAAGATCATAAAATAATTTTGATTTATTTGTAGAAAGTTTATCTTCAATATTAGAATGTATTTTACTCTCTAATATGTCTTCATAAGTAACTATATTAACATTCCAAATATTGTTTTTATCAAAATTTTTTATAGCTGTATAAACCCAAGATAAATAATTATTAGATATACCAGCTTTTATAAAATATCTAGGTAATATTTTTTTTACACCAGGTAATATTAAATTTTCCATTTTTTTTAGTGTATCATCAAAATTTTTATTAACACACCCTGTTAAAATTAAATTTTCTTTAGCTCTTGTTAAAGCAACATATAGAACACGCATTTCTTCAGAATAGCTCTCTTCTTTATTTTTATAAGCTATAATATTTTTCTGTATTGTAGAAATTTTTCTTCTAGGCTCATATTTAGATATACTATTAAAAATGGATATACCAAACATATATTGCTCATCAAATAAAATAGCTTCTTTATTATCACTCGTATTAAATATTTTTGATAAATTTGATAAAAAAACAACTGGAAACTCTAACCCCTTACTTTTATGTATAGTCATAATTTTTACAACATTTTCATTTTTAGATAAAATAGAAGCTTTTCCATCATCACTAACTAATTTGAATTTATTTATATATGTTATAAAATTAAAAAGGCCATGTAAATTTGTTTCTTCAAAGGCTAGAGCTTTTTCTAAAAGGCTATATAAATTAGCTTGTCTTATATTACCATTTTCTAAAAGTCCTAAATAATTATAATAGTTTGAATCTTCATATATATATGATAAAAGCTCATTTATAGATAAACTTTTTGATAAGTTTTGCCATTTATCTATTTTCTTTAAAAATTTTAAACATTTATTTTTTAAAGGTATATTTTCACCTTCATTTATAAAATTTGTTAAATTATAATAAAAAACTTTACTATTAGTAAATAATTTTATTTCTAACAGTTCGTTAGATGTAAAATTAAAAATAGGAGAGTACATAGTTCCTATTAAAGCATAATCTTGCAAAGGATTTACAAGTATGTTTAAAATATTTACTATAGTTTTTATCTCTGTAAAATCATAAAAACCGTTAGATGTTTCTGTATAAACAGGTATATTATTTTGTGATAATACGTTAGAAAATATATCAAAATTAGTTTTGCTACGCATTAATATTACTATATCTTTATATTCTATTTTTCTATATTTATTTATGTCTTTATCAAAAACCATAGTATTATTTGAAAAAAGCTCATTTATTTTTTTACATACAAAATTAGCTTCTATCTCATCATTAGCAATATCTGTTATAGTGTTATCGTCTATATCTTTTAATGCACTAGTACAATCTATAATATTTAATTCACATTTATTTAGTATATTTTCATCTTTTTGTGGTTTAGGAAATATAGCTTTGTTATATAACTTAGCATTTTCATCATAAGTAACCTCTCCTAATTTATCACACATAATATTTTCAAATATTATATTTATGCTATCTATTACAGATGTATTGCTTCTAAAATTTGCATTTAAATCTATTCTTTTACCATTTAAAGTTCCATTAAAATAACCGTTATATTTTTCGTTAAATATAGTCGTGTTAGCCTGTCTAAACCTATATATACATTGTTTTATATCTCCTACCATAAATCTATTATTAGTAGCTATAGAAGATAATAAAATTTCTTGTATAGAGTTGCTGTCCTGATACTCATCTATTATTATTTCTTCAAAAATGTTTTTATATTGATTGGCAATAGACGTAGGTTTATTATCTTCTACTAAAATATTTAAGCAAAAATGTGCTATATCACTAAAAGTATATATATTTTTTTGTTTTTTTATATCCATAAAATAATCATCAAATTGGATAATAAGATTACATAAAGTATTAATTATTGGATAAATAATTTTAATATCTTCTATAATCTCATCTATAGATTGGCTAAAAAACTTTTTTAAAATATCATCTTTAATAAAACTTTTACATAAATCTCTCAAACCTTTTATTTCTTCTTTTAACTCTATATTTTCTGCTAAAAACTTTTTGTTCCACATTTTAAATTTTATATTATACAAGCTATTAAAAAAAGATTTATAGTTTTCATTTTCTATATCATATATCATATTTTTAAAAATAAAAAATTCTTCTGTTAAAAAATCTTCTATTGTAGAATTATCGTTACTATTTTTATTAAAATCTAGCTCTCCTGTAGATATAAATTTTATTCTATCAAATATAATAAGAGCTTCTTCTAATATTTCTTTTATATAGTCCATTAGCTTAATAAAAATAGTAGATGAAAATAAATCTTCTTCTGTATTTATATCAAACTGTTTATAAGCATTTTTTAACCATTTTTTAGGATATGGTAAATTTTGAGCCTTAAAATATATTTTTAAAAATATATTTTTAAAAGCATCATCATTAGCACCTTTTGTAAAAGAATCTACAAGATTAATAAATTCCTCCTTATTTTCTTCATAGTAGCAATCTAAAAAACTTTGTAAAGCTTCATCTATTAATATATCAAATTCACCTTTATCACCTATTTTAAAATTAGGGTCTATATCTAAAATTTTAAAATGATTTTTTACAACTTTAGAGCAAAAAGCATCTATAGTAGATATTTGCGCTTTATTTATTCTAATTAACTGCTCTGCTAAAAAAGTATTTTCACTATCTTTTTCTAACTCTATATTTATACGTTTAACAATACGCTCTTTCATCTCTTCTGCCGCATCTTTAGTAAATGTAACTACTAATAGCTTATCTACATCTACTTTATCATTTAATATTTTATTTATTATTCTTTCTGCCAAAACGGTTGTTTTACCTGAGCCAGCGGCAGCAGAAACAAGTATATTATTATTACGTTCATTTATAGCTTGTAACTGATTTTTTGTAAATGCCATAATAACTCCTTATATAATTATATATATTTTGAAATTTCTTCTAAAACTTTGCTTTTTAAAGATAAATCCATATTTTCTACAGTATCTCTTAATTTTAAAATACTATTTTTATCATTTTCTTTTAAATATATTTGTGATAATAATATATAAACCTGACTAATATTAGCTTCCAACCTAACTGCTTCTAACAATACTTTTTTACAATCATATATATTATTAAGGTTATAAAGCTCTTTAGCCCAATCAAATAAACTTCTTACATATACATTATAATGATCTTCTAACTTAAATATTTTATCAAAATTATTTTTTCCATACATTTCTTTAAGTTCTGTATTTGTAAGGTTAGAAGGTATTTTTATCATTTCTAAATCTAGTTTTCTTTTAACAAGCTGTTGCCTTTTTATAATATTTTTATATTCAGGTATATTTTCATATTCTCTAAAAGGTAAGGTTTTAGATGGTTTTACAAATGTAATATTTAACGTATTAAAATCTTTATTTATACTGTTAGCATTATTTTCTCTTTCTAAAAAAGCATTTACAGATTTATCAAAACCATTGTCTGCCCTTTTCATTAATATTCTAATAAATGCAACAATAATTATAGTTGTAGTCATTACTGTAACTATTCTAAACATAATAAATACCCCTTTTATATTAATTTTAAAAGTATATAAAAATTTTAACATATTATAATTTTTTTTACAACTATAAAAAATAGGCTAATAAATATATTTCTATAATAAACTCTTAACTTTTTATTTAACTCAAAAACAAAATTAAGCATAAAAAGACAAAGCACAAAAGTACTTTGTCTTATAAAACATTATAATTATTCGATAATAGAAACAACCGCACCAGAACCTACTGTTCTACCACCTTCACGGATAGCAAAACGTAAACCTTCTTCCATAGCGATTGGAGAGATAAGTTCGATTGTCATTTCAATGTTATCACCAGGCATACACATTTCTGTACCTTCTGGAAGATTGATAACACCAGTAACGTCAGTTGTTCTGAAGTAGAATTGTGGTCTATAGTTGTTGAAGAATGGTTTATGACGGCCACCTTCATCAGCTTTTAATACGTAAACTTGAGCAGTAAATTTAGTGTGAGGAGTGATTGAGCCTGGTTTACATAAAACTTGACCTCTTTCGATTTCATCTCTTTGAACACCACGAAGAAGAGCACCGATATTGTCACCAGCTTCAGCAGTATCAAGAAGTTTACGGAACATTTCGATACCAGTAACAACTACTTTACGAGATTCTTCAGTAAGACCAACGATTTCAACCTCGTCAGAAACGTTAAGAGTACCTCTTTCTACTCTACCAGTAGAAACTGTACCACGACCTGTGATAGAGAATACGTCTTCTACAGGCATAAGGAATGGTTTGTCAGAATCTCTTTCTGGGTTAGGGATATATTCATCAATAGTTTCAAATAATTTGATGATGCAGTCGCCCCATTCGCCAGAAGTATCTTGAAGAGCTTGGTAAGCAGAACCTCTAATAACTGGAGAATCTTCAAATCCTTGTTCAGCTAAAAGATCTGTAATTTCCATTTCAACTAATTCTAATAACTCTTCGTCATCAACCATATCACATTTGTTCATAAATACAACGATTTTAGGAACACCTACTTGGCGAGAAAGAAGAATGTGCTCTCTAGTTTGAGCCATAGGACCATCTGTAGCAGCAACAACAAGGATAGCACCGTCCATTTGAGCAGCACCAGTGATCATGTTTTTAACGTAGTCAGCATGTCCTGGACAGTCAACGTGAGCGTAGTGTCTGTTAGGAGTTTCATATTCTACGTGAGTAGTAGAGATAGTGATACCTCTTTCTTTTTCTTCTGGAGCTTTGTCGATTTTATCAAAATCAACAGCACTACCTAATTGATATCTATCTGCTAAAGTTTTAGTGATAGCAGCTGTTAAAGTAGTTTTACCGTGGTCAACGTGACCGATAGTACCAATATTAACGTGTGGTTTATTTCTTTCAAATTTTGCCTTAGCCATTAAAATTTTCCTCCTTAAATAGAAAATATAAATTTATAATGTTTATATTTATTATAGTTAATATTTGTAAAAAATGCAAGTATTAATTGCATTTTTTACAAATATTTTTTATTAGAATATATTATCAAACTAAGCTATTTTTACAAGCTTAAAAATGTTAATATAATAATTATTCTTGAGATCTACCAGCAGCAACTTTCTCTTGAATGCTTTTTGGCACTGCTTCATAGTGGTGAACTTCCATAGTGTAAGTACCACGACCTTGAGTTTTAGAACGAAGATCTGTAGAATAACCAAACATTTCTGCAAGTGGTACAAAACCGTGAACAACTTGCATTCCGTTTAAAGGTTCCATACCTTCAATTCTACCACGACGGCTATTCATATCACCAATAACCTCACCTGTATAATCTTCAGGTACAGTAACGTCTACTTTCATAATAGGCTCAAGTAAAGCAGGGTCAGATTTTTTCATAGCATCTTTAAATGCCATAGAACCGGCAATTTTAAACGCCATTTCAGAAGAGTCTACCTCATGGTAAGAACCATCATAACATACAGCTCTTAAACCAACAACAGGGTATCCACCAATAATACCAGACTGCATAGCTTCTTGTATACCTTTATCAACAGCTGGTATATATTCTTTAGGTATAGCACCACCAACGATTTCGTTAACAAACTCGTAAGTTTTACCTTCGTTAGCGTCCATAACTTCAAATCTGATTTTACAATGACCATATTGACCTTTACCACCAGATTGTCTAGCATATTTGCTTTCAACATCTACATCTTTTCTAAATGCTTCACGATAAGCAACTTGTGGTGCACCAACATTAGCCTCAACTTTAAACTCTCTTAAAAGACGATCAACGATAATCTCAAGGTGAAGCTCACCCATACCTGCGATAATAGTATCACCAGTTTCTTGGTTAGTATAAGTTTTGAAAGTTGGATCTTCTTCAGCAAGTTTAGCAAGAGCTATACCCATTTTATCTCTACCTTCTTTAGTTTTAGGCTCGATAGCAACAGATATAACAGGCTCTGGGAAGTTCATAGATTCAAGTATTACCTCATTGTTTTCATCACAAAGAGTATCACCAGTAGTAGTAAGTTTTAAACCTACTGCCGCTGCAATATCCCCTGCATAAACTTTATCTATTTCCTCACGAGAGTTAGCGTGCATTTGAAGGATACGTCCAATACGTTCTTTTTTACCTTTAACAGAGTTGTAAACGTAAGAACCAGATTCTAATACACCAGAATAAACTCTAAAGAATGCAAGTTTACCAACAAATGGGTCGTTCATAATTTTGAACGCTAAAGCTGCGAAAGGCTCATCATCAGAAGAAATTCTTTCGATTTCATTTTCTTCATCTCCTGGGATATGCCCTTTAATAGCAGGTATATCAGTAGGAGCTGGCATATATTCTAATACACCATCAAGAAGCTTTTGAACCCCTTTGTTTCTGTAAGCAGAACCACAGAAAACAGGAACAGCTTTACAAGCTATACAAGCTTCACGAAGACCTTTTTTAAGCTCTTCCATAGTGAAAGCTTCTTCGCCTTCTTCAAAATATTTGTCCATAAGCTCGTCAGATGTTTCTGCAATAGATTCAATCATTTGAGTTCTATATTCGTTAGCTTTATCAACCATATCTGCTGGAATATCTTCTACAGAAATATCTGTACCTTGCTTATCTTTATAGATATAAGCTTTCATCTCCATAAGGTCAATAATACCTACGAAGTCATCTTCTGCTCCAATAGGAAGTTGCACAGGAACAGCATTAGCTTTAAGTCTGTCTTTAATCATAGAAACAACGTTATAAAAGTCTGCCCCCATAATATCCATTTTGTTTACAAAGGCCATACGAGGTACGTTGTATCTATCTGCTTGTCTCCAAACAGTTTCAGATTGAGGTTCAACCCCACCTTTAGCACAGAATACACCAACAGAACCATCAAGAACACGAAGAGAACGCTCTACCTCAACAGTAAAGTCAACGTGTCCTGGTGTATCTATAATATTGATACGGTGCATAGGACCATTACCAATGCTCCATTTAGTAGTTGTAGCAGCAGAAGTAATAGTGATACCTCTTTCTTGCTCTTGTTCCATCCAGTCCATAGTGGCAGTACCTTCGTGAGTATCGCCTATTTTATAATTACGACCAGTGTAGAATAAGATACGCTCAGTAAGAGTAGTTTTACCAGCATCAATGTGGGCCATAATCCCAATATTTCTTGTTAATTCAAGTGGGCATGCTCTAGACACACTTATTCCTCCTTTATTAATTTTATATATATAAACTGAAATTTTTTATTTTATCTTTAAGAAACTTAATAATTTTAAAAAATTTTAAATTACCATTTGTAATGAGAGAAAGCTTTGTTTGCTTCTGCCATTTTGTGTGTTTCTTCTTTTTTCTTAATAGCACCACCAGTGTTATTGATAGCGTCCATTATTTCACCTGCAAGACGAGCTTCCATAGTTTTTTCGCCTCTTTTTCTACTATACATAGTTAACCAACGAAGACCTAAAGTTTGTCTTCTTTCTGGTCTAATCTCGATAGGCACTTGATAAGTAGCACCACCTACACGGCGAGCTTTAACCTCAAGAACAGGCATAATATTGTTAAGAGCTTGCTCAAAACCTTCTAAACCAGGATTACCAGTTTTTTCTTCAACGATAGCAAATGCACCATAAACTATTTTTTGAGCAATACCTTTTTTTCCATCAAGCATAATAGAATTTATAAGTTTAGTAACTACTTTACTTTTATACATTGGATCTGGTAGTACTTCTCTTTTCGAAACATGACCTTTACGTGGCACGATTCTTCCCTCCTTAATCAAATATATTAATTCAACGGTACTTGACATTTTAAAAATGCCATTTCATGCCTATGCACAACCAAATACCATAAACAGAGTATTTAAAGTACACGGCATTTAAAATATTAAATTTTGCTAAAATTATTTTTTAGCTTTAGCACGTTTAGCGCCATATTTAGAACGAGCTTGCTTTCTATCAGCAACCCCAGCAGTATCAAGTGTACCTCTAATGATGTGATAACGAACACCAGGTACGTCTTTTACTCTACCACCTCTAATAAGAACAACGCTATGCTCTTGTAAGTTATGTCCTTCACCTGGAATGTAAGCTGTAACCTCTATACCGTTAGAAAGTCTAACCCTAGCGATTTTTCTAAGAGCAGAGTTAGGTTTTTTAGGTGTAGCAGTTTTAACAGATGTACAAACTCCTCTTTTTTGTGGAGAACTCATGTTAGTTTGCTTTTTTCTAAGAGAGTTTAACCCTTTTTGTAAAGCAGGAGCAGTAGATTTTTCAATTTTAGTTTGTCTACCTTTTCTAACTAACTGATTAAATGTTGGCATTAATTGCACCTCCCTGTAAAATTTAAATACTTCTGTGTTGTAAGTAGTTATAATACATAAACACATTTATAAATTTTATCATTAAATGGCAAAAAAGTCAATAATTTTAACCAAATTTTTTTATATTTTCTTAAAATACATTTTTAAAATAACTCTGTATAATATTATTATCATTATAAAAATTGTAAGTTATATATTAACCTTTCCTTTTTATTTATACCCCGATAATAAAATAATAAACACAAAAAAAACCACTAAATAAATAGTGGTTAAAACATGCGGACAGTGGGACTTGAACCCACACTCCTAGGAACTAGATTCTAAGTCTAGCGCGTCTGCCATTCCGCCATGTCCGCAAGGCATTTAATTTACTTGTATAATATATCATATTTAATAATATATGTCAATAGTTTTTTTAATAATAGCTATAAATTCTTTACATATATTTAATTTATATAACTATATGTTATATTTTATAAAAACAAAGATAAGAACTCATTATTTTTTATAACTATTCTTATCTTTATAAAAATATTTAAAATGTACTTTATTTTTAATATAAAATTTTACAATAAAGGAGCAAATATTTGCAATATAGATCTATAAAGCTTCCTTAT
Organism: uncultured Eubacteriaceae bacterium; assembly: GCA_946497035.1. Lineage (GTDB taxonomy): Bacteria > Bacillota > Clostridia > Lachnospirales > CAG-274 > Tyzzerella. The sequence goes on along the minus strand of CAMMIW010000004.1, from coordinate 1,604 downwards.
AGAAGAAACCCTATAACATTGCTCTAATGTGTACATATTACATTTTTCTAATGTATCTAAATAATCTTTTTTCATATCTAATATTGTTTTAGATTTATATATCCAAACGCCACATTCAAAATGTAAATAAAGGCTTCTATAATCTAAATTTATTGTGCCTATAACCGCATATTTATCATCTACAACAAAGCTTTTAGCGTGTATAAACCCTGGCGTATATTCATATATGCTAACACCACTTTCTATAAGCGTTTGATAATTAGATCTAGTAACTTCAAATACACTTTTTTTATCTGGTATAAAAGGTGTAACTATTCTAACATCAACGCCTCTTTTAGCAGCCATACATAAAGCAGAAGTCATTTCATAATCTATTATTAAATAAGGTGTATTTATATAAATATATTTTGTAGCACTATTAATAAGGTTCATAAAAACATTACTACTAACTATTTCTTTATCAAGAGGGCTATCACTAAAAGGAATTATATATCCGTCATTTTCTTCTATACATTCTATATCTTCATCTTTAGCTTTATATTGTAAAAAGTTTTCATCTACTTTTCTTAAAAACTTCCAAATGTTTAAAAACATTATTGTAAAGCCCCAAACACCTTCACCTTTTATCATTATACCTGTGTCTTTCCAATGTCCAAAACGTTCTATCTCGTTTATATATTCATCAGCAAGATTAACGCCACCTGTAAAAGCAACTTTACCATCTATAACTGTTATTTTTCTATGTGTTCTATTATTGTATATAACAGTAAATATTAAATTAGCAGGATTAAATATACTACATTTTATACCATATTTTTCTAGCTCTTTATCATAATTTTTAGGTAAAGTCATTATACAACCAAAATCATCATATATTAAACGTACTTCAACACCTTGTTTTGCTTTTCTTTTTAAAACATCTAATATACCATCCCACATTTTACCTTCAGATATAATAAAATATTCCATAAATATAAATTTTTCGGCTTTTTCTAATTCTTCTAATAGAGCTTTGTAATAGTCTTCACCTATTTTAAAATATTTGCTTTTTCTATTTTCAAATATTTGGCTTTCACCATAATCTATAAGATATTTAGCTTGTCTCATAGATATAATGTCGTCTTTTTCTAGCTTATGCAAAATATTTTTATCTTTTATTATAACCTTAGATAAATCTTCTATATGTTTTGCATAATAGGTTTTTTGGGTCTTTTTTGTTACTTTGCTAAATCTTCCGCTACTAAATAATGCATAAAATATCCAACCTAACTGGGGAAAAAGCATTATAGGTATAATCCAGGCTATTTTATAAGATGGATTCATATTGCTATTAATTAAAAATAACAATATTAATATACTAAATAAAATACCTACGAGATAAAAATAAAAAAAGTATTCTTGAAACTTAAATACAACAAATATAATTAAGGCAATTTGTATAAAAAATGCTAATAATAATATCATTGCTCTACCAAAAAGTATATCAACAATCTTTTTCATTTGTATTCCTCCTTTATGTATATTTTTCTAAATTATAATATATTATTAAAAAAAAAGCAAATTTATTAATTTTATGTTGTATATAATATCAATGTTGTTGTCTA
>CAMMIW010000003.1 GCA_946497035.1 uncultured Eubacteriaceae bacterium | reverse complement strand
TATTATTATTATTTTGTGAGGTTGTATTATGAATAGTTATTTTTCTTTTGTACCTTTATATAATAATTTTATAGAAAGGTATATGATAAAAGCAAACCCTAGCTTTGTTATAGTATATATATATTTATTAAAAAAAACTATAAACAAAGAAGATATATATTTAGAAAATATATCTAAAGATTTAAATATTTTGGCATCTGATATAATTAAATCTTTAGAATATTGGCAATATGAAAATATTATATCATACAAACAAATAGAAGGCAAAGTAGAAATTATATTTTTTAGCATAAATGAAGAAGATAAAAGTGATATTTTTAAACAAAATAAAATTATAAATATTGAAAAAAAATCTCTTTCAGAAGAACAAGTTACTTTTTATAGCCAACAAGAAAATATACAACAATTATTTAGATTAGCAGAAAAAAAACTAGCTAAAACTTTAAGTTACAAAGATAGAGATATTTTAATATCTTTATATGAAAATTATGGTATGTCTTTAGAGTTGATAGCTGTTTTATTTACATACTGTATTGAAAATGGAAAAAATAACCTTAATTATATAGAAAAAATAGCTATAGATTGGTACGAGAATAATATTGATAGTGTGGAAAAGGTAGAAAACTATTTAAAAATATATAACAATGACTTTAAAAAAATAATGAGCTTTTTTGGGATAAGAAATAGAACACCAGATAAACGAGAAGAAACTTTTATGAAAAAATGGCTATTAGAATATAAAATGCCTTTAAATATAATAGAAGAGGCTTGTATAAGAGCTAATAGAAAAACAGGTAATCCCAGCTTTGATTATGCAAACTCTATTTTAACAAATTGGTATGAAAAAAATGTTAAATCTTTAGAGGATATTAAAAAATTAGATATTGATTATGAAAATTATGTAAAAACTAAAAATGAAGAAAAACAAAAAAATTCAGAAAGAATGTTTAATCGTAATAACAATTATAATCATGGCACTAATAAATTTGTAAATTATAAACAAGAGCCTTTAGATTATGAACTACTTAGAAAAATAGAGCTAAAAACTTTAAGGGAGGGAATAGAAGATGACAATTTCTAAAAACATATATAAAAGTGTTTTAGAAGCATATGAATATTTATCAGATGAAGCTAGAAAAAAAATAGATATGAAAAAGGAGCTTTGTTATAAAAAATGCCCACGAATAAAAGAAATAGATGAAGAGCTTAATATGACAGGTATAAAAATATCTAAAGCTATTATATATGCAAACAAAGATGAAAAACTGAAATATATAGATGAAATAAAAAATATAACAGAAAAACTAAAAAAAGAGAAAAAACTTCTTATGGAGCAGAACGGTTTTGCTAAAAATTATTTTGATGATGTTTATAGTTGTAAAAAATGTAAAGATACAGGTTTTATAAATAATAAAAAATGTGAATGTTTTAAACAAAAACTAATAAATAAAGCTTATGATATGTCTAACATAGCAGAAATAATAAAAACAGAAAACTTTGAAAATTTTTCTTTAGATTATTATTCTAAAGAGATTGATGAAAAAAATGGTGATTCTCCTTATGGTAATATGAGGCTTATAATGAGAAGATGTAGCCTTTTTATAGAAGAGTTTGATGAAAAATTTAAAAATTTAGTTTTTTATGGTAACCCTGGGCTTGGTAAAACATTTTTATGTAGGAGTATAGCTAAAGAGCTTTTAGACAAGGGGAAAATAGTTTTATATGTTACAGCTTTTGGCTTGCTTGAAATGTTTGAAAAAGAAAAATTTAACAAAGATAATCAAGATGTAAACAAAGAAATTTTAGATCTTGCAAAAGAGGCAGATTTATTAATAATAGATGATTTAGGTACAGAATTTATAAGCAGTTTTTCTATAACAGAACTTTTTGATATTATAAATAGTCGTATATTAAATAAAAAATCTACAATAATATCCACAAATTTATATCCAGAGGAGCTAACAAAAAATTATTCTAGTAGAATTGTGTCTAGATTATATGGAAATTATGAAATGATAAAATTTTTTGGTAGCGATATAAGGATTATGAAAAAATTATAAAAAAATGTATAAAAAATATTTAAAAATACAATTATATAGTTAGATAAAATTATTTTTTAAGGAGAAAAAATGGGAAAATTAATATATGTATGCCTTGCTCCTATTGTTATAATATTATTAACCATATATATTAAAGATAAATATGAAAAAGAACCGATAAAACTTGCATTAACAGGAACTTTATATGGTATGTTATCTTCTATACCTATAGTTTTTACAGAAAGATATGTTATGTCTTTTGCACCGGCTAGTAGCTCTATATATTATCCTTTTTTTGTATCTTTTATGGTGGCAGCTTTTGTAGAAGAAGCATATAAATATATTATATTAATATTTTTGATATATAAAAATATTAATTACAACGAACCATTTGATGGTATTTTATATGCAGTTTATATATCTTTAGGGTTTGCTACAATAGAAAATATACTATATGTATTTAATCCTATATTAGGTGGTATATATACGGGAATAGCTAGAGCTATTTTTTCTATACCAGCTCACGCTATGTTTGGCATATATATGGGATATTATTTATCTAGAGAAAAATTTTTTAATAAAAAAATTAAAATATTTTCTTTAATAGTGCCTATATTTATACATGGTATATATGATTTATTATTATTTACAAATATTAAATATAGTAATATATTTTTTATAATGTTTTTTGTTTATATAACTATCGTAAGCTTAAAAAGGGTAAAATATTATATAAAAATATCCCCTTTTAAATAATTACTATAAAATTAATATAAAAAAATATTGAAAAAATATAAAATTTTTATTGAAAAATTATTATAAAAGGAGTATACTCTTATTAAGAGCTTAAAGGTTCTTTAACTAATTTTTTGCTAAATATAAATTGGCATAGAACCATAATAAAATTTTATATAAACAAACCTATTTTGTATAAAATTAATTAGCTTATGCTACCAATGCTATAACATCGGAGGAATTAATTGTGATAGAAGCTGTTAGTTGCGGAGGTGTTGTGATTCATCGTGGAAAGGTCTTATTGCTTTATAAAAATCAAAATGGGCGATATATGGGTTGGGTTATGCCAAAAGGTACTGTTGAAGAAGGTGAAACTTTTAAACAAACAGCACTAAGAGAGGTTAAAGAAGAAACTGGTGCTTCTGCCAAAATAATAAAATATATTGGCAAAACTGTATATACTTTTAAAGGTAGCTCAGATATTATTAACAAAACAGTACATTGGTATCTTATGACAACAGATTCTTTTTATTGTAAGCCACAAGCAGAAGAGTTTTTCGTTGACGCTGGATACTATAAAGAGCACGAAGCATACTATTTGCTCAAATTTAATGATGAAAGACAAATGATGAAACGTGCTTATGCTGAGTATAATCAGCATAAAAGAAGATTTTTTACAAAAAATAAAAATCATATAAGGAGGATTTAGTATGAAAACAGAACATTCAATCCAAGAGTTAAAAAGAGAGCTTGAAAAGTTTTCTAAAAAAATAAGCAATAGAACTGCATTATTTATTGTATCAGGTTTTGTAATAGCTTTAGTAATTATTGTGTTTTTAATTATTAAAGTGAAAAACAAAATGGAGTTATTATCTCAAGATGATGATTTTTATTATGATGAAGATGATTTCTACGAAGATTACCACGCTTTAGATTATGAAGATGATGAAGAGTAATAAAAAGTATACTACCTTATTAGGTAGTATACTTTTTATCCTTTTTTATATAAATATTAAAAATAAATAATAAAAAAGCTACCTATAAATTTAAGTAGCTTTTTTATATATTAGGCACTTTTTATTAATACTGCTAAAAATGGTAAATTATCTAAATTATTATCTTTTAAATTTGTTAAAAACTTTCTTAATGTTTGGTTTTGGTCAACAAGAGTTCTTCCTGTTATTGTACATATTCTGTGAAGTAAATCTTCATCTAAAGTTTCACGTTCGCCTAAATATCCAGCTAATAAACCTTTATAATAACAATAGCACCAAACGAAATTAATATAACAATCTTTAATGCTTGTACCGTCAAAAGGATAGCTTTTAGAAAAGAAAATATGAGAAAGTAAATTTGTTATATAGTATTCTTTTCCTTCCATAAGCCTTTCAACATTTTCTTTATATTTTGTATATACTTTAGATATTACACTACCATCTTCTAATGTAACTAAAGGACTTTCTATAGGTTCATTATTTTCATATAAAGTTTCTTCACCATCTATTTTAATTGATATTATTCTATCTTGTAAATTTGCTGAATGAGCTAATTTTAATTTTACCATAATATTATGTAAATCAAAAACAGTATCTGCTCTACCACCTTTACCAGATATAAATAATATACTTTTTACAATAATTTCTAAAAAGTTATCTTGACGAACAGTTTTTATATTAAATAAAGGTTCATAGGCAGAAATATTATTTAAAAATGTATCCATATAAGTTGGTATACTGTCAAAATTTTTATTTTGAACAAGTTCATCAAGTTTAAACATAAAAGCTCCTAATAAAATCATTCGATTATCAATGCTAAGCTCATCTAATTGTAATATGTTAAGACAAATTAGTCTAGCTGTATCAAAATATTGTAAAAATGGAGATTTACTTTTTGATAAATCTATTAAATATGCATTTTTTAAATTTATTTGAGTATCATCTACTTCAACAAGCTCAAAGCCAACACCATCTTTAGCATTATATAAAAGTTTGCTAACTTCTTCACAACCTAAGGATAGACTGCGTTCATAGTTACCAAACATATTATTAAAAATTCTAGGGAAAATTTTACAAGTGTAACTAAGTGCATCTATACCTAAATTTTTATGTATTTCACATAAGCCATTTTCATCTTGAAAAGAGCAGCCTTTAATAAAAACATCTTCTTGTACTTTTTTTTCTAAATCATCTTCAATGTTTGTAAAATTTATAGTGCTTTTAATATCTATTTGTACTAGTTTTGCATAATCTAATTTACCTTTAGAATTTCTATTTCTTTTTACATATTTATTTAATTTTTCTAAGAAATCTTTAGGTTCTTTTACGTTTCTATATTTTAGATAAGTGTCCTTATCTATAGTTATATTCCAATTATAATTGCAGCAATTAAGATTACAATTACTACCAGAACATTGGAAATCTTTATAGTATGTAGGTTGTAAAAATGTGTATTTATTTTTCATAAGTATTCTCCTAACTATATATTTTTTGTTATTTTTATTATAACATTTATTTTTAATTTTGTATATAGGTTATATATGGTGTAAATAAAATATATATTATCTATGTTTTTATTTATAATCTAATCTAATGTTATTATATATTGCAGAAAATTATATTTATAAAAGATACTATATATTAACATATTAAATTTTAAGTATATAATTTTTTATTTATATTTTTGTATATTTAGTCGTTATTATTTTTAAATAAATCTTGAAAAAAAAATCAATTCATAGTAAAATAGTGTGTATAGACATAAAATTTTTAAATTATTCGTTTAAGGGGGAGAATTTATTTAATGAATGTAGAAGTTATAAACCCTTTTATACAAGGGACTAAGCAGGTTTTAACATCTGTTTGTAATGTAGAGAGTAAAATGGGTAAAGTTTCTGTAAAAAATAAACCATTTGAAGATAAACTTAATATAACTATAGGTATTTTTGGAGATATAAAAGGTAAAGTTAACTACTCATTTGATTTAAATGTAGCTTTATTTATAGCATCAAAAATGATGTTTATGGAAGTTACTGCCCTAGATGATATATCTAAAAGTGCTATTTGTGAGCTTTCTAATATGATATCTGGTGCTATAGCTACAGTTTTTTCAAATAGTGGCAAATTTGTAGATATTACAATACCAGTTTTAGATGATAATTTTAGCAAATGTGATGTTGAAAAATTTATATCAATTCCTTTAGAGCTTGAGCCTGGTAAAATATTTGAAATTAACGTATGGATAGAGGGATAAAATGAATATAGTACTATTAGAACCAGAAATACCAGCTAATACTGGTAACATAGGTAGAACTTGTGTTGCTACAGGTACAAAATTACACCTTATAAAACCTTTAGGCTTTTTGGTAGATGATAAATCTTTAAAACGCTCTGGCCTTGATTATTGGGATAAACTAGATGTATATTATTATGAAAATTTTAAAGATTTTTTAGAAAAAAACAATAATCCACAAATATTTATGGGCACTACAAAAGCTAAACAAACTTATGACCAAGTTTCTTATGATGAAAATTGCTTTATTATGTTTGGAAAAGAATCTAAAGGTATACCAGAAGACATATTATTAGATTATAAAGAAACTTGTATAAGGATACCTATGTTATCAGAATATAGGTCTTTAAACTTATCTAATGCAGCTGCTATAGTTTTATATGAAGCCCTTAGGCAAAATAATTTTATAAATTTATTGAAAGAGGGAGAGCTACATAACAATAAATGGTAACAAAATACATAAATATAAATGTTTTAATTTGTAAATAATATATATTATTTATATTATTGATAATTTTTAATTTTAATTAAATTTTCCTTGCAATGTTTATGGGTTTTCTGTTAAACTATATTGAGATACTTAAAATAAATTAGAGAGGTGTTAAAGTGTTTGGTCTTATAGAAAAAATATTTGGAAATTACAGTGAAAAAGAATTAAAAAGAATTATGCCTATTGTAGATAAAATTGAGAAGCTAGATGAAGAAATGACAAAATTATCTGATGAACAATTAAAGGCTAAAACACAAGAGTTTAAAGATAGATATAATAAAGGAGAAACTTTAGATCAGCTTTTACCAGAGGCTTTTGCTGTTGTTAGAGAGGCTGGCAAGAGGGTTCTTGGTATGAAACATTTTAGAGTGCAGCTTATAGGTGGTATAATATTACACCAAGGGCGTATTGCAGAAATGAGAACAGGTGAAGGTAAGACATTGGTTTCTACTGCTCCTGCATACCTTAATGCTTTAGCTGGAAAAGGGGTTCATATAGTTACGGTAAACGATTATCTTGCTAAGCGTGATGCTGAGCAAATGGGACAGATACACCAATTTTTAGGCCTTAGCGTTGGTGTTATACTTAGCAATATGGAAAAGCCTGAAAGACAACAGGCATATGCTTGTGATATAACATATGCTACTAACAATGAGCTAGGCTTTGACTATTTAAGAGATAATATGGCCGTTTATGAGAAAGAGATTGTTCAAAGAGGCCTTAACTATGCTATTATAGATGAGGTAGACTCTATCCTTATAGATGAGGCTAGAACACCTCTTATTATTTCTGGTAGTAGTGGAAAATCTACTCATTTATATCAAGTTGCCAATTCTTTTGTAAAAAACCTTAAAAAGGGTAAAATTTTAAATGAAGAAGAGGCTTTAAATCCTTTGACTAGAGAAGAGATTAAAGAAGAAGGAGACTTTGTTATAGATGAAAAATCCAAAACAGCTACTTTAACTCAAGAGGGTATACAAAAAGCCGAAAAGTTTTTCAACGTAGAAAATTTAGCAGACCCAGATAATTTGGAGTTACAACATCATATAAACAATGCTCTTAAAGCTCATTATACAATGTTTTTAGATAAAGACTATGTTGTGCAAGATGATGAGATTGTTATAGTTGACGAATTTACAGGACGTTTAATGGATGGTAGAAGATATTCTGATGGGCTTCATCAAGCTATAGAAGCTAAAGAGAATGTTACTGTTAAAAAAGAAAGCAAAACTTTAGCTACAGTTACTTTCCAAAATTTCTTTAACAAATATACTAAAAAGTCAGGTATGACTGGTACTGCTCAAACAGAAGAAAGCGAATTTAGAGAAATATATGGTATGGACGTTGTTGTTATACCTACAAATAAGCCAGTACAAAGAATTGATCACCCTGATGTTGTTTATAAAACAGAAAAAGGTAAGTTACACGCTATCGTTGAGGATGTAAAAAAATCTTACGAAAAAGGACAACCTGTTTTAGTTGGTACTGTTACTATTGAAAAATCTGAAGAAATAAGCAAACTTCTTAAAAAAGAAGGTATTAAACATCAAGTTTTAAATGCTAAATATCACGAAAAAGAGGCAGAAATAGTTGAGCTTGCTGGCCAAAAAGGTGCTATCACTATAGCTACTAATATGGCAGGGCGTGGTACAGATATTAAACTTGGAGAAGGCGTAGAAGATTTAGGTGGGCTTAAAATTATTGGTACAGAAAGACACGAATCTAGACGTATTGATAACCAGCTTAGAGGCCGTTCTGGACGTCAAGGTGATAAGGGCGAATCTAGATTTTATATCGCTTTAGAAGATGATCTTATGCGTTTATTTGGTGGCGATAACCTTATGAAAACCTTTGAAAGAATGAATATATCTGAATATGAAGCTATTGAAAGCAAAATTCTTACAAAAAGTATAGAAAATGCTCAAAGAAAAGTTGAAGGTAATAACTTTTCTATTCGTAAACACCTTTTAGAATATGACAGAGTTATGAATGAGCAACGAGAAACTATTTATGCAGAAAGATATAAAGTTTTAACTGGGGAAGATATACACGAAAAAATATACCCTATGATAAAAAATGTTATACAAGGACAAGTTGATTTATTTATAGGTGATGATGAATATCCTGAACAATGGAATTTAATTGGCCTTAATGAAGCTCTTACACCTTTTCATTTAAACCATTTATATTTAGAAGGTGATGATAAAGATACACTTACTAAAGAGAAACTTGTTGAACGTATATATGAAAGAGCTAAAGATTTTTATGATAAAAAAGAAGAAGAAATAGGAGCAGAAACTCTTAGAGAGCTTGAAAGGGTAATATTACTTAGAGTTGTTGATCAAAAATGGATGGATCATTTAGATAATATGGAGCAAATGAGACAAGGTATTACTCTTAGAGCTTACGGACAAAGGGATCCTATTATAGAATATAAAAATTTAAGCTACGATATGTTTGAAGAAATGAACTATAACATTTTATTTGATACGATAAAAGGCTTGTTTAACTTAAGAGTTGAAACTCATATGGAAAGAGAGCAAGTTGCTACACCTATATCTACAAATAAAGATGAAAGCTTAGGTAAACAGCCTAAAAAGCGTGTTGAACCTAAAATAGGACGTAATGATGAATGCCCTTGTGGTAGCGGTAAAAAATATAAACAATGTTGTGGTGCTAATAACTAATATTTTATGGTATCTATATTTTTATAGATACCATTTTATAAAGTAATTATTTTTAAAGGAAGTGATTAAATGTTGTTTGAACTTGAACAAATATATAATAATATTCAACCTTATGAACAAAATTTAAATGAAATGAGGGAATCTCTTTGACATTGCTAATAAAATTTTAAAAATTGAAGAGTTAGAAGAAATATCTGCCGACCCAGATTTTTGGAACGATTTAGAAAATGCACAAAAAGTGTCCCAAAAAATAAAAGGTTTAAAAAATAATGTGGAAAAATATAACTCTTTGCTACGTAAATATGAGGATATAGTAACTCTTATACAATTAGCTAATGAAGAAGATGATGAAACTTTAATTTTAGAAATAAAAGAATTAAAAGAAATATTTTTAAATGAATATGAGATGCTTAGAATAGCAACTCTTTTAAATGGAGAATATGATAAAAATAACGCTATATTAACGCTACATTCTGGTGCAGGAGGTACAGAGGCTTGTGATTGGGTAAGTATGCTTTACAGAATGTATACAAGATGGATAGAAAAAGAAGGTTTTACCTATGAAGAGCTTGATTTTTTAGCAGGAGATGAGGCAGGTATAAAATCTGTTACTATACAAGTAAATGGAGAAAATGCTTATGGCTATTTAAAAAGTGAAAAAGGTATTCATAGGCTAGTTAGAATATCTCCTTTTGACTCTTCTGGTAGAAGACATACATCTTTTGCATCTTGTGATGTTATGCCAGAAATAACTGAAGAAATACAATTTGACATTAACCCTGATGATCTTAGAATAGATACTTATCGTGCTAGTGGGGCAGGTGGGCAACACGTTAATAAAACATCATCTGCTATAAGAATTACCCACATACCTACAAATACTGTTGTTCAATGTCAAAGCGAAAGATCGCAATTTCAAAATAAAGATACTGCTATGAAAATGTTAAAATCTAAACTTTATAAGCTAGAGCTGGAAAAACAACAAGAAAAGCTAACAGATATTAGAGGTGAGGTTAAAGATATTGCTTGGGGAAGCCAAATAAGATCTTATGTTTTTCACCCTTATAATATGGTTAAAGATCATAGAACTAGCGAAGAAACAGGCAACACACAGGCGGTTATGGATGGAGATATAGGAAGATTTATAAATAGCTATCTTTTAGAGATAAATTCTGTAAATAAAAAATTTGATTAAGAGGTAATTTATTATGAACTATGAAATGATAATTTTAGATTTAGATGACACATTGTTATTAAACAATGGTAAAGTATCTGAAGGTAACAAAAATGCTTTAAAATTAGCTCAAGAAAAAGGTATTAAAGTTGTTTTAGCTTCTGGCAGAGCAACTTTTGGGGTAAAAAACATAGCAGATGAACTAGAATTAGAAAAATATGGAGGCTATATATTATCTTATAATGGCTCTAGAATTATAGATTATAAAACAAAAGAAATTTTTTATGAAGTAGATTTAACTAAACAACAAGTTGAAGATTTATATGATTTAGCTATAAAATATGAATGCTTTATACATACATATAATGGAGATTATATAATAACTTCTCACGATAACCCTTATACATATATTGAAAGTGAAATAACGGGTATGCCTATTAAAATGTATGAAGATTTTAAAGCTTGTTTGCCTGAAAAATGTGTTAAAGTAATAATGTTACAATCACCTGAACATTTAAAAGAAGTGGAAGAAATGTTAAAGCCTAAAATAAATGGTAAAATGACTATGACTATTACAAAACCTTACTTTTTAGAATTTATGAATAAAGATGTAGATAAAAGCAAAAGCATAATGCGTCTTTGTGAAAAGCTAAATATAAATATAGAAAATATTATAGCTATAGGTGATAGCTATAATGATATATCTATGGTAGAAATGGCAGGCCTTGGTGTAGCTATGGGAAATGCTGTTGATGAGGTTAAAAAAGTTGCGAAATATGTTACAGATACCAATGAAAATGATGGTGTAGCAAAAGTAATAGAAAAATATATACTAAAATAATATAGTATGTTGACAAAGAATATTATTAATATTATAATATATCCGTAATTTAAATAAATTTTAAGGGGGATTGAATATGTCTATAAAAAATTGTCCAAAGTGTAAAAAGATATTTTCACCTGTTGGTGGTAGTTTAATATGTAGAGAATGTATGAAATTAGAAGAAGAAGAGTTTGAAAAAGTTAGAAATTATTTAAGAGATAATAGAGGGGCAGATATTAATAAAGTTGCTGAAGAAACAGAGGTTTCTACTAAAAAAATACTTAAATATTTAAGAGAAGGTAGACTAGAAGTTAGCGAAGGTATGGCAGAATTTTTAAAATGTGAAAAATGTGGTATATCTATAAGAAGTGGCCAATATTGTCGTGCTTGTTCTAAAAAAGTTTCTAAAAATTTATCTAGTCTTTTAATTTCAAAAGAAGAAAATAAAAGTGGTGGTGCTAAAATGCACATAAGAAGAAATTAATATATTTTAATGAGATTGTAAACAATTAAGATGGTTTGTTAATAGTTTGGGTAGAAAAAAGTTAAAAAATAAATTTTTACAGGTATGATACAAGAAATCATACCTGTTTGCGTTAAAATTAATTATTTATTTTTTTATTTTTTAATTGTGATTAGTTAATGAAAAAAGTAAAGTTTAAGTTATGTTTAATCTTATTAATTTACTAAAATTTATTATTTTAATTAATTTTTATAATTTTTATCATCTAAAAGATTTTGTGTTTTTATGGCTTCTCTTGCTAAAAAATCACATCTATTATTTTCTTCATTATCTGCGTGGCCTTTTACCCATACAAAATTTACATTATGTATGTTTAATAAAGGTAAAAGTTCTTGCCAAAGATCTACATTAGGTGTGGGCTTTTTGCTTGAGTTTTTCCAACCGTTTTTTTGCCAATTATAAACCCAACCTTTGTTTATAGCATTTACAATATAGCTAGAATCGGTATATAAAGTAACATTGCAAGGTTCTTTTAAAATTTTTAAAGCTTTTATAACAGCCATTGTTTCCATTCTATTATTAGTTGTCATTTTATATGCTTTAGAAAATTCTTTTCTATTCTTTTTATATAAAAATACAATGCCATAACCACCAACGCCTGGATTTCCAGAACAAGCACCATCTGTATATATTTCAATATTTTTCATAAGTAACTCCTTAAATTTTATAATTAAAAAAATCAAGTATATTTTTAAATGAATTATCTATATATTTACAAGTAAATGTTTTGTTTGATAAATAATTAAAAAAATCATTTTGTTTTTTAAAGTGTATTTTATAACAATGTAAAAATTGGCTTTTTAAGTTAAAATCTTTATTAAAATTATTGTTATTATATTTTTTATCTCCTATTATAGGATAACCTATATATTCTAAAGATGATCTAATTTGATGAGTTTTACCTGTTATAAGCTTTATATTTAATAAGGTTTTGTTATCTTTATTTGCTATAGGCTCATATTGTGTTATTATTTTTTTGCTATTAGGCAAATAATTTTTAGATAATATAGCTTTGTTATTTTTCTTTGTATGATAAAGCTCTATAGATCCTTTTTTTGTTATGTTGCCATAAACAGCGGTTAAATAATATTTGTCTATTAAATCTTCTTTAAAAGCACTATTTAAACTTTGTAATGATTTTAAATTTTTACCAAAAGTTACTATACCGCTTGTGTTTCTATCTAGTCTATTACAAATAGACGGTTTAAAATCGGAAGATAAATCATATTCTTTATTATTATACATATAATAAATAAGTTGATCGTTTAAAGAATTATTTTTATTATTTATATCAGGTTGAGATACTAAGCCTATAGGTTTATAACATAAAATAATATTTTTATCTTCAAATATTATTTTAAAATCTTGGTTAGTTTTTTCTACCTTTTTATTTTCTTTAAAGCTATTTATAGTGTCATCAGATAAATATATATTTATAATATCTTTATTTAAAATAATTTCATTGCCAGTTGCTTTTTTATTGTTTAATTTTATATTTTTTTTTCTAAGCATTTTATAAATAAAAGATTTAGGGGCTTTATTAAGATATTTTAAAAGATATTTATCTAATCTTTGATTTTCGTTTGTTTTATCAATTATTATTTCTATCATATTTCACCTACAATAAAATTTAATTAGGCTGTAGAAGCCTACAGCCTTTTATTTATCTTTAATTTGTATTATATATTAAATATGTATAACTTGTCAAAATTTATTTTTTTTACTAAAAAAGTATTTACAAAAAATAGATAACATTATTAAAATAAATATACTAAATATAAAATATAAACTAGAAGATTTTAAATTTACATTATCAATATAATTAAATGTAGTTACAGTAGTATTATTTAATATTTTATTAAAAATAGGTATACATATAATAGCGTATAAAATAGAAAAAACACTATGTAATAATTTTGATATAAAATATAGATTCATTTTTATATCAGATTTATATATCATACTAGATGTTTGAGCTAATATAGATAAACCAGAAAAAGATACAAGACCACAAGCTATTATTATACCATTTATGCCTTCTATAGAAGATAAAATATTTATACCATTTGTTATTTCTATAATGCCCATAAATATCCCATTGCTATAAGGCTCAATATTATTTGGAAATATTATTTTACCTATTTTATCAAATATGCCAGATATTTTAAAAAGCTCACATATAACAGAAAATAATATTACAAAGCCTCCAACCATACAAATTGTTTCTAAGCTACTTTTTACACTTTCTCCTAATATTTGTCCAAAGGTTTTGTTATTTTTTAATTTTGCTAGTTTTAGCTTTAAAAAAGCTTCTTTAAAAGAAATATTATTATTTATTAATATATGTCCAGAGCGTTTATAAAAGCTAAATATAAAGCCAACAGTTATAGCAGCTATATAATGTATAAATAATATTAAATATCCTACATTAACATTTTTAAACATACCTATACCTATTGCACCTATTATAAAAAGTGGGCCAGAATTATTGGTAAAGCTAACTAATCTTTGAGCTTCTATTTGAGATATTTTATTATTTTCTCTAAGAGTTGCAGTTATTTTTGCTCCAACAGGATAACCAGATAACATACCTAAAACTAAGGCAAAAGCACCACAACCAGAAACATTGAAAAATCTTTTCATAAAAGGATCTAACAATACACCTAAAAAATCTATAAAACCTAAATGTATTAAAATATTTGTGCCTATAAGAAAAGGTAATATAGATGGTAATATTTTATTAAACCATAATAAAAGCCCAGCTTGTGCAGAAGATATAACCGCATTTGGAACAATTATAATTAATATATTGAAAAATGCAACTAATAATGGTATAATGTAATAGCTTAAATTTTTTAAATGTTTCATTTTATCACTACTTTACTTTTATTTATATTATTATATAAATGATACTTTAAATATATTACAAGCTATTAAAATTTATAAGGAGGTGACTTATGGATAGAAAGAAACAAAATGTTAAAAAACCTAGTTTAAGTAAAAATAAATCTACAAAAAGCAAAAATAATGTTACTAAAAGTAATATTACTAGTATTGAAAAAAGAAGGCAACAAAATAATAAACTAGACTATCCAAAAGTTCCTACCTATAACAGAACATATAACAAAAATAACATTAAAACTAGATATACAACACAAACTAGATATAATACATATAACAATAGAAATAGTAATTATAATAATAGAAGAGAGTATAACCAAAATAACAACATAGCTATACAAACTAAAAAAATATATAGAGCTAAGAAAAAACCTAAAAATAGAAATATATCTATAATATCAAAATTATTTACTATTGTTATGTTTACTATTATTATATCATATTTTGGTGTATCAATATCTAAAAGTTTAAATAAAAAACCTATAGATTATGAAACGATAGAATATGGAGCTATAGAAGACAGCACACAAGCTAAAGGGGTTATCATTAGAGATGAGGTAGTTTATAAAACATCTAAAAATGGTATTCTTACATTTAGCAAAGGTGAAGATGAAAGAATAAAAAAAGGTGAGCTTGTAGCTAATATAAAAAATGAAACTGAAATAAAAACAGCAGAAGAAGACATAGCGCTTATTAATGAAAAAATATTACAATTACAAGAGCAAAGAAACGAGCTATCTATATTTTATGAAGATGTAAAAAAAATAGATGATCAGATACAAAAAAACTTAGATAAATCTATTTCTGATTTATCCACATATGATATATCAAAAATTTATGAGTTAAAAGATACCGTTGGCAAAAAGCTTACTATAAGAAACCAAATGTTATTATCTGAAAATACAGGTAGTGTTCAAGATTTATCTAGTCAAAAAGCTTTAAAAGAACAGCAAGTTAATGAAAATATGGAAAATATTATTTCTAATGATGCAGGTATAGTATCTTATTATATAGATGGTTTAGAAGAAGTATTTAGTTTTGAAAATAAAGACAAGCTAACAAAAGAGCAAACGTTGATGCAACCGAAAGAAGAACCTCAATTTAAAATAAACGTTTTACAAGGAGATCCTATTTTTAAAATTGTTAGAGATAATAATTTTTACATAGCAAGCTATATAAAATCTGAAAGTATATCTAGTTGGGAACAAGGTGAAACTAGAAATATTTATATTAACGATAATGGAGATTTAAAACCTTTAGAGGTTATCGTAGAAAAAATAGAAGCAGGAGAAAAAGAAAGCTATGTTCTAATGAAATCTAACAAAAATATGATAGATTTTATAGACAGACGTAACATAACTTTTGAACTTAGCAAACCAAAAAAAGGCTTTAAAATAAAGCTAGACGCTATTGCAGAAGAAGATCTTTTGAAAGTTCCTTCAAGTTATATTGTAGATAACAATATTACTAAAAAAACGACAACAGGAGAGGCTTCTGTTGTTCCTATAAAAACTTCTGGACAAGATGAAACTGGAGAATATACATATGTATCTATATCTCCAGGTATAATAGATATAGGTGATTATATTATAAATCCATCAACTAAACAAGAAATACAATTAAATGAAATATTTACAAAAAAAGGTGTCTATGTTGTAAACTCTGGAATTTATAACTTTAAAAATATAGACACAGAAGACTCTGTACAAAATGATCAATTTATAATATTAGATCCTAATAAAAATAAAACTATTAAGCTTTATGATAGATATGCTCCAGATTTATCTGTTGTAAAGGGGGAGGAAACAACGGCTAAATGATAGATAAAAGCATTATATGTAAAAATTTACATATTATTAATAACAATATTGAAAAAGCTTGTATAAATTCTAATAGAAATGTAGACGAAATAAAAATTATAGGTGTTACAAAAACAATTGATATAGAAAGTATAAAAATTTTAAAAAGTTTAGGTATTAATACTTTTGGGGAGAATAAGGCACAAGAGCTTTTAGAAAAATATGATAAAATAGAAGGTGGAGATTGGCATTTTATAGGAAATTTGCAAACTAATAAGGTAAAATATATAATAGATAAAGTTAGCCTTATACATTCTGTTAATAGCTTAAAGTTATTAACAGAAATAAACAATAGGGCTTTAAAATTAAACAAAAATATGCCCATTCTTTTAGAAATTAATATCGCTAATGAGCCAACAAAATGTGGCCTATTAGAAGAAGATTTATTTAATGTTATAGAAAAATTAGAAAATTTTAAAAATATAACATTAAATGGGCTTATGTGTGTAGCACCTTTTGTTGAAAAACCAAAAGATAACGCAAAATATTTTAGAAAAATGAGAAAATTATTTGTTGACATAAAGGGAAAAAATAAAGATAATATAAATATGGAATATTTATCTATGGGTATGACAAATGATTATCATATAGCTATTGAAGAAGGTGCAAATATGGTTCGTATAGGAACAGGTATATTTGGTGAAAGAAATTATTAGTTTTGGAGGACGAATAAATGGGTATAATGGATAAAATGAAAAATATATTTTTTGGTGATGAGTATGAAGAAGATTATGACGACATAGAAGAATATGAAGACGAAGACAACGACAGAGAGGCTTTAAGGCCACCTACTAGCAACGTAACTTCTTTAAACAGATACTCTGCTAGAAGGCCATCTAATATTGTAAATATAAATACTAGTGTTCAGATGGGTGTTTGTATGTTTAACCCAACAAATTTAGAAGATGCATCAGATGTTGTATCTCAAATAAAAGATAGAAATATAGTGGTTGTAAACCTTGAGAGTGTAGAATATGAAATTTCTCAAAGAATAAGTGATTTTTTATGTGGTGCTAGCTATGCTTTAGAATGTAACATACAGCTTATATCTGATAAAATAATGATTATTGCTCCAGTTAACGTAGAGATGTCTGGAGAGCTTAAAGATAAATTGCAGGCTAGTGGTATAAAATTACCTAATTCTATGTGGAGATAAAAGGAAGGCGATATAATGAATATTTTAATATATGAATCTTTTGATATGTTAATAAGACTTATAAATTTTATTATATTAATAAGAGTTTTATTATCTTGGATACCTATTGATAGAAGCAACGGAATAGTTAGAATTATTTATGCATTATCTGAGCCATTGTTATACCCTATAAGAGAACTAATAAGAAAATCTCCTTTAGGTGATGGTATGATGTTAGATTTTTCTCCTATTATTTTAATTTTTATTTTACAAATTATACAAAACATATTACATAGCTTTCTTATAGGTTAAAATTAACAGTTATTAACCTAATATTTATTAATATTACACTATAAAATATATAATTTTAAAACTCTAGTTAGTTTGTTAGCTAGAGTTAATTTTTATAACTATATAAAAATTAAATTAGTATTATTTTTATATATACTGTAAAATATTTATAAATAAAAATGAAAGGTTTAATATAGCAAAAGGAGATTTATTATGATTAATAAACAACAGTTATTAAGCAACATACAAAATAAAGATGACAAAATATTATTTTCTAAAATAATAGATCAATTAAACTTTTGTATTAAAAATTATGAGCCTACTTTTACAGAATTTTTACCTATGTTAAAATATTTAGAGATAAATAGTCTTTTATCAAAACAACATATAGATCAAAATATTTTTTGTTTTGGTGGTTTTGAAAATGCCGAAAGAGTTATTATTGGGTTTTTTCCCGAATATATAGAGCCAGAAGAAAAATCTTTTCCTATATCAATATTAGAGGTTACATATAATGAAAAATATAGCAGAGAACTTACACATAGAGATTTTTTAGGCTCTTTATTAGGTCTTGGTATTGATAGAGGGAAGGTTGGCGATATTATTATAGAAGATAATAAAGCTTTATGTTTTTTAAATAATGATATAATAGATTATATAAACATTAATTTAGAAAAAGTTGGTAGAACAAAAATAAAAACAAAAATATTAAGCCTAAATGATTATATAATACCAAAGCCAAAATTAGAAACTAAAAATATTATAGTATCTTCTCTTAGACTAGATGCTGTTTTAGCTGGTGCTTTTAATATATCTAGAGGTAAAGTTTCTGAATATATAAAAGGGGAAAAGGCTTTTATAAACTTTGTTATAGAACCAAATGGTGCAAAAAACGTTAAGACAACTGATGTAATAACACTTAGAGGGTTAGGTAGAATAAAAATTTTAGACATTGTAGGAAAAACAAAAAAAGATAGAATAGTTTTAAACATTGGTAAATATATTTAAAGGAGATATAATATGAGCTATTTAGCTTTATATAGAAAATTAAGGCCTAAAAATTTTGAACAAGTTATAGGACAAAAACATATAATAAAAACTTTAAAAAACCAAATACAATCTAACAGAATAAGCCACGCATATTTATTTTGTGGAACAAGGGGAACAGGTAAAACATCTACGGCTAAAATATTTGCAAAATTATTAAACTGTAAAGAACCTATAAATAATTTACCTTGCGACAAATGTACTATGTGTGTAGCTTTTAATGAAAATAGAAATTTAAATATATCTGAAATAGATGCAGCTAGTAACAATAGCGTTGAAGATATTAGAGAAATTAGAGAAGAAGTAAAATATCCGCCAACAGATGGCAAATATAAAATATATATTATAGATGAAGTGCATATGCTATCTATAGGTGCTTTTAATGCTCTTTTAAAAACTTTAGAAGAGCCACCAACCTATGTAATATTTATTTTGGCTACTACCGATCCACATAAAATACCTGTAACCATATTATCTAGATGCCAAAGGTTTGATTTTAAAAGAATATGTAACGTAGATATGGTAGATGCTATAAAGGCCTATATGATAGATGAAAAAATAGAAATAGATGAAGATGCACTATATTATATAGCTAAAATATGTGACGGTGCTATGAGAGATGCCCTTAGCATATTAGATCAATGTATATCTTTTTATTATGGTGAAAAAATAACTTTAAATAAAGTTTTAGAAATAGTAGGCGCGGTTGATGATGAAATATTTTTTAGATTTGTAGATGCTATATGCAATTTTTCTGAAATAGATGTTATTTGTATAATAGATGAAATGATACAAAATGGAAGAGATATAAACCAATTTGTTTCTGATCTTATAAGCCATTTAAGAAATTTGCTAGTTTCTACCATATCTATAGAAGAAAATAATAACTTAGATATATCTAAAGAGCAACTAGAAAAACTAAAAAGCCAAGCTAATAATATTGATAAACAATATTTAATAAAACTTATAGATGAATTTTCAAAAATACAATCTAATTTAAAATATTCTTTTGATGAAAGGATAGTTTTAGAGGCAGGTTGTATAAAGCTATGCTCTGCTATAGCAGAAGAAGATATTATAGATATAAGACAAAAAATAAATTTTTTGGAAAAAAAGCTAGAAGAAACTAAAATAAAAACTGTATATATTGAAAAAGAAAATATACAAAATGAAAATCAAAAAAATATAAAACCACGAGAACTAGCTATTTCTGAAGATTTTAAAATGGTTATAGACAATTATAAAATGGTTACAAACAAATTTAAAGAACCTGAAAAAATATATTTACAAAAAGCTACACCACAAAACTTGGAAGATAAATTTTTATATCTTGTAACTAAAAAACCTTTTTTAAGTAGCTTAGAACGTATTAAACAAGATATACAACAAGCTCTTTATGAGCTATTTAATAAACATTATGAAATAAAGATAATATGTGATGAGCAATATGATAATATGTATAAAAATGTGGCATATAATGAGCCTAAAGAACAACCAGAAACTAATAATATTGAAGATATAGCAAAATTATTTCCTGAAGGTATTGTTAGTATAGAATAATTTTAAAAATTTTTAATAAATAAAAATTTTGGTTGATTTAAAGGTAAAAATAGTTTAAAATTATATAGAAACTATATAAAGAAATAATAGATTAATTTTGAAGGAGGATATATATTATGGCAAGAGGCGGCTTTGGAGGAGGTTTTCCTGGTGGAATGAATATGAATAACCTTATGAAACAAGCGCAAAAAATGCAAAAACAAATGGAAGAAATGCAAGCCCAGTTAGAATCAAAAGAATTTGAAATAACTAGCGGTGGCGGTGCTGTAAAAATAGTTATAACAGGTAAAAAAGAAGTTAAAAGCATAGATATAGATAAAGATGTGGTAGATCCTGATGATGTAGAAATGTTACAAGATTTAATTTTAACAGCTGTTAACGAAGCTATAAGACAAGTTGAAGAATCTGCATCTAGCCAAATGAGTAAATTTACTGGTGGTATGGGTCTACCAGGTGGACTTTTTTAGGAGTGATTTAACTTGAATTTTTATGGTAATAAAGTAACAAAACTTATAGAAGAATTATCAAAATTACCAGGTATAGGGGGCAAGTCTGCACAAAGGCTTGCTTTTTATATAATTAATATGCCTGAAGAAAATGCAAAAGCACTTACAAATAGTATACTAGATGTAAAAGAAAGCATTAAATATTGCTCTATATGTTGTAATCTAACTGATACAGATCCTTGTAATATTTGCTCTAACGAAAAAAGGGACAAGACTCTTTTGATGGTTGTAGAAGATCCTAGAGATATGGCAGCGTATGAAAAAACCAGAGAATATAAAGGGTTATATCATATTTTAAATGGTGCTATATCTCCTATGACAGGCATTACACCACAAGATATAAAAATAAAAGAGCTTTTAGAAAGGCTTAAAGACAACACAATAGAAGAAGTTATATTAGCTACAAACCCTAATATAGAAGGAGAAGCTACAGCTATGTATATTGGTAGATTATTAAAGCCTATAGGTGTGAAAGTATCTCGCATAGCACACGGAGTTCCTGTTGGAGGGGATTTAGAATTTGTAGATGAAGTTACTCTCTCTAGAGCGTTACAAGGTAGACAACCAATATAAAAATAAAAAAAGGAGGATATTATGAATATTATTAAACCTACTTATGTTATAGAACAAGAATTAAACGAAAGTGAAATGTTAAAGGCTATTGAGCGCGCTGGTAGAACTTGTTATAAAAGTGAAAATTTAGTAAATGAAGAAAGCGCCAAAAAATTTGTAACAAACATTTTAAAGCTTGGCCACGAATCTGTTATAGAGCACGAAAAAATAACTGTAAGAATAATTTGTGATAGAGGTGTAACTCATGAGATTGTAAGACACAGAATAGCAAGCTATTCTCAAGAGAGCACTAGATATTGTAACTATTGTAATGATAGATTTGGAAAAGAGCTTACTTTTATAGAACCTTGTTTCTTCTCTTCTGATAACGAAGAAGATAAAAAAAATAAACAAATATGGTTAGATACAATGGCTATGATAGAAAAAAACTATAATATGCTTATAGAAAATGGTGCAAGGCCTGAAGAAGCAAGAGCTATATTGCCAAATTCTTTAAAAACAGAAATTGTTGTAACAATGAATTTAAGAGCTTGGAGGCACTTTTTTAAACTTAGAATAGATAAATCGGCACATCCACAAATAAGAGAAATATCTAATATGATTTTAGATGAATTTAAGCAAAAATTACCTACTATTTTTTGCGATTTATAATTAATTAAGGGTAGGGAGAATTTATGAAAAGGAAAAATTGGCTTTTATTTGGTATATTAACAAGTACTTTTATTAGTGTTATACTTATTTTAGTATGTTTTTATAGATATAGTAAGGCTATTAATAATGACTATATAAAAAGAAGTAAAGAAGAGGCTTTTAGCCATAGTTATTTAAATTCACAACTTTTTAAAAGTCAAATTACAAATACAATAGGTAAATTAGGCATTTTAGCAGGTACATATTTTACAGGTAAAGATGTAATAGATGAAGATATCAAACAACAGTTTTATGAATATGTAGGGAATGAAAATATTAATTTATATACAAAAGAAGAAATACAACTTTTTTATGAACAAGGTTACAATGCATTAATGGCTATGGAAGGGAAAAAAAGTTATGTATATTTATATAAAGAAAAAGATGATATTAATAAATTAGAGATTATACTACCTATATATAACTATAATAAAGAGTTAATAGGTGGAATATCAACACATATTAAAGAGGATCAATTTAGTAGTTTTTATAGTGAAGGTCCACAGGATGTCAAATTTAGTACATATATATTTGATTTTAGCGGTGATATTGTTTTTGGTAGTCATGTTTTTGGTAACAACAATATATATGATGTTTATGATGAAATAGTTGTTAATAAAGGTGTAAGTTCTAAAGAAATGTTAGTTGAAAAAATAAAAAATAGAAAATTTTTTGAAGCTCAATTTACCAGAGATGACAAAAAATATTATGCTTTTTTTTACCCTATACAAGATAAATTTTATACATTAGAAATAATGCCTTTTGAATATGTCAGAAAATATACTCAAGAAAATAGCAAAATTTTACTTGTTGTACTAATACAGGTTATGACAATAGTTTTTGTCCAATTATTGTTATTATTTTATATAATAATTAATCAAAATAAAAACCTTATAAAAACTGAAGTGAGCAAAAATAGACAATTAGATACTATTATAAATAGTGTCCCTGGTGGTGTTATAAAAATGTTAGGTGATGAAGATTTAAAAATTTTATTTGCTAACGAAGGTTTTTATGATTTAACAGGATATACAAAAGAAGAATATAGGCAAAAATTTGATAATAGGTATATAGATATTATAGCTTCATGTGACAGAAATAAATTGTTAAACCAAATAAAAAATTTTAAAGTTACAACAAATAAAATGGTTATAGAATATAAAATTATTAAAAAAGATGGTACGAAATGTTCGGTAGCTTTAACAGGTGAATATTTAGAAGACTTTTTTAATATTCCTATTTACCAATGTATTGTAACTGATATGACAGAATATAAAAAAGTTTTAAATGATTTGGCGTTAGAAAAAGAACAATATGATATAATATCTAAAATGTCTGATGAAATTATATTTGAATACTATATAAAAAATGATCATATGGTAATATCTGAAAAATATAAAGAAACTTTTAATGTAGATTTTTCTAGTGAAAACTTTATAAAAAATCTTATAAAAAATAATATTATTCATAAAGAAGATATTAAAAATTTTGTAAAAACTATAAAAAATATTAAAAATAGTGATGGATTTATAAGAGATGAAATAAGAATAAAAAATATATTTGGAGATTATAACTGGGCTTCATATCAAGGTTTTATTATAAATGATGCAGAAGATAATATTTGTAAAATAGTAGGCAAAATATCTAATATAGACAAATTCAAAAAAGAGATAGAAGAGCTAAAAGAAAAATCTAGAAGAGATCCTTTAACAAATGTTTATAACAAAGCCACTATTGAAACTATTGTTAATGACGCTATAGAAAAATATCCTAAAAATAAACACGCTTTATTCATAATAGATGTGGATAATTTTAAAGTGGTAAATGATACTTTTGGGCATATATTTGGTGATGCTGTTTTAAAAAATATTGCTAACAGCATTTGTAATATTTGTGAAGAACAAGATTTTATGGCTAGAATAGGTGGAGATGAATTTGTTTTATTTTTACAAAATGTGCAAGATTTCGGATATATAACAGATATGGCAAGCAAGGTTTGTAATGTATTTAGAAGAGTATATCAAATACAAAATAGGGAGCATAAAATATCTGCAAGTATTGGTATAGCTATGTATGCTAAAGATGGCAAATCTTACACGGAGCTTTTAGGAAAGGCAGATATAGCTGTTTATAACTCTAAAAACGAAGGAAAAGATAGATATAAAATTTATAATGAGTCTATGCAACATATAAAACTTTTAGATACAAGAAAAGTAAATAATGAAGAAGACGAACTTAGAAACTTTAAAAGACGATCTGTGTATGAAAATGTGCTTATAACCATATCGGAAATGTTTTTGCAAATAAAAAATATGCATGCTACTATAAATCTTATATTATCTACAATATGTAAAAGCTACTGTATAAGCAGGGCATATATTTTTGAAGTCTGTGAAAATAATAATTTTATGCGTAACACTTATGAGTGGTGTGATGATAATGTTAAGCCTCTTATAAAAGAAAAACAAAAAATACCTTTTAATGAAGAAGAATTTTTAGAAGCATATAATGAAAAACCTTTTCTATACTATAACTGTAAAGAAGCTTTAGAAAAAAATGATATTATAGCAAGTTATATGTATGAAAAAGATAAAATAAACCTATATTTTTCTTGTTATTTTATGGAACAAGGAAAAGTTAAAGGTCTTATAGGTTTTGAAATATACAATAACGAATATATATGGGACCAAGAAGAGATAGAAGGCGCATTTTTGGTAGCAAGGCTTATAGGAACACAAATATTAAAAGATAAATCAGATAAAAAGCTTAATACAGAAAGTCAAATAAATGATGCAATAGTTAATAACCAACAGCTTTATACGTATATTGTTAAAGAAGATACCTTTGAGATGGTTTATTTTAACGATAAAATAGACAAAATTATACCTAATGCCAAAATAGGCGATATTTGTTATGAGCAAAAAGGATATAACAAACATTGCAATTATTGTCCTATTAGAGGTTCTATCGAACATTTAGATAACAATTCTACTAAATATTTTTGTGAAATAGCAGATATTTGGCTTGGAGCAACTGCCACAAAAATAAAATGGACAGATGGAACAAATGCTTATATTGTATGTGCTAGAGATATATCAGAATATATAGAGCAAATAAACTATACAGATTCTTTAACAGGTATACCTTCTATAACAAAATTTAAAATACAGGCAAACAATATTTTAAATAATATACAATCTAGTGATTATAATTATTGTCTAATTTATATGGATATAGACAAGTTTAAATATATAAACGATACTTTTGGCTATGTTAGAGGAGATGATGTATTAAAAACCTTTGCAATGATTTTATATGAGGGTATAAGAGAAAACGAAATATTTTGCAGATTTAATGACGATAGATTTTTAGCTATAATAAGATATAAATCTGAAGATGAAATATTATTAAGGTTAAACACTATTAATAAAAAAATTGAAAAAATGAAAAAACTATTTTTTAGTGATATGAAATTAACTATTATATGTGGTTTATATAAAATAAATAAAGAGGATAAAGATTTAAACGCTATAATAGATAAAGCTAATATAGCTAGAAAAAGTATAAAAGGTTCTCATAAAAGTGGTTATGCTATATATAACAAAGAAATGAACGAAACAACATTAAAAGAAAAAATGATTGAAGGTAGAATGAGCTATGCCTTAAAAAATGATGAATTTTTAACTTATTTACAACCGAAATTTGATTTATTTACAAATAAAATTTGTGGTGCAGAAGCTCTTGTAAGATGGAAACAAAAAAATGGTAAAATGATTTATCCAAATGATTTTATACCTATATTTGAAAAAAATGGATTTATTGTAAATTTGGATTTGAATATGTATGAAAAGGTTTTTAAAAAGATGAAGCAATGGTTAGATGATGGTTTAGATGTTGTGCCAATATCTTTGAATGTTTCTAGAGAACATACGGCTAGTTTTGATTTTGTTAAAAAAATTTTAAATTTAATTAATAGATATAACATACCTTCTAGTCTTGTGGAGTTTGAGCTTACTGAAAGTATATTTGCTACAGATTTAGCCTATTTAAATGACTTTATACAAGAGATTAGAAAAAGCGGTTTTAAAGTATCTATAGATGATTTTGGCTCGGCTTATTCTTCTTTAAATCTTTTAAAAGAAATAGATGTTGACGTTATAAAACTAGATAAAGGTTTTTTAACTAGCCAAAAAGATTTTGAAAATAACAATAAAGATAAAATTGTTATAGAATATATAGTAAAAATGGCTAAAGAGCTTAATTTACAGGTTGTTTGTGAAGGTATAGAAACACAACAACAAATAGATCTTTTAAAAGAGATAGGTTGTAAAATAGGACAAGGTTATATTTTTTCTGAGCCTATATCTATTGAACAATTTGAAGAAACTTTTTATAAAAGTTAAAAAATAAGTAATAGTTTATTTATTATTGTTGTTTTTTAATTATTTGGGCGTAGATGAAGATAAGTTATTTTTTATTAGATGGAAAAGGTAAGTTTAGATATATATCTAAATTTAGTCAACTACCCTTACTGATAAGACTGTCGTTATATAAATATATAATATTAGGCAAATATTTATTGCAGAGCCTAAAAAGATAAGGTTTATCCTTATACTTATCTTAAAAACCTAAATCTTTTAATTGAGGTTGTAGATTTTTTCTGCAGCCTCGCTTAAATATAGGAGAATTTTATGAAAATTAAAATAAAAATAAGAAATGCTAAAGAAGAAGATATAGCAAATATAGCAAATTTATATGTGTATTCTTGGAAAAAGGCCTTTTCTAAATTTTTGCTTCAAGCTACAATAAACAAGCTAAATGTTTTTGAAAAAGAAAATTTTTTTAGGCAAATGATAGAAAATAATGAAGGTAACATATTAATTGCAGAAAATTTAAAAAATCAAGAAATATGCGGATATATTATATATAAAAATATATCTAAAATGAGCATAGAAATAATATCTTTTTATATATCACCTCTTTATATACAAAATAACATAGGTAGTGAATTATTAAACCATCTAATTTTATATTGTAATGAAAATTATATAAATAATATTGTTTTATGGACTTTTTTAAATAACAAAGATTCTATAAAATTTTATAAAGGGTTAGGATTTTATGAAACAGGCTTACAAAGGCAAAGCTCCATAGAATTAGGACAGATAGAGGTGCAATATATATTAAAAAAATATAATATTTATCCATAAAAATATTAAGGCTGTAGATAAAGCCTACAGCCAATAAAATATTATAAATATGTATTTTATATAAAATATGGGAAAAATTATATAATGTCAAATAATATTAAAATTATTATTAAAACCCATATATTATCATTATGTGTATTTTTTTTATTATTTTTTATTGAAGATATGTATATTTCTGTGTTATAATCATTGTTAAAAGATGTATTTTTTAAAAATTGTATAGGTATGTTTTTTAAGTTATTATCCATAAGTCACCTCTTATATTATTTGTTAAATAAATAATATTCTTTAAAATTTATTTTAGAACAAAAAAATAAATTATACTAAAATACTTGACATTGTTTAAAGAAAGTGGTAATTTAATTATATAATATTTATTTTAGATATTATTTAATTTATAACTTAAAAATTTTCTTATTTACTTATAAAATTTAATATTATATATAATTTAGTTATATTTCTATATATAGGAGGAAAATATGAAAGTTTCAACGCGAGGTAGATATGGTATAAAGGCTATGGTAGACTTAGCTATGAACTGTGAAAATGAAAAATGTGTTTCTCTTAAAAGTATAGCACAAAGACAAGGTATACCAGAAAATTATCTTGAGCAACTTATGGCTGTTTTAAAAAAGGCAGAGGTTGTAAAAAGCATTAGAGGGGCTCAAGGTGGCTATATTTTAAATAAAAAGCCTGAAGATATATCAGTTGGCGATTTACTAAAAATATTAGAAGGTAGCCTTGCTCTCGTAGATTGTTTGGAAAATCAGCCACCTAAAAAGAAATGTGGTAATGCTAATTGTAGTGAATGTGTTGTGAAAGATGCTTGGGAAGTGATAAGTGATAAATTAGCTGAAGCGGCACATTCTATAAGCTTAAAAGACCTAATTAAAAACGAATAGGAGCGGTTTTATGAAAAAAGAAATTTATTTAGATAATGCAGGTACAACTAGAATAAGACCAGAGGTTGCAAAAGTTATGATAGAAAACTTGGAAAAAGCATATGGCAACCCTTCTAGTGTATATAAAATAGCAAGGGAAAATAAAGCTATTTTAGAAGAAAATAGAGAAAAAGTTGCAAAAGCTATTAATGCAGATAAAAATGAAATATATTTTACTGGCGGTGGATCTGAAGCTAACAACTGGGCTTTAAAAGGTATCGCTGAAAGCTATAAACAAAAAGGTAAACATATTATAACAACTAATGTGGAACACCACGCTATATTACACGTTTGTCAATATTTAGAAACTATTGGCTATGAAGTAACATATTTACCTGTAGATGAAAATGGAAATATAAGCTTAGAACAATTAAAAGAAGCTATAAGAGAAGATACTATCCTTATATCAGTTATGTTTGCTAACAATGAAATAGGTACTATTAATCCTATTAAAGAAATTGGTAAAATAGCAAGAGAAAAAGGTATTTTATTCCATACAGATGCTGTTCAAGCGGTAGGCCATATACCTATTGATGTTAAAGAAATGAATATAGATCTTTTATCTATGTCGGCACATAAATTTTATGGCCCTAAAGGTATAGGTGCTTTATATATAAGAAAAGGTATAAAGATAACACCTTTAATACACGGTGGTGCTCAAGAAAGAAATAGAAGAGCAGGTACTGAAAATATAGATAGCGTTATTGGTATGGGAGCTGCTATTGAGCTAGCTATTGAAGAATTAGATGAAGAGATGGAAAGGCTTACAAAATTAAGAGATAAGCTAATAGATGGTATATTAGAAACTATCCCTTATTCTAGATTAAATGGTTCTAGAGAAAACAGAATGCCTGGAAATTGTAATATATCTTTTGAATTTATAGAAGGTGAATCTGTATTATTACTTTTGGATATGAATAATATTTGTGCATCTAGCGGTAGTGCTTGTACGTCAGGTTCTTTAGATCCTTCTCATGTTTTATTAGCTATTGGTTTACCTCATGAAAAAGCACACGGTTCTCTTAGGTTATCTTTAGGCTTATATAACACAGAAGAAGATATAGATTATTTATTAGAAAAATTACCTCCTATTGTTGCTAAAATGAGAGAAATATCACCTTTATATGAAGAATTTTTAGCTAATAATAAGTAGTATTAATTTTGTAATTGTAAAAAAGCTTTAATTATTATATTTGAAAGGAAGTAAAAAAATTATGCAATATAGTGAAAAAGTTATGGATCATTTTATGAACCCTAGAAATGTTGGTGAAATAGAAGACGCTAGCGGTGTTGGTACAGTGGGTAACGCTAAATGTGGCGATATAATGAAAGTTTATTTAAAAATTGAAGATAACGTTGTTAAAGATGCTAAATTTAAAACTTTTGGTTGTGGTGCTGCTGTTGCTACTAGTAGTATGGCAACTGAGCTTATTATAGGTAAAACTATAGAAGAAGCTTTAAAAATAACAAACAAATCTGTTATGGAAGCTTTAGATGGTTTACCACCTGTTAAAGTACATTGTTCTTGTCTTGCAGAAGAAGCTTTACAATCTGCTTTATGGGACTATGCACAAAAAAATAATATTAAAATAGAAGGTTTAGAACCTCCTAAAGATTCTGATCATCATCATCACATTCCAAACGAAGAATAGGAGATAGTTATGAAAAAGGTTGTAGTTGGTATGAGTGGTGGAGTTGATAGCTCTGTTACTGCTTATTTATTAAAAGAACAAGGTTATGACGTTATAGGCGTTACTATGCAAATATGGCAAGATGAAAAAAGAGAATGCCTAGAAGATAATGGTGGTTGTTGTGGTTTTTCTGCCGTAGATGATGCTAGAAGCGTTGCTAGAAAATTAGATATACCTTATTATGTTTTAAATTTTAAAAAAGAATTTAAAGAAAATGTTATAGATTATTTTATAGATGAATATTCTAAAGGGCTAACTCCTAATCCTTGTATAGCTTGTAATAGATATGTAAAATGGGAGAGCCTTTTAAATAAGTCTTTAGCTCTTGGTGCAGATTATATAGCTACAGGCCATTATGCTAGAATAGTAAAACACCCTATAACTAATAGATATACTATAAAAACAGCTAATACAGATGCTAAAGATCAAACTTATGCCTTATACAACTTAACTCAATTTCAATTAGAAAAAACTCTTATGCCTATTGGTGATTATGATAAAGATACTGTTAGAAAAATTGCTAAAGATATAGGACTTATAGTTGCTAATAAACCAGATAGCCAAGATATTTGTTTTGTACCAGATGGTAATTATTCTAAATTTATTAGAGAAAATTCTACATTAAATATTAAAGAAGGTAATTTTGTAGATATTTATGGCAATATTTTAGGTAAACATAAAGGTATTACTAATTATACAATAGGCCAAAGAAAAGGCTTAGGCATTGCTTTTGGTAAGCCTATGTATGTTTCTGAAATTAGAGCAGAAGAAAATCAGATTGTTTTAACTGAAAATGAAGGCTTGTTTAAAAATAGTGTTTTAATAAAAGACTTTAATTTTATGAGCGTTGAAGATATACAGGGAGAGGTTTCTGTTTTAGGCAAGCTTAGGTATAGCCAAAAACAAGCACCTTGTATAATTAGAAAAGTGGAAAATAATATGATAGAAGCTATTTTTGAACAGCCTCAAAGAGCTGTTACACCAGGGCAAGCTGCTGTTTTTTATGATGGAGAGTATGTGCTTGGTGGAGGCACTATATATAAATAATAAAAAAGACTTTATTTTATTTTCATTTTTATATTGAATATATTTTAATTTAAATATATAATATAAACAATGTTTATTAAAATAAAGTCTTTTTAAAGTTTTATATTTATTATGATATATAAAAGGAGAATTTTATGGCTAAAAAATATATTGAAGAAGTAGTAACTATAAACGATTTAGTATTTCCTAATAAGGGAGTAGGTTTATTTAATAATAATAAAATATATATAAAAAATACTATACCTGGGCAAAAAGTTAAAGCCCTTGTAAAAAAGAAAAAACAAAAATATGAAGGTAGATTAATTGAAATATTAGAAAAAGCACCCTATGAAATAGAGCCTTATTGTAGCTGTTTTAGTTTATGTGGTGGTTGTACTTATCAAAATATATCTTATGATAAAGAAATTGAATTTAAAAAAAATAATGTGCTTAATATTTTAAAAAATGAAGGTATAGAAAATTTTGAATTTTTAGGTATTAATAAAAGTCCCGATATAAATTGTTATAGAAATAAAATGGAATTTTCTTTTGGTGATACAGGTTTAGATGGAGAGCTATCTTTAGGTATGAGAAAAAGAAATAGCTATTATGAAGTTGTTAATGCTTATGATTGTAAAATTGTTTCTGAAGATATTAGAAAAATTTTAAAATGTGTTTTAGATTACTTTAAAAATACTAATGAAACTTTTTATCACAGAATGAAAAAAACAGGTAGCCTTAGACATTTGTTAGTTAGACAGGCATTTTTTACAAAACAAATAATTATAGGTTTAGTAACATCTAGCCAATTTAATATAGATTTAGAGCCTTTAAAAGAGCTTTTATTAAACCTTAAATTAGAAGGGAAAATAAAAGGTTTTATACACATAGTTAATGATAGCACCGCAGATATTGTTAAAGCAGATAATATGAATATTATTTATGGTAATGATTATTTTTATGAAAAGCTTTTAGGTTTAGATTTTAAAATATCTTTATTTTCATTTTTTCAAACAAATTCGGCAGGTGCAGAAAAATTATATAGTATTGTTAAAAAATTTGTTGGGCAAGTTTCTAATCAAAATGTTTTTGATTTATACTGTGGCACAGGTACAATAGCTCAAATAGTAGCTAAGGAGGCTAAAAATGTTATAGGGGTAGAAATAGTAGAAGAGGCGGTAGAGGCTGCTAAAATTAACGCTAGACTTAATAATATTGACAATTGTGATTTTATAGCAGGAGATGTTTATAAGGTTGTAGAAAATTTGAATATAAAGCCAGATTTAATTATTTTAGATCCTCCTAGAGAAGGTATAAACCCTAAAGCTATAGATAAAATAGCAAATTTTAACTCTAAAACTATAGTTTAT
Source organism: uncultured Eubacteriaceae bacterium (assembly GCA_946497035.1). GTDB lineage: Bacteria > Bacillota > Clostridia > Lachnospirales > CAG-274 > Tyzzerella. The sequence continues at coordinate 112,522 of CAMMIW010000003.1, read as the reverse complement.
ATATCTTGTAAAGCTTCTTCTTTAGCTAAAGATTTAAAGGCTTTTATAGAAAAAGGTTATAACGTTGATAAAATAGAGATGATGGATATGTTTCCTAGAACTTATCATATTGAAACAGTATGTTTATTAAGTAAAAAAGCTTAAATTTAAAATTTATTATATATAATATTTATTAATTCATTTAATAATAATATAATAAATTTGTAACATTATTGTAATTGTATTATTTATAAAAAAATGTAATAATATATATATAATAATTTTTAAAGGAGCAAAAAAATGAAAAAAATTTTAAATTTGATTTTAAGTTTTGTTTTATTTTTTTCATTTACATTAAAGCCTGTTTATGCAGATGATATAAATATTATGCCTAAAAATATAAGTATTAATAAAAACAATATTATAATATATGGAGAATATCCGGTTATATCTAGATTAAAAAATGTATCATTTCAAAACAATGTAAATAAAAAAATAGACACTATAGTAAGAAATAAAATAACCTCATATTCTCAAAAAACAACAAATAAAATAGAGATAACATATGATATTATAGAAGATGGTAACATATTATCAATAATGATTTATTTTAAAAATATTTATAACAATGAAGTAACACCTTATAGCATTAATATAGATACTAAAAATAATAAATATATTACTATAAATAGCTATTTTAATGCTAATGGTATAAATTATACTAATAAGGTTATTTCTAGTAAAGCTTCTGATATGGGGGTTACTTATAAAAAGGTTACAGAGTCTACTCCTTTTTATATAAAAAATAAAAATGTTTATGTTGTTTATGGTGCGGGTAGTATTACTTTTGCTCAAAAAGGCAATATAATTTTTGAAATACCATATAAAAACTTAAATAACTATCAAATTAACAAGGAAACCTATTATAAAAAATCACAATATAATGTAAAAATGGTTCCTTTAAGAGATCCTTTACAATATTTTGGATATACTATGACTTGGGAGCCAGATAAAAATGCTATAACCGTATTAAAAAATGGTAAATTTACTTCATATCTTGTTATAGGTGAAAACAGATACTCTGATAAAAATAATAAAATTATAAGACAATTAGAATTTGCACCGGAGATAAAAAATGGTAAAGCTTATGTTCCAATTTCCTATTTTAGTGAAATTTTAGAGATGTTATTTGCTGTAGACATAAATGAAAATATAATAATATCATCTTATACAATATAGTAGGCTGTAGACGAAAGTCTACAGTCTTTCAATGCGAAATATTTTATATTAAAATAGCTTAGTATTTTACAATAATTTGTTATATTTGACATTTAATTTTATTTATAGTAATATTTTTAAATAAAAACTTTTTATTATTTAAAGGAGGAGCTTTATGAAAAAAGCAGAACCCCAAAAAAAAGAAACTAATGATGACATAAATTCTGTACCACTTACAAATATTATAAATACTAAAGCTCCTAAAAAAAGGAAAATCAAATTAATTTGTATAATAATTATTACTATATTGGCATTATTTTTTGGTGTAAAAATATTTAATAATTCTTCAGAATATCCACCAGCTAAAGTTATGGTATGTTTAAAAAATACTATAAATTTAAGTAAACAACAGTTAAATGAAATTTTTGGTATTATTGATTATTATAATATGTTTAAATTTCAAAATTATAGTGTAGATTTAGATTTTTATGAAAATAATTTAGACTTAGATTTTAACCTTAATATTAACTCTAATGACAAAGGCGAAAAAGCAATAAATGTTACTATGTTTCAAAAACAAATATTAGATATTTTTTTAGATAGATCAAATTTTTATATATCTTCTAATATTTTATCAAATAATTTATATAAGCTTAATTATAAAAAATTAGAAAATAAGTTTAGTTATTTATTGGAAAATAAAAATTTAACCGAAGAAGAAAAGTTATATTTAAAAATATTAAAAATTTATTTTGTAAATTTTCATACATATTCTAAAGAATTAGATAATTTTTATAAAACAATAACTAATAAAATAGTTAGTTATTTAAAAAATATAGATTATGTTAATTTACCACCTATAAAGCAATATATTAATGATGAAAATGTAAAATTAGAAGGTTATAGGTTTAATATAAAGGTTGATGAAATATTAGAATTAAATGATCTTTTTTTCACTATGTTAGAAGAAAATGAAACATTAAAAGAATATTATATATTAACATTATTTTTAACTAATTATGACACTTTATATACTAGTGTAGAACAAGCAGAAGAAGATTTTAATTATATGATGCAAGATGCAAAAGATGAAATAAATATATATTTTCAACAATATAATCCTGAATCAAACTATATATCTGCTGATTTTTACATTTATAACGATTTTATTGCAAATAGTAAAATTTATTTGTGGGATCTTTTTGATACAAAAGAATCTGGCGCAGAATTTTTTATAGAATATAAAACTAATGGTGGCCAAGTACCTTTAAACAATGCATCATATACTATTTTTAATCATAATAAAAAAATTTTAAAAATATCAACAACAGAGGACAATACAGATGAAGATTTAAACTTTTCACTTAGCATAGAAGATAAATATAATTATATTGGTGTATCTATTTATTATAATAAACTTGATAAAACTTTTACAATATCTGATATAGATAATATGATTAGTATTAGTGGTGAAATTAACGAGTTTGAACCTGGTGAAAATTTAGACTTTTATTTAAAGCTACCTTTATTTAATTATTTAAACGGTAACCTTAGGATAAAAATAACAGATAAGCCTAATATAAATAAACCTGAACAAGCTGCTATAGATATTTTAGATCTTGATAAAAATCAGTTAAAAGATGCATTGGAAGAAATTGAAAATTTAATTTTTTTATATTTTTATAATAATTAAAGGTTATTTTTCAATTATTACTGTTTAATAGAAAGGACAAGGTTTAAAATTAATATCCTCCATAGTCTCTTTTTGACAATAATGTAGTTTTATCAATCTTATAATATTAACACAACATTTATTATAGAACCTAATTAAATTAATAGTAACTGCCGATAAATATTTAGAGGTGAAATTATGAATATAGATAAAATGAATGTAAAAAGTTTTAATATAAATAATATACATAATAAAAATTTTAATTTTAAACAAGGAGATATTTTAAAAGGTTACATTAAATCTGATAAAGATAATAAATATACTATTGATATAGAAAATAAGTTTTTTATAAATGTGGAAAAAGATAAAATACAAGGTAATGTGGGAGATACTATTTATTTTAAAGTTGAAGACGATAAAAACACATTAAAGCAAATAATAGAAACAAAAGACGAACAACCTACAGAAGATGTATTAGTAGAAGACGAACAACCAAAAGTAAGAGCTAGACGAATACGCTCTTTAGATAATTTTATAGAAGAAAAGTTGCAAGAAGCTCCAAAGGCTAAAGTGGCTAATTTTGCAGAAGTAGATAACGTTCAACAACAGTATAAAAAATTTATTGATAAAAGTAGCCAACCATCTATACAAGAAGATATTTTATATAAAAACCAAGTTAAAAGTAAATTATCTCACATATCTAACACTACCACAAAAGAAGATTTACAAAAATTTGTTAATAGCGGTATAAATCCTAAAAATTTAGATATGATGACTTTTAGCGATTATTTAGGCGAAAGCTTAGGCCAAGATGTTGAAGGTAAAGATACTTTAGAAAATAAAACTTTAAAAGAGCTTAAAGAAGAAAAAGAAAAATATATGAAAATGGACTTAAATATGAATGGGGTAGATGAAGAGGCCATTTTTAGATTTGAAAGTGTTTTATCTAATGCAGGATTACCAAAAACAGATAAAAATTTATCAACATTAAAAAATATTAATGATAAAATAAATGGTATAGAAAATTTAGACAAAGATGTAGCCTTAAATGTTATAAAAAAAGGGGATAAAGCTACTTTACAAGATTTATATACATACAAATTTAAAAAATTTTCTAATTCTCAAAAGGTTGATATTGATAATATAGAAAATTTAGATAGCCAAATAGAAAATATATTAAAACAAAATAACATAGATATTAATGATGAAAATATTTCTATTGCAAAAGATTTTATAAAAAATGAAATAGATATATCTTTAGAAAATTTTGAAAAATATAATAAATTGCAAAATATATCTGAAAATATAAATATAGAAGAAATTTTACAAAAAGTGGTTAAAAATATTTTAAAAAATGAAAACCCTTTAAACATACAAATATTTGACAACAAAAATATAGAGCAAGATTATGCTAAATATAAAGAAATATTACCTAAAATTTTACCTGAACATATACAACATCTTATTGATAATAAAATAAAAATAAACCTTAAAAATATATCTAACAATTATGAAAATATTAACGTTGAAAGTATTAATCCATCACAAGAGGCTATATCTGAAAAAATAAACCTTTATAAAATACAATTAAAACTAACAAGCGAGGCTATGTATTCTTTATATGACAAAGGGATAAATATAGATACAAAGCCTTTGCAAGAAGTTATAAGCCATCTTGAAAATATAGAGCAAGAAAACTATAAAAAATATTTAGAGCTAAACAAAGTGGCCGCTACACAAGAAAATATTAATAATATAAAAACTGTAGTATCTACTATACAAAATATATACCCAAATTTAGTACATAATACATTTAAAGATATTGTAGAAGAAAAGGTAGATTTTTCTTTATCAGGCATAAATAAAAGTCTTAAAGCTAAAAATATTATGGAAGATTTTGAAACTTTTAAAACTCTACCTAATAAAGCTTTTGGTGATAATATAAATAAGTTAAAAGACAATTTTAAACAGCTATTAGAACAAAATGGATTTGAGCCTAATGAGGCTAACATAAAAGCCCTTAAAATACTTTCAATTAATAATATGGACTTTTCTGAAGAAAATATATTAAATGTAAAATTAATAGATAAAAAAATAGACTATGTAGCCAATAATTTACACCCTTTGACAGTGGCTAAAATGTTAAAAGATAATTTTAACCCTATGGATAAAAATATAAATGATGTAATAGATTATATAGATAATAATAGCTTTGGCCAAACTTCTAGAGAAAAAATAGCAGAACAAATTTTAGAAATAGACAAAGACAATAAACTATCTAAAGAAGAAAGAGAAGCTATAGTTTCTGTTTATAGAATGTTAAATACCGTTGAAAAAGGGGATAGTGTTGCTATAGGAAATATTTTAAAATCTGAAAAAAACATTACTTTTTCTAACCTTTTGCAAGCATCTAAAATAGCAGAGAAACATAGAAGAAATATAGATTTTGATAAAAAAGTAGATGATATGCAAGGAGCTACTGAAAATATTATACCAAATAATAACATTACTAAATCTATACAAACAGGTATAGAAAAAGCTAATGAAGATTATAACAAGCTTATTTTAAACCAACTTTTAAATTATACAAGCCCTGAAAATATTAAAAATATAGATTTTAACGATAATTTAGAAAATGTTTTACAAAATTTAAAAGATAGTAACAAACAAACTATTTCTACAGAAACAAAAGAAAATTTAATTAAAAATATACAAAACTTAGAAAATGTAAGCAATGATACTATTAACTATCTTATAAAAAATAATATACCTATTACTCTTAATAATATTCAAGTGATGGAAAATATTATTAAAGAAAATATAAAACCGACTAAATCTATAGATGATTTTAAAGAAGAACTTGCAAAAAGAAATATAACTTTTGGTGAAAGCATATTAAACATAGAAGATGATAATATTACAAAAGAAGATTGTATAAAAACGGTAGATCAATTAAGCAAAGAAACTGAAGAAGTTTTTGATGATATATTAAATTTAGACGATTTAGATGATATTAAATATATGATTTTAAAAAATAAAAATGTAAAATCTAACGTTAATTTTATACAAGATAACAATAATATGAAAAATGGTATATATACATTACCTATGACATTATCTAATGGTAAAGTTAAAGAGCTTAATATGTATGTATTAAATGATACAGCTTTAAATGATAAAAACTTAAGCTTATATTTAAATTTTGAAAATAGTAACAATGATTTAATAGAAACTTATGTTAAAGTTGGCAATAATGGTACATTAGCTAATATTATTACAAGCCCTAACAATAATATGGAAAAATATGAAGAAGATATTTTAAGCATCTTAAATAAATTTGAAATATATCCAGATAAAGTTACATATAGCTTGGATAGTGAGAAAAATATATTTAACCAAGATGATATATTAAATATAGAGCAAAAATTTAAAGATTTAGAAAATAATTTTAATAAAGTTATTTAATATAAAATATTTCTTTTTAATTTATCATGGTTTAATGGTAAAGAGAAGATAACAGTAACAATTTTATTAATCTATTCTATTATAGAAAATATTAAAATAAACAGGTATGGTTAAAATTTATACCTGTTTATTTTAATATTAAAAAGGTTATATTAAAGGTGGTTATAAAAAACTTTAAAAAATTATATAAATTTATCTATAAATTGTCCTCTTCTTGCTTCGTCATCTAAATTTAATGTTTCTTTTTCTGGGGCAGCTTTTGTAATAGTTTTTGTTTGGCCACCAGATACATATGGAGTGCCACATTCTGGGCAAGTGGAAGTTTTTATAGTAACTGTTTGAGAAACAATCTCTCTACCTTCTTTTGCAGCTTTTGCTCTTTCGTGGTTAACGTGTTCTTGTTCGTGCATATACACAGCCTGGCTAGCAGCAGCAGGTGATAATTTTGTTGCAGTTTTAAAAGAAACGCCAGCATCATCAGATCCATCTTTATATTTTCTATTTTCACAAGTTTCACATTCTTCTTTATTATTAGCTTTTTTATTATAATTATTATAAATATAATTATTTTTATTTATGTTAGAATTAAAATTATTTGTTATCATAATATCACCTTATCTTAAAGTATTTTTAGTTATTATCATAAAATATTATTTCATTATTTTTTACCATACCTAATTTATCTCTTGCTATTTTTTCGATATATTCGTTACTATTTTTATATTCTGTTTGATATTTTAGATCTTCATTTTTTTTATTTGCCGCATCTATCTCTTCATTTAACTGTTGTATTTTTTCGTTATATTCCATCAAATTATCATATTTGTAAAAAAGATAAGAAGAAAAGCTTAAAACAATGAAAAACATAGTAATAAAATAAAGCTTATTAAACTTAGAAGATTTTTTTTTATTTTCTATCTGTTTCATTTTTCTTTTGTCTCCTTTTAAAATTAACCTTTTTAAATTTATTAATGTTATTATATATTGTGGCATAAAATTTATTTTTTTGCAACAGTTTTTTTAACATATTTAAGGCTAATTTTGTAGGTTTATAAAATATGTTAAAAATAATTAAAAAAGGCATACATATTGCCCTAAAAATAAAAAGTATTATTTTTAAAATAGTATTTATAATTTTAGTAGATATTTTCAAAAAAATAGGACTTATTAAAAAGTTATATAAAATCATACTTGTAAATATGCCTATTATAAAAAATATTCTAATCTCACCATTATTTTGATATAATAGTATTAAAAATATAACAATAGACATAAATATCCAATATATAACATCTTCTATATTAACAACAATATTATTATGTACAATATATTTTCTAAAAATTTTAAGAAAATCATAAAAAAAGCCTAACATTAACCCTATAAGTAGTGATATTAAAAATATTTTTAATTGATATGATATAGATAAAATTAACAAAATAAACCCTTATTTAAATATTTTGCTTAATATACCACTAGCAGGCTTACCATAAGAAGATTTATCTTCATATATTAGGCTATATATTTCTCCATCTACTTCTAAATCTCCACTGTCTAAATTTAATTTATTAATATGAAAATTAAGCCCTTTTAATATTAAAACTCCAAGCTCTGTTTCAGAAACAATCATTTCCTCATCAAACGATATAACATCTAAAACACCAGTAATTTTTATGTTTGTCCTATCTATTATGTTTATGTTATGTTTATTTCTTTTTTCTTCAGACATTTATACCCTCCATATATATTTTATATAACAAATATATGTGGAGGGTATAAAAATATTACTATTAATTTCCTAAGTCTTTGCTTCTATCTGTAAAAGAAGTATGTAAAAGCTCTTCTGCTAGGTGGCTTAAAGGTTTTTCATAAAATTCGCTATATAATTGTTTTATTTCTTCATTTTCGTAGCTAGATCTAATTTTTAATTCGTTATCTCTTTTATAAAGACCTTCGATACGTTTTTTAAGAGCAGCATCTCTTTTTGGTATTTTCTTTTTAGGTTGGCCACCACCACCTATACAACCACCAGGACAAGCCATAACCTCAACAAAGTGGTATTGTTTTTCACCAGATTTAATTTTTTCTATAAGCTTTGTTGCATTAGCAGTGCCATAAACAACAGCTATGTTAATATCTTTACCATCTATATTAACAGAAGCTTCTTTTATTTCTTCTAAATCTCTAACTACTTGTAATTCGTATAAATTTTCAGGTACAGGCTCATTAGTTAAATAATTATAAGCTGTTCTTAAAGCTGCCTGCATAACACCCCCTGTATTACCAAAAATAACACCAGCTCCAGATGCTTCTCCCATAAATTTATCAAATTTGCTATCTTCTAAAGATGCAAAATCGATACCTTTTTCTTTAGCCCATTTAGCAAGCTCTCTTGTTGTAATAATATAGTCGTTATCTCTCATACCTTCTATATTATTATATTTAGCAGATGCATTCATTTCATCTCTTCTAATCTCATATTTTTTAGCAGAACAAGGAGTGATAGTAACGTTTACTATTTTAGAAGGATCTATGTTCATTTTTTTAGCAAAATATGTTTTTATTGTAGCACCTTGCATACCTATAGGACTTTTAGCAGATGATAAATTTGGTATAAGCTCTGGATGATAAGTTTCTGCATATTTTACCCAAGATGGACAACAGCTTGTAAATTGAGGTAATATAGAATTTTCATCTTTTAATTTTTCTACAAGCTCTGCTGCTTCTTCAACTATTGTTATATCTGCACCAAAGTTTACATCTAAAACATAATCGAAGCCAAGCTCTCTTAAAAGAGAAACCATTTTACCTTCAACAAACTGGCCTTCTTCCATATCAAATAGCTCACCAAGAGCAACTCTTACGGCAGGTGCAGTGCTAACTATTACAACTTTATCTTCGTCTTTAATAAAATTTTCCACTTCGTTATATTCATATTTTTCTGTTATACTATCAACAGGACAAATATTTGCACATTGGCCACAATGAACACAAATGGCTATATCGTTTGTTTTTTCTAAATCAAAAAAACCGTATACACCTATAAAATCTCTGCATATTTTAGTGCAAAGTTTACATTTTATACATTTATCTTCATGTAAAACGATAGAAGGGTTGTCTTCTTCTATAGGAACTCTAAATTCTATTAAATTATGTTTACTCATTAAGGTAACCTCCCAAATAATAATTAAAAGCTATAAATAAAATATTATATAATATTATAACAAAAAACAGATTTTTAGTCAATAATTGATATATATATACTTTGTATAAAATAGTATAATAAGTATATAAAAAAATATATATAAACTATCTAAAATAAACATAAAGAATTATATATAGTTGACATTTATTTATTAAAATGATATATTTAAATGGAAAAATAACATTTAAAATATGTGGAAAATTAGAAAGGGGATAATAATATGAATAATAAACCAAATTTTAACTATGAGATTTACCCAATACCACAAAAAATAACATATAAAAATGATAGTATAGTTTTTAATAAAAATATAAATATTGTTAAAGGTAACATTGATGATGATTTTGTCTTAAATAAACTAATTTCTTATTTTAAACAAAATAAAATTACGTTTGATATTTCAAATAATTTAAATAATGATAAATTAAATATAGTTTTAGACTTAAAAAATATAGATAAAAAAGATGGTTATATTTTAAATATAGATGAAAATATTTATATATATGGTAACGATTTATCTGGATTATTTTATGGTGTAGTTACTTTAATAAGCATATTAAAACAAAGTGATAGATTTATACAAAAACTATATATAGAAGATTACCCTAACATTATTTATAGAGGATATATAGAAGGATTTTATGGATACCCTTGGAGCCACAATGATAGAATAAATCTTATGGAATTTGGTGGAGATTTTAAATTTAATACATATATATGCCCCTAAAGATGACCCTTACCACAGAAAAAACTGGAGATTATTATACCCTGAAGATAAAGCACAAGAGATAAAACAATTAGCACAGCAAGGTCATATTAATAATATTAGCTTTGTATGGACTATACATCCAGGAGATACGATAGATTTACAATCTGAAGAAGATTTTAACTCTACAATAAAAAAATTAGAACAGTTATATAGTTTAGGTGTTAGACAATTTGGTGTTTTATTTGACGATATTGGAGGCATAGCAGATGGCAAAAGCCAAGCAAATTATATAAATCGTATAGATGATGAATTTGTAAAACCTAAAAAAGATGTAAAACCTTTAATTACAGTAGGTACAAGATATTGTGAGGCCTGGGGGCCTAGTATGGAGGGATATTTTAAAATTTTTATAGAAACCCTACATAAAGATATTGAGGTTATGTGGACAGGGGCTGCTACAATGTCTAACATAAGCTATGAGCAATTAGATTCACCTAAAAGAAAAATTGATAGTAATAAAAATTTAGCAGTATGGTGGAATTATCCTGTAAATGATTATTGTGATGATAAAATACTTATGGGCAAATTAGAGGTTTTAAAATCTGATGTAACAAATGCTTCTGGCTTTTTCTCTAACCCTATGAACCAAGCTCAAGCATCTAAACAAGCATTATTTTGTATATCAGACTACACTTGGAATACAAAAGCATTTGATTGTGAAAAAAGCTATAAAGCATCTTTTAAAGCTATTGCACCAGAGGTTAGCCAAGAGCTAGAAATTTTTGCATCTAACAGTTGTTATTTAAAAGAAGATGGTGGAGATAGCGGAGAATTTTTATTTGATGAATCTTGGTATTTAAAAGACGATATTAAAAATTTTGAAACTGCTATTAAAGAAGAAAAAGATGCTAGTTTATATATAAATAAACTTGTTAACTATTTTGAAAATATTATTAATGCTATTGAAAAAATAAAACAAAAATGTAACAATAAACAGCTTGTAAAAGAGCTATATCCATTTTTAAATGCTTTACAATTTTTAGGTGAGGCAGGTAAATATAGCTTATTAGCCTTTAAAGATTTAAAAACTGGTAAAATTGATATTATAGAAAAAAATAATAATATTGCAAGAGAAAACTTTGAAAATATGAAACAATGTAAAGTAGACGTTTTAAAAGAAGGTGCTCCAAAATTATTTGTTGTTCAAGTTGGTTCTTTATTATTAAAACCTTTTGTTGAAAATTTAATTAATTTAGTAAATATAAAAGCAGGTTTAGAAAGTGAACCATTAAAACTTAGCTATAATATGGAAAATGTGGCTTTAACCTCTAAAGGTGTAACTATAACATCTTCAACAGGTAAAGATAAAGAAGAACAGGTAGAAAATTTAATAAAAGGTACTATAGCAGGTGGAAAATGGTGATCTCTTGAATATAGGCCGTCAGCTATAATAGATTTAAAAGAAATAAAAAAATTAAAACAATATATAATTGTAAATTGTGGACACCCACAAGCAGGAGAAAACCCTATGTGGAATACTAAAAAAGGTCAAATTTTAGCAAGTATAGATGGAGAAAATTTTACACTTGTAGATGAATTTGAAAACAAAGACAATATAATTAATAAAATGTTTTTTGAGGAAGTTGAAGCTAGATATATTAAGCTACAAATATTAGAACCTGCACAAATAAGTATTAATGGTGGTGGACATACAAGAATATATTCTTTTGAGCTATTTGAAAATGATTATCCATATCAATCAGATAAAATTTTACCTTCTGATGTGGAAAGAAATAATGGAAATATTATTATTAAAAATATTAAAAAAGGGGATATTATAAAAATTTATAAAAATTTAGATGATAAAAACCCTATAAAAATAACAGAAGAAGCTAAAGAAAATTTAGACAATATTATTATAGAAAACATTGAACCAGGTAGAATTTTCTTAGAAAGAATATCTAAAAATTATTTACCTAGCATAAGAACATCTAAATCTTTATATTAATACCTATAAATTTTTAAAAGGGTGTAGAAAAAATCTACACCCTTTTAAAAAATTTGAAGAAAATATTAATATTTAAATTATTAAATATCTTTGTTTATTTGTTGTAACGAATAAATAGATTTATTAAAATTAAATGTATATGCAAAAACCATAACTATAAAAAAATAAGGTATATATTGATAGCCAAAAACTTCTCCACCTATAAATATAGGTGCAAAAAATGTATTTGTTGCACTACCAAAAATACTTATATATCCTAAGCTTGCTACAAACTCTATAGGTAAATTAAATATACTAGCTAATACAACACCTAAAGTTGCACCAATAGAGAAAAGGGGAGTTACTTCGCCACCTTGAAAACCTACTGATAATGTAACAATAGTAAGTATAAATTTTAATAGCCAATCATAATAATATATTTGTTGGTTAGAAAAACTAGCATTTATAAGATTTGTACCTAAACCAGAATATCTACCTTTATATAATATTAAAAATATAAGGCTAAGTATAGTACCTATAATAAAAATTCGCATTATAAGATTTTTTATTTTATCACTAAAAAATGTTTTAGCTTTTTTTAACCATATGGCAAAGCTACCGCCGATTAACCCAAATATAATGCCTAAAAATATTAATTTTAAAATTAGTGTAAAATTTAAAGATAAGTTAGAAGATAGGGGAAAAGTAAATTTTTCAAGGCCTAAAAAATGTGATGTTGCACTAGCCATAAAAGAGGCGGTTATGGCAGGTACTAATGCTCTATAATGTATATTTCCTGCTATTAAAACTTCTATACCAAAAAATATGTCCGCAATAGGTGTTTGAAAAAGTCCAGAAAAACCAGCAGACATACCTGCTATTAAAAATATCTTTTTTGTATCTTTTATATTTATTTTATCTCCTATCCAATTAGAAAATGTAGCTCCTATTTGAACCGCTACACCTTCTCTACCAGCACTACCACCAAATAAATGTGTAGCCCACGTGCTTAAAATAATAAAGGGTATTAATCTTAAAGGTATTTTATCTTCTTTTTGTTGTGCTACCTCAAAAATGAGCCCCATACCTTTAAAACTTTTACCCCCAAATTTATTATAACAATATATAATTAAAATACCACATAAAGGTAAAAACGGTATTAATAATAGTGGATATGTTTCTCTTATATCTGTTATTTTTAATAGAGTTTTACCAAATATGGTATTAATAATACCTACAACAATACCTATAGGTATGCCTACAATACCTAAAATAATTAAATCTTTATAATATTTTTTATCTATTTTCATATTTTTACCTTTCTATAAATTATTTTTAGGTAGCTTTTCTTCTATAATATTTTTTACCATTTTAGGTAAAGTTTCTTTTTCTTCATTAGTCATATTTTCTACAAATATAGGACTATGAATATATACATTTACAATATCTGATTTTATAAAACCATTATTTTTTTCTTTTAGCTTATAAGAGCCGTCTATTGTAACAGGCACGATTGGTACATTTGTTTTTGTAGCTAATTTAAAGCTACCTGCTTTAAAATCTCCCATTTTGTCGCTTTTGCTTCTTGTTCCTTCTGGAAAAATAACCATACTATGCCCTTTTTTTATAAGGCTTATAGCTTCATTTATAGTTTTTAAAGATTGTTTTAAATCTTTTCTATCCATAAATACACAACCTAAATATTTCATCCAAGTTCTTAAAATAGGTATTTTATTAAGCTCTATTTTAGCTACAAAGCCTTTTTCTTTAGGTATAAGAGCCATAAAAATTGCAATATCAAAATCACCTTGATGGTTGCTTATAAAAACAACGTTTCTATCTTTTGGTATATTTTCTTTACCATATACATTTATAGTTGCTCCACTATCTTTTATTCTATTCATTGCCCAATTAGAGGTTTGATAAAAGCTATATTTATAAAATTCTTCCAATTTGTTATCTTTTAAAAGACGTTCAGCTTTTTTTAACCTAGGGTATGTTATAAAAAGCATAAATACAAATTTAAAATACCATTTTATAGTTTTAAACATAACAAGTTTTCCTCCTTAGTTTTATACATTAATATATTATATCATAAAAAAATATTTATTGTAGTTATAATAAAAAATTTTGTATTATGCACAAAATTTTATCGAAAATCATATATTATTATATAACAAATGATAAAAATAATACAATAATACAAATAACTTTAAGGAGAGATTTTTTATGAAAACAGATTTAAAACTAAGAATGAAAAGCCCTATATTTTGGTTTAATACTATATTATCTTTTGTAGCACCTATAATGGTATATTATAAAGTTTCTATAGATGATTTTACAACTTGGAATGGTATATTAGATGTAGTTTTAAGTGCTTTAAAAAACCCTTATGTATTAGGACTTGCATTTGTTTCTTTGTGGAACAACATTGTGCACCCTACAAATAAAAATATTAAACCTTTACAATAATTATATAATAGGTGATCTTATGAGTAAAGATATAAGTTTATTACATCCATATTTACAAAATATAATAGCTAAATTTTTAAAAGAATGTAGAAAACAAGGATTTATAGTAGGTATTTCAGATACATTGAGAACAAAAAAAGAACAAAATAATTTATATGCACAAGGAAGAACAAAACCAGGTAATATAGTAACTTGGGTAGACTATCCTTTTAGCCATCACAACTGGGGAATTGCCTTTGACATATATAGAAATGATGGTAAAGGTGCTTATAATGATAGCGATAACTGGTTTTATAAAGTGGGACAAATAGGTAAATCTTTTAACCTAGAATGGGGAGGGGATTGGTATCCTCAAGATAAGCCACATTTTCAGCTAAATAAATTTGGAACGATTTCTTATTTGGCTCAAACTTATGACACATTAGAGGAATTTAAAAAAACTTGGCAACCATTAAAGGAGAATTATATGTTTGTAGAAAGATATTACGAGTATAACAATAAAATAAAAACTTATACAGTTATTAATGAAAATGGAGAAAACTATATAAAAATAAGAGATATAGCAGAGCTTTTAAACAAAAAAATTTCTTATAACAATAATACTAAAATAACTTCTTTAGATGATATTATAGATAAAAAATAAATATTAGTTAATTTTAGTATAAAAAAATTTATTGTAAAAAAGTGTAATTTACTTTTAAATAGGAATATATTGACAAATTATAATTATATATAGATAATATAAGTGTAAGAAATTTTAATTATATTTCTTACACATTACATATTTAGGAGGTTTTTCTATGAAAAATGTTATATTAAACAATGGGGTATCTATGCCTATAGTTGGTTTAGGTGTTTTTAGATGTAGCCAAGAAGAGGCTTATAATGCTGTTAAATCTGCATTAGACATTGGATATACTCATATTGATACTGCTATGATATATGAAAACGAAGAGGCAGTGGGACAAGCTATAAAAGATAGCAAAATATCTAGAGAAAAACTATTTATAACTACTAAACTTTGGAATGAAGATATGAGAAAAGACAACGAAAGAAAGGCTATGGAAACAAGTCTTAAAAAATTAGGCTTAGACTATGTAGACTTATATCTTATCCACTGGCCAGTTAAAGAAAAATATGTTAAATCTTGGATAGAAATGGGAAAAATATATAAGGAAGGCCTTGCAAAATCTGTTGGTGTAAGCAACTTTTTAATACATCATTTGGAAGAAATTTTTAAAGCATCTGAGCTTATTCCTGCGGTAAATCAGGTGGAGTTTCACCCTTATGTAGTTCAAAAAGAGCTTACAGATTTTTGTAAAACAAATAACATACAGTTTGAATCTTGGAGCCCTTTAGGAGCTATTAAAAATGGACTTTTAGATAATAAAACTATATTAGAATTGGCAGAAAAATATAACAAAACAGCTGCCCAAATAATATTAAGATGGAACATAGATAAAGGGATAGTTACTATACCAAAATCTTCTAACAAAGAACGTCAATTACAAAATATAAGCATATTTGATTTTGAACTTTCACAAGATGATATAGCTAAGATAGATAGCTTAGATAAAAATGAAAGAGTAGGTTCACATCCAGATAATTTTAACTTTTAATATAAATTAACTGGAATATTTATTATAGAGAAAAAAGGAATATTGATTTTTTCAATATTCCTTTTTATATACTGTTTTTATATAACAGTTACATTAGAAGCTTGAGAACCTTTTGCACCTTCAACTACTTCAAATTCAACTGTTTGTCCTTCTTTTAATGTTTTAAAACCATCTGTATTTATAGCAGAAAAATGAACAAAAATATCTTCTTCTCCAAATATGCTAATAAAACCAAATCCTTTTTCTTCATTAAACCATTTTACAGTACCTTTTTTCATTAGAAAAATCCTCCTAAAAGTAAAAACTTAATTTTAAATAGATTAAATTAATATTAACAATTTTGAAATTTAGAAATATTGCTAAAAATTACATAGATACTTTTAATGATTTAATATTAAAATATTATTGAAAAGAAAAAGCTTAGACTATATTCAAGCTTAAATTTTAAAAACAATTATTTAATTTAAAACAATTAGTAAAAGTAAGCTGTTAAAATTTAGAAAAATTAATAAAAATAAAAAACTTGCTTAACATTAAAACTATTATAAAACTATCTCAATAATATCATAATTGTAAATTAAAGTCAATATTTTATGAAATTATATTATTTTCTTTTAAAATATTTATAAAATGGTTTGATATTATTTCTACCCCGCTATGATTAAGATGAGCATCATCTCTAAAATTATCATTTGTTAACAAATTTTCTTGTTTATTTATTATATTATAATCTATATAAAAAATATTATGTTTTTTTGCAAAATTTGCCACTTTATCATGTATAAGATTATAATTTTTTATATAGTCCATAGATACATTAGCTATAGGAGCTGTTACAAAAATTAGCTCTATATTATTTTTTTTACAAAGGTTTATTATTTTTTGCAAAAAGTATTTTTGATTTTCTGAAAACTCAAAATTTTTTCCATCTAAATTTTTAAATTGGTTAGTTTTATTATATTCATCTTGTAGCATTTTATAATCACTATAAACATAACCTTTTGAGCGATATTCTTCTGTACCTATTTGTTTTTTTGTTTCTTTATCTTTAACATTAAATTTATTTTTTATTTTATTATTATATTCGTTGCCTTTGTAGGCAAAGTAATCTGCCTGATATTTTAATACATTTACATTATATTTTATTTTTTCTGAAAGGGGAAAATCTTCTTTTATATATTCATCTTTTAATGTTTCATTATTCAAAACTTGAAATAAAGTTTTAACTTGGTTAAGCTCAAAGTCATTTTTTAATAAATCCCAATAAACTTCCATAACTACTATTTTCGGTTTTTGATAGTTTAGCACCTCTTTTAACGTATAGTAAGTTGAATCTGGGTGTTGCAAAGGCATACCTAACTGAAAGCTATTTGTATTTAGCTTATTATCAAATATTTCTGGATCGAAGGTACAATAAGAATGTGATGAGCCTAAAAACACCATATCTAAACTATTTTTTGGTAAGCTATAAAAATCTTCAAATCTTTTTTTATTAAAACCATTAATAATATTTTCTGTACTAGCAGATGAATATTTTTTACCTATTATCATTGTCATTGGTATTAAACATAAAATAAAAATAAACACCTTTATTATAAATTTTATATTTGTTTTAAAACTGGAAGTATATAAATTGTCCTGCATTACTAAACACCCCCATAGAAATTATAATTATCGTTATTATATAATAAAAAATAAATCTTATTATAAATGGTAATTTATTTAATGTAACATATATTCTTTGTTTATATTCTAAAAGCTCTATAAATAATAATATTATTATACAACCTGTTACCATTAATATTTCAAATATATTAAGTCCTAATTCTGTTGATATATTATATAAATACTGAATATTAGTAATATTTGTTATATCTGAAAATAAATTTCCAACTATATAAAAAGCATCTTTTACTGTATTTGCTCTAAAAAATATTAATGAAAAGCATATTAAACTAAATGTTATTAAAACCCTAAAAATATTTAAAAATTTATCTATATATTTATTTTTTATATTAAATCCTATATTTTTTAAGGCTTTATTTTTTAAATCTCCTATTATTTGGTATAAACCGTTTAAACCACCCCATATTATAAAAGTCCAGTTTGCTCCGTGCCATATACCACTAACTAAAAATGTAACCATTAAGTTAAAATATGTTCTTATTGTTCCTTTTCTATTTCCTCCTAACGGTATATATAAATAATCTTTAAACCAACTAGATAATGATATATGCCATCTTGTCCAAAATTCTTTTATACTTTTTGAAAAATAAGGGCTTTTAAAGTTTTCCATTAAGTCTATACCAAATAATTTTGCACAACCTATCGCTATATCTGAATAACCGCTAAAATCACAATATAATTGAACAGCAAAAAATATTGTAGCTATTATAAAAGATATACCGTTATAATCGTATGGCGAATTATATACACTATTTACAAGTATTGCTACTCTATCTGCTATTACTATTTTTTTAAAATAGCCTATAAGCATTATTTTAACACCTGTAGATATATTGTATATATTAAATTTATGATTTAAAAATAACTGATTTAAAAGCCTATCTGCTCTTTCTATTGGCCCTGCAACAAGCTGAGGGAAAAACATTATATATAAGCTTACTTTTAACGGATTTTTTTCTGCTTTATATCTTTTTCTATATATATCTATTGTATAGCTAGTAGCTTGAAATGTATAAAAAGATATACCCATAGGTAAAACTATGTCAAAATCTTTTATTGGATATGGTATATTAAAATATTCATATAAAGCCATAAATGAATGATTTACAAATACACTATATTTGAATATAAATAAAATTAAAAAATTTATAATTAGCCCAAAGCTTAAAATTATTTTACCTTTTTTTTCATATTTTTCTATTAATATCCCTATATAATAATTGAAAAAGCTAGAAAATAAAATTAAAAATATAAACTCTACTCTCCAAGCCATATAAAATATGCAACTACCTATTAAGAGTAAATACCACCTATATTTATAAGGTAGTATATAATATAAGGTTAATATGCATAATAAAAATATTAAAAATGTAAGCGAGTTAAAAAGCATTTTACACCTCTTATAAATATATTTTTTTTATTATACGTTATTTTTTTATTATTTTCAATAGCTTAATTTTTTAACGTATAAACTAAGCTAACACATATTATTTTATATTAAATTAAACATATTGTATATTTGACAATATATTTTATATTTGCTAATATTATATATGAGTTAGTTTGAATAATTTTAACTTGATATATACAATATTTTAAAAGGAGATGAAATTAATGGGAAATTGTGGAAGTTGTCCTTCTAAAGGGAGATGTGGAAAACAAGAAGAAACTTGTGGTATTAAAACAAATCCTAAAAATAAGATTAAAAATGTTATTGGGGTTATGAGTGGTAAAGGTGGTGTTGGCAAAAGCACCGTATCTGTTACATTAGCTAAAGAGCTTAACAGCCAAGGATATAAAGTTGGTATTTTAGATGCAGATATTACTGGACCTAGCGTTGTTAGACTTTTAGGTATTGATAAAGACGTTCGTGCTATGGGAACACCTGAACAAGAAATTATACCTGTTTTATCTAAAGAAGGTATTAAAGTTATATCTTTAAATCTTCTTATTAAAGATGAAAATCAACCTGTTATTTGGAGAGGCTCTTTACTTAGCAATTGTGTTAATCAATTTTGGGCAGATGTTTTATGGGAAGAGCTTGACTATCTTATTATTGATATGCCACCTGGTACTGGTGATGTTACTTTAACTGTTATGCAATCTATACCTTTAACTGGACTTATTATCGTATCTGTGCCTCAAAGTATGATATCTATGATTGTTACTAAATCTATTAATATGGCTAAAAAAATGGGAGTTAAAATATATGGTATTGTTGAAAATATGAGCTACATTTTATGCCCTCATTGTAACGAAAAAATTTATATTTATGATAAAGACGAAACAGATAATCTTTTAAAAGAAAATAACCTTAAGCTTTTAGCAGAGCTACCTACAACAAAAGATTTAGCTAATATTTATAAAGGTAGTTTTGAGCAATGTGATAGCATCATAAAAGAGCAATTTAAAAATATAGTAAATGAAATAGTAAAATAAACATATAATAAAAATATGCTCTTTTAATTATTAAGTTTATAAACAAATAGATTAATATTATAAAAGAAAAAATGTAAAGAGTTTGATTTTATTTTCAAACTCTTTATGTTATAATATTATAAAATAATTTTACAGTAAAATAAAGGAAATAAATATTATGGATTTTAGACAAAAAATAAAAGATTATAAAAGAATTATTATAAAAATAGGCACTACCTCTTTAACACATAGTGATGGTAAGCTAAACTTACAATCTATCGAAAATTTAGCCTGTGTTTTATCTAAAATTAGAAATCAAAATAAAGAGGTTATATTAGTATCTTCTGGAGCTATTGCCGTTGGCACAGAAAGACTTTTACTAAAAGAACGCCCTAGAGATATAATTGGCAAGCAGGTTGCATCTGCTGTTGGCCAAGGAGTTCTTATGCAAATATATGAAAGCTTTTTCTCTAAATATAACCAAAAAATAGCCCAAATATTACTTACCAAAGATGTTTTTGATAATGATGTTACTAGGCAAAATGCCCAAAATACATTATTTAGATTATTAGAAATGGGTGTTATACCTATCGTAAATGAAAATGATACTGTATCTACAGATGAGCTACAAGGTTTTTCTGACAACGATACTTTATCTGCTTATGTTTGTAACCTTGTAAAAGGTGATATTTTAATTATTTTATCTGACATTGACGGTATGTATACTAAAGACCCTAACAAGTATGATGATGCAAAAATTATTAGCCAAATAACAGAAATAAACCATAATATACGAAATAGCGCAGAAGGCTCTAACAGCCTTTTAGGCACAGGTGGTATGAAAACAAAAGTTAGCTCTGCTAAAATGGTTAATGAAAATGGGGCAGATATGATTATCGCTAGTGGAAAAGAACCAAATATTTTATTTAAAATATTAGACGGCCAAAATATTGGTACATTATTTGTTTCTAACAAAAAAGGGGAGTAATCTTATGAATATTATTGAAATATGTGAAAATTCTAAAAAGAGTAGCAAAGATTTAGCTAAGCTTAAATCTTTTGAAAAAAACAATATTTTAAAAGCCTGTAGCCAAGTACTTTTACAACAAAAAAGCCTTATTATAAATGCTAATAAACTAGATATTGAAAATGCTAAAAAAAATAATATGAAAGATAGCTTAATAGATAGATTATTACTAGATGAAAACCGAATAAAATCTATGGCTAACGGTATTTTACAAATAGCTGATTTAGATGATCCTTTAGATGAATATATAGACACTAAAATTTTACCTAATGGTCTTAAAGTTGCTAAAAAAAGAGTTGCTATAGGTCTTATTGGAATTATTTATGAGGCTAGGCCTAATGTTACCTCTGATGCTTTTGCTATGTGTTTTAAAGCATCTAGCTCTGTTATTTTAAAAGGTGGCAAGGAGGCTTTAAATTCTAATAAAGCTATTGTTGATTTATTTAGAAAAACTATTAAAGATTTAGGTTATAATGAAAATATGGTAACTCTCATTGAAGATACTAACCGTGAAACAACCAAAAAACTTATGAAAATGAACAAATATATAGACTTATTAATACCTAGAGGTGGCTCTGGTCTTATTAAAGCTGTTATTGAAAATAGCACTATACCTGTTATTGAAACAGGCGTGGGAAATTGCCACATATTTGTAGACGAATTTGCTAATATTGATAAGGCTATAAATATTATTTTAAATGCTAAAATTCAACGTCCTTCTGTTTGTAACTCTATGGAAACATTATTAATACATAAAAACATTGTTAACCTTATTTTACCTGAATTAATTGAAAAGCTACTTAATAACAACGTTGAAATAAGGGGAGATGAAACGGTATTATCTATTGTAAACAACAAAAACATAACTTTAGCTACCGAGCAAGATTGGGCAGAAGAATTTTTAGATTATATTTTAGCTATAAAATGTGTAGAAAATATACAGGAAGCTATTGAACATATACAAAAATATTCTACTGGACATTCGGAAGCTATTATAACTGAAAATTATTCTAACTATAACAAGTTTGTTGATGAAATAGATTCGGCAGTTGTTTATGTTAACGCATCTACTAGATTTACTGATGGAGAACAATTTGGATTTGGAGCAGAAATAGGTATTAGCACACAAAAATTACACGCTAGAGGACCTATGGGTATAAAAGAAATAACTTCTTACAAATATATCATTTTAGGTGATGGACAAATAAGAGAATAGTAAAAATACTATTCTCTTATTGATTTAATATATTAATTTATTTTATATAAAATTTTAATATTATAAATTTTATAGTAGAATGCAGATTAAACCTCCATTGCCTTCATTTATTATTTTTTGTAACGTTTCTTGTAACTTTAACTGTGCATCTTCTGGTATTCTATAAAGTTTTGTATTAAGCCCATCATTTACTAAATCTGATAAAGATTTACCAAAAATATTGTAATCCCAAATTTTACCCTTTTCATTTTCAAATTGTTCTAAAAGATACTGAGATAGCTCTTTGCTTTGTTCTTCACTACCAACTATAGGCGCAACCTCTGTTTGTATGTCTGCTTTTATAAGATGAAAGCTAGGAGCTGTTGCTTTTATTTTTATACCATATCTTGAGCCGTGTTTTATAAGCTCTGGCTTTTCTAAAATCATTTCATCTAACGTTGGCGTTACTATCCCATATCCTTTTGTTTTTACCTCTTCTATTGCATATTTTACTTTATCATATTCTTTTTTTGCCTCTGATAAAAGCTTTATTGTAGAGATTAGCTCATATTCATTATTTATATCCATATTAGTTGTTTCACTTAATACATTATAAAATAAATTGTCGTTTAACCCTATCTCTATATGCCCTAGTCCTTCTCCTAGCTCTATTTTATCTATATATGCTTTTTTTATGTATTCATTATTTTCTAATATTGATACTGTAGATTTTATATTATGTAATTTATTTATATCTGATAAAATTTTTTTTGTATCTTGTATTATACTTTGTTTTAACCAATGATTTATATCTAAAGTTTCAATCCATTTTGGTAAATTAAAATTTAGCTGTTTTATTGGAAATTCATACAAAACTTTTTCTAATATTGAATTTATATCTTCTTGCTTTAACTGTGCAATATTTACCGCTACAACAGGAGAATTATATTTTTCTATTAGCTCTTGTTTTAAAACATCTGTTGTTTGTGAATAAGGCTTTGACGTGTTTAAAAGTATAACAAATGGTTTTGACAATGACTTTAGCTCTTTTATAACTTTTTCTTCTGCTAATATATATTCTTCTCGTGGTATATCTGTAATTGTACCATCTGTAGTAACTACTATTCCTATCGTTGAATGATCTGTTATAACTTTTTTTGTACCTATCTCTGCTGCTTCTTCAAAAGGAATTTTTTCATTAAACCATGGTGTTGAAACCATTCTTGGTTGGTCTTCGTCCATATATCCCGATGCACCTGCTACTACATATCCTACACAATCTATCATTCTTACATTGAAACTTACATTTTCATCTATATTTATAGAAACTGCATTATTTGGTATAAATTTAGGCTCTGTTGTCATAATTGTTTTACCAGCTGAACTTTGTGGTAGTTCATCTTTTGTTCTTTCTTTGCTATATTCATCATCTATATTAGGTATTACTAATAAATCCATAAATCTTTTTATAAAAGTAGATTTACCTGTTCTAACTGGCCCAACAACACCTATGTATATATCTCCATTTGTCCTTTCTGATATATCTTTATAAATATTAAATTGCTCCATATTAACCTCCTTAAACCATTTTAAAATACATTTTAATATATGATTTTAAATTAAAAAATATGTTTTTTGTAATTTACTTATTTTTTAACAATGTTTTAAAATTTTCATCTAGTAGAATTATTGGATTATCTATATCAAGATATGTTGCTATATGTGATAATTTATCTATTTTTGGTAGCCTTGTACCACAACACCAACTGGATATAGTTGCCTTTGGTATTTTTAAATCTCTTGATAAATCTATTTGTTTTTTGCCTGTTTTTAATAAAATATAGTTTAAATTTTTTGAAAATATATAATTATAATTTTTTTTATGCATAGTATGCTCCTTCCTAAAATCAAAAGTGAAAAAAATGTAAAATGGTGTAGGTTAAAAAATTCTACTATAAGTATTATTATATATCAAAAATTGTAAAAATTCAAATACATTCAAAAAAAAAAATGACAAAAAGTATTGACAGTCTACAAAAAGTAGACTATACTTTTTTTGAAAGGGGTGATTTTAATATGAAAATATCTTTAAAAGCAGCAAGGGTTAATGCAAATTTAACACAACAAGAGGTTGCAGATATTATTAAAGTGAGCAAGCACACAATTATTAATTGGGAAAAGGGGAAAACATCTGTTGGCTATGCTCCTTTAAAAGTTTTAAGCGAAATTTATAATATTGAGATGGATGATATTTTTTTAGGCTAAAAATAAAGAAAGGGTTATTATGGACAAAGAAAAGAGAAAAAAAGGTGAAAACTATCTAAAAAATTGGGGAAAAAGCATTTTAGATATAGAAAATTTACAAATTGAGATTAACAGAATAAAAAAAAATAATGACGTTTTTGCAACTATACAAATTGAAAACAAAGATGAAATAGTGAACGTATATAACAATATTATAAACGAAAAACTATTAAATCTTAAACAAAAAATATATGAATATAAACTAGTTGACGATATAATAAACAGCTTAGAAGATTATCAAAAAGATATAATACGCTTTAGATATATTTATAAAAATAGCTGGCAAGCTATAGCTTTAAAAGCTCATATTAGCGTTAGACAATGTTTTAATATAAAAAACTTAGTTATAAACAAAATATTAAAAGATATTTGATTTTTTCATTTTATTTACATTATTTGATTTTATATTTTTGTTATACTTATATTAACCTTTAAATGTATTATTTATTTTATAGATAGTAAAATTGGAGGTGGATATTTGAACAAAAAACAATTGTTATTTTGTAAGCATTATATAGAAACAGAAGATGTTAAAATAGCTACCCAAAAAGCCGGCTATAAAGAAACCACCGGCTATAGGCTATTAAAAAATGAAGAAATAAAAAGTTACATAAAAAATAACAAAAACAATAAAAATGATAATAAAGTGGCTAAATCTGATGAAATTATACAATGTCTTACAACTATAATGCGTGGGGAAGAAAACGACAACGTATCTTTAAAAGGTATATCTGTTAGAGAAAGATTAAAAGCAGCTGAGCTACTTGGAAAAGTTTATTCTATATTTTCTAAAAAGCAAGAAGACGACAATGACAAACCTATATTTATTTTAGGAGATAATCTTTTAAAAGATTAAAATATGCCTAACAAAATATATTTGCCTAACATAGTTGGCAAAGGTTATAAAAAATATTGGCATTTTAAAGGTCGATACAGACTTTGCAAAGGCTCTAGAGCTAGCAAAAAATCTAAAACTACTGCTTTAAATTTTATTGTTAGAATGATGCAATATAAAGATGCTAACCTTTTAGTTGTTAGAAAAACATTTAACACTCTTAAAGACAGTTGTTTTGCTGAGCTTAATTGGGCTATAAATGTACTTGGAGTATCTAAATATTGGGAATGTAAATTATCTCCTCTTGAGATTATATATTTACCTACAAACCAAAAAATATACTTTAGAGGGCTTGATGATCCTTTCAAAATAACATCTATTACAACTCAAAAAGGGGTTTTATGTTGGTTGTGGATAGAAGAGGCCTATGAAATAGACAATGAAGAAGATTTTGACATTTTGCAAGAGAGCATTAGAGGTAAGGTTCCTGACGGTCTTTTTAAGCAAATCACACTAACATTTAACCCTTGGAATGAGAAACATTGGCTTAAAAAAAGATTTTTTGATAAGGCAGACAATGATGATATATTGGCTATAACTACTAATTATATGATTAATGAGTGGCTTGATGATGCTGATAAAAAAATGTTTGAAAATATGAAAATAAATAATCCTAGAAGATATCAGGTGGCTGGCCTTGGCCAATGGGGCGTAACAGATGGTCTTGTTTATGAAAACTTTTTTGAAATGGATTTTGATATTGAAAATATAAAAAATAGACAAAATATAGCTACTATTTTTGGTCTTGATTTTGGATATACCAACGATCCTACTGCTTTATTTTGTGGCTTAGTTGATAAACAACTTAGAGAAATTTACGTTTTTGATGAACTTTATAAAAAAGCTTTAACTAACTTTAAAATTTATTCTGAAATTGAAAAAATGGGCTATTGTAATCAAATTATTATAGCCGATAGCTCTGAGCCTAAAAGTATAGATGAACTTAGACAACTTGGTCTTACTAAAATAAGAGCTGCTAAAAAAGGTAAAGACAGTGTTAACAACGGTATACAATATTTACAAGATTTTAAAATTATTATACACCCTAGGTGTAGTAACTTTTTAAATGAAATTTGTAATTATACCTGGAGCAAAAATGATATAGGTAGGCAAATAAACAAGCCTATAGATGATTATAACCATCTTTTAGACGCTATGCGTTATGCTATACAATCTTTAAATGATGATGACAGGTTTAGCTTTAAATGAAACTTTACAAAGGAGGTTTTTATGAACCTTGAACCTAATTTTGAAACATATGAAATAAACAACACAATTAATAAATTTGGTAATAAAAAAGCCTTTATCCAGTTTTTACAACAAAATATATTAGAATTTTTACATTGCGAACAACGAAAAGATATGATTATAGGTGAACAATATTATATAGGTAATCACGATATTTTAAAAAGGAAACGCACTATAATTGGTCAGGACGGTAACATTGAAATGATAAACAATTTACCTAACAATAAAATTGTTGACAATCAATATGCTCGTATTGTTGATCAAAAAAATAGCTACCTATTATCTAAACCTATGACTATTTATTGTGATGATGAAAAATTTATGGAAAATTTTCAAAATATTTTTAAAAAATCTTTTTATAGGCTTATTAAAAATATTGGTGAAGATGCCATTAATTGTGGTATAGCTTGGCTTTATATTTTTATTAATGAACAAGGTAACATTGATTTTAAAAGATTTAAACCCTATGAAGTATTACCTATATGGGCTGATGAGGAGCACTCTATATTAGATTGTTTGCTCAGAATATATAACATTGAAAAATATGAAAATAGCCAGAAAAAAATTGTAACGCAAGTTGAACTATACACAAAAAATGGTATACAATATTACATTTTTGAAAATAACAAATTAATATTAGATTTATCTAAAGATTTTAAGCCTTATTTATATAATTCTTTAAACTTTCCTCTATCTTGGGATAATATTCCTATTATATCTTTTAAATTTAATTCTAAAGAAATTCCACTAATAAAAAGAGTTAAAACTTTACAAGATTCTTTAAACACTATTAGAAGTGATTTTATGAACAATATGCAAGAAGACGCTAGAAATACCATTCTTATACTTAAAAACTATGATGGTACTAATTTATCTGAGTTTAGAAAAAATTTATCTGAGTATGGTGTTGTTAAAGTTAAAACTATTGACGGCAGCGAGGGTGGTGTTGAAGCATTAAAAATAAATATTGATAGCAATAACTATGAGATTCTTGCTAAAGCTTTAAAAAAAGCTATAATTGAAAACGCTAGAGGCTATGATTGTAAAGATGAAAAAATGGGGCAAAACCCTAATCAAATGAATATACAAAGTGCTTATGCAGACATTGATTTAGACGCTAACTTGATGGAAACAGAGTTTCAAGCATCTTTTGAACTATTATTTGATTTTATTAAAAAATATTTTACATATATTTATAAAAAAGATTTTAACAACATTAACATAGACGTAATATTTAATAAAGATATATTAATAAACGAAACAGAGGCTATTAACAATTGTGTTAAATCTATAGGGATTATATCTAATGAAACAATTATAGGTAAGCACCCTTGGATTTCTAATATTAAACAAGAACTTAATAAAATGAAAAAATAATATATATTTTTTAAAGGTTGGGCTTTTGGCGGGTGGGATAGATAAAAAATTTTTAAGGAGGTCTTTTATGGACATTAAACAATTAGTTGATTTAGGTATAGATGAGCCTAAAGCTAAAGAAATTTACAACAAAATAGAAAAACATATTAATAATCAAGTTAAGCTAAAAACTAGCCAACTTGAAGATCATATTTTAGACTTAGAGCTTAAAATAGCTATTGAAAGACAACTTTTTATAGCTAAAGCAAAAAACACTAAAGCTGCTATGGCTTTAATAGATTTTAATAAGCTAGATAAAAGAAATATTGATGAAACATTAATTAAATCTATGATTGAACAACTTAAAAACAATGATGAAACTAGATTTTTATTTGAAGAAAACCAAAATGACAAAATAACAGGTTTTAAACCTTTAGAAATTAACCGAAACATAGCTAACAAAAGACAACTAAGCTATGAAGAACTTTGTAAATATTATGAAAAAGGTATTTTTTAAGGAGGATATATTATGGCACAATTTAATCATAAAAGTTTTAATCAAGTAGCTTTTGGAAAATATATTGAAAGTTTACCTAACACTAAAAAAAATGAACTTACAAAATCTAACGTTCTTAAACCTAACTTAGAGATTAGAAGAGCTTTTTCTTCTCAAGGTGGCACAGGTTATGCTATTTTACCTATGTATGGTAGAATAGGCGGTGATGCTATAAATTATGACGGTAAAACAGATATTTCGCCTAATGCTACTAAAACTTTTGAGCGTGGCGTTGTTGTTGTTGGAAGGGCTAATGCTTGGCTTGAAGATGATTTTTCTGAAGATATTACTGGTGGGGTTGGCTTTATGTCTAACGTTGCTAAGCAAGTTAATGATTATTTTGATGAGGTTGACCAAAAAACTTTACTTGCTATTTTAAAAGGTATTTTTTCTATGAAGAACGGAGAAAACAAAAAATTTGTAGATGAACATACTTTTGATATTTCTGATGAACCTTTAAACAATACTATAGATGCTACTACTATTAATTCTGCTATCCAAAAGGCTTGTGGCGATAATAAAACTAAATTTTCTATCGTTATTATGCATAGTGTTGTAGCTACTAATTTAGAAAACTTAAATTTACTTAACTATTTAAAATATACTGACAATAACGGTATACAAAGAGATTTAGCTTTAGCCACATTAAATGGTAAAATTGTTTTAATTGATGACAGTATGCCTGTTGATACTAGTGATGGCACTAACTCATATACTACTTACATATTAGGTAACGGTGCTATTGATTTTGAAGATATTGGTGCTAAAGTTCCTTATGAAATAAACCGTGATCCTAAAACTAACGGTGGTCAAGATACTTTATATGCTAGAACTAGAAAATGTTTTGCTCCTTTTGGTATATCTTATACTAAAGCTAGTCAAGCTAGCTTATCTCCTACTGATGAAGAGTTGGCCAAAGGTGAAAACTGGTCTTTAGTTTGTGATGTTGAAAAAGGCAAATTTATTGATCATAAAGCTATACCTATCGCCAGAATTATATCTAAAGGTTAAGAGGTAGCCTATGGAAAATCTTATATTAGAAATTTCTAATAGGTTACAAAATTTAAACCTTTCTATTGAAAATATTACTTTATCTGAAAAAATTATATCTATTGCTATTAATTCTGTAGAAAATTTTATTAAATCTGAAATAACTCCTTTTATTGATTTTTTTTCTATAAAAGATATTTTTATTAATATTGTTATAGGCGAATATTTATTGCTTGTTAAAGCTTCTAATTTACATAATCAATTATCTTTAGATAATGCTATAAAAACTCTTAAAGAAGGGGATACATCTATAACTTATTTTGAAAATAAAAATGATAGCTTACAAAATGTTATTGACTATTTTTTAGATAACAAAAAGCTACTATATAAATATAAGAAAATTATATGGTAAATAAAATTAATATAAAAAATGCTCTTAATAAGTTATATACAGGTATTTGTAACATTTATGAATATGAAAATATTTTAGATGAAACATCTAAAACTATAAAACAACACATTATTCTTAAATATGAAAACATACCTTGCCGAGTATCTTACTATAACAACAGCTCTAATATTTTATCTTCTAAAGAAGATACCTTTAACAATATTATAACTCAAAAAGTTAAAATTTTTTTAGATAACGATATTTTTATTAAGCCTGGCTCTATAATAGATGTTAATCAAAATGGAAATATTACTAAATATAAAAATAGTGGTAAATCTGTTATATATTCTAATCATCAAGAAATTATGTTAGATATATTTGATAATATAGGTTAGCTTTTTAGGAGGGGTATTTATTATACAAAAACTTAATAACTCGATTAGCAACAAATTATACAATATATTTGATAAACCTAACATATATGTTGAGCACATAAAACAGGGTTTTTTATTACCCTGTTTTTGTATAAGATGTATTAAAACAGAGGAAAAGCCTTATCTCTCTGGTAGATATAAACTTTTTAACAAAATGGAAATAACATATTTTCCTACCCAGAATTATAACATAAATGATGAATGTAACCATATATTAACTCAGTTATATAACAATTTATTTATGTTAGATTTTGAAAAAGGTTTTATTAAAGCCGAAAATATGGAAGGTTTTATTCAAGAGGGCATTGTTAAATTTTTTGTTGAATATAACTTTTATGTTTTTAAAAAGCAACAATCGGAAAAAATGCAAAACTTATTTATTTAAGGAGGTTTTATGGGAGAAAAAATTAAAAAATTTTATAAAGAACAGTTTTTGAAAAGCAATTTATATAAAGATAAAAAAGATATTATAAATGCTTTATTAAAAGATAATCAGCTTTATACTAAAAATGATGTTGAAAAAATTATTAAAAAATATATGGAGGGGATTTTATAATGGCAACTGGTGGTACTTTTTTAACATATAACAAAGTTTTGCCTGGAGCATACATAAACTTTATATCTAAAGCTAGAGCTTTAGGTAATATTGCCGATAGAGGTATTATGGCTATCGCTTTAAAAAACAACTGGGGCATTGAAAATAAAATAGTTACCATTACTAATGAAGATTTTCAGAAAAATGCTTTAAACATATTAGGCTATGAATATACAAGCGAAAATTTGAAGCCTCTTAGAGAAGCATTCAAAAATGCTAAAGAAGTAAAATTTTATAGGCTTGGCACAGGTAACAAAGCTAAAGCTACTATTGGAGGACTAACTATTGAAGCTAAATATTGTGGTACTAGAGGTAACAACATAAAAATTAAAATTGCATCTAATGTTGATGATGATAACCACACTATTTATACCTATATTGATGATATTATTGTAGATGAGCAAATTGTTGATACTATTGAAAGCCTTGTAGAAAATGATTTTGTAGTTTTTTCTGGTACAGGTGAGCTTGAAGATAATGCAGGAACTAACCTTCAAAATGGTACAGATACAAACGTTAACAACAGCGAATATAGCAAATTTTTATCTCTTGTAGAATCTGAAAATTTTAATGTGCTCGTTTATGATGGAGAAGACGAACAGACTAAAGCTCTTTTTGAAAGCTTTACTAAGCGACTTAGAGAAGATGAAGGTGTTAAAATATGTACCGTTTTGCACAACTATACAAAAGCAGATTTTGAAGGTATTATTAGTGTTAAAAATGATAAAAATCTTGTTTATTGGGTTGGTGGGGCTTTGGCAGGAGCAGAAATTAATCAAAGCCTAACAAACAAAATATATGATGGAGAATACGAATTTGAGGCGAAATATTCTAACAATCAATTAAAAGAAGCTATTAATAATGGAGAATTTGTTTTTTATTATGATATAGACAATATTAGAGTTTTAAAAGATATTAATACTTTTGTTAGTTTTTCTACTGACAAAAACTCTGATTTTAGCAATAACCAAATTATCCGTGTTTTAGATTCTACCGCTAATGATATTGCTAGAATTTTTAATGAATATTATCTTGGTAAAATGCAAAATGATGCCCTAGGAAGAGATATTTTTAAATCTGAGCTTATAAACTATTTTAACCAGCTACAAGCTATTAGAGCTATTGATAACTTTTCGGCAGATAATATATCTATCAAAAAAGGTTTTGAAAAAGGTGATGTTATCGTTGATTTGATAATAGAGCCTGTGGCTAGTATGGATAAACTTTATATGAAATGTATTATAGAATAATTATAAGGAGGTAATTTATGGCTACTTTAAAAGCTTGGGATACTATTAATGGTGCTTTAGGTACTTGTTATGTGGATATTGACGGTAAAAAAGAAGAAGTTTTATATTTAAAAAATATAGAAGCTAAAATTAAAAAAACTAAAAGAGAAATAAAAGTTCTTGGCCAAACAGGTACTAAACATAAAGCTAACGGTTGGGTTGGTACTGGTAAAATGAACGCTTATTATGCTACTTCTAAATTTAGAGAGCTTATGCTTAAATATATTAAAGAAGGTAAAGACACATACTTTGAGATTATTATTGAAAATAATGATCCATCTAGCGATATAGAAAGACAAAGTATTGCTTTAAAACAAGTTAATATAGACAATGTTACTATGGCTAAACTTGATATAAATAGCACAGAGCTTGATGAAGAGTTAACTTTTACTTTTAATGATATTGATATTTTACAAACATTTAACCCTGTTATTGGAGAATAATTTAGAAAGAAGGTTTTATTATGTCTACTTTACAAGATATACTTAATCTTAACATTGTTGATAATATTACACGTGATGTTGAAATATCTAACCGTTTTAAAGATGAAAATGGCAACAACCTTAAATTTAAAATTAAGCCTATACTTTTTGATGATTTGAATAGGCTGAAACGAAAAGCTACCTTTATAGATAAAAATGGTCAACCTGTTATTGATGAAGGCAAGCTTAACACTTATTGTATTATAGAAGCTACTTTAGAGCCTAGCTTTAAAGATATTAAAAGTATGGAAAAGCTAAATGTTACTACACCCGAGCAATATTTAAACAAAGTTTTATTATCTGGCGAAATTGAAAAACTTATAAAAGAGATACTTATTATAAGCGGTTTTGTTGACTCTATTGATGATTTGGTTTGTGATATAAAAAACTAATTGAAAAGGGTGATGCAGAGCTTAACTATGCTTACTTTGCCCTTTTTAAATTAAATATTAAACCTAAAGATTTTGCTAATATGGATATGAGAGAAAAAGCTTTAATAATTGCTTTTATTGATAAATTTTTAGAAGAACAAAATGATCTAGAATAATTTTACATTTATTAATTGTGGTGGGAGGTGGGTTTATATATAATAAATTATTTTTTTCATTTTATAATATAGATTCATTTTATTGGAACAAAAATATAAATATTTATAGCTTAAAAAAGCATTTTAAAAATAATAACAAATTTTTTAATTATAAGTTAATTAGACAAAACAATATAAAAAATTTTAAATCCTTAAAAAATATAGATTTTAAAAGTTATAGCTATAAATATTTTAATAAAAAATATTTTAATCAGCTTTTTACTAATTATATTAGATTTTACAATAATGAACTTTTTTATAAACAAGGTTATAATATATTTAACGAAAATATTATATATGAAATTTTTAATAAAAGATTTGTAGATTATTATAAAATAAATTATTTTAATAGCTATAAAAATTTTACAAAACATTATAATTTACAAAATGATAGTGCATTAAACCAAAATTTATATAATAATATTTTATCTGTAATTAATAGTAGTTTTTATAAAAATAAAGAAAATTTACTATATAATTTTAGTAAAAATAATTATGTATTAAACAAAGATACATATAAAAATTTTACTTATAAATATTTTTATAAAACATATGCCAAAGAAAAGCTTTATTTTAATAATAAAAAAAATATAAATAACATTAATAATATAAAAAATAGCTATATTAAAGATGATTTTAAAAATATATCAAAAAAAATTAATATTAATAGTAACATATACAATAAAAATACAAATATAAAAAAAATAAAACAAGCAGAAGAAAACAAACCAAAAAATATATATAATACTTTTTATGAAGAACAACTAGAAAAAACTAAAAACTTAGATTATGATTTTATATTTGACAAAGTAAAAGAGATGATTTTTGAGGAACTTTCTTTATATGTAACGTAAAAATAGGAGGTGGTTTTTATATATACATATTTATTAAAATATGAACATAAACAAGAAATATATCAATTACCTATACCACCTGAAAAAATGATAACAAAATCATATAACACTAACAAAAAATATGAAACTATTGGTATGGGAGAAATTAATATTATAAAAGGGATTGGCCTTAGAGAAATTTTTATGACAATTATGTTACCTAATGATTTATCTTTACCTTTTGTACAACCTAAATATGTGCCTAATGCTATAATTGGAAAACCTATAGTTTATTTAGGCAAATTTAGAGAATTTAAAGCAGATAAAAAACCTATACAACTTTTAATAACTAGAATTTTGCCAAATGGTGAAGAAATATTTAAAGGTAACTTAACTGTAACTTTAGAAGAATATACTGTATATGAAAATGCTGGAGAAGAGGGCGATTTTTTAGTAGATTTAACCTTTAAAGAATATATTAATATAAAAGAAAAAAATTTGACGCCTGCAAATGGAACTAATAATTATGTTGTTAATACTAACAGAACCTCTAAAGACAAGCCTAAAACATATGTTGTTAAAAGCGGAGATACTTTATGGAAAATAGCTAAAAGAGAGCTTAATGATGAAACAAAATATAAATATATAATGGATATTAACAATATATCAAACCCTAAAAATTTAAAGGTTGGTACAGTTTTAAAATTAGCTTAAAGGAGGCGATTATATACAAGTAATTATATATTCTGAAAGTGGCATTATTGATATAACAAACAGAATAATAGACAAAATAATTATAAAAAGTTATTTTAAATATGAACCTACAAAAGTTGAATTAACTATTTTATTAGATAAAGATTTTAATTTTTTTGAAGGTGATAATATTTGTATAAAAACTGAAAAAACTAATATGTTTTTTGGATATATATTTACTAAAAAAATAATAGACAATAATATTATTAATATTGTTGCTTATAACTCTATAAGATACCTTGTAGCTAGAGATACTTACATATATAAAAATAAAACTGCAAGTCAAGTTTTAAAAATGATTTGTGCTGACTTTGGATTAAAAACAGGTAATATAGAGGATACATCTTATATTATACCTTATAGAATAGAAGAAAATCAAACTATACTTGATATTATATATAAATCTCTTGAATTAACTAAAAATTTTAATAACAAAAATTATATATTATTTGATGATTTCGGCAAAATTTCTTTAAAGTCTTATGAAAATATGAAATTACCTATAGTTATAGATTGTGATAAATATATTTTACAATATAAATATATCTCTTCTATTGATAAAAATGTTTATAACTCGGTTAAAGTTTCTGTTAAAAATAGAAAAACTAAAGTTATATCTACTTATTTACAAGAAGATGCTACTAACAAAAAGAAATGGGGTACTCTTAGAAAATTTGAACGGTTACCCAATGATTTTAACAGTGTTCAAGCTAAAAATTATGCTAAAAATATACTCAACATACATAATAAATTAAATGAAAAAATGGAAATTTTATGTTTTGGTGATGAAAAAGTTTCATCTGGAAATATTATTAATATATTAATTAATAAACAATCAAAAACTATGATGGTAGAACAATGTAGCCATATTATTAAAAATAACGAACATTTGATGAAACTTACTTTAACCAATTTATAGGAGGATTATGAATTTTTTTAATATAATTAAATCTAGTGTTTTGCATATTTTAAGTTCTATAAAATTTGTAGAAACTTACATAGGAGAGGTTGTTGAAGAAGAAAATTTAAAAATAAAATTAGATGAAAAACTATTTATTACTGAAAATGAAATAATTAGAACAAGCTCTTTTAGTGGTATTATAAAAAAAGGCACTAAAATATTTATTATTAGAGAAAATGGTGGACAAAGATTTTTTTTGATAGACACTATATTTGAGCAAAAAAATGATTAATATATTAAGAAGGAGGTAAAATGTTACCTATTAGAAACAACATTAATAATATTAATATTATAACAATACCATCTAAAACATATAGAATAGATTTTAATAAAAATAGGGCTAAAGGTATGTTTGATGAAATAAAGGCTCTTACTCAATCTATTTATAAAATATTAATAACTAAAAGATATAAATATGAAATATATGATTGGAACTATGGTATGGAAATAGATGATTTAATTGGTATGCCTAAACCTTATGTTAAAATAGAAATAGAAAGACGTATTATAGATGCATTATCTATAGATGACAGAATAATAGAAATTTATGATTTTAAATTTTACGATATATATAATGACAGATGTAGCTTATGTGTTGAATTTATAGTTAAATCTATTTTTGGTAATTTTAATTTTAGCTTGGAGGTGTGATTATGTATGAAAATATGACTTTTAACAACATACTAAAAAGGGCTTTATCTAAAGTTTCTGACGATTTTGATAAAAGACAAGGCTCTATTATATATGATGCATTAGCACCTATATGTGCTGAGCTGGCTCAAACATATATTGAATTAGACAGAGTTTTAAAAGAAGGTTTTGCAGATACTGCTAGCAGATATTATCTTATAAAAAGAGCTAGAGAAAGAGGTATTAATCCTTTTGATGCTACATATTCAGTTATATTAGCACATTTAGAAGGTGATATTGAGCTTAAAGGTGGTGAGAGATTTTCTACTGATGAAGAAGTAAACTTTTACTATACAGGAGAAAAGCAAGAACAATATTATAAATTAAAATGTGAACAAATAGGAGCTATAGGTAATATATCTTATGGAGATTTGTTGCCTATAGATAATATACCTAATTTAAAAATGGCTAAAATACATAAAATATATGTATCTGGCGTAGAAGAAGAAGACACCGAAAGTTTTAGAAAAAGATATTTCGAAAGTTTTAGAAGTCAAGCTTTTGGTGGTAATAGAGCAGATTATATAGAAAAACTTAGACTATTAAATGATGAAGAAGATGTTATTACAAACGGTGGTATTGGTGGAATAAAAGTGTATCGTGTGCCAAATGGTGGTGGCACAGTTAAAGTTATTATAACTAACAATAGTTATAATGCCCCTACAGAAGATTTATTGAAAATTGTTCAAGAAAAAATTGATCCTGTAGAAAGTAGCGGAGAAGGGGTTGGTATTGCACCTATTGGACATTTTGTAACTATCGAACCTGTAAAAACTGTTGAAATAGATGTAGATACAGAAATAGATTTAAAACCTACTTATCAATTAGAAGATATAAAGCCATATATGGAAGAAGCTATAGAAAGTTATATTCAAGGACTTTGTAAAACTTGGGAAGATGATAACAGCATAACTATTAGAATAAGCCATATAGAAAGCGAAATATTAAATATATTAGGTGTTGAAGATATAAAAAATACAAAAATAAACGGCAAAGCAGAAAATTTTATTTTAGATAAATATTCTATACCTTTGAGAGGTGCTTTAAATGTTACTTAATTATTTACCCTATTTTATGCAAGATGTAAAAGAGATTAAAAAAATAATGAGTATAAGTCAACCAGAGATAAATATATTAAACAAAAATACAGAAATATTATTAAAAGATTTTTTTGTTGTTGGAGCTAGCGAAACAGCTACAAAACATTATGAAGCTATGTTAGGTATTATACCTAAGCTTACAGATACTCTAGAGAAAAGACAATATGATATTTTAGTTTTATATAATCAAACTTTACCTTTTACATTAGAAACCTTACAACAAAAATTAGATGCTATTTGTGGAAAAGATGGCTATACTATAAATTTATTGTATGAAAAATTTATTATAAATGTTAAACTTGCTTTAAATAAAGCACAATTATTAATAACTGTTACAAATTTATTAGAATGGATTGTTCCCGTAAATTTAATAATAAATGTTACAATAGATTATAATACTTGGAAAGACTTTGGAAAAGTTAAATGGGCAGAAGCTAATAAATATAGTTGGAATGAAATTAAAGAAAGTGAAGAAATAAAAAATAAGGTATGACATAAAATCATACCTTATTTTTTATTAATCTAGCTCTATTGCACCAGTATATAACTGATAATATTTACTTTTTTTAGATATAAGCTCGTTATGATTACCACATTCTATAATTCTACCTTTATCTAAAACGATAATTTTATCTGAAT
Source organism: uncultured Eubacteriaceae bacterium (assembly GCA_946497035.1). Taxonomy (GTDB): domain Bacteria; phylum Bacillota; class Clostridia; order Lachnospirales; family CAG-274; genus Tyzzerella. Next base: position 73,771 of record CAMMIW010000003.1, on the reverse strand, counting down.
TTTGTATAGTTGAGAGTCTATGAGCAATGACAAAAACTGTTCTACCTTGCATAAGCATATCCATACCTTTTTGAACTATTGCTTCTGTATGCGTATCTATACTAGATGTAGCCTCATCAAGTATCATAACAGGTGGATCGGCAACAATAGCTCTTGCAATAGATAAAAGTTGTTTTTGTCCTTGAGAGAGACCTTCACCACTACCAGATATAACTGTATTATATCCGTCTTTTAATAGCTCTATAAAATGATGTGCATTTGCTTTTTTAGCAGCTGCTATACATTCTTCATCAGTAGCATCAAGATTACCGTATCTTATATTATCAAGTACTGTTCCTGTAAATAAATTTGTATCTTGCAATACAACACCTAAAGAACGTCTTAAATCTGGTTTTTTAATTTTATTAATATTAATACCATCATATCTTATTTTGCCATCTGCTATATCATAGAACCTATTTATAAGGTTTGTTATAGTAGTTTTACCTGCACCTGTTGCACCAACAAAAGCTATTTTTTGCCCGTGTTTAGCATTGATAGTAACATTGTGTAAAACTAATTTTTCTTCTGTATAGCCAAAATCTACATTATTAAGCTCAACTTCTCCTGTAAGCTCTGTGTAAGTTAAGCTACCATCTTTGTGAGGGTGTTTCCAAGCCCAAATACCTGTTCTTTCTTTAACTTCTACAAGGTTACCATTATTATATTTAGCGTTAACTAGGGTTACATATCCTTCATCTTCTTCTATTTTTTCATCTAAAAGCTCGAAAATTCTTTTAGCACCTGCTAAGCTCATTATAATAAAATTCATTTGTTGAGAAACTTGGCTTATAGGGTTATTGAAATTTCTACTAAGCATTAAAAATGCAATAATACTACCTATTGTTACGCCACCAATATTATTTATAGCTAAAGATCCACCTATAATAGCTAACAATATATATTGTAATATACCTAAATTATTCATCATAGGCATTATTATATTAGCAAACGTATTAGCTTTATATGCATTTTCTCTAAGATTATCATTTTTTTTGTCAAATTCTTCTTTACATTTTTCTTCGTGGCAAAATACTTTTACAACTTTTTGTCCGTTAATCATTTCTTCAATATAACCGTTAAGATCGCCTAAAGCTTTTTGTTGATCTATAAAATATTTAGAACTTTTGCTAGCTACTATTTTAGCACAATATAGCTGAAAAACTAAAAATAAAATAACAAAAATTGTTAAATATATATTTGTTGTAACCATTGTTACAAATATACTAATTATTGTTATAAGAGCGGCAAAAGTTTGAGGTATGCTTTGAGATAAAGCCTGCCTTAAAGAATCGGCATCATTTGTATAATGGCTCATAATATCTCCATGAGAGTTTGTATCAAAATATTTTATAGGTAATTTTTGCATATGACAAAACATATCATTTCTTATTTTGTTAAGTATACCTTGAGATATATCTACCATTATTCTACTATATAAAAAGGCAGATATAACACCTACAATAAATATAACAGATAAAACACTTATAACTTTAATTATTCCATCATAAGAAGGATTTGTAACACCTATTAAAGGGGTAATATGATTATCTATTAAAACTCTTATAGCAGTAGCACTAGCAGCTGTTACAAGAGAAGTTAAAATAATGCATACAATAACTATGCCAAATTTTAACTTATAATCCATCATATAAGATAGTAATCTTTTTATAGTTTTTTTATCAACAGATTTTTTATTAGGCATATTTGGTTTAGGTCTATTCATCTTGTTGTCCTCCTTTCTGTTGCAATTTATAAATATCGCTATAAATTTCGTTATTTTGTAATAATTGGCTATGCGTGCCTATAGCATCTATTTTACCTTCGTTCATAACAACTATTTTATCTGCGTGTTGTATAGAAGATATTCTTTGAGCTATAATAATTTTAGTAGTATTTGGTATTTTTGTTTTAAATGCTTCTCTTATGAGAGCATCTGTTTTTGTATCTACCGCACTTGTAGAATCATCTAAAATTAAAATTTTAGGGTTTTTAAGCAAAGCACGTGCAATACAAAGACGTTGTTTTTGGCCACCAGACACATTAGTGCCACCTTGTTCTATATGTGTATCATATTTATTTTCAAAACCTTGTATAAAATCGTGAGCACAAGCAAGCTTACAAGCATTTTCTATTTCTTCATCTGTAGCATTTTCGTTACCCCAGCGTAAGTTTTCTTTTATGCTACCAGAAAAAAGAGTATTTTTTTGTAAAACCATAGCAACATTTTGCCTAAGTGCTTCTATATCATAATTTTTAACGTTTTCTCCACCTACATATACATCACCACTTAAAGTGTCATAAAGTCTAGGTATAAGCTGGACTAATGTACTTTTTGAGCTACCTGTTGCACCTATTATACCAACAGTTTCGCCTTCTTTTATATCTAAATTAATATTTATAAGGCAACATTTATTTTTATCATTTGTATAACTAAAATTAACATTTTTAAAGCTGATATCTCCAGATTTAATATCTGTTTTAGGTATATTGTTATTTTTAATATCTGTTTCTTCTTTTAATATTTCTACTATCCTTTCGCCAGAAGCTTTAGATATAACTAACATAACAAGTATCATAGATAACATCATTAAGCTCATTAAAATTTGTGTAGAATAAGTTATTAATGTAGTTAAATCTCCTGTTTGCATTTCTCCTTTTATAATAAATTCGGCACTAAACCAAGCTAAAGCTATTAAAGCTCCATTTATAACTAAATTCATTAAAGGGTTTGTAAGAGCAACTATTTTTTCTGTTTTTACATATTTTTTAAATAAATCTGTAGCAACCTCTTTAAATTTATCTTCTTCAAAATCTTCTCTAACATAAGATTTTACAACTCTTATACCGTGTAAATTTTCTTGAACAACATTATTTAATTTATCATAAACCTTGAATATTTTTTGAAAGATTGGATAAGCATTTTTTATTATAAGATATAAGCTTAAACCAAGAATAATTATAGCTATTAAAAATATTGTAGATAACCTAGCATTAAGATAAAAAGACATAAAAAATGCAGAAACTAACATAACAGGGCTTCTAACGGCTACCCTTATAATCATTTGATAAGAATTTTGTATATTAGTTACATCTGTTGTAAGCCTAGTTATTATACTAGATGTAGAAAATTTATCTATATTGTTAAAAGAAAAATTTTGTATGTTATAATACATATCTTTTCTTAAGTTTTTAGAAAATCCAGAAGCAGCAGAAGCTGCATATTTTCCAGATAACATACCACAAGCTAAAGATATAATACAAAGAAAAGCTAAAAGTAACCCCATTTTTAATATATAGTTCATATTTTGGGCTTGAACGCCATTATTTATAAGCTTAGCCATAAAAAATGGTATTAAAACTTCCATAGAAACTTCACCAATCATAAAAAGTGGAGCTAATAACGAATCTTTTTTATATTCTCTAACAGATTTTAATAATGTTTTTATCATAAATTACCTCCTTTTTGTTAGTAAACTAACATTATGTTTAAAAAATTTCAGCTAATATTATTTTTAATTTTTTCTAATGTTTTATGAAATTGTTTAAGCTCGTTATCATCTATGCCTTTTAAAATCATGTCTTCCATATCTAACATTTGAGAAACAATTTTATTGTGGATAGCTTTAGCTTTATCTGTCAAAACAATTTTTTTAAGCCTTGCATCACATTCTACACGCTCACGCCTTATCATACCATTTTTTTCCATAAGGTTTAATATTGATGTAACTGTAGAACGTCTTATACAAAATTGTTCTTCTATATCTTTCTGAAAAATATCTTTATGTTGGTTTTCGTGTAAATATTTAGCTACAACTATATGCCTGCTTGTTAAATTATATTCATGGTTTTGATTAATAATTTCTTCGGCGCGTCTTTTCATAAGGTTAGATACATTTCTTATTTTAAAAATAACAGTTTCTTTATTACATTTATTGTTGCTCATAAAAAACCTCCACTTCATTTGTTAGTGTACTAACATTATATTTTATAAAATTTATATTGTCAATAGAAAAAATAATATTTTTATGTTTTATAATTTAAAAACATAGTTTATATAATAAATGTTAGTACATTTTATAATATATTATTATCAATATTAGTAGTAGTAGGGCTCAAATATATTTTAACATAAAAACAAAGATAAGAACTTATTCATCCTTATCTTTATTTTTAATATCTTTATGATAAATATATATAGATAACTTTATTAAGGGAGTAGGGGATTAATTTTACTAAAATAATTAAAAAATAGATTTGTTTAATTAAAAAAATTATATTCATATAAAAAAATGTTTAAATAAAACTGATTATTATTAGTTTTAACATTAAAAGTGTCTTCATTTATTTTATTAAATCCTTGGATATCATAAAATTTATAGTTACATTTAGAATCAGTATAAACATATATATTTTTTACGTTATTTTGTTTTTCATAGTCAAAAAAATAAGATAGTAATTTTTTACCTATACCATAACCTTGACACTCTTTTGATACTACAAAAACAGTTAAAACACCGTCAAATTTTTTATCAGCCTTTTTCATAAGATCTTTATATATTTTAGTAATACCTTTATATTGTTTTATATTAGTATTATAAATTTTTGATTTTAAAAACGTTAATAATATATAATAATAACTTTTAATAATATATGGAATAGATTTATATAACTTATATTGTTTTTTGGTATTGCCCATTATTACCCCAACAACTTTATTATCTTTTTCTGCTACAACATTGAATGTTTTTTCTGCTAAACAACTATACAAATATGAATTTAAAAAAGTTTTTAAAACTCTTTCATCCTCTATATATTCATATAAATGAAAGTTTTCATTCATCATATCTTTTATATAACTATAATCTTTTTTACATATCTTTCTATAAATTATAGTATTCATAATTTTATCCTTTCTTTATATTTATAAATAATTCTATCCTTTTATATAATCAATAGTTTCTTGAGCATTTTGAGCAGCTTTAACTTTATCAAATATTTTTTCAATATTGCCATTTTCGTCTATAATAAAAGTTGTTCTTACAATGCCCATACTAACTTTTCCATAAAGTTTTTTCTCTTGCCAAACTCCGTAAGCTTCTATAGCTTGTTTTTCTACGTCAGATAAAAGAGTTATTTTTAGATTTTGTTTTTCAATAAAATTTTTATGAGCTTTTTGGCTATCTTTACTTATACCTAAAATAACTGTGTTATTTTTTTCAAATTCTTCTATATTTTCAGAAAAACCACAAGCCTGTTTTGTACAGCCAGGTGTATTATCTTTAGGGTAAAAATATACCACCACTTTTTTTCCTAAAAAATCACTTAAACTAACTAAATTACCATCTTTATCTGGTAATGTAAAATTTGGAGCTTTATCACCTATATTTAACATATTATCACATTCCTTTCTCAATTAGTAAATATTAAATTATTTTGGCTAGATAAATTTTCGTTATATTGATAAATGTCATAGTAAAAATCTTTTAATAAGCTTACATCTGTTATTTTATTTTTTATAATATATCTTGTCATTTGGCCTCTAGCCATTTTAGCAGATGTGGCAACAGATTTATATTTTCCATTTTTAAAAATTAAAAAATCTATATTTATAAATTTATCACTATCTTTTAAATAATTTGTTATAGTTTTACTATATTCTTTAGATGCTAAATTTATTATAGGCATATTTAGGTTAATAATTTGTTTATAAATTTTATCTTGCCAAAATTTATATAAATTTTTGTTATCGTCTATTTCTAATTTACAACCTATCTCTAACCTATAAGGTTTTATAGCTGTAAGAGGACTTAAAACACCATAAAGCCCGCTTAATATTCTTAAATGTTTATTAGCAAAAGCTATATCTTCATATGTAAAATTATCTACCCCAATATTTTTAAAAACTAACCCATCATAGCTATTTAAAGCGTGGCCTTCATTATTAATATTAAAATCTTTAATATTTGCAAAAGTTTTAAGGGTAATATCGTTATTTACCTTCATAATAGACTGAATATGATGGGGCTCTAGTTTATTAAGAAAACTATTTATTTTTTCTATCTCTTGGATAAATATTGGCTTTTCAAAATCAAAGTTTTCAAAAGAGTTAATATTCATATTTTTTGCAGGAGATAAAATAATAACCATAAAATCACCTTTTCTATTTTTTATAAAAAGTTATAGTTTAATAATAGTTATTTTATAATATTTTGTCAAGTTTAAAAAATTTTACAAATTATTTATTTTTTATAATATATATTTATGCTATAATATTTAAGATTCATTTTATTTATGGAGGAAAAAATATGTTAGAAAAAAAATCTTTTAAAGAGAATGTTAAAACAGAAATAGAAAAATTAAAAAAAATGTCTTTTAAAGATAAAATGTGGTATATAAAGGAATATTATGGTATACAAATTTTTCTTACATTGCTTGTTGCAGCTATTTTAGGTTCTATAATATTTAATATGTTTTTTAAAAAAGATGCGGTTTTTAATGCTATATTTTTAAATAAGCCTGTAACAAGTGAGGCTTATGATAAAATTTATAACGAGTTTAATACATATGCTGGTTTTGAAAAAACAGGTGATCATTGGGAGCTAAGCACCAATGTTAGCGTAATATTAAAAGATGGTGTAATAGTAAATGGTATGGAATATTTAGCAAAAACTAATGCTATGATAGCCGCACAGCTATTAGATGTATTAGTTACAGAAGAATATTTTATAAATCATTTTTGTAACCAAGATATTTTAGCAGACTTAGAACAAACTTTACCACCAGATTTATTAGAAAAATTAAAAGAAAACTTAGTTTATAAAACTGGTATTGATGGTGTGGAAAGGGCATATGCTCTTGATGTTTCTAATGCACCTGTTATAAAAGAGAGTGTTTATGTGGCAGGTCCTATATATTTTTCTATACTTGCAAATAGTAAAAATATAGATGCCTCTATATTATTTTTAAAATATTTATATAATATGTAAAAAAATTTGAAAATAAATAAAAATATAAGTTAAAAATATTAACTAAATAGTAAATAAAAGGTACTTTTTATATATATTATTCATAAAAATAAATATAAGGATAATTATAAATTAATAGTTTATGATATTTTTAATAAAATTATTATTAATTATTGATAAATTTGATAAAATACCTTATACTATAAAAAATATGTTTTTTAAAATTATTAATATATCCAAATATGAAGGGGGTTAAATAATTGTTAATTGTTAAAAAATTTGGCGGAACTTCTGTTGCCAATGCAGAAAGAGTTAGAAACGCTGCTAAAAGAATAGTAGATGAATATGACAAAGGTAATAAAGTTGTTGTTGTGCTTTCTGCTCAAGGAGATACCACAGATGAGCTTATAGAAAAAGCTAAAGAGATAAATCCTAAATATTCTAAGCGTGAGATGGATATGCTTCTTGCCACTGGTGAACAACAGTCCGTTGCCTTGATGGCTATGGCTATACACGCTATGGGTTATCCTGCAATATCTTTAAATGCCACACAATGTAACATCAGTGCTACATCCACTTATGGCAATGCAAGGATAAAAAGTATAAATACTAGTAGAATACAAGCAGAGCTTGATAAAAAAAATATTGTTATTATAACCGGCTTTCAAGGTATAAACAAATATGGCGATATAACAACCCTTGGTAGAGGTGGCTCTGATACTTCTGCCGTTGCCCTCGCTGCTACATTAAAAGCTGATTTATGCGAAATTTTTACAGATGTAGATGGTGTTTATACAGGTGATCCAAGGATTATAAAAAATGCTAAAAAACTAGAAGTTATTAGCTATGACGAGATGTTAGAGCTTGCATCTTTAGGTGCTAAAGTTTTACACAACCGTTCGGTAGAGCTAGCTAAAAAATATAACGTAAATTTGGTGGTTCGTTCTAGCTTAACAGATGCAGAAGGAACTGTCGTAAAGGAGGAAGCTTTTGTGGAAAAGATGATTGTTACTGGTGTGGCTATTGATAAAAATGTTGCTAGAATATCTGTTATAGGTGTGCCAGATGTTCCAGGGATGGCTTTTAAAATATTTTCAAACTTATCAAAATTTAAAGTTAGTGTAGATATAATTCTTCAGTCTATTGGTAGAGATAGCACAAAAGATATATCTTTTACCGTTGCAAGAGAAGAGCTTGAACAAGCACTTGTAGCTCTAGAAGATTTAAAAGGTAAAGTACCTTTTGAAAGCATTAGCCACGACGAAACTATAGCTAAAGTATCTATAGTTGGTGCAGGTATGGATACAAACTCTGGTGTAGCATCAGATTTATTTGAAGCATTATTTTCATCTGCTATAAATGTTAATATGATTTCTACATCTGAAATAAAAATATCTGTCTTAGTTGATGAAAGAGATGCGGAGCGTGCCGCTAATGCTATACACGATAAATTTGTAAAATAGTTTTTTATAATAAATAGTGGATTATTATTGGTAATACAAATAAAATGTTAGGGTAAATATGTATTAATATTGCCTACATTCTATTTTACTAGGTATAAAAAAAGGTTGTAGACTTTGTCTACAACCTTTTTTTATTCTTCTCTATTATTTAAAATAACTAAAAGTCTTAATAATTGTAATATACCTGTTAAAGCAGCGGCAACATAAGTTAAAGCAGCGGCACTTAAAACTTTTTTAGAGCCACTTATTTCATTTTTTTGTAAGAAAGAATATTCTTCTAACATATCTAAAGCTCTTTTAGATGCGTTAAACTCTACAGGTAAAGTTATTAATTGAAAAAGAACTACAATAGTAAATAAAAATATACCTATTTTTAATATTAAAAGGTTACTACTCATAAAACCAAATAGTAAACCTATAGTTATTAAAAACCAAGATAAATTAGAGCTAATACCTACAATAGGTGCTATGCTACTTCTAATAGAGAGGGGAACATAACCATAATGATGTTGTATAGCATGGCCTACCTCGTGAGCTGCAACACTTAAAGAAGCAATGCTACTTCCACCATAAACATCTTGAGATAATCTTACAACCTTTTTTGTAGGATCATAATGATCGCTTAATCTTCCGCCTACCATTTCTACAGAAACATCAGAGATACCAGATATTCTTAAAAGCTCTTTAGCTACTTCTGCACCTCTTAAGCCCTTACTATTACTTATATGAGAGTAATATCCATAAGCACTGCTTATTTTCATTTGTGCTATACCTGAGAGAATTATGCCAGGTATTATTATAAGCATTGTAGGGTCAAAAAACATCCCAAAACCATACATAATAAACACCAACCTTTTAAATTTATATATAATTTTTATTTAATATAAATAAAAATTAAGCTTAAAGAGTATTTTAACATAATATTATATTTTTTTCAATAGTGTGGCCTCTTAAATAGTCAGAAGTTTTCATTCTTTTTCCACCTTTAGCTTGCATTTCTTTTATAATTATTGAGCTATCTTTAGTTTTTACGATAAATCCATCTTTTGTAACATCTACTATTTCACCAATATTGCCATCATAACCTAAAATTTCTTCGGCTTGGCTTATTTTAAAGGTTTCATCTTTATAAATAGTATAAGCCATAGGCATAGGATTAATACCTCTTATTAAATTTATTATATCTTTAGAGCTATTATTCCAGTCTATATGCCCCATTTCTTTAGTTATCATAGGTGCATAAGTAGCTTCTTCATCATTTTGTTTTTCAGGAGTCACACTTCCGCTTTCTATTAAATCTAGGGTTTTAATGAGTGCATCTGCACCTACAATACTCATTTTATCGTGTAATGTTTTATAAGTTTCTGTTGGCTCTATAATTATTTCTTCTTTTAATATCATATCACCTGTATCCATACCTTTTTCCATATACATAATAGTTACACCTGTTTTTTCTTCACCATTTATTATAGACCATTGGATAGGCGCTGCACCTCTATATTTAGGTAATAATGAACCGTGAACATTAATACAACTATATTTTGGTATATTTAAAACAGATTCTGGTAATATTTGGCCATAAGCTACAACAACAAATAAATCTGCATTTAAACTTTCAAGCTCTTTAACAAAATTTTCATCTCTTATTTTTTCAGGTTGATAAATTTTTTCTATACCATTATCAAGGGCAAATTGTTTTACTGGTGTATGAACAAGCTTTTTACCTCTACCTTTAGGTTTATCTGGTTGAGATATAACTGCTATTACATTATGCTTTTCTATAAGCTTTTTTAAAGTTTCTACTGCAAAATCGGGTGTACCCATAAAAACTATATTCATAAAAAATCACTCCTTATACATCTTCTATAACGCCTTCTACTTTGTCTATATAAAGTATACCATCTAGGTGATCTATTTCGTGACATAAAGCTCTTGCCATAAGCTCTTCACCTTTAACTATTATTTTTTCCCCATATCTATTTAAAGCTTCTACCTTACAATAGTTAGGGCGTCTAACATCTCCTGCTTTACCAGGGAAACTAAGACAGCCTTCTTCGCCAAATTGTTCTCCGTCTGTTTCTATTATAACAGGGTTTATAAGCTCTATAAGCCCTTCGCCAATATCTATAACAACAACTCTCCTAAGAACACCAACTTGAGGTGCTGCCAAGCCTACGCCATTTGCATCATACATAGTGTCTGCCATATCGTCTAAAAGCTCTAATATTTTATCGTTTATTTCTGTTACTTCTTTTGATTTTTTTCTAAGTACTTCATCTGTAGATAATCTAATTTTTCTAAATGCCATTTTTTATCCTCCTTATAATTACATTTTTATATTAAGTTTAGCTTATATAATTAGGATTTAAACTTAATATGATAGTTACTTTATTAGTATCTATTTTATTTTTTAATATATTTATACAATATAGAACAAAATTTTTTAGCCTTGTTTCTTCTTTTGCTTTTATTATTATTTTATATCTATATTGGTTGTTTATTTTATAAATATTTGCTTTAGCCACATCTGATATATAAAAATTAGTTTTTTGATTATAATATAACATAACTTTATGTAAAAAATTTATAGCATTTATAACGTTGCTTTCATTATCTCCACATATCATTATAAAAAATATGTTAGAGAAAGGTGGATAAAACATTATTTTTCTTTCTAATATTTCTTTGTTATAAAAGCCTATATAATCATTATTTTTAGCAAATTTTATGCTATAATGGTCAGGATTATATGTTTGTATAAAAACATTGCCTTTAACAGTTGATCTGCCAGCTCTACCAGCTACCTGTGTTAAAATTTGAAAAGCATTTTCAGAGCTTTTATAATCACCAGAGTTTAATGTTATATCTGCTGCTATAACGCCTACTAAAGTTACTTTAGGAAAGTCTAACCCTTTAGCTATCATTTGTGTGCCTATTAATATATCTGCTTTATGGTTTTTAAAATCTTCTAAAATATTTTGATGGCTATTTTTTTTAGATGTTGTGTCCATATCCATTCGCATAACTCTAGCATTATTAAAATATTTTTTTATTTGTTCTTCTATTTTTTGTGTTCCTATACCAAAATATTTTATATAATTAGAGCTACAATTAGGGCAAACATTAGGCACATTTTCAATATTGTTACAATAATGACACCTTAATTTGTTATCTTTTAAATGGTATGTATAATTTACGTTACAATTTTTACATTCCATAACATAGCCACATTTTCTGCAAGATATGAAGGTAGAATGGCCACGCCTATTTAAAAACAAAATAGTTTGCATATTGTTTTTTAAGTTTTCCTTTATAGCCTCAAAAAGCGGTTTACTAAATATGGACATATTACCTTTTTCTAGTTCTTTTCTCATATCTATTATTGTTATTTTAGGCATATTATAATTTACCCTGTTTTTTATACATACAATGTCATATTGATTATTTTCTACCTTATAGTAAGTATCTATACTAGGGGTAGCACTACCTAAAACTAATGTAGCACCTGTTAAGCTACATATTTTTTCTGCAACTTGTTTAACATCATATTTTGGGGTGCTTTCAGATTTATAGGTAGATTCGTGTTCTTCATCAATTATTATTATACCTAAATTTTCAAAAGGTGTAAATATAGCAGAGCGAGCACCTACCATAATTTCTATTTCATTATCTTTAGCTTTTTTCCATTGGTCAAATCTTTCCCCATCACTTAGCTTAGAATGAGTAACGCTTACTTTTTCACCAAATCTGCCTATAAATCTTTCAACAGTTTGAGGTGTTAGAGATATTTCTGGCACAAGAACAATAGCTTTTTTGCCAATTTTTAAAACCTCTTCTATTAATTGAAGATAAATTTCAGTTTTGCCACTACCTGTTACACCGTGTAAAAGTATAGGTTTTTTAGATTTTTCATATATTTTGTTTTTTATAAAATTAAAAGCAAAATTTTGTTCATCATTTAAAGGCAAAGGTAAAGTTTTTTTATAATCTTGTATATTTATAGGCTCTCTTTTTATTTGTTTAGGGGTAATTTTTATTATACCATTTTTTTCTAAAGTATTTATGGGGCTTCTGCTTATACCTAAAACTTTTTGTATTTCATCAGATTTAATATTATCGTTTTTTAGTAAAAATTTTAAAACTTTGCTTTGTTGGTTATTTTTACTTATTATATTTTCTATAAGTTCGTTAATATTGTCATTTTCATAGTTTATATTTATATAATTATTAAATTTGTTTTTTGTTATTTTGGGCATAATACATTGTAAACATTCAGATAAACTACAATAATATTTATCTGCCATATATTTAGCTACACATATCATATTTTCGTTAAATATGACATAATTGTCTGGTAAGCTATATATATTTTTAATAAGATTTTCGTTTATTTCTGTTTCATTAGTAAATCCTATAATATAACCTTCTCTTAAGCGGTTGCTTTTACCAAAGGGTACAAATGCTCTCATACCTAATTTTATAGTATTTTTAATATTTTCTGGTATAGCATAATGAAATATTTTATCTACATTTTCATTTGTTATATCAATTATCACTTCAGCATATTTCATAAGATTTCACCTTATCACATATCTAAAAAAGTCTTTGAAATCAAAGACTTTTCAACTAAACTGTTTTTTGGTTATATAATAAATGTTTAGGTTTTATAATAAAAATGGTAACAGGAACTATATATTTTAAAATTTTCTATTTTTTTATTAAACCTAAATAATTGAAAAAAACTACAACAAAAAATAATCTATTCTTTATCCGATATAGATGTTTCTTTTTCTAAAGTATCAATTTCTATATCATCTAAATCTATACCATTATCATCTTTTTCTTTCTTTTTATCTTTTTCAAAAACTAAAACCGTGCCTTCTCCTTCTGGCACAATTTTTATTTTATTATTTAATATTTCATCAACGGCAGTAGATACAGGTTTGCCAGGTCTATTTTTTACCATAGGCTCATCACCTTCTATAATTTGTCTAGCTCTTTTAGCAGCAGCTATAACTATAGTATATCTGCTTGTTACCTCGTCTTGTTCATTACTATTTTGGTTTAATACGTCCATTAATTCTGCATAAGATGGTTTTAACATATTATTCAACTCCTTCTAAAAATGTATCTATTAAATCTATATGTCTTTTAGCAGACATTTTTTCGCTTTCAACTATATTGTTTATATTTTCTACAGCTTGTTCAACAATTTCGTTAATAACGATGTAATCATATTTATCAATAAGCTTAATTTCTTCTCTAGCTCTTTTCATACGCATATTAATTTTTTCTAAAGTTTCTGTTGCTCTATTTTCTAACCTGCGTCTAAGCTCAACAATATTAGTTGGCGTTAAAAATATTAAAATAGCATCTTTGTAACGTTCTTTAACTTGTAAAGCACCTTGTACTTCTATTTCTAATATAACATTTTTACCTTGTTGTAGTTGCTCTTCAACATAAAACATAGGCGTTCCATAATAGTTGCCACAAAATTCGGCATATTCTAGAAGCTCGTTTTTTTCTATCATATTTTTAAATGTTTCTACGTCTCTAAAAAAATAATGCACACCATCTATTTCACCTTCTCTAGCTTGTCTAGTAGTTATAGAAGTAGATAAAGCATATGATTGATTTTTTATAAGCTCAGAAACAACAGTGCCTTTACCAGCACCAGAAGGCCCTGAAACTATAACTAACAATCCTTTTTTATTCATTATTTACTCTCCTTTAAAATTTTATTCCACATCACATTCGTCTTGTTCAGAATCGTTGTTTTCTTTTGTAACAATTCTATTAGCCACCGTTTCTGGTTGTATAGAAGATAATATTATATGTTCACTATCTGTTATAATTACAGCTCTTGTTCTTCTTCCATATGTGGCATCAACAAGTCTGCCTTTATCTCTTGCTTCTTGTATAATTCTTTTTATAGGAGCAGATTCTGGGCTAACTATTGCTATTATTCTATTAGCTAAAACAATGTTACCAAAACCAATATTTATAAGCTTTATAGCAGACATAAAGATCCTCCATCAATAGTTATTTTTATATATTATACTATTATACTAAAAAAACAAAATTATTTAAAGAGTTTTTTTATTTTTATTAAAAAAAATTTTTTTAATTGAATAATATTTACAACTAAGTTAATACTAATATTGGAGGTGTTATTAATGAATAACGATAATAACTTTTTTAAGAAGAATGGCTTTTCTATTGCGCTATGTTCATTTATTGCTATAGCTATTGTTGCAAGTGTTTATTTTTCTTACACTAGCTTTACTAAGGAAAAAAACCAAATAGCAAAAACAGAAGAAGAAACTTTTTTTGAGCCAGTTAATAAAAGTGATGTAAAAAGCTATAAAGAAACGGAAATTTTAACAGAAGCTACAACTAATGAGGTTAAACAAAGTTTAAAAGAAACTACAACAATAAAAACAGAAGAGCCTAAAACAGAAACTACAACAAAGGAAACTGAAACAAAGGAAACTACAACAAATAACGTTCAAGCAAATGAAGATGATAATGTATTTAACTTATTTGATGATAGTCAAGAGATGTCTTGGCCTGTTTTTGGAAATATTGTAACACCATTTGATATGACAACAGGTGTATATGATAAAACGTTAGAGCAATATAAAGTGAGCGATTCTATATGTATATCTGCACCAGTTGGAACAGATGTTAAAGCTACCGCTGAAGGTATGGTAGAAAATATTTTTGTAGATGAAGAATTAGGACAAACTATTGTTCTTAATCACGGTAATGGTTGGGTATCTACATACAGCCAACTAGAAGAAAATGTTTCTGTTGCTGTAGGTGATGTAGTAAAAGAAGGACAAATTTTAGGAAAAATAGCACAACCTTCAAAATATGGTGTAGCTCTTGGTCCACATTTAGATTTTAAAGTTTTAAAAGATGATACACCTAAAGATCCAACAGAAATTTTAATACAAGAAAATGAATAAAAAATATAATATTTTATTTAGGCTGTAGATTTTATCTATGGCCTAAATATTTTTTTATATTTATTTTTATATTCTTTTAAATTTAATTTCATTTTTTATTCCATAATACAGTAGTTTAACTTAATAGGTTAAATATAATGTCTTTTTATATATTTTCATAAAAATATTTCCATTTTTTATTTGAATAAATTATATCAAATAATATATGTATAGCAAGTTTTATATAAATAGGATAATTAAATTATATTTTTATAGACTTGTTTAAAATACTATGTTAAAATAGTATAGATTATTATAAACATAGAGGTGATATTATTGGCAGATAAAAATTGTGAGCTAATAGCTAAATCTATAGGTGGTCAAGCCGTTATAGAAGGTGTTATGATGCGTGGAAAATCTATATATTGTATGGCGGTTAGAAACGTTAATACTAAGGAGATAGCTATTGAAAAAAACTTGGTTAAATCTTTATCTGGTAAATCTAAAATATTAAAATTACCTTTTATAAGAGGTATTGCTAGCTTTGTAGATAGCTTAGTTTTAGGTATGAAAATAATAATGAAATCTGCTACATTATCTGGTTTAGATGAAGAACCAGAAGAGGCTAAAAAAAGTAAGCTAGATATATGGCTTGAAAATAAGTTTGGAGAAAAACTAACAGATTATATTATATATTTTAGCGTATTTATTTCTATACTATTATCTATTGGTATATTTATGGTTTTACCTGTTTGGATAAGTAGCTTTATTACTAAATTTTTTAATGTTAGCCTTTGGGGTATAGGCATTGTAGAAGGACTTGTTAGAATTTTAATATTTTTAGGTTATATTTTATTAATTTCTAAAATGAAAGATGTTCAACGTCTTTTTAAATATCACGGTGCAGAGCATAAAACTATAAATTGTTTTGAAAGCGGTGATGAGCTTACTATAGAAAATGTAAAAAAACATACAAGGTTGCATAAAAGATGTGGTACAAGTTTTCTTATTATCGTTATGATTGTTAGTATGGTTGTATTTATGTTTTTAAAAACAGATAACGTTACTCTTAGGGTTTTATCAAGAATTATATTAGTGCCTCTTATTGCGGGTATAAGCTATGAAATAATTAAACTTGCAGGTAGATGTGATAATATTTTTGTTAAAATTATTAGTGCACCAGGTATGGCTTTACAAAAAGTTACAACAAAAGAACCAGAAGATGATATGATAGAAACAGCTATTTTATCTTTAAAAGGTGTTTTAGAAGAAGAAGGGCATAATAATGAGTAAAAAAATAAAAGATATACTTATAAAATACAAAAAAATATTAAAAGAAAATAATTTTGAAACTTACTGTTTAGATGTGGAAGTTTTATTAATGAATGTTACAAATTTTAATAAAACTAACCTTTATTTAAACACAGAGTATATTTTAAAAGATGAACAATTTGAAAAATTTGAAAATTTTTTTAATAGAAGGTTGAAAAATGAGCCTATTGCTTATATAATTGGTAAGTGTGAATTTATGGGTATAGATTTTTTATTAAATAAACATACTCTTATACCTAGAGGGGACACAGAAATTTTAGTAGAGAAAGCTATAGAGATTATAAAAGAAAATAATTTTAAAAATGTGATAGATATAGGCACAGGTAGTGGTGCTATAGCTATATCTTTAGCTAAATATTGTAATGTAAATGTAGATGCTTTAGATATAAATATAGAGGCTTTAAATATGGCTAAAAAAAATGCTACATTAAACAATGTTAAAGTTAATTTTATACAAAGTAACCTTTTTGAAAATGTAAATAACAAATATGATGTTATAGTTTCTAATCCACCTTATATAAAAACAGATGTTATACAAACTTTAGAAAAAAATGTTAAAGATTATGAACCTATTTTAGCTCTTGATGGTGGCAAAAGTGGCCTTGATTTTTATGAAAAAATAACTAATAATGTATATAAATTTCTTAATAATGGTGGTTATTTAATGTTTGAAATAGGGTATGATCAGGCAGAACAAGTTAAAAAAATTATGGAAAATAACAATTTTTCTAATATAAATATATTAAAAGATTTAGCAGGTCTTGACAGAGTGATATTTGGAAATATAAAATAAATATAGATATATTTTAGGAGGTAAATAAATGTTTGATAAACTAATAGATTTAGAAAAAAGATATATTGAGCTTTCAGACAAAATAAATGATCCAGAGATTATAAGCAATAATGAAGAATGGCGTAAGCTTATGAAAGAGCATAGTGATATTAGCCCAATTGTTAATAAATATAAAGAATATGAACAAACAAAGCAAGCTATTGAAGATGCAAAAGAGATGCTCAATGAAAGCGATGAAGAGATGCGTCAGCTTGCTAAAGAAGAAATTAACGAAAATACAGAAAATCTTGAGAAAATAAAAGAAGAATTAAAAATTCTTTTAATACCTAAAGATCCTAATGATGATAAAAATGTTATTGTAGAAATAAGAGGCGGTGCAGGTGGAGATGAAGCTAACATTTTTGCCGGTGATTTATACAGAATGTATAATCGTTATGCAGAGAGAAGAAGATGGAAAACAGAAATAATGAGCTCTACCCCTAGTGATATGGGAGGTTTTAAAGAAATATCTTTTATGATTATGGGGCAAGGTGCTTATTCACGCCTTAAATATGAAAGCGGTGTTCATAGGGTACAAAGAGTTCCAGATACAGAATCTAGCGGTAGAATACATACTTCTACAGTTACTGTAGCAGTTTTACCTGAGGTTGAAGATATAGATTTTAAATTAGATTTAAATGATGTTCGTATAGATGTATTTAGAGCATCTGGTAATGGTGGCCAATGTGTTAATACAACAGATTCTGCCGTTCGTGCTACTCATATACCTACAGGTATAGTTGTATCTTGTCAAGATGAAAAAAGTCAGCTTAAAAATAAAGAAAAAGCATTAAAAGTTTTAGCTAGTAGGCTTTATGATATGGAGCTAGAAAAACAACATGCAGAGCTATCGGCAGAGAGAAAAAGCCAAGTAGGCCGTGGGAATAGGAACGAAAGAATAAGAACTTATAATTTTCCACAAGGCCGTGTTACAGATCATAGGGTAGGCTTAACGTTACATCGTTTAGATGCTATTATAGATGGAGATTTAGATGAAATAATGGATACTCTTATAACAACAGAACAGGCAGAAAAATTAAAAGAAGGAACAGAATAAATTTAATGTTAGTTTTTAATTATTATGGTATAAATAAAAAGAGAAGGTATTAAAATAATTTTATAAATTTATCCTTTGTTTTATTAATTAAATTTAACCTAATAGTTATTATAATATATTTGATCAATTTTAAGGAGATTTTACTAATGAAGAAAAATGTTAAAAACCTTTTTGGGGGATTAATAGTAACTATTACTTTTGTAATGGGCATAACAGGTTGTGGTAATAATAAAGATGAAAACAAACAGTTATCTTTAGTTTCATTAGATATTAACCCAAGTATAGAGCTATTTGTTAATAATGATGGTATTATACAAAATGTAAATGGTATTAATGATGATGCTAAAAATATTTTAAAAGATTTAGATTTATCTAACGATAGCTTAGAAGAAGGTATATCTGAAATAATTGAAGAAACTATAGAAAAAGGTTATATAAAAAATGTAGAAGAAAATGATATACTTGTATCTATAGATGGCACAAGTGTAGATCAAACTCTAATATTAAGAGAAAAAACAAAAACGGCTATAGATGAAACTTTAAAGGAAAATTCTTTAAAAGCCAATTTAGTTACACAAGAAATAGAGGTAACAGATGATATAATTAATAAAGCTATGGAAAAAAATATTTCTGTTGGTAAATTATATGCTATAGAACAAATAAATAGCAAATCTAATGGGCAAATACAAGATTATGAAAAAACACCTGTTAAAGATATTGTTAATGTAGGAAAGCAAATAAATGTTTTTGATGATGACAACGATGATAAAGATGACATAAATGATGACAGGGATGATATAAACGACGATAAAAATGACATAAATGATGATAGAGATGATATAAACGACGATAAAAATGACATAAATGATGACAGAGATGATATAAACGACGATAAAGATGACACAAACGATGACAGAGATGATATAAATGACGATAGAGATGATGATATAGCTAAACCAGTTGTTCAACAACCAAAGCCAACACCATCTAAACCAGTACAACAAAAGCCAGTTGTAAATAATAATGATGATGACGACAATGATGATAACGATGACGATAGTAATGACAATGACGACGATAATGATGACTAAATTTTTAGTAAAAAAGTACTTGCAATATATTTTTAATTGTGATATAATTTCATAGGAAAAATATAACACACATAGGCTATTTAGTTTAAGTGGTGCTTTTAAAGTCTTAAACAAGGCTTATGGAGGATTAACCATAGGAGGAAATTAAAATGGGCGTAATTTCAATGAAACAATTATTAGAAGCAGGGGTTCATTTTGGACATCAAACTAGACGTTGGAACCCTAAAATGGCAGAATATATTTTTGCAGAAAGAAACGGTATTTATATTATCGATCTTCAAAAAACTGTTAAAAAAGTAGAAGATGCTTATCAAGCAGTTTTTGAAATAGCTAAAGAAGGCGGCGAAGTTTTATTTGTTGGTACAAAAAAACAAGCTCAAGATTCTATCAAAGAAGAAGCTATTAGATGTGGTATGTACTACGTAAACGAAAGATGGTTAGGTGGTATGCTCACTAACTTTGAAACTATCAAAACAAGAGTTCAAAGATTAAAAGATCTTGAAGCTATGATAGAAGATGGTACAATGGATTTATTACCTAAAAAAGAAGTTGCTAAACTTATGCACGAAAAAGAAAAGCTTGATAAAAATATTGGTGGTATTAAAGAAATGACTAAAATACCAGAGGTTATTTTCATTGTTGACCCTCGTAAAGAGAGAATAGCTGTTCAAGAAGCTCACAATTTAAATATTACTACTGTTGGTATTGTTGATACTAACTGTGATCCAGAAGAGATAGATCACGTTATCCCTGGTAATGATGATGCTATTAGAGCTGTTAAGCTTATTGCTGGTAGAATAGCAGATGCTGTTATTGAAGCTAGACAAGGTGAAATTATGACAGAAGCAACAGAAGAAGTTGCAGAATAATTTTAAAAACAAATTATTAATATTTATATAAAAAGGTTCTCTTTAATAAACTATTATAGAACCTATAGATTTATGCCTAAGCCCTCTTGGGCTAGGCTTTTTTAAAGCAAATAATATAAATTTACGGAGGTAATTAAAATGGCTGTTACTGCTGCTATGATTAAAGAACTTAGAGAAATAACTGGTGCTGGTATGAGCACTTGTAAAGAAGCATTAGTTGAAACTAATGGTGATATTGAAAAAGCTATTGAAGTATTAAGAGAAAAAGGTCTTGCTACTGCGGCTAAAAAAGCAGGACGTATTGCTGCAGAAGGTGTTAGTTTTGCTCATATTACAGAAGATAACAAAGTTGGTGTTTTATTAGAGGTTAATAGTGAAACAGACTTTGTTGCTAAAAATGAAGTTTTCCAAAAATTTGTTAAAGCAGTTGCTCAACAAATCGTTACTTCTGATGCTACAACTGTTGAAGCTTTATTAGAAGAAAAATGGAATGAAGATAACAACGAAACAGTATCTTCTATATTAACTCAAAATATTGCTACAATCGGTGAGAACCTTACTATTAGACGTTTTGAAAAAGTTGTAAACAATGGCAATAGCTTTTTAGTATCTTATATCCACGCAGGTGGTAAAGTTGCTGTTTTAGTTGAATTTGAAACAGATTCTAATGATGAAAGATTAGTAGAAGCTGGTAAAAATGTTGCTATGCAAATAGCTGCTATGAACCCAGAGTTTTTAAATAAAGATGCTGTACCTTCAGATTTTATTGAAAAAGAAACTAGAATTTTAGCAGAGCAAGTTAAAAATGATCCTAAATTTGCAGATAAACCAGAAAAAGTTATCGAAAATACTATTAAAGGTAGACTTGACAAAACTTTAAAAGAAAAATGTCTTCTTGAACAAGAATATGTTAAAGCAGAAGAAAAAGAAACAGTTGCTAAATATGTAGAAAAAGTAGCTAAAGAGATAGGTGCTTCAGTTACTGTTAAAAGTTTTGTTCGTTATGAAACTGGTGATGGTATTGAGAAAAAAGAAGAAAACTTTGCAGAAGAAGTTAGCAAAGCTATGCAAGGTTAATATATACCATTTTAAAAATTCCTTAGCCTTTTGTTAAGGAATTTTTTTAAAAAGGTTCTTTTTAAAAATTAGGTTATTTTTAGGTTTTTGATGTTTAAATGTAAGGGGAGATATTAGGTATATCTACTTTTACAGTCTTTCTTTTCATAAAGTTAATCTTTTATCAATTTAATATTTATTATAGAACCTATTTATTTTAACACTATTATAAGTAAAAAATAACATACATTTATGAAAGGTAAAACATATGTATAAAAGAGTTATACTAAAGCTTAGCGGAGAAGCACTAGCAGGTGATACAGATAAATATTTTGATAATGAAACTATAAATGGATTTATTTTACAAATAAAAGAGATTATACAAAAAGGCGTTGAGGTTTGTATTGTTGTTGGTGGTGGCAACTTTTGGAGAGGTAGAAGCGCTAACGAAAATATGGACAGAACAAAAGCAGATCAAATAGGTATGATGGCTACAATAATGAATGGTATATATTTATCAGATAGCCTTAGTCAAAATAATATAGATTCTGTTATTATGACGCCTTTTGCTGTAGGTGCTATGACAGAACAATTTAACAAACAAGTAGCTTTAAACCATTTAAAAAATAAAAAGGTTTTAATATTTGTAGGTGGAATAGGTCATCCGTTTTTCTCAACAGACACGATAACAGCTCTTAGAGCTTGTGAGCTTGAGGCAGATGCTATACTTTTTGCTAAAAGTATAGACGGAGTTTATGATAAAGATCCCGCAAAATATGATGATGCTAAAAAATTTGATGAAATACCTTGTAAAGACATAGTAGAAAAAAATTTACAAGTTATAGATATAGCGGCAGCTAATTTATGTTATGAGCATAAAATACCTGTTATTATTTTTGGACTATTAGAAAAAAATAGTATAATTAGAGCTAGTGTAGGCGAAAAAATAGGAACAATTGTAACAATTTAATTTTTTGGAGGAATAAATATATGTCTGATATAAAAATTTTTGAAGAAAAAATGCAAAAATCAGTGGCTAGTCTTGAAAGTGAATTAAGCACTATTAGAGCAGGTAGAGCTAATCCACACGTTTTAGATAGAATAAAAGTAGAGGCTTATGGTATGGAAATGCCTATTAACCAAGTTGGTAATATATCTACACCAGAAGCTAGGCTTATTCAAATATCTCCTTATGATATATCTACTTTAAAAGATATAGAAAAAGCTATTAATGCATCAGATTTAGGTATTAATCCATCTAATGATGGTAAGGTTATTCGTCTTGTTTTTCCTGAGCTTACAGAAGAAAGAAGAAAAGAACTAACTAAAGATGTTAAAAAAAGAGGAGAAGATTCTAAAGTTGCTATAAGAAACATTAGAAGAGATGCTATTGATGCTTTTAAAAAAATGCAAAAAAATAGTGAAATTACAGAAGATGAGCTTAAATCTTTAGAAGATAAGGTTCAAAAATTGACAGATAAATATGTAGGTGAAATAGATAAAGCTATTGAGCTTAAAAATAAAGACATTATGTCTATATAAATTAGGTTATTTTATAATATAAAGGCTAGAAAAACTAGCCTTTATATTATAACTAAAGGTTTTTTATATTCTTCGTTATTATTTTTATTTTGAAATAAATAATATATATCTGTAGATTTTATCTCTTTATTTAAGTAATACATACCAATATTATTTAATTGTTTATGAGCGTTTTTTAAGTTTGTAATAACAGGAACTTGAGCTTTTTCTGTTAAATCTTTTAAAATATTAGAGCTTTCTTTTTTAAACCCTAAAACTCTTATATAAGGATTTAAGTTTTCTTTTAAATATCCTTGATCTTCTTTTGTTATGTTTAAAATAATATGTAAGACAGAGCGTTGTAGCTTAGTATAAGTATACCTCTTAGATTTTATATTTTTTATTAAATCTGTTATAGATGGGCTATTAACATTTTCTATTATTTTATTTTCTATACCTTCTGTTATATCTGCTATATTTTTTATATAATCTATACTATTAGTTTTTAAAATATATTTTAAAATGTTAGTATAATTATCTAATGTAGGTATATTATTTTTAGGTATATTTTCTATTAATTTAAAGCAATTTTTAGGCATAACATCTTCTATATTGTCTAAATTATTTTCAAAAAAGGCTTGTCTTATAGCCGTTGCAGAAGCTATATTTCCTGTTATACTGTTAGAGTGAAAGTTAGCTTTTTCTCTTTTTATAGTTTTAGGTATAATTTTGCTATTTAATCTTTTAAGGGCCTTTAAATACTCGATAGATAAAATATTGTTTGGTTCATTTAAAAATGTTAAAGATTTATTTAATGTTTTTTCTAAGGCATTTATTCTAGCTTTAGGAAAAGATAGCCCTTCATTTAAAAAACTATATAAATTTTTTTTAAAATTATCAGGCTCGTTATATAAAATATTAGTTACTTCTAAAAAATTTTCTAATGTGCCTTCTTCACTACCAAAACATATATTATTTATAATACTAGTTTTATTTAATATATCTATAGCACCAAGAGCAAAAAGCTCGGCAGAGGCGGTAGCAAAAGTTAAAGGTAACTCTAAAACAATATCAGCACCGTTTAAAAGAGCCATTTTAGTTCTTAAATATTTATCAAATATGGTAGGCTCTCCTCTTTGAGAAAAATTACCGCTCATAACAACTATACAATATTTACTGTTAGTTTTTTGTTTAGATTTTTCTATATGTAGTTTATGTCCATTATGAAATGGATTATATTCTGTTATAATTCCCAGCATATTTTTTATCCTTTCTATTTGTATAATTAATATTATACCATAAAAAATATAGAAAAATAAATAAAAATACTAACAAAATATACTAAATTGCTAAAGAATATAAAAATCAATAATACTAATTATAGATTGTTTTATTAAAAATTTATGTAAAATCGTTAAATTACACAAATTATACTATATACATGGTTATATGTTGAAAAAAACTCCTATATATGCTACTATATTAATTGTCTTATTTATTTATGAAAGGAATATTTTTATTTATGGAAATAAATATTAAAAAGAGAGATGGAAGCTCTGAAAAATTAAGTGTTGAAAAAACAAAAAAAGTAATTGCCTTTGCTTGTGAGGGCATAGAAGGTTGTTCTCCCGAAGAATTAGAGTTAGATGCTAAGCTCCAATTTAGAGATGGTATGACAACAAAAGAAATACAAAAAACACTTATACAAACTTCTATTGAAAAAGTTATATATACAGAAGATGACGGTTATGGAAATTTAATAAAAAAAATAAATATAAATTGGCAATATGTTGCATCTAGATTATTAATATATGATTT
Source organism: uncultured Eubacteriaceae bacterium (assembly GCA_946497035.1). Taxonomy (GTDB): domain Bacteria; phylum Bacillota; class Clostridia; order Lachnospirales; family CAG-274; genus Tyzzerella. The sequence continues at coordinate 48,775 of CAMMIW010000003.1, read as the reverse complement.
ATATAAAGAAGCGGCAATAAACAGAAAATATAGCCATTTTGGTTATGGAGATTTTTTACATTTAGTAAAAATGTTAGTTGAAAAAAGTTTATACGGTAGCTACATATTAGAAAATTATACAGAAAATGAAATAATAGAATTAGGTAAATATATAAAAAGTGAGAGAGATAATTTATTTAACTATGATGGGTTAAATTTATTATCTAAAAGATATTTAGTAAAAGGTTTAAATGGAGAAGTTTTAGAACTACCACAAGAAAGATTTTTAATAATAGCTATGCATATAGCCATTCCAGAAAAAGATAAAAAAATAGAATATGCCAAAAAATTTTACGATATTATGAGTATGCTTAAAATGACAGTTGCAACGCCAACTCTTGCAAATGCAGGCACACCTTTTTATCAGCTTAGCAGCTGTTTTATATCTACGGTAGGTGATAACCTTTGGTCTATATATGATGTAAACCAAAAATTTGCACAAGTATCTAAACACGGTGGTGCTTTAGGTATATATATGGGGAAAGTGCGTGCTTTAAATAGTGATATTAGAGGCAACAAAAACTCATCTGGTGGTGTTATACCTTGGATAAGGCTTTATAATGATACGGCAATAGCGGTAGACCAATTAGGAAGAAGAAAAGGTAGTGCTTCTATAACTTTAGATATATGGCATAAAGATTTATATGACTTTTTAGATTTAAAAACAAATAATGGTGATGATAGAAGAAAAGCTCACGATATTTTTCCAGCTCTTAGCATTCCTAATTTGTTTATGGAGCGTTTAGAAAAAAGGGAAAACTGGAGTTTATTTGATCCATACCAAGTTTATAAAGAGATGGGCTATTATTTAGAAGACTATTTTGATGACGAAAACAATGAAGAATTTACAAAAAGATATATACAATGTGAAAATAATCCTAACATAGATAAAGTAGTTACACCTTGTCTTGATATAATGAAAAAGATATTAAAAAGTGCTGTAGAAACAGGTACACCTTTTATATTTTTTAGAGATACAGTTAACAGGGCTAATCCTAATAAACATAAAGGTATAATATATTCTTCTAATCTTTGCCATGAAATAGCTCAAAATACTAGCGAGAGTTTGCTTATAGAAGAATTTCAAGAAAATGATATAGTTACAACAAAAATAAAATCTGGTGATATGGTTACTTGTAATTTAAACTCGGTTAATCTTGGTAAAGTATCAAAAGAAGAGCTTAAAGATTGTATACCACTTCAAATAAGAATGCTTGATAACGTTATTACTCTTAATAAACTACCTGTTTTAGATGCAAAAGTTACAAGTAATAAATATAGAGCTATAGGCTTAGGCACAAGTGGCTATCACCATTATTTAGTTAATAATAAAATAAATTGGGAAAGCGAAGAACATTTGAAAGAGGCAGACAGTTTGTTTGAAGAATTTGCTTATAACGCTATAAAGGCTTCTATGGAGCTTGCAAAAGAAAAAGGTGCTTATGAAGCTTTTGAAGGCTCTGAGTGGCAAACAGGAGAATATTTTGAAAAACGAAATTATACATCAGAAAGATGGCAAAAATTAAAAGAAGATATAAAAAAATATGGTATAAGAAATGGCTATATAATGGCGGTAGCACCAACAGGTAGCACATCTAATATAGCTAATACAACAGCAGGTATAGATCCTATATTTAAAAAGTTTTTTGTAGAAGAAAAAAAAGGTATATATGTTCCTAAAACAGCACCTAACTTAAACGATGAAAATTTTTGGTTATATAAAGAAGCTCATTATATAAAACAAGATTGGAGCATTAAAGCTTGTGCTATTAGACAAAGACATATAGATCAAGCACAATCTTTTAATTTATATGTAACACCAGATCTTAATGCAAAAGACATATTTGATATGTATATAAATTGTTGGAAAATGGGCATAAAAACAATTTATTATATTAGAAATCAATCTTTAGAAATGGACGAGTGTACAAGTTGTTCTAGCTAATGGGGAGGTAAATTATGCTAAAGAAAAAAATATTTAATGCAGAAGGAGATAGGGGTACATCTACTATAATAAATGGTAACACTACTAACCTTAGAGAGTGGAACAGAATAAAATATGATTGGGCAACTAATATGTATAGAACAATGCTTAATAATTTTTGGATACCAGAAGAAATAGCATTAAATGAAGATGTAAAACAATTTCCTTATCTTACAGATGGAGAAAGAAATGCTTTTGATAAAATAATTTCTTTTTTAAATTTCTTAGATTCTATACAAAGTGAAAATTTGCCAAATTTATCACGATATATAACAGCATCAGAGGTTTCATCTCTTTTAAATATACAGGCTTTTCAAGAAGAAATTCACGCTCAAAGCTATTCTTACATATTAGATACAGTTACAAACCCTATAACAAGAGATAAAATTTATGATATGTGGAGAGAAGATGAACATCTTTTAAATAGAAACAAATTTATAGCCAGTATATATGAAAATTTTAATCAAAATGCTACACAAGAAAATTTTATTAAAGCTATTATGGCAAATTACATATTAGAAGGTATATATTTTTATTCTGGTTTTAGCTTTTTTTATACACTAGCAAGACAAGGAAAAATGACTGCTACAAGTACAATTTTTAAATATATAAATAGAGATGAAATAACACATCTTGTTTTATTTCAAAATATAATAAAAGAAATAAAAGCAGAAAATCCAGATATATTTACAAAAGAGCTAGAAGAAGAGCTAAGAAATATGATGAAAACAGGTGTTGAAAACGAAATAGCTTGGGGACAATATGTAACTAATAATGAAATATTAGGCTTAAACAACGATTTGATAGATAGATATATAAAATATTTATCTAATTTAAGGTTAAAAGCTATAGGGTTAGAACCATTATATGAAGATATAACACAAAATCCTATAGCTTGGATAGAAAGTTTTTCAAAAATAAATAATACAAAAACAGATTTTTTTGAAGCTAAGGTTATAAATTATACAAAGGCGGCAGTTTTTGATTTTGATAGCTTACAATAAAAATTAGTTATTTTTAAATTATTGGGGTTTATAATGAAAGGACAAGTTTTATGGATATATACTCCCTTCCACTACACCCTTTGATATATTAATTTATAATGTTACTTAAATATTTATTATATAACCGACAAAGAAGAGTGTTTATTAGTTAGCACTCTTTTTTTATACAAAATTATAACATATATTATGTAGAAAAAATTTAGAAATATTAAAAATTTTACAGTTATAAATAGTAAATATTAAATAAAAAAAGTATACAAATAGTATATAAAAACTAAAAAAGTTTAACAAAAATTTATTTTTCTTACATAGAAAATAAAAAATAATATACAAAAAGTTATATAAAAAATAAAAATAATGATAGAAACTATAAGAATTAATACTTTTAGATTATTTAAAAATATAAAGAAATTATATATAATTTCTATTAAGGGAGGGTGATTTTTTTGATTAAAGATAATTTTAAACTTAATATTAATTTTGAGGGTTTACATTTAGAGGTAGATTATGGGCTTACAGAAAATAAAGTAGGTGATTTTATTATATATGGCTTTATAATAAAATGTGCTGATAAACAAAATAATACTTATACAGAGAGAAAGTTCTTAGATTTTACAAAAGATTTAACATATGCTAAAAATACACTTAAAGTGTTAATAGATAATCAGGTTTTACCAGCAAGCCTAATAAATGTATTAGATGATTTAGCAGCATAAATATAATTTATTTAATTTGCCTTACCTAAAAATTATTATATATTTATTACAATTTATATTTTAAATTTATTAAAATAAAAATAAGTATATTATTAAAATGTGTACTTATTTTTATTTTTTTGCATATTTTTATATAAATGTTAGGAGGTATATTTATGGAAAATAATATAGATTTAAAAAATGTAAACTTAATTTTAAGTAGCTTAAAAAATATAAATAAAAATGAAAACAAAGACAATAGGCTATTAAAAATAAATTCTTTAAATAATAATGGTATAAAAAATATGTTACCTTTTATAACAGAAGATAATGAAAATATTTGCAAAATGATAGATTGTTTAGAGATAAACCAATTAATAAATAAATATAAAACTACATATAAAAATATAGATAAAGAACAAATATTAGATTTAAAAAAAGAAGCTATAAGTCATATTAGAAAAAATTTAAACGATAATAATAAATATATGGCAGATTTAGTAATAAAAGCATTAGAAATAAAAGATATAATTAATAAAAATTATAAAAGAGGTGAAAATAATGGATTATAACAAACTTTTTGAACAAGAAGCTTTTAAAGCTATAAATCCACAAATATTAGAAAGATTTAAAATATTAATAAATAATATAAAAGGAAAAAATAATAATGAAATAATTTTAGAAATTATGAATTTTTATAATAATATGCCTAAAAATGTAACATTATCACAAGAAGAAAGCGATGCACTTATACAGGCCATTATTTTAAATATGCCACAAGAAGAAAGAGAAAAATTTTTAAATATGTTAGACTTAATAAATAATTTTATTTAAAAAAAGTAAAAATCTATTAAATAAAAGCTAAATTTAATTTAATATATAGTTAAATAATAAATAAGATTTAAAATATATATAAATTTACTATAAAAGAATAAAGTAAAATTATATAAAAATATAATATTAAATGTTTAATATTTTTGTATATTTGTTTTATATATAATTCTTTACAAATAAACATAATTGTTATATTATAATAATTAAAGATAGATAAAATAATTTTATTTATATTTAAAATTATTTAGCTTATATTTTAAACAATAATTTTATTATTTTTAATTTATAGTATCTTTACATTATAATTTTAGTATAAGAAAGAGGTGCATATATAATGTACAATATAAATAATTTAAATACTGAACTAATAGAACCACTTAAAATTTTAGCTAAAAGTTATAATTTTAAGCTAGATGAAACAGGTATACCTATAATTGCTACAAAAACAGATGAAAATATTTTAAAAATTAATGTAACAGAAAGTAGCATAAATATCGTATATAATGAGCTACCAGCATTTTTTAGAGCTATAATGATCGTAGATAAAAATATTAAAAAAGGTAAATTATCTTTTGATTTAACTACAGATGTTTGGTTTGATTTTAACGGTTTAATGATAGATTGTTCAAGAAATGGTGTTTTAAATGTTTCTTATGCTAAGAAAATGATAGAACAGTTGGCTATGATTGGGCAAAATGTTTTTATGCTTTATATGGAAGATACATATAAATTAGCTAGTGAAGAATATTTTGGTTATTTAAGAGGGGCTTATACAACAGAGGAGCTAAAAGAGATAGATGACTATGCACATATGTTTGGTATAGAGCTTATACCTTGTATACAAACTTTGGCACATTTAAACCAATTTTTTATGTGGGAACATATAGCAGAAAAATATGTTGATATAGATGATATTTTAAATGTATCTAGTGATAAAGTTAAAAGTTTATTAGATAATATGATAAGTTATTTATCTAGCACATTTAGAAGCAGAAGAATACATATAGGTATGGACGAAGCATATAACCTTGGTAGAGGGGCTTATGCAGATAAAAATGGTCTAAAACCTAAAACAGAAATAATGAGAGAACATTTACAAAATATGGTTAAAATTTGTGAAAAATATAATGTAAAACCTATTATTTGGGACGATATGTTTTTTAGCAACTATTCTAAAACAGAAAGCGATAGTTATAAAATACCAGATGGTATAGATTTAATGTATTGGGACTATTATAACAACACGGTAGAGCATTATGAAAAAAACTTTGAAAAAAGAAGTAAAATTACAGATAAACCTATAATGTTTGCGGCAGGTTCTTGGAGATGGATAGGCTATGCCTCACATCACGGAAAAACTATAGCTGCTACAAATGCATCTGCAACAGCTTGTAAAAATAAAGGTATTAGACAGGTTATGACAACTGCTTGGGGAGATGATGGCTGCGAATCGCCTGTTACAACTGTTATATTTGGCTCTGTTTTACTTGGGGAGCATCAATATAATAAAAATATAGATATGGAACAATTTAAAGAAAATTTATTATATATTACAGGTATGGATTTTGAAAACTTTTTAAAACCACAAGAGTTTGACATATTGCCAAGTATAGAAAATAAAGCGGCTACAATAACACCATCGAAATATACTTTATATGAAGATCCATTATGTAGCAAATTTATAAACCATACTGAAGTTGTAAAAGATGATTTAACAAAAGTTTATAAAGATTTATCTAACTATTTTTATAACAAAGCTCAAAATGATACAGACGAGGCTTTAAAAGCTACAAACCAATTTTATGGTATATTTGGAGAGGTGGCAAGTCTTAAATGGAACTTAGGCTTAAATATTTATAAAGCATATAAAAATGGAGATAAAGATACTTTAAAAAATATAATTATTAATCAAATTGAACCATTAATACCACTTGTAGAAAAGTTAAAATATGCAAGAATGAAAGAATGGTGTTTAACTAATAAAAGCTTTGGATTTGAGGTATTAGACCAAAGGTTTGGTGGTATTATAAGCCGTCTTCATACTACAAAATTTATATTAGAAAGCTACTTAAATGGACATTTAGATAAAATAGTAGAGCTAGAAGAATGTAGACTACCTGCCACTCATCATAGAGAAGAAGGCATGGGTGAGATAATACATTATAATAGGGCACAAAGATGTATGACAGCTAGTAAAATGATTTGGTAATAAACCATTTATTAGCCACTTTTCTAAATGTAAGGTGGCTATATTAATTATTAGTATTAAAAATTATATATAGGAGAATTTTTATGAAAACAGTAATAGGTTATGTAAATACGAGGGATTTTAATTTATTAAAAGAAGAAGATGTTAAAGCTTTAAGCATTATAAATATTGCTTTTGGTAAAGTGGATAATGGCAATGTTGTTTGGGAGGCTGAAGATGCACCTAAATATATGAAATGGGCTAAAGAGATAAACCCTGAGCTTAAAATATGTTTATCGGTAGGTGGTTGGAGTGCTGGAGGTTTTTCAACAGCCGCATCTACAAAAGAAGGAAGAGAAAATTTTGCAAAAACAGCAGTCGATATATTAAAAAAATATGATTTAGATGGCATAGATATTGATTGGGAATATCCTTGTATTAGTATAGCAGGTATAGATGCTTCTCCAGATGATAAATATAACTTTACTTTACTTTTAGAATCATTAAGAAATGAGCTTGATAAGGTAGAAAATAAAAAATGTTTGCTTATGGTTGCAACAGGTGGAGATGAATATTTTTTAAGATGTACAGAAATGGATAAAGCATCTAAATATTTAGATATAGTGCAAATTATGACATACGATTTAAGAGGTGGTTTTTCTATACAAACAGGACACCATACAAACCTTTATACAAGCCCTACAGATTTAAACTCGGTTAGTGCTCACAATACAATTAGTAAGTTTATAGAGGCAGGTGTGCCAAGAGAAAAAATAGTTATGGGTGTTGCTTTTTATTCTAGAATGTGGACAGGTGTTCCAAATGTTGATAATGGGCATATGCAAATGGCAGGTTCAACAGGTGGATATGGGCCAGGCTATGGAAAATTAGTTAAAGAATATATTAATAAAAATGGCTACACTAGATATTGGGACGAAGATGCAAAAGCACCTTATTTATTTAATGGAGATACATTTATAAGCTATGATGACGAAGAGTCTATTAAAGCAAAGGCAGATTATGTTAAAGAAAATGGACTTTGTGGTCTTATGTATTGGGAATATTGTTTAGATGATACATTTACGTTAACAACTTATTTAAGAAAAGTTTTAAGCTAGTTAGGGGGGCATTTTGTGAACTTTTACTTAGAAAATTTTGAAAAACCACAAGTTATAGTAAATACTTATTATGAAAATGAAAAAATAATAAAAAATTTATTTGAAGGTAAAGAAGGAGAGCTTGTTTTTGTACCTTCTTTAGACGAAAATATGCCACATACGTTATATTTTGGGCTAGGAAATAAAGAAAAATTAACTAATAATTTGTTAAGAAATAATTGTGCAAAGCTATTAAAAAAAATAGATGAACTTAAATTTGAAAATATTGTTATTGAAAAAATAGATTTTGCAAATTTGAAAGAAGATGTATTTTTAAAAGCTATGGTTGAAGGCCTGTTACTTACAGATTATGATTTTAAAAAATATAAATCTGATAAAAAAGAAGACAAAAAAGAAAAAAATGTATATATAAAAGGCTTTAATATATCAAATAAAAATGAAATTTTAAATGAAGTTTTTAATATTGCAAAAGCTATAAATAATGCAAGAGATATGATAGCAGAGCCTACTAATAATTTATATCCAGAAGAATTGGCTAAAAGAGCAGTTGAGATAGCTAAAGAAAGTGGTTTTAAAATAGAAGTTTTAGAAGAAGATCAAATTAAAGAGCTTGGTATGAATGCTTTTTTAATGGTATCACAAGGGACTAAAAATAGGCCACGTCTTATCGTTATGGAATATAATAACGGTGGCGATAGTGATTTTATAGGTCTTGTAGGTAAGGGGCTAACTTGCGATACAGGGGGATATTCTATAAAAAGTCACGAGGGGCTTAAATATATGAAAGCAGATATGAGCGGAGCAGCTTATGTAATAGCTATAATGAGTAGCTTAGCTAAAAATAAATGTAAAGTTAATGTTAAAGCGGTGGTAGCAACTTGTGAAAATGTTGTAGATGGTAATAGCTATAAGCCGGGAGATGTTGTTACATCTATGAAAGGAAAAACTATTGAGGTTTTAAACACAGATGCAGAGGGTAGGCTTACTTTAGCAGATGCCCTTCATTATATTATAGATAAACAAAAAGTATGTAAAGTTATAGATATGGCCACATTAACAGGCCTTGCAGGTTCTACATTTGGCAGTTTATTTACACCTATTTTTTCTAATAATGAAGAATTTTATGAAAAGTTTATGGAAACGGCTAAAGAAACAGGGGAAGATTTTTGGAGAATGCCTTTAGACGAAAGATACCGATCATATATAGATAGCGATATAGCAGATATGAAAAACACAGGCTCGGCAGGAACAATAACTGCTAGTATGTTTTTAAAAGAATTTGTAGATGACACACCTTGGATACATCTTGATATAGCGGCTACTGCTAGTCAATGGCCAGTTGTTTATGAATATGCTTCAAAAGGTGCATCAGGTGTTACAGTTAGAACAATTTATGAATTAATTAATAAAGGGGTGTAGACTATGACACAAATACCAGAATGGTTTACTAATGCAAAATTAGGTATATTTATTCACTTTGGAATTTATGCAGTTGGAGATGTTTCAGAAAGTTGGTCTTTTTATCATAATACAATATCTTATGAAGATTATATGAAACAAATAGAAGGTTTTACTTGTGATAAATTTGACCCAGATAAATGGGCAGATTTAATTAAAAAGTCTGGCGCTAAATATTCTGTTTTTACAACAAAACATCACGACGGTGTGGCACTTTTTGACACAAAATATAGTGATTTAAGCACAGTTAAAAAATCTCCATATAAAAATGATATAGTAAAAGAATTTACAGAAGCTATAAGAAAAAAAGATATAAAAGTAGGTATGTATTATTCTTTAATAGATTGGTCTCACCCAGATTATGCTACTGTTTATGAAAATGGAAAAGTTCCAGAAGATTTATCAACAGTTAATAAATATACAAGCCCGATAGATGGTAAACAAGATGAAGAAGCTTGGGCAAGATTTATGGAATTTAATAAAAATCAAATGGGCGAAGTTTTAGGTAACTATGGAAAAGTAGATTTATTATGGTTTGACGGAGATTGGGAAAGAAGTGCAGAACAATGGGGATTGCCTGAGCTTAAAGATTATTTAAAATCTTTTAATAAAGATTTAATTATAAATTCAAGGTTTAAACAATATGGAGATTATAAAACACCAGAACAAGGTATACCTATTACTAGGCCAGAAGGTGCTTGGGAGTTTTGCACTACAATAAATCGCTCTTGGGGCTACAGACCTTCTGATAATCACTATAAAACATTAGGACAAATTATAAGAATGTTTTGTGATTGTATACATATGGGGGGCAATATGCTTTTAGATATAGGGCCAAAACCAGATGGAACGATAGATGAAAGACAAGAGACTATACTTCTTGGGCTTGGACAATGGATAGAGCCACATAGAGAGGCTATTTTTGATACTGATGAAGGTATTATGCACAGATATTTCTTGGGCGGTAGCACCATTTCTAAAGATAAACAAACATTATATTTATTTGTATATGATAAACCTGAAGAAAACGTATGTTTAAAAGGATTATGTAATAAAATTAAAGATATAACTGTTATGCACTCAGGTAAAAAATTAAACCATATTATACACGGTGGTGTACCTTGGTTTAATATTCCAGGTACAACTTGGATAGAGCTTAAAGCAGAAGATTGCCATCAATATGTTACTGTTTTAAAAATTGAGCTTGAAGGTGAGCTTGAAATGTATGGCGGTAGTGGTGCAGTTGTAACACATAATTAATATTTTTAGGAGGATAAAAATGGCTAATTTTAGAATACCAACACCAGATATAAATTTTAACCCACCAGTATATTATTGTAAAAGGACAACTAAAAAATTTGAGCTTGATGGCAATATTGATAAGCCATTTTGGGAAGATGCAGAATTTACTGAATATTTTGTGGATATAGAGGGAGATAAAAGAGAAACACCGCGTTTTAAAACGAGAGTAAAAATGCTTTGGGATGACGAAAACTTATATTTTGGTGCAGTTTTAGAAGGGGACGAAATTTGGGCAACTTTAGAAGAAAGAGATAGCGTTATTTTTCAAGACAACGATTTTGAAATTTTTATAGATCCAGATTCTGATACACATCAATATTATGAATTTGAAATTAATGCTAAAAATACAGTTTGGGATTTATTGTTAACTAAACCTTATAGAGATTTTGGTGGAAAGCCTGTAAATGGATATGACATTCACGGTATGCAAACTGCCGTTTATATAGATGGAGAGCTTAACAATCCTAACGGAAATAATAAAAAATGGTCTGTTGAGGTAGTTATGCCTTTTAAAGCTTTAAAAGAAACTGCTAAAGAGAGTAGAAACCCCAAAATAGGAGAATATTATAGATTAAATTTTTCAAGAGTTCATTGGCGAGTGGATAAAGAAAATGGACAATATAAAAAACAAATAAACCCTGAAACAAATTCTCCTTATCCAGAAGATAACTGGGTTTGGGCACCAACAGGTCTTATTAATATACATTATCCAGAGCTTTGGGGATTTTTATTTTTTACTGAAAATGGAGAAAAATATGAAATACCTAATGATGAGCTTTTAAAATGGGAGCTTAGAAAATTATATTATAAACAACACGCTTTATACGATACGAAAGGTTATTTTACAACAAATTTAGATGAGCTATTAGAAGGGGAAAAAATTGAAATAAAACCTATTATAGAAGTAACAAAACATACTTTTGAAATGAGAGTTTTAAGCCAAGATAAAAAACGAGAAATTTCTATACAAGCAGATGGTAGGACAGAAATATACGATTTATAGTAGGAGGTTTTTATGCTTAGTTTATTAGAACAAGAAAAAATTGAACTAAAATTTAAAAAAGCTTGTGAATATTGTGAAACTATAAAAGATGAAATATTACAAGTATTAGAAGAATGTAATGAAGAAGAAAGCTTTTGTTTAAAATATCTTTATGCTTATATGCCCCTTACAGATATGGCAGATTATTCTCCTAGCTTATTTTTAAAATTTGTAAGACATTCTTTAAAGGTACGTAATTTAATGCCTTGGGGAAAATCTATTAGTGATATAGATTTTTTAAATTATGTTTTACAATATAGAATAAATAACGAAAATATAGAATATTTTTGCGAAACTTTTTTTGATGAGCTTTATCCAAAAATTAAAGATTTATCAATGTATGATGCTATTATAGAGATTAATTATTGGGCTTTTTCTAAAGCTACATATAAAGCTACAGATAATAGAACCGCATCTCCTTTAACTGTTGTTAAAAATGCTTATGGTAGATGTGGGGAAGAATCTACATTTTTAGTAGCTGCTCTTAGAAGCGTTTGCTTACCTTCAAGACAATGTTATGCACCTCGTTGGGCTCATTGTGATGATAATCACGCTTGGGTTGAAGTTTTAGCAGATAATAAATGGTATTTTTTAGGTGCTTGTGAACCAGAAATAAGACTTAATACAGGTTGGTTTAGGTTACCTGCATCTAAAGCACCTCTTATTCATAATAGAGTGTTTTGTGATATGGTAGGAGATGAAATAATAACTAAACAAACAGATACAGTTACAGAAATAAATGTATTACATCATTATGCTAAAACAAAAAAAATAAAAGTTAAAATAGTAGATAAAAATAATAAGCCACTTAAAGATATAAATGTTGGTTTTGAGGTAGTAAATTATTGTGAATTTTTCCCAATAGCAACCCTTGTAACAGATATAAATGGTGAGGTTACTTTTGTAACAGGGCTAGGAGATTTATTTGTTTTTGCATATAATGATAATGGATATGTTTATAAAAAAATAAATGTAAATGAAATAGAAAATTTGACATTAATATTTGATAACATTAAAGAAGAAACTGAAGGTTTTGAACTTGAAATGGCACCCGCTAAAGGTGGTATAGATGAAGAAGATAAACTTACAGAAGAGCAAGAAAAACAACAAGCTCATAAAAATGAAAATGCTTTAAGTATTAGAAAAGCTTTTGAAGCTACTTTTTATAATGAAGAAACTGCTAAAACATATAGCTTAAAGTTTGATATTATGCAAGATGATATAGCAAAAATTATGCCTTTAGCAAGGGGAAATTATAAAGAGATAGAAAAATTTTTAGAAGATGAAAATACTAAAAATTTATTAGAATATAAAGTATTACTTTTAAAAGCTTTAAGAGAGAAAGATTTATCTGATATAACATATACTATATTAATGGAAAATATAACAGAAAGTATAAAATATAAAGATAAATATGAAAAAGATATTTTTGTAGAAAATCTTTTAAATCCACGTGTTTGGAATGAAAATATTACTTTATATAAAAAACAAATACCTAATATTTTAGATGAAAATATTAAAAATAGTATAATAGAAAATCCATTACAAGTTGGTAATTTTGTAAATGAAAATATTACACAATATGGTATAAGCGAATATACTAATCTTACTACATCACCTGTAGGTGCTTTAAAATCTAGACTTGTAAATAAAGTATCTAAAGCTATTGTTACAGTTGCTATATTAAGAAGCTTAGGAATAGCTGCTAAAATGGATAAAGCAGATGGTAAAGTAGTATATTATAATAATGGAGAATGGATACATATTTATAAAGAAGAACCAAAAGCAGAAATTAAAAAAGGTACTTTAGTTCTTAAAAAAGGAGATAATACAACATACGAATATTATAAAAACTATACGATAGGTAAATTAGAAAAAGGCCATTATATAACTTTAGATTTAGATAATATCAAATGGGAAGATGATAAAGTAAAATATAATTTAGAGGTAGGCAATTATCGTGTTGTTTTAGCAAATAGACGCCCAGATGAAGTTAATATGGTAAAAGTTTTATTTGTTAAAGTAGAAGAAAATAAATCTTCTGAGCTACAATTACATTTACCACAAATAAAACATATAGGTAAAGAGATAGATATAGAAGATAGAATTATTTTTGATACAGAAAATAAAGAAACAACTCTTTTAAAATCACTTAATAATAAAAAAGGTATTGTTGCTTGGTTACACGTTGGTATGGAGCCAACAGAGCATCTTTTAAACGAAATAAGAGAGGCTTCTGAAAAATATAATGATAAAAATATAAATACTATATTAATATTAAGAGATATTAAAGATATAAATGATTTTACATTAAACAAAACTTTAAAGGTTGTACCAAATCTTAATATATTTATAGAAAAAGATGGATACAATATAGATAAAATTTATAATGATTTAGATATTACAGATAAAAAGTTACCACTTGCAATAGTATTTAACTATAATCAAAAAGTAATTTACGGTTGTGCAGGATATAATGTAGGTATTGGTGAAATGCTTTTAAAAACATTAAATAGTTAATATAAAAGGAGAAAATACTTATGACAAAAATAATCGGAAAAGCTTTAAAAAATATTCCTTGGCAAGATAAACCAGAAGGCTACACAATGCCTGTATGGAGATATACTCAAAATCCTATAATTGGCAGAAGGGCTATACCTTCATCTAATAGTGTATTTAATAGTGCAGTTGTTCCTTTTGGAGATGGCTTTGCAGGTGTATTTAGATGTGATAGCAAATCTATTAGTATGGATATTTTTGCAGGCTTTAGTAAAGACGGTATTAATTGGGAAATTAACCATGAGCCTATTAAATTTGTAGGAGAAGATGAAGAAATTTTAAAAAGAGAATATAGATATGATCCACGAGTTTGTTATATAGATGAAGATGGTAAATATTATATTACTTGGTGTAACGGTTATCACGGCCCAACAATCGGTGTAGCTTATACAACAGATTTTAAAACATTTCATCAATTAGAAAATGCTTTTTTACCATATAATAGAAATGGTGTGTTATTCCCAAGAAAAATAAATGGTAACTATGCAATGGTAAGCAGACCAAGTGATACAGGCCATACACCTTTTGGAGATATATTCTTTAGCCAAAGTCCAGATTTAACATATTGGGGTAAACATAGATTTGTAATGGGCACAGTACCAGGAGATACTAGTGCTTGGCAAATAACAAAAATAGGCCCAGGCCCAACACCAATAGAAACGGATAAAGGTTGGTTATTAATATATCATGGTGTTATTAATACTTGTAATGGTTTTGTTTATCGTATGGGTTGTGCTTTATTAGATATAAATGAACCTTGGAAAGTTTTAATGCGTTCTAAAGATTATATTTTAGGGCCAGAAGAATTATATGAATGTGTTGGAGATGTACCTAATGTTACATTCCCTTGTGCCACATTAACAGATGCAGAAACAGGAAGAATTTGCATATATTATGGTTGTGCAGATTCTGTAACAGGTATAGCCTTTACAACAGTAGATGAACTTATTAACCATATGAAAGATAATTCAATTTAATTTTTAAAATTTATAGGACAAAATTATAAAAGGGTTTATAATTTTGTCCTTTTATGTTATAATTATATAATTATATTAAACTATTAGGAGGTAATAATTAGAAGAGCATTTAATATTGATTATAATATTTTTAATAATGCTATTTTATTGAAAATTTATGCAACGTAAAACATGTATTATTAAGCCTAATGTAAATTTTATGTATAAAATACTTATTATTGAAAAAAATATATTATAAAAATATTATTTTATGATAGGAGATTTTTGTATGGATTATTTAAAGGCTTTTATAGTAGGTGGCTTAATATGTGTTTTAGGACAAGTTCTTATTGATAAAACTAAGCTAACATCTGCTAGAATACTTGTTTTATTTGTAGTATCAGGTTGTATATTACAAGGGTTTGGCTTATATGAAATGTTGGTAGATTTTGCAGGAGCAGGAGCAACTGTTCCGTTACCAGGTTTTGGATATGCCTTGGCAAAAGGTGTTATGCGAGAGGTAGACGAGATAGGCATTATAGGCGTATTTACAGGAGGTTTAAAAGCAACGGCAGGAGGTATAACTTGTGCTATAGTATCTGCTTTTATAATGGCATTAATATTTAACCCTAAAGAAAAAAAATAAATATAAATATTAGGGGGGATTATACATAAATATATATGTAATATTTGAATATTTATAAAAGGAGATGAACATATGAAGAAAAATGCTAAAATATTTATTACAACTTTTATATTAAGTTTTTTTATGTTAAATAATACATCTGTTTTTGCAAACGAAGAAAAAATTATAAAACTACAGGTAGGAAATAAAGTAGCTAATGTTAACGGAAAAAATGTAACAATGAATGTTGAACCTTACATACAAGAAAAAACAAATAGTACAATGATTCCATTAAGATTTGAAGCTATAGTATTAGGTATAGATGAAGATAATATAATATATGATACTAGTAAAAAAACTATAAAAATAACTAAAGATAACAATGTTGTGGAATTTTTTGTTGGATATAGTGGATATAAAATAAACGGCAGTGAGCCTAAAAAATATGGAAAAAATGATCCTGTAGTAGAAATAAAAAATGGAAGAACATTTACACCGCTTAGGTTAATAAAAGATGCCTTCAATTTACAAATAGAATGGGATAGTAAGACAAAAACTGTTACATTAAAAGATAGTAAACAAATAAAAGAAGAAAAAGACGAGGAAATACAAAAAGAAGAAGAAGTTATTAGGTTAGTAAATGAAGAAAGAGCAAAAGTAAACTTACCTCCATTACAAATAGATAAAGATTTAATGAAACTATCAAAATTAAAAGCAGAAGATATGTTAAAAAATAATTATTTTGATCATACTTCTCCTACATATGGTGAAATAGGTAAAATGATGGAAGATTTTAATGTAGATTTTTTTGTAGCAGGTGAAAATATAGCATTAGGATATCCAACATCAAAAGAAGTAGTTGAAGGCTGGATGAACTCTCCTACACATAAAGCTAATATATTAAATAAAGATTTTAAATATATAGGAGTAGGCATATCAGGAACACTTTGGAGCCAAATGTTTAAAGGATAATAAATAAAAATACCTTTCTAATTTAATTAGAAAGGTATTTTTATTTATTATAGTATTTTAACTACAACTTTTTTATTTTCGTAAGATGCAGCAGATTTAATAACAGTTCTAATAGCTTTAGCTATTTTGCCTTGTTTGCCAATAACTTTGCCTACATCATCATTAGAAACAGTTAGTTCTAATATAATAACATCATTTTCTTGACGTTCGTTAATTTTTATACCATCTTTATTATCTACAAGATTTTCTACAATTACATTTAAGAGTTCTTTCATAAAGTTACCCTCTTTCTATAATTAAAAAACTATTCGATAACGCCAGATTTTTTTAATAAAGCACGAACAGTTTCAGTAGGTTGAGCACCGTTACCAATCCATTTTTTAGCGTCTTCTACATCTACTTTTAAAACAGCAGGTTCTTTAGTAGGATCATAATAACCTATTTCAGCGATAGCTTTACCGCCTCTAGGTGTTCTAGAGTCTGCAACAACTATTCTATAAAAAGGTGCTTTTTTTGCTCCTAATCTTTTTAATCTAATTTTTACCATTTTTTGTTCCTCCTAAAAATTAAAAATTTATATATTATTTATTTGAAAAAAGGAAGGTTGAATTTCCCTTTTTTGCCTTTCATCATACCATTCATCATCTTCATAGCATTTTTAGCATTTTCAAAATCTTTAAGAAGCTTGTTAACCTCTTGAACACTTCTGCCAGAACCATTAGCAATACGCTTTTTTCGAGAGCCATTTATGATGCTTGGTTTTTTTCTTTCTTCTTTAGTCATAGAGCTAATTATAGCCTCGACGTGAGATATAGTTTTATCATTTAAATTAACATCATCTAGGTTAATTTTATTCATACCAGGCAAAGGCATCATATTTAAAATATCTTTTATAGAGCCCATTTTTTTAACTTGTTGCATTTGCTTTAAAAAGTCGTTTAAGTCAAACTCCAGGTTACGCATTTTCTTTTCAAGTTCTAAAACCTCTTTTTCGTCATAAACTTGTTGAGCTTTTTCTATTAATGTTAAAACATCACCCATACCAAGTATACGAGAAACCATTCTATCAGGGTGGAAAGCTTCAAGATCTTCTAGCTTTTCGCCCATGCCAACATATTTAATAGGCTTTTTGGTAACTGCTCTAACAGATAAAGCAGCACCACCACGAGTATCTCCATCTAATTTAGTTATTATAGTACCGTCAATACCTAGTTTTTTATCAAAAGATGATGCTACATTAACAGCATCTTGCCCTGTCATAGCATCTATAACGAGCAATATTTCTTGTGGGCGTACTTCTTTTTTTATATTTTCTAGTTCATCCATGAGTTCTTCGTTTATATGAAGCCTACCAGCAGTATCTATAATAACAATATCATTGCCGTTTTCTTTAGCATATTCTATAGAAGCTTTAGCTATATTAACAGGGTTTTGTTGTCCCATAGAAAAAACAGGTATGTTATAAGTTTTACCTACAATTTCTAACTGTTTAATGGCAGCAGGTCTATAAATATCACAGGCTACTAAAAGAGGTTGCTTACCTTGTTTTCTTAAAAGGCCTGCCAATTTACCAGTAGTGGTAGTTTTACCGGCGCCCTGTAAGCCAACCATCATATAAACAGTAGGTGATTTGGAAGAATAGGTTAAGATGCTTTGTGTTGTGCCTAACAAATCTATAAGCTCATCTTTAACAACCTTTATGACTTGCTGGCCAGGGTTTAAACCTTCTAAAACATCTGTACCGATAGCTTTTTCTGTAACGTTAGCTATAAATTCTTTAACAATTTTAAAGTTAACGTCTGCTTCTAAAAGGGCAAGTTTTACTTCTCTAAGAGCAGCTTTAACATCTTTTTCAGAAAGTTTGCCTTTACCAGTAAGATTTTTAAAAACATCTTGTAATTTTGAAGATAAATTTTCAAAAGCCATTTTTAAGCCTCCTTAGTCTAATAAAGAGCTTAAAGATTGTTTTATATCAGAAAGAAGTGATATATTATCTTTGGTTAAGCTATTATTAGATATAATATTTTCTATGTTATTAATTGTTTTATCTAAAAATTTTTTACGGTTTAAATATTTTTCTATTAACCCAAGTTTTTCTTCATAGTATACTAAAGAATTTTTTGCACGTTTAACAGTATCTAAAACAGCTTGACGAGTGATACCATATTCAGAGCTAATTTCGTAAAGAGATAAGTCGTTAAGATAATGTAGCTCAAAAAGTTCTTTTTGTTTATCTGTTAAAAGCTCACCATAAAAATCATATAACATTGTAAGAAATAAGATTTTATCCATAATACCACCTTCCTGTTATAGTATTATACTTTACAACAAAATATTTTAAACAAAAATTTATAATCTGTCAAGTGTTTTTTCTTTATATTTAATTTTTTTAAAAAAATATTTTAAGATAGTTGACTATTTTGTAAATTTTGTGTATAATTTTGGAGTGCACATTGCATATAACAACGTAACTGGAGGGAGGGAATTCAAATGTCAGAAGTTAGAGTTAAAGAAAATGAATCTTTAGATAGTGCTCTTCGTAGATTTAAAAGAAGCTGTGCTAAAGCTGGTATTATGGGCGAGGTTCGTAAAAGAGAAGCTTATGATAAACCTAGTGTTAAACGTAAGAAAAAATCTGAAGCAGCTAGAAAACGTAAATTTAACTAATAATAAAAGGGATGATGTGTATGTCATTAAAAGAACAGCTTTTTGCTGATTTGAAGGAGGCTATGAAGCAAAAGGATAATATCCTTAAAGATACCATTCAGATGGTTCGTGCGGGTATTCTTCAAATCGAGAAAGACCAAAAAATTGAACTTGAAGATGACGGTATTATTGAAGTTATTATCAAAGAAATAAAAAAATGCAATGATGTGCTTCCTGACTTTGAAAAAAGTGGCAGACAAGATTTAATTGATGAATTAAACCAAAAACTCACGATTTTAAAATCTTACCTTCCCGAACAGTTAAGTGTTGAAGAAATCAACGAAATCGTTTTATGTGCAATTAAAGAAACTAACGCTAGCTCTATGAAAGATATGGGCAAAGTGATGGGGTTAGTTTCTGATAGAACGAAAGGTCGAGCAGACAACAAAACAGTTAGTGAGGTTGTAAAAAAGCTTTTACAATCTTAGTTAATTTTAGGTATTTTGTATCTGAAATTAGGTATTTTAATATTTTATTTAAAGTAAATTACCTTAATTAACTAAAAAAGCTATAGATTTTAATCTATAGCTTTTTTAGTTAATTTTTAGCTTTACCTTGTATTTCTGGTACAGGTTCTACACTATTTTTATTAGAATGATATTTTTTATTGCTTTCTGTTTTTGGTTGACTGTCTTTACCTGGTCTTCTCATACCTGCTTTAGCCATAATATACCTCCTTAAAAGTTTTATAAATGTATTATGGCTAAAACATACTAAATTATTCACATACTTTTGATAAAATATAATTTTTTATGCTATATGCAACATTTCTACCATCACGCATAGCAGTTACAACAGTATCTGCACCATTAACAACATCTCCACCAGCAAAAACTCCTTCAATATTAGTCATACCAAAAGGTTCTTTGCTTATTTTTATACAGCCCCAATCGTCTAGCTCTATTTTATCATCATTTATAATAGGCTTAGAGCCAATAGCCGTTAAAACAACAGTACAAGGTATAACAAATTCTTCATCTGTTTCTAGATTTTTAACTTTTAAGCCTTTAAGCTTGTTATCTTCTCCTATAAATTCTAATGGGCTACATCTCCACATAAAAGGTATATTATCTTTAACTGCTTCTTCATATTCTTCTAAAGATGCAGGCATTTCTTCTCTAGTTCTTCTATAAACAACAGTTGTATCTTGTGATATAAGCTTAGCAGTACGGCAAGCGTCCATAGCCACATTACCACCACCTATAACTAAAACAACATCTTTAGATTTTATTAAAATATTATTTTTAGCATATTCTGTTAAAAAATGGTTAGCGTGTATAACTCCTTCTAATTGTTCACCTTTAATATTAATAGATTTAGGCATATTTGCACCTATACTAATATAAATTGCATTGTAACCTTTGTTTTTTAAATCTTCTATTGTAAAATCTTTTCCTAGCTTATTGTTTAATATAAAGTTTACATCAAGATTTTTTAATTTTTCTATTTCTCTATTAACAGCTTGTTGATTTAGCCTAAAAGTAGGTATGCCATAAGATAAAATGCCACCGGCTTTTTCTTCCATTTCGTATATATCAACGTTAAATCCTTCTTTAGATAATATATAAGCACAGCTAAGGCCAGAAGGACCAGAACCAACAATAGCTATGTTACCTAAATTATTATTTTGTTTTGAGCTATCTATGAGGTTGTTTTCATAAGCATAGTTAGCTATAAAATTTTCTATTTTGCCAATTTTTACAGGTGTTTTTTTCTTACCTAAAACACAATGTCCTTCACATTGTTTAGAGTGATTACAAATTTTGCCACATATAGCAGGTAAATTAGTTTTTTCTGATAATATTGTATAAGCTAATGTTAAATCATCTTTTACAAGGGCATTAATAAATTGGGGAATATTATTTTCTATAGGACAACCGCTAACACATAAAGGTTTTTTACAATTTAGACAGCGTTTAGCTTCTTCTATAGCTTGTTCTTTGTTTAAATCTAAAACATCAATTTTCATATTTATAGCACCTCTTATAATAAAATATTTTTTAGTTTTTCTATTAGTAGTTGGTTATTTTTTTTAGATAAAATACAAAATCTAAAAAAAGTAGCATCTAAAAAAGTAAAATTTTTAGCATCTCTTATTAATATATTTTCTTTTATTAAATTTTCAAAAAGTTTTGTAGAAGTAGTTTTATTATTTAAAATTTTACATAATATAAAATTACAATTACTATTATAAAATTTTATATTTTCTATATTAGAAAGTTGCTTTAAAATACTTTGTTTTTCAGAAAATATTAAATCTCTTGTTTTTTGTATATATTCTTCATCATTAAACATAGTTATACCTATTAAATTAGCAATAGAATTAACACTCCAAGGATCTTTATGTTTGTTTATTTTATATAAAATATTTTCATTTTTACAAATACCATAACCAAGCCTTATACCAGGAACGGCAAAAAATTTTGATGTACCTCTTACAACAAAAAGGTTATCATAGTCATTTACCAATTTTGTAGCACATATATTTTCTTTTTCGTTAGAAAATTCGGCGTAAGTTTCATCTATCATTAAAAATTTACATTTAGATAATAAAATTTTTATTTGCTCATTATTTATAGCTGTTCCAGTAGGATTATTAGGATTGCATAAAATTAATAAGTCTATATTATCATTTATAATAGTTAAAAGGTTATCTATATTTAATAAAAAATTTTCTTCTTCTTTTAGATGAAAAAATTTTATATTACAATTAATGTTTTTTAGCTCTCTTTCATATTCAGAGTAAGAGGGAGAAACAATAATAGCATTTTTAGGGGATAAATTTTTTATAAATAAAGATATAATTTCTGTAGCACCATTGCCAACAATTATATTATTTTCATTACATTTACAATAATAGGATATAGATTTTTTTAAAGCCGTATAGTTTTTATCAGGGTATGTAGTTATAATATTAATATTATTTTTTATAACATTTTCTATTTTTTTAGATATACCTAAAGGATTTATATTTCCACTAAAGTCTATAATTTTATCTTTAGAAATATTATAAGTTTTTTCTATAATATCTAAATCGCCACCGTGTTTTAGCATAAAACCCTCCTTAAAATTTTTTGTCAATATATATATTAAATTAAAAATGTATTTATTTCAATAATTATTTGTATAAAAAGTTGATAGTTTTAAAAAAATCATTTATAATAAAAGTTAGTAAAATATAGAAAGTGGTTAAAGAAGGTAAAAAAATGGATTTAAGAGAATTTTTAGAGTATCCTTTACCAAATATAGAAATAGATATAGATAAAATAGCTATAAATATGAGCGAAAAAAATAAAGGCTTTATAAATATTAAAAATATAGGAGGGGGGATATTATCTGGCGATATTATATCTAATACAGAATGTCTTGTATTAGAAAAAGACAGCTTTGAAGGTAATCAAGTATGTATAGAATATAATATAGTTCCGTCTATATATTCTAGCGGTGATTTTATAAAAAGTGAACTAATAATAGTTTCTAATGGTGGGCAAATTTATTTACCTGTTTATATTACTATATCAAATTTTGATTATTTAGAGTGTGGTAAAGAAAAAATATACACGATAAAAGACTTTTATAACTATTACTTAAAAAATTATATAGAGTCTATAAGAATTTTTTATTCTTATGAGTTTATGCTTTGGTTAAAAAATATAAATTATGCCCATATTGATGTGGTAGAAGAAATATTAAAAGATGCTAATAAACAAAGAGCTATTGATAATTTTTTTATATTAACAAAAATGAAAGAAAAATGTTATATAGAGCTATCACAAAAAATATTTAAGTATAAATATTATAAAACAAAATCTAAAGCAGATATAATAGGTATAGTTACTTTAAAGCTTATAGGAAATGGTTATTTTGAAGAAGATATATCTTTAGAAGATGATATAGATTATATAGTTTTATCAAAAAATAAAATAACTAATAAAGATTTTAATGAAAATGGTATATATAATTTAGAATTTACAATTTTAAAAGATAAAATAAATAGTTTTTTTGAAAGAAGAAAAATTTTATTTAATAAAACTAATGAAAATGTTATAATAGAAATTAGCAGAAAAAACCCTATAGAAGTTTTGTTTGAAAAAGAATATTTTATGCCTATAGATAAAGGGGTATTAAAAATATTAAATAATACGGAAGAAGATATTGTTATAGAGATTGTACCAAAAGATACATTTATATATTTTGAAGGCAAAAAATATCTTATATCTAAATATAGTGAGATAAATTTTAATATAAAACTTACGGGTTTTTTAAAAGCTCAAATGGATTTTACAAAAAAGCCTAATATAGAAAGCCAAATACTTATAAAGGCTATTTTAGGCGACAACGTTTATAAGATGGAAAAAAATATTTATATTGGCAATAGTTTAATATAGGAGTTTAAAATGGATTTTATAGAAAAAAGCATTAATAATATAGAAAAACAATATAATAATAAAAAAAATAAAAAAAGACTTATAATGCTTTTAAATAGATATTATTTAGGCTTTTTAACTATGGATAAAACAGAGTATCTAAATAAAGGTTATAATTGTTGTGCAGAATATTTAAGCCAAAATAGATCAGATTTTGATATTTTATTAGCTATACTTTTTTTTAGCATAAATATACAAGATAAAGAAAAAATAGAATATTTTAGTAGCAATATATCAAAATATAAAAAATATTTAAAAAATAATGATATTAAAAAATATAGTTTTTATCTCTTTTTAAAAGGCTTAATAAAAGCACAAAAAGGTTCTATTAGAGGTACAAACAAATATATAAAATTGTTACAAAATATTAATAATGATATATGCAATATCTATATATTATTTTTAAAACAATATATAGATAATATTGATAGAGATGCTTTAGCTTATTTTGAAAATATACAAACTAATAGTTTTTGGAAAAACATAATTTTATATAATATTTTTGAAAAAAATTCAAAATTTATAAGTTTTGAAAAAGATACATTTAAAAATTATATAAAATGGGCTTTATATAATAATCTAAATATAGAAAAATCTATATTTAGATATGAAAATAGCATAATTTTCGATTTTGAAGATGATATTTTTAATATGAAAATGTATAAATGTTATAATTTTGATTTTATACTTGCTAAAATATGTGAAGTATATTTAGAAAATAATATACATACAAAAACTAGTTATTTCTTTTTTAAAGAGGCTATAAATAGGCAGCTATCATTAACAGGTTTAAATAATAGCTATATAAAAGCTTGTTATAAAAATAATATGGAAGATATAGGCCTTTATCCTATTAAGCAATTTTTAAAAGATACAAACACAGATTTAGAAATGATGTCTTTTATGTATTATATTATTTTAAATGATAAAAAATATAATGAGCTAGTTTTAGAATATAAAAACAAAATATTACAATATGGAGCATATTTTTTAGAAAAAGGTTGTAAAGGAAAATATTATTATACAATATATAAGTATATGTTAGACTTTATACCAGAAGATACGATAGAAGAAAAAAAGATAATGGATATATTATATCCTAACAATTTTTTATATGAAATTTATATAGAAAATGAGAAAGCTAAAATAATACTTATAAAAGATTATGAAATAGACACTCTTAAAGAATATACAATAAAAAATAATAAAGCTCTTATAAATGCTAGTTCTACAAATTTTTATTACTATGTTTTTTCGGAAGATAAAAAAGATATAATAAATTGCAAAATAAAAATGAATAAAGTAATAGAAGGGGTTAATGGTAAATATTTTTATAGATTTTACAATAGAGGCTATAAAGATAAATTTACATTAATAAACACGGTAAAATATTATTTAAGTTCAGAAAACTTACAAAATATAAAAATAGAGCTATTAAGAGAGGTTTTAACTTTAAAAGATATATCTGTTTCTTTTAAGATGCAAATATTGTTAACTCTTGGCAATATTAGTTTTTATTATAAAAATTATAATTTGGCAACAGAGTATTATAAAAAAGTTTTAGAAAAATATATAAACGATAAATATATTAATAATATTGTTAAAACTTATGTTTTTTGCAAAGAATTTGATAAAGCTATAGAAATTATAAAGAAAAAGGTACATATATTAGATGATGATACATTATTTTATGCTATAAAGGTTATAAGCGAAGAAGAAAAGTATGATAAAGAAATAGCAATATTTGCCTATGAGCTTTTGTTACGTTCTAAGGTGGATAATCTTTTTATAGATATAGTTTTAAAATATTATAAAGGTGGCCTTAAAGAATGGATAGAGCTTAGAAAATCTTTGGAAAATATAGGTGTTTTAAAAAGAGAAATAGACGAATATATATTAAAACTTACAATATATACACATAGTATAAATAGTTATAGTGAAAAAATATTTATAGAAATATATAAACAAGACGTTGATAATAAAATAATAGAATATTTTTTAAACTATTGTATGTATGAAGCTTTTACTGGTGATTATATATTTAGTGATGATATTTTATATATTATGGAATATATATTTAAAGAAACAAATGATAGTATGATAGGTTATACGTTAGCACATGTATATTTAAAAGGTAATTATAATTTAGAAAATAAATATGAAATTTTTGAAAATATTATAAAAAACATGGAAAATGAACAGTTAAATTTTAAAATATTTGAAGATAACAAAGACAAATTTAAAAACTTTTCGTATTTATATAAAAATAAACCTTTTATTTACAATACTTTACCTAATAAACAGGTTTATTTATATTATAAAAATATTAACCAAGATAAGTTTTTTTCTATAAAGATGCAATATTTTAAATATGGTATGTATATAGCAGTGTTACCTATTTTTTATGGGGAAGATATAGAGTATTATTTTTCAGAAAATATGGAAGGTGGCAATATATCTACTAAAAGGTTTATAGCAACTAATTCTAAAAACAAGGTTTTTGATATAGATGATGAATATTTTAAAATAAATAATGCTTTTATATATACTTATGAAGGTAAATATGATGAAGCACATAGAGTAATAGAAAAACTTATATCAAAAGATTATAATTTAAAAGGGAAAATATTATAAAACATAACTAAGGAGGAAATAATATGGCAACATTAGGACTTGATTTAGAAAGAGGATTATTTTTAGGCATAGATTTTGGTACAACAAACTCTGTTGTAAGTATATTTGATTTTAAAGATGGAGAGGTTCAAACAATACCTATTGATGGTAGTAATATTTTTCCAACAGCTATCCAATTTGAAACAGATATAGAAGATGAAAATAAATTATCTAAAATATTTGGTGTTCAAGCTAAAGAGGCAGCTATGATATATCCACAAAGCACAATTTTATCTATAAAAAGATTTTTAGGTACAGATGAAAATATTATAATAAATGTAGATGATAAAGAATTTAGCTTTAAGCCAGAACAAGTAGCAGGAGAGATAATGGGCTATTTAAAAAGAATGGCAGATGAATATGCAAGAGAAAAGCTTAATATATCAGGTGAATTTTCAGGATGTGTAATAACAGTTCCTGCAAATTCTACAGATAAACAAAAGAAAATGACAAAAGAGGCAGCTATACTTGCAGGTTTTGATGAAGATAGTGTATATTTAAGGTTAGAGCCAGCTGCTGCGGCTATAAGCTATGCTGTTAATGAAAGAAAAGATAAAAAAGTTTTAGTATATGATTTTGGCGGGGGTACTTTTGATGCTTGTATATTAGAGATTAAATTAGACGAAAACCAAGAGCCTAATATATCTATTTTAAGCACTTATGGTGATAACGACTTAGGTGGAAATGACGTTGATAAAATATTAATAGATATGATTTATGAAGAGTTTAAAAAACTTACAGATAATGAAATAGATTTATTTGATGAAAATATAGATGATTGTGTTTCTAAAAGACAAAAAAAGGTTGCATTAGTTAGATTAGCACAAATGGCAAACCAAGCAAAAGAAAGACTTTCTCAAGCAAAATCTACAAAAGTAGTTTTAGCACCTTTTATACAAGAGCCTAAAATTGTTAATATTAATATGGAAATAACAAGAGAAGATTTTTTAAACCATAAAAGGGTAAACAAACTTAATGATAGCGATAAAATATTTGAAAAGTTTGAAGGAAAATCTGTTATAGATATGATAAATAAAACTATAGAATGTGTAGATAAATCTTTAGAAACAGCTAAAATAAAAGCAGAAGATATAGATGAGATATTTTTAGTAGGTGGTAGCTCTTCTATGCCTATTGTTAGCGAAAAAATAAAAGAAAAATTTAATAAAGAGCCTTTTAAATCTAAAATAAGTCCTGCTCTTAGTATATCTCAAGGAGCTGCTCATTATTGTAATATGATTATGATGCCAACTGTAAAAGGTCCTGTTGTTCATGAAAAAACAATACACCCGATAGGCCTTGAAATAGCAGGTAGACGTTTTATGGAAATTGTAAAAGCAGGTATGGATATACCAAAAGATAGTCTTGTTGTAGAAGCACCAGAACCGCTTATAACTAATTTTGATAATGTTAGCAGTATGGCGATTGTTGTATATGAAAATACTATTCCTAGTGATGAAAAAGGTACATTTGTTACTAATGATGGTATGAAAAGACTTGCAGGTACATCTTTAAGAGGTATACCACAAGGGCCAAAAGGGCAAGAAAAGGTAAAAGTAATATTTAGCGTAAGTCCAGATAATATGCTTAAAGTTACTGCTAAAAGTATGAGTGATGATGGTATAGTTACAGAATTATCTGTAGATGAGCTTTATTAATAATTGTATGAAGGGGAGAGCTTATGTGTAAGTCAGCCATAGAAATAGAGCTTGAAAAAATTTTTATGGAGCAAAATTGTTTTGAAACAGAATATATTTTGATGCTTAAAGAAAAATTTACTTCTAATAACAAAAGGATAAAAAGACTTATTTTAGCTAGCTTTATGAACCATATATCTAAAAATAAAAGTTTAGCTTTATTTGATGAAGATATTTTTAATATATATAAAACTATTATTGATAACTATATTATTTTTTTAAGTCAAGAAGAAAGTTTAAAGTTTAAATTTAATGATGAAATGTTAAAAAATTTGGCTGGCATAACATCTGTTTTAAAAAGTCAAGTTAGATTCTTTTTTGATGATAAAAATGTAGATGTAAACCCTATTTATGCTGAAAAAAAAGCTATAACAACAAAATATATAGATAACATTTATAAAAAAATAGATAGTTTGTGTAGCTATAATTTTAAAAATATAAATATTAAAAATATAAAACAATTTTTTATTGAAAATGCTATAAAAGAGATAGAGCGTAGCTATAAAACAAATTTATTGGAATGTTTTAATGCTATTAACGATATAGAAAATAGAAAAGAAGTAAGCTATTTTAATGATGTTTTAGAAGAAGAAAGAGAAATTTTATCATCTATAATAAAGCTTCAAATAAAAGCTTTAGAAGATTTATGTAAAAATGATGAAGAAAAAAATCAAATAGAAATTTTATTAAAGCCTATAATAGAGGTTTATCAACAAACAGGAAAAAGCTTTGAGGATCTTAATTTAAAAATTAAAATGGTAGATACAAATATTAATTTAAAAATAGATATAGATAATAAAGAAATGGAAAAAGCTATTTTTAATATATTTAAAGATATTAAAGAGCCAGAAGAACAATTTAAACAAAAAGCTTTTAATATATTTGAACAATATTTATCAGATTTTAAATATAATATTATTTTACAACAACAACAAAAAGTAGATAATATTAAAGATAACATAGAAAAAACTTTAGCTTTATCTAAAAATGTTACAAATATGTTTGAGAGCATTTTAAAATATGTAAATAAAAACAAAAAGTTTTATGAAAAAAACGATTTATATAACATTATAGATGGGATAAATGAAACTATTAATATAAAAATTGATAATATAAAAGAAAAGGAAAACGAAATATTTTCTAATAAAGATGTAATATATAAAAATATAAACGATACTTTAAAAGATTTTAAAAATATAGAGTTAGATTATGATTTTGATAATATATATGTTACATTAAAAGAACAATTTGATTTAGAAAAAATACAACAATTTATAAATATTAATAGCTTTTTATCTAAAATAGAAAAAACTTTTAAGCCTTACATAAAAAAATTAGATGATTTTATTAAAAATACTATTTTATTTGAAATAAGTACATTTCAAGAGATAATCTATTATTCTGTTGTAAGGCTTAGAGAAAGTGATGATGAAAAAATATTAGATTTTACAAAATATATAGATAATATAGAAGTAGAAATAGAAAAATGTTTAATAAATAATAATATTTTACCTATAAAGCCAAATCCTCATGATATGTTTAATGCAAAAGAGCACGAGGTTTTATTAGCAGAAAAAAATGAAGATTTTGTTAAAGGGCAAATAATAAAAGTTATAAATTATGGATATAAGAAAAAAGATGAAGGTGTTATAAAAAGAGCTACTATTATAGCAGCAAAGTAGGGGTTTTTTATGAATAATGAAAACAAATTTATAATAGGCATAGACTTAGGCAATTTAACATCTACTATATCTTATTTTGATTTTAACCAAATGAATATAGATGTGGTAGATGTTAGCGGGGGATATGGTAAAGTTAGTGTACCAACAGTAGTTTCTTATAATGTAGATACAGAAGACTGGATTTTTGGAGAATATGCCATATTAAACAAAGGTTTTGGCAACGAAATAATAATAGAAAATATAATAGAAAATCTTGGAAAAGGTATTATTTATAGCATAAATAATATAAATATAAGTGTTACTTTAGCTCTTAGCAAGTTTATATTATTTTTATTAGAAAATATAAAAAATATAAACCCCAATGCTAGTATAGAAGGCATTGTTTTATCTACATCATCTTATGCTAACGAAGAAGATATAAAAGAAGCCTTTAAATTAGCAAATATCGATCATTTATTATTAAAGATAGCTAGTGATAAAGAATGTATATTAAAAAGTTATTTTTATGAAAACGATATTTTAGGAGATAAAGTATTAATTGTAGATTATAGCAATAGACAATTAAGAGCATCTGTATATACAATAGAAAAAGATGGTAAAGTTAAATGTATAAAAACATTTTTTAATGATAAAATAGGCCAACAAAGGCTTTTTAACATTACTAAAAATTTAATAACTAAAAAATTTTTAGAAGAAACAGGTAAGATAGATTTAACAGAATATGAAAAAAATAATTTAGATTCTTTTGTATATCAGCAATTTGATATTATTTTTCAAAGACAAACTTTGTCAGATATAAAGCTATATTATAACTTTTTTTATCCACCTTTTCAAAAGGTAATAACTAAGCAAGAGCTATTTGATATAATCTCATTTTTTGAAAATGAAATAAATATATTTTTTAATAGCTTATTTGAAAGTATAAACATTAATGAGAATCATATAAAAAATATTATATTAACAGGTGGCGGTATAGAGATAGATTTTATACATAAATTTATAAAATCTAGATTTAATATAGAAACAAATTTTAAAGGTAAAGCTAAAAGATTTATATCAGATGGTGCTTGTATAGTTGCTTGTCAAGAGCTTGGGATTTTACCTAAAGATAAAATGTATATAGAAGATTTAGATCAAATAGGCTATAATATGGGCATATTTATAAAAGATAACAATAATATAAAATTTGAACCATTTGTATATAAAGGTAGCTTTATATGGCAAAATTTTGATAAAAAAGTTTTTACATTAACAAAAAATAAAAATATAGAAATTGATATAGCCTCAGAAGAAGACAATAGTTTTAAAACTTTAGAAAAAATAAAATTAAATTTAAATGATTATTCTCAATTTGATAATAGAGATATAAAAACAATAAGATTTTTAATTTATATACAATTTAAAAATAATAAAGAAATGATTTTTAATATAGAAGATTTTGGATTTGGGGAAATATATCCAAAGACAGACTTTAAACAACAATTTATTATAAATATTTAATAAAACAAAAGAAAAAGAGGTGAATATATATTGAAATGGACAGAATATAAAAAGCAAATAGAAGAAAATAGAAGCTTATCAGAAGATTATTATATTTTAGGGATAGATTTAGGCACTACTAATTCTATAATAAGCTATTGGGATATGATAAATGAAAAACCAGAGCCAATAGATATAAGCAATGGATTTGGAAAAATACCTATGCCTTCTGTTGTTCAATATAGAAAAGATGATGAAGGAGAAGGAGAATGGGTTATAGGTGAAGAGGCTTTTCGCTCTATGAAAATATATCCAGAAACTACTATACGTTCTATAAAGAGAAAAATGGGCACAAATGAAACGGTAGAGTTAGACGGTAAAAAATATTTACCAGAAGAAATATCTGCAAAAATATTAACAGAGCTTATAGAACATTGTAAAAGCTTAAATCCTAAAGCAGAGATAGCAGGACTTGTTGTTTCTGTTCCATACGATTTTGATGATGCGGCTAAAAAAGCAACAATGAAAGCTTGTGAGTTAGCAGGTATATCAGAAAAGCTTATTTGTCTTATAGAAGAGCCAAAAGCAGCAGCTCTTGCATATAATTTTAGGCATCAGTTAAACCAAGATGAAAAAATTATGGTATTTGATTTTGGTGGTGGTACATTAGATATAACATTATTTAACGTATTAGAAAAAGATGATAAACATATAAAGTTACAGGTGATAAGCGAAGGTGGAAAGGCTTATCACGGTGGCGATAACGTAGATGAATATATTTTAAATAGATGTTATGATTTTATAGAAGAAAAGGCAAACCAAAAAAGAGAAGATTTAAGCCCAGAAAATATGGTAGAACTTATTTGCCGTGCTAGAGAATCTAAAGAGCGTTTGTCTGGGGTAAAAGCTTTTAGAATACCTTTTACATTTTGTATACCTCCTTTTGTTGAACAAATGACAAGAGATGATTTAGAAGAAATAATAAATCCTTTTATAGAAGAAACAAGAAAGCTTGTTTTAAAAGCTTTAAGAGAGGTTTATACAGGTGCATTAACACCAGATGATATAGACAGAGTTTTATTAGAAGGTGGATCTTCTCAAATGCCGTGGGTAAAAGATATGCTTATAGCCATATTTAACAACGAAAGCAAAATTTATACATCTGAGCGTCCTGCTTTAGATATATCTTTAGGTGCAACATATTATGCGGCTATGAAAATGGGGCTTTTATCATCTCCAGATATAGAAAGCGAAAAAATGTCTATAGAGTTTGAAGTTACAGTACCTCACGATATAGGCTTAGAGATAGAAAATAACGGTGTAAAATCTTTTTATACAATGATTAGAAGGGGAACGCCTTATGCTTTAGCTAAAAAAGAGCAAATATTTACCCTTTCAGGTAATACAAAAGAAGATATGACAAGCTTTAGCCTAAAGATTATGGAAAGAATAAACAAAGAAGACACAATAGAAAAATGTAAGCTTATAGGCGAAGTTTTAATAAAAGATTTACCTGAGCGTCCTAGTGGTAAAACACGACTTAATATAACACTACAGGTGGAAGAAGAAGGTGGACTTGTTAAAGGTTCGGTTACAGATATGGGATATGGCACAGAATATGAACCTTCTGGATATAATGAAGATTTTGATCCAAGCAGATTTAATAAAACAGTTTTGGAGGGATAAGAGATGGGATATTTAGGAATAGATTTAGGTACAACAAATTCGGTTGCTACTATATATAGAGATAAAGATGATAGCGTAGAGGTGGTAAAAATAGACGGTACAGATGAGGTTTTACCATCTGTTGTAAATTACCCTACATTAGAAGGAGAAGAAATAGTAGTAGGTGCAGAGGCTAAGCTTGCTTCTATTATATATCCAGAAAGCACGGTTATATCTATAAAAAGAAAAATAGGTACAGATGAAAAAATATCTATAAATGGTAGAGAAGTAACACCAGAGCAGGTAAGTGCAGAAATACTTAAAAAGCTAAAAAAATCAGCAGAAGAGCAATCGGGAGAAACTTTTGATGAGGTTGTTATTACACACCCTGCCTATTTTAATGATAGACAAATTTTTGCTACTAAACAAGCAGGTATATTAGCTGGTTTTAAAAATGTATATCTTTTATCAGAGCCATTAGCCGCTGCTATAGAATATGGCTATAAACAGGGATATGCGCAAACTTTGCTTGTTTATGACTTTGGTGGGGGAACTTTTGATGCTTGCGTTTTAAAAGTTAGCATAGATGAAAATGGTGAAGAAGTTTTTCAAGAGCTATCAGATGTTGGAGATATGAATCTTGGTGGTGATGATTTTGATGCGGAGCTTATAAGATTTATGAAACAAAAATTTAAAGAAGATAGCGGTATAGATATAGATAATCTTAACAATTTAGATAGAAAAACGGTTATGCAAAAGCTTAAACAAGAGGCAGAGCAAACTAAAAAGAAACTATCAGGTACAGGTAAAGCATCTATAAAGATAAATCCACTTATTATTATAGATGGTGTGCCTAAAAATTTATCTATAGATATAACAAGAGAAGATTTTGAAGCTCTTATTAGAAAATATGTAGAAAGAAGCCGTGAAATTTTAGAAGAGGCACTAAAAAGAGCAGGTAAAGAGCCAGACGAAATATCTAAAGTAATATTAGTAGGTGGTTCTACTCTTATACCTATGGTTAAAAGAATGGTAGCAGGTTTTGTTAAAGAGCCATATAGAGCAACAGATCCTGCTAAGAGTGTTGCTATGGGGGCGGCTATTTATAATTATCTCATACATTTGCCTAATAGAAATGTTAAGGTGGGGCAAATAACAAGACAAATATTTGGAACAGAAGCTATAATTAACATAGATACTATGGAAAGAGGCCTTATACCTATTATACCTATGGGTAGCCCTATACCTAGCAAATTTTCAGATTCTAAATTTTCTAATGCAAATGGAGCTAGCACCGTTGCTGTAGATGTTTATCAATGGGAGCAAGGTGATGAAAATAATAAAAAATATATAGGTACTGCATTATTAGATGGTCTTAAAGGTACGGCTCAAATAGAAATAACTTATGCTATAGATGAAAATAACCTTTTTGAAGTATATTTAAAAGATATAAATACAGGTAAAATAAAAATTACAGAGTTTGATAGAACAAAATTTTCTGCACCGCCTAAAAAAGAAAATGCTAGCCCAACAGGTACAGAAAATGTTAATGTAACATTTTTAATAGATACAACAGGCAGTATGGATAGCTATATAAATGGTGTTAAAGATAGAGCTATAGAATTTTCTAATATATTAAGTGAAAGAGGAGCAAAATTTAAACTAGGACTTATCGGATTTGGCGATTTAAATGAAAAAGAAAAACCAAGTGTATACAATTTTACAGATGATGTAGAAAAATTTAAACGTCAGGTAAAAAATATACCAAGAACATATGGTGGAGATATACCAGAATCTTCTTTAGATGCTTTAGAAACAGGGGTTCAACTTTTACAAAACTCTACTTTAGAGCCTAATAGCCAAAATATATTTATATTAATAACAGACGCACCACCACATGTGCCTACTAATAGTGGAAAAAGCGTTGAAGATATTTGCAATATGTTAAAAGATGCAAAGGTTACAACATATGTTGTTGCAAGAAGAGATAAAGAAAGCTTAGCAGCTTTTGATCCTGTTACCGTTCCTAATGGTAAATATTATGATTTAAAAGATAAATTTTATGATATATTAGATAATATAGCTAGAAGTATAACAGAGTTAATAAGGTTATAAGAAGGTGTTTTTATGGTAGCTAGTTTAAAGCTTGCTATGGTAGAAGATAAAAAAATATCTCCATATAAGCTTACAAATGGTATAAACATTTATTCTATAGAAGAAGCAATATATCTTTTTTATAAAAATTTTAAAGAATATAGCACAGATTTTTTTGAAGATAAATTTATTAATTGGGTATCTAATGAGCTTTTAAATATAGATTTAGCCAACAAACTAATAGATATAAAAAAGCAACAAAGCTTTTATCAAAAAAGCATAGACTTTTTAACACTTAATAATTTTTATACATTAGAAGAATTAGAAGGTATATCTTTAGAGCTTTTTAATTGGGAAAAAAGAGGACAAGTAGAAAGAAAGAAAATAAAGGGAGATAGACTTTTTAAAGAAAATATGTTTGAAAAAGCTATCGAAAGCTACAAAGATGCTATAGATTTTGATGTTTCTAACCCTATTTTATATAATAATATTGGAATATGCTACATAAGGCTAAAACAATATGATTTAGCTTTAGCATATTTAAAAAAAGCTATTAATATAGCACCTAACAACAAAGATATAATATTTAATATTATAGAAATTTTAATAGAAAAAGAAGATTTTGAATATGCTAATAAATATATAAATAGCTTAGAAGATGATATGCTATATAGCAAGTATTATTATTCAGGAGAGCTATGCTTTAAACAACAACTTTTTGAAGATGCTAAAAGTAATTATATAAAAGCTTATTTATTTGATAAATCTTATAATATAATATTAAAAATTGCAAAATGTTATGTAAATCTTAATATGTATGATAAGGTTATAAGCTGTTTAAATATTATAGAAGATACTAATATAGAAATATTGATAGCTAAAAGCGATATATATGAAAAACTTAATAATATACCTTTAGCTATAAAATGTATAGAAAAAGCTAATTTATACAATAGAAATAACTATATATTATGGTTAAAACTGGCCAAATATTATAGGCAAGAATATAACCTTTTAAAGGCGGAGGCAGCTATATATAAGGCGTATACATTAGCACCGAATAATGAGCAAGTATTATTTGAACAATCTTTAATAAAAAAGGCACAAGGAAAGTTTAAAGAGTATCAAAGTATACTTTCTAAAGTAGTACAAAAGTCTAGCGAGGAATATAGAGAAAGTTTGTACACTAATAACAATAATAAATAAATATAAATAGTTAAAATTATACAAAAGCTCGTATTTTAATAAGAAATAGGGGCTTTTGTTATTTTATTTTAATAAACATTTTTAATAAATATTTAAAAAAATTGCATAATTTAATGTTTTGTGATAAAATTATTAAAAATATTAATTATGCAAAGGAGAGATCTCAATGGAAATTCATACGGTGGGCTTTTTATCTCTATTACCACCTATTATAGCTATTATATTAGCTCTTAAAACAAAAGAAGTTATATCTTCTCTTATTGTCGGTATTTTATCTGGTACATTAATATATTCTATATATGATACAGATGGTATTATACAAGTTGGAGCTAGAACGGTAGAAGTTACTATGAACCTTATGGGAGAAAAACTTTCAGAAAATAGCTCTATAATAATATTTTTAGGGCTTTTAGGGGCATTAGTTGTTGTAGTAACTAAGGCTGGCGGATCTAAAGCTTATGGTGAATGGGCAGTTAAAAAAATAAAATCTAGAAAAGGTGCTAAATTGGCAACAGCAGTTTTAGGGGTTATTATATTTATAGATGATTATTTTAACTGTTTAACAGTAGGTACAGTTATGCGTCCTGTTACAGATAAATATAAAATATCTCGTGAAAAATTAGCATATATTATAGATGCAACAGCTGCTCCTATATGTATAATAGCGCCTGTTTCTTCTTGGGCGGCATCTGTTATATCTCAAATGAGCGATAGTGGTTTAAATGGTATACAAGATTTTGTTAAAACTATACCTTACAATTTATATGCAATTTTAACTATAATAATGGTTTTAATTGTTTGTTTAACAAAAGTAGAATTTGGAAAAATGGCAAAATATGAGCATTTAGCAATGAATGGTGGCCAAAATGATGATTTTGAAGAGGCAGATGAAGATGATGAGCTTAGCAAAATTACTATATCAGAAAAAGGTACAGTTCTTGATTTAGTTATACCTATATTAGTTTTAATTGTATCTTCTATAGTTTCTATGTTATATGTAGGAGGCTATTTTAACGGTGGTATGACTTTAGCAGAAGGTTTTGGAAATACTAATGCAGGTCCTGCTCTTGCTATGAGCGGCTTTTTTACATTAGTATTTACATTTTTATTATTTGTGCCAAGAAAGATATTATCTTTTAAAGAGTTTATGTCTGGCATAGCTACAGGTGTTAAATCTATGGTATCTGCTTATATAATTCTTACTTTAGCTTGGACTATAAGTGGTGTTTGTAGAGATTTATTAAATACTGGTGGATATGTGGGTGGCCTTGTAGAAGGATCTAGCTTAGCAGGTATGTTAATACCAGTTGTAGCATTTTGTGTTGCAGGGCTTTTAGCTTTTTCTATGGGTACATCTTGGGGTACGTTTGGTATACTTATACCTATTATAGCTGTTGTTTGTGAAAGCACTGCTCCAGAGCTTACAATTATATCTTTAGGTGCTGTGTTAGCAGGTTCTGTTTTTGGTGACCATTGTAGCCCTATATCAGATACTACAATATTATCATCTACAGGTGCTAGATGTAACCATATAAATCACGTTGCCACACAAATACCTTATACAGCGGTAGTTGCTATAAGTTGTATTATTGGTTATATAGTTGCAGGCTTAACAGCCAATTTATTATTAACTTGGATATTTGCTTTAGGTAGCTTGCTTATTTTATTATTTATATTACATTTAAAAACTGAAAAAGAGATAAAAAATAATTAACTAAAATTAGAAAAAATGCTTGAAATAATAAAATAGATATGTTATAATCTACAAGATATGTAATACGAATGTTCCGCTTTTATGTAAGATAATACGAACATTTAATTTGAAAGGGGATTACTTATGAATAATATTATTAGAGAAATTGAAAATGAACAACTTAAAAAAGATATTGCAGATTTTAATGTAGGTGATACTGTTAAAGTTTATGCAAAAGTTGTTGAAGGTACAAGAGAAAGAATACAAATGTTCGAAGGTACTGTTCTTAAAAGACAAAACGGTGGTGCTCGCGAAACATTTACTGTAAGAAGAATATCTTATGGTGTAGGTGTAGAAAGAACTTGGCCTTTACATTCTCCAAGAATTGAAAAAATCGAAGTAGTTAGATATGGTATTGTTAGAAGAGCTAAACTTAACTACCTTCGTGATAGAGTTGGTAAATCAGCTAAAGTTAAAGAAGATATTAATAGAAGAAGCAAATAATTATATTATTAATAATTTTAAAAAGGTAATAGGTTTCTATTGCCTTTTTTCTATAATAAGAGGTGATTAAAATAGAAAAAAGCATACAAATAGCAATAGTGAAAAATTGTAGTCAACAACAAGTGGAAAATATATTAAAACAATTAGAAAAAACAGAAACTATAGCAAATTTATTATGTAATCAATGTAAATTTGAGCAACTAACTAATGGTACAATGGTTTTAATTAATAATTCTTGTGATGGCTATCATTATTTAGCTAGCGTTTTATCTGACATGTTAGGTACAACTGTAATGGTATTTTATACTTATGATGGAAACAGTTGGAGCTATTGTTTATGTGATAACGGAAGAGAAATAGATCAATTTAGCAAAGATAAGCAATTTTTAAGCTATATAGATGAGATAGACGATACTATCTCTATTGGTAATGTAGCTACGGTTGCTAATTGTTTTAATGTAAAAGAAGAAAACATAGCTAATTATTTTGAGCTTTATTTAGATAGAGATAAAGCTTATGAAGATGATGAATATACAAACATTGATTGTTTACAAATGTTAGATTTTATGAGAAAATTAGGTTTTTCATATAAATTTTAAATTATTTAGAAAAAAGGTGATATAATATGAATATACAATGGTATCCTGGGCATATGACAAAAACAAGACGTATGATGCAAGAAAATATAGGGCTTGTTGATATTGTTATAGAGCTTTTAGATGCAAGAATACCTTACAGTAGCAAAAATCCTGAGATAGATGAGCTTGCTAAAAATAAACATAGGATAGTTATATTAAATAAAGTTGATTTAGCAGATGATAAAAAAACTAATCTTTGGGTAAAACATTTTGAGGAAAAAGATTGTAAAGTTATATTAGTGAATTCTATAACAGGAAAAGGTATTAAAGATATAACGGAAGTTTCTAAAGAGCTTATGAAAGAAAAGATAGAAAGATTAAAACAAAGAGGGCGACTTTTTGTACCTACAAGAGCTATGATTGTTGGTATACCTAATGTAGGTAAATCTACTTTAATAAATAAATTTGTAGGTAAATCTTTAGCAAAAACAGGAGATAAACCTGGTGTTACAAGGGGCAAACAATGGATAAAAATAAAAAAAGATTTTGAGCTTTTAGATACACCGGGTATATTGTGGCCAAAATTTGAAGATCAAAAAGTAGGCTTAAAACTTGCCTTTACTGGTGCGGTAAATGATGATATATTAGATACTTATTCTCTTGCCCTACATCTCATAGACCTTTTAAAAGAAATATATCCAAATAGCTTAAAAGAAAGATATAAAATAGATTTTGAAGAAGATGATAAAGCAGATAAAATTTTGGAAAATATTGGCATAGCTAGAAGCTTTAAAACAAAAGGTGGACAGGTAGATTTGCAAAGAGCTGCCTATATACTTATAGATGAATTTAGAGCATCAAGACTTGGTAAAATAACTTTAGAACGACCAGATGAATTTAAACAAATAGAATAAAATGCTTAAAATGTATAATTTTTACTAAAATATTTCTGTATAAAAAATAAATATAGGCTAATAATATTTATTGTAAGGTGAGTTGATATTTTTTAAAAATGTTATATTAAGAAAAAATATAATATTTAAATATAAGCTAATCTTACTTTATATAAACTCATAAAATGTATTTATTTTTAGGAGGTATTGTTATGAACAAGAAAACTAGTAAAAATTTAAAAGCAAACAAAAATAATATGCAAAATCATATGAATAATGCTAATTCTAGGGTAGAATTTGCGGAAGATATGGATAGTAAAAAAGCAAGCAAAAATAATAACTACAAAAACAGTAATAATAGTAGCAGTAGTGCTAAGTAGTAAATATTAAATATTAAGACTGTAAACTTAAATTAGTTTACAGTCTTTGATTGTAAAATAATATTTTTAGAAAGGGTAAAAATTTTGAAGGTAAAAGAGTTTTTAAAATTTATATTTAAAAGATATTTTATATTAGGGTTAAATGGTATGGCATTAGGACTTTTTGCTACATTAATAACAGGCCTTATTATAAAGCAACTAGGTTTATTAATAGGTGGAGAGATAGGTTTAATATTTTCTAAAATAAGTATTTTTGCATCTATTTGTACAGGTGTAGGTATAGGAGTAGGTGTAGCTAAATCTTTAAATTGTCCAGATTTAATAATATATTCATCTGCACTTACAGGTTTTTTTGGTTCATATGCACCTAAAATATTTGAAAATAGTATTTTTCAAGGAAATAATCTAGTATTAGGTGGAGCGGGTGACCCAATAACAGCTTTTTTAACAGTTATATTTGGTATAGAATTTGGAAGATTAGTACATAAAAAAACAGTAGTAGATATAATAGTTACACCAATAACAACTATTGTAACTGGTTGTATATTAGGTTTATTAATAGCACCTTTTTCATCTTATACAATAGGTCTTATTGGTAATTTTATAGAAATATTTACAGAGTTTCAACCATTTTTAATGGGCATTATAATATCAGTTGTTATGGGAATATTATTAACATTACCTGTTAGTTCTGCTGCCATTTCTATTATATTAGGACTATCGGGCATAGCGGGAGGAGCAGCAACAGTAGGGTGTTGTGCTCAAATGGTTGGATTTGCTGTTATGAGTTTTAGAGAAAATGGTATAAATGGTCTTTTTGCTCAAGGATTAGGTACATCTATGATACAAATTTCTAATATTATGAAAAAACCAATTATATGGTTACCACCTATAATAACAAGTGGCATATTAGGCCCTATTAGTACTTTAGTTTTTAAAATGGAAAATTTACCAACAGGTTCAGGTATGGGTACAAGTGGATTAGTTGGGCAAATTTCTACTTGGCAAGCTATGTATAATGGTAGTAATGGAGTATCACTTATTATAAAAATATTATTATTACATTTTATATTGCCAGCCATAATAACACTTTTAATAAGTGAAATTATGAGAAAGAAAAATATAATAAAATTAAATGATTTAAAATTAAATTTATAACAAAAAAGGCTATTTATATAGCCTTTTTTGTTATAATAAAGTTAAAAAATCTTCATTTTTTTATTTATTAGGTTTTGGTGGTCTTTCTCCAAAAAATTGATAATATTCAACTTTAACATTACCATTAAATAATTTTCTTTTTTTATCTGCTTTTCTACTATATAATTTTTCAAAACCTTCGTGAGATGTAAGCACATAAGTAGAAAAAGTTTTATTACTATTAAAAATTTTCCCCATATCTTTATAAAGCTGTTCAACTTCCTCTAAAAGACCTATACGCTCTGCATAAGGTGGATTGGCAATACAAACACCATATTTAATATCTTTAATGTTAATTTTATTTAAAGGCTTAACATCAAAACGTATGCAATCATCAACGCCTGCAATTTTAGCATTACCTTTAGCAATTTGTATAGCTTTTTCATCTATATCACTTGCATATATTTCTGGTCTAAAATTAACATCTATTTTGCTATAAGCATCTTTTCTAGCTTCTTTCCAATAAGTTTTATTTATAAAGCCCCAATTTTCTGAAGCAAAGTTTCTCATAAGCCCTGGAGCAATATTTTTAGCTATCATAGCCGCTTCAATAGCTATTGTGCCTGAACCACAAGTAGGATCTATAAGTATACGATCTTTTTTATAGTAGCTTAAATCTATTAAACCACTAGCTAAAGTTTCTTTTAAAGGTGCGGCTAGTTGATTTTCTCTATATCCTCTTTTATGTAGCCCTGTACCACTTGTATCTAATGTTATAGTAACGTTATCTTTTAATAATGCTACTTGTATTTTATATAAATCTCCACTTTTTGAAAAATATTCTATACCTTTATATGTTAATTTTAGTTTTTCTACAATAGCTTTTTCTGTTATTTTTTGACAAGCAGGTACACTAGACAAAGTTGATTTTAAAGATTTTCCGCTTATTATAAAATTTGCATCTTTAGGTAAAAAATCTGCCCAATTTATAGCTTTAACACCTTGAAAAAGCTCTTCAAAAGTTGTAGCTTTAAATTTTGACATAACCATTAATATCCTATCGGCACTTCTAAACCATATGTTAGCTTTTGGTATATCTTTTATATCTCCTGTAAAATTAACTATGCCATCTTCTACCGAAATATTAGAAAAACCTAAATTTTGAGCTTCTCTTTTAACTATAGCCTCAAGACCAAAAGTTGTTGTTGCAATAAAATTTATCATAAAAATTCTCCTATTATTAATAATTGTAAACAGCTAAATAAATTATATAGTAATTTTGTAAAATATTCAATAAAATATTAAATAAATGCTTTATTATATTAAAAAAATATTGTATAATTAAATGGTATAAAAATGTAAAATCAAAATAAAAGTAGAGGTTGTAATATGTATAAATTGTTAAAAACAGAAGGAAGAGCCAAGCTTGGCGAATTTCACACAGTACACGGTGTTATAAAAACGCCTGTTTTTATGAATGTTGGCACAATAGCTGCTATAAAAGGAGCTGTTTCAACAGAAGATTTACAAGGAATAAAAACACAAGTTGAATTATCTAACACTTATCACTTACATTTAAGGCCAGGAGATAAAGTTGTTAAAAAATTAGGAGGTCTACACAAATTTATGGTGTGGGACAAGCCTATTTTAACAGATTCTGGTGGTTTTCAAGTTTTTTCTTTAACAGGACTTAGAAAAATAAAAGAAGAAGGAGTTTATTTTAATTCTCATATAGATGGTAAAAAAATATTTATGGGGCCAGAAGAAAGTATGCAAATACAATCTAACCTTGCATCTACTATTGCCATGGCTTTTGATGAATGTCCACCATATCCTGCTACAAGAGAATATATGCAAAGTTCTGTAGATAGGACAACTCGTTGGTTAAAAAGATGTATAACAGAAATGAAAAGGCTTAACTGTTTAGATGATACTATAAATAAAAATCAGATGCTTTTTGGTATAAACCAAGGTGGAACATATTCTGATATTAGAATAGAACACGCAAAGGTTATATCAGATTTAGATTTAGACGGTTATGCGGTAGGTGGACTAGCCGTAGGAGAAACACATCAAGAGATGTATAGAATACTTGAAGATGTTGTACCTTATTTACCACAAAATAAGCCAACTTACCTTATGGGCGTTGGCACACCAGAAAATATTTTAGAAGCAGTAGATAGAGGAGTAGACTTTTTCGATTGTGTTTTACCTGCTAGAAACGGCAGACACGCCCACGTTTATACTAATAAAGGCAAGTTAAACCTTAATAACGCTAAATATGAGCTAGATGATAGGCCAATAGCAGAAGATTGTAACTGTCCTGCTTGTAAAACTTATAGTAGAGCTTATATAAGACATCTTTTTAAAGCTAAAGAAATGTTAGCAATGAGATTATGTGTTTTACACAATTTATATTTTTATAACAATATGATGGAAGAGATAAGAGATGCTTTAGAAAAAGGACAATTTAAAGCCTATAAAAAAATGAGACTAGATGGTTTTAAAGAAAATAGTAAATAATTACTTATAAAGGAGATTTTACAATGGCGAATATAAAAAGGATTTTTGTAGAAAAAAAAGACGGTTATAATATAGAGGCTAAAGAGTTATTAAAAGATTTTATACAAAATTTACGTATAAAAAATTTAGAAAATGTAAGGGTTTTAAATAGATATGACATACAATTAAAAGATGATGTTGTATATGAAAATGCTAAAAATACAATATTTTCAGAACCTCCTGTAGATACAGTTTTTGAAGAAAATATTAGTCTTGAAAATAATGAATTTATGTTTGCTGTTGAATATCTTCCAGGCCAATACGACCAAAGGGCAGATTCTGCCATACAATGTATAAGCCTTATAACAGAGGGAGAAATTTCTTTAGTAAAAAATGTTAAAGTATTTATTTTAAAAGGAAATCTTAATAATGAAGAAATAGAAAAAATAAAAAATTATGTTATAAATCC
The DNA here is from genome assembly GCA_946497035.1 of uncultured Eubacteriaceae bacterium. Classification (GTDB taxonomy): domain Bacteria; phylum Bacillota; class Clostridia; order Lachnospirales; family CAG-274; genus Tyzzerella. The sequence continues at coordinate 4,214 of CAMMIW010000003.1, read as the reverse complement.
TGTAGATTCTAGAGAAGCTAGCATAGAAAAACCAGATAATTTAAACATACAATTTGATATACCTAGTGATGTGGAAATATTAAAAGGATTTATAGAAAAAAATGATGAACAAATAGAAGATTTTAGAAAACAATTAGGCCTTGCTATGAATAAAGAAGACTTGATTTTATGTAGAGATTATTTTAAAAATAAAGAGGATAGAAACCCTACAATAACAGAAATTAAAATGATTGATACATATTGGTCTGATCATTGTAGACATACTACTTTTGCTACAAGGCTTAATAATATAGAAATAGAAGAAGGTTTTTATAAAAAACCTATAGAAGATGCTTATAAACTTTATTTAGAAGAAAGAAAAAATTTATATAAAGATAAACAAAAAGATGTTTGCCTTATGGATATTGCAGTAATAGGTATGAAAGCTTTAAAATCTAAAGGTGTACTTAAAAATCTTGATGAATCTGAAGAGATAAATGCTTGTAGCATAGTGGTAGATGTTGATGTAGACGGAAAAAACGAAGAATGGCTTGTTATGTTTAAAAATGAAACACATAATCACCCAACAGAAATAGAGCCATTTGGTGGTGCTGCTACTTGCCTTGGTGGAGCTATAAGAGATCCACTATCTGGTAGAAGCTATGTATATCAAGCAATGAGGGTAACAGGAAGTGGCGATCCAACAACAGATATAAAAGACACTTTATTAGGTAAATTGCCACAAAGAATTATAACAAAAACTGCCGCTTGTGGATACAGCTCATATGGTAATCAAATAGGACTTGCAACAGGCCTTGTAGCTGAGATTTATGATGAAGATTATGTAGCTAAAAGAATGGAAATCGGTGCTGTTATAGGTGCTAATAAAAAAGAAAATGTTATAAGAAATATACCTAAAAAAGGTGATGTTGTTATTTTAACAGGAGGTAGAACAGGTAGAGATGGCTGTGGTGGTGCTACGGGCTCATCTAAAGAACATACAGAAGAATCTATCAACAACTGTGGTGCAGAAGTGCAAAAAGGTAATGCTCCTACTGAAAGAAAGCTACAAAGACTTTTTAGAAATCCTGAGGTAAGCAAAATTATTAAAAGATGTAACGATTTTGGAGCTGGTGGAGTGTCTGTTGCTATAGGTGAGCTAGCAGATGGACTTGATATAAATTTAGACTTAGTGCCTAAAAAATATGAAGGCCTTGATGGTACAGAGCTTGCTATATCTGAATCTCAAGAGAGAATGGCAGTTGTTGTAGAAGAAAAAGATGCAGATAAGTTTATAGCTTTCGCTAATGAAGAAAATTTAGAGGCGGTTATTGTAGCTAAAATTACAGATGATAGACGTTTAAAAATGAAATGGCGAGGTAAAGAAATAGTAAATTTATCTAGAGATTTTTTAGATACTAACGGTGCTACTCAAAATATGGATATATTAGTGAAAGTGCCTAGCCAAAAAACTAAAGTAAAAGAAGATTTAACAAACATTAAAGATAAATGGCTTAACAATTTAAAAGACTTAAATGTATGTAGCCAAAAAGGATTATGTGAAATGTTTGATTCTACTATCGGCTCGGGTACAGTATTAATGCCATTTGGTGGTGAAAATCAATTAACACCACCTGAAGCTATGGTTTGTAAAATACCTGTTTTAGAAGGAGAAACTAATACAGCTACCATTATGAGCTATGGATATAACCCACAAGTTGCAAAATGGAGTCCATTTCATAGTGCTATATATGCAGTTGTAGAATCGGTATCAAAAGTTGTTGCAACAGGTGGCGATTATAAAAATATTAAGTTAACTTTTCAAGAATATTTTGAAAAATTAGGAACAGACAGAGAAAAATGGGGTAAACCATTTAGTGCATTAATAGGTGCTTTACAGGCTCAATTAAGCTTAGGTATTGCTGCTATTGGTGGGAAAGATAGTATGTCTGGCACTTTTAAAGATATGAATGTACCACCTACATTAGTATCATTTGCCTTAGATGTGGCTAATGTTAACAACATTATATCTCCAGAATTTAAACAAACTGATAGTTATATTATTAGGCTTAATACAAATTATGATGAATATGATTTACCAATATTTGAGCATCTTATTAAAAATTATAATAAAATAAATAGTCTTATAAAAGATGGAAAAGTTTTATCTGCCAGTACAATTGGTTTTGGTGGTGTAGCTGCTACTATTAGTAAAATGGCTTTAGGTAACTATATAGGTGCTAATATAAATTTACAAAAAGATATATTTAACTATAATTATGGTTCTTTTATTTTAGAAATTGATAAAAATATAGATATTGAAAAAGAGCTTGAAGGCTTTACATATGAAATTTTAGGTAAAACTATAAAAGATAAAAATATTATAGTTAATAATGAAAATATATGTTTAGAGCAAATTCAGAAAGTATGGTTTAGTACATTAGAAGATATATTCCCTACAAAATATTATGATGAGTTTAAACCACTAGAATTAGAGGTTAAACCTTATACAATATGTGAGAAAATTAAAAGTAAAGTATCTATAGCTAAACCTAAAATATTTATACCAATATTCCCAGGCACAAATTGTGAATATGATTTAAAACGAGCTTTTGAAAAAGCAGGAGGGCAAGTTGAAACATTTGTATTTAAAAATTTAGATAGTGATAGTATAAAACAATCTATAAAACAAATGGTTAAAATAATAGACACATCACAAATAGTTATGATACCTGGTGGCTTTAGCGCAGGAGATGAACCAGATGGTTCAGGTAAATTTATTGCATCTATATTTAGAAACCCTCGCATAAAAGAAAGTGTAATGAATTTACTTAATAATAGAGATGGATTAATGCTTGGTATTTGTAATGGTTTTCAGGCTCTTATAAAACTTGGCCTTGTACCTTATGGAGAAATAAGAGATATAACAGAAGATGCACCAACATTAACCTTTAATACGATAGGTAGACATATATCTTGCCTTGCTAAAACTAAAATAATTTCTAATAAATCTCCGTGGTTATATAATTGTAACGTAGGAGACACACATAAAATACCATTTTCTCACGGAGAAGGCAGATTTGTTGCCAATGAAAAAATGCTTAAACAACTTATTGAAAATGGACAAATAGCTACCCAATATGTAGATAAAAATAATAATCCTACATATGATATTAAATTTAACCCTAATGGTTCTATGCTTGCTATAGAAGGTATAACAAGCCCAGACGGTAGAGTTTTTGGTAAAATGGGACATTCTGAAAGGATAGGAAATGGTCTTTATAAAAATGTAATAGGAGAAAAAGATCAAAAAATATTTGAAGCAGGTGTTAATTATTTTAAATAATTTAAATTATTAAATATAAATTTTAAAAAGTATAAAAATTACTACAAAGGAGAATATATTATTAAAAATATAAAATATTTAATATCAATATTAATATATTCTCTTTTTATATATAATAAATATACTTTTAACATTAATTTTTATAACTATATTAATAGTTATAGTTAGCAAAATATTTGAAAAATTTTTACATTATAAAAAAGTATAAAAATGTTAAAAAAAGGAGGTAATCTTTATATGAAAATTGCTGTTTTTGTTGTTAGCTCAGTATCACTTTGCATAAGTTTTGCTCTTTATACACTTGCGCTTATATCACTTATTCACAAAAGAAAATAAAAATGAAAAAATTGTTAAAAAGTTATTTATCTTATTAATAATTTATGTTATAATATGTGTATAGTTGTTAAAAAGTAGTAACTTTATTATTTTTTAACCTTAATCTTTTAAAATTAGGAGGATTTAAAAATGATTAAAGTAGGTATTAATGGTTTTGGCCGTATTGGTCGTCTTGTATTTCGTGCTTCAATTGAAAGAGATAATTTAGAAGTTGTTGCTATAAATGATCCATTTATCGATCTTGAATATATGGTTTATATGCTTAAATATGACTCTGTTCACGGCAGATTTAATGGTGAAGTTTCTGTTAGAGGTGACAAACTTGTTGTTAACGGTAAAGAAATCACTGTATTCCAATGTATGAATCCAGAAGAAATCGCTTGGGGTGAAGCTGGTGTTGAATATGTTGTAGAATCTACAGGTGTATTCACTACTATAGACAAAGCTTCTGCACACTTTAAAGGTGGCGCTAAAAAAGTTGTTATCTGTGCTCCTTCTGCAGATGCACGTATCTTTGTCATGCGTGTAAACCATAAAGAATATAAAGCAGATA
>CAMMIW010000002.1 GCA_946497035.1 uncultured Eubacteriaceae bacterium | reverse complement strand
AAATTAAAAATAAAAACCCACAACTTGGTAAGCTTATTTTAACTCAATATGGTGGTCCTAATGGTGAATTAGGTGCGGCTATTCGTTATCTTAGCCAAAGATTTACTATGATAACACCTGAGGCAAAAGCTATTTTAAATGATATAGGAACAGAAGAATTAGCACATTTAGAGATGATAGGCTCAATAGTACACCAATTAACAGATGATATATCTGAAGAAGAAATTAAAAAAGCAGGCTTAGGGCCATATTATGTAGACCACGGTTTAGGAATTTTCCCAGCAAATGCTGGTGGAGTACCATTTTCTGCTGATGGTTTACAATCAACAGGTAACCCTGTTGCCGATTTATACGAAAACTTAGCAGCAGAGCAAAAAGCAAAAGCAACATATGAATATATATTAAATATGACAGATGACCCAGATGTTATTACGCCTATAAAATTTTTAAGAGAAAGAGAAGTAGTGCATTTTCAACGTTTTGGTGAGGCTTTAAGACTTGTGCAAGACTATTTAGATAGTAAAAGACAATTTATAATAGAAAAGCCTAATAATATGAAACCACAACCAAGAATGTAAAATATAAATAACACAAATTTTAATATAAAGCAAAATAAAGAGAGCAATGCTCTCTTTATTTTGCTTTATATTAAATATTATTTTAAAAAATTTTAATATATAATAAATATAAAAATTATTGAAAGAGAGCCATAGCACCTATTAAAGTACTTTTAGAAGTATCTTGTGATAAATAAATATTAATATCAAATAATAAGTTTTTAAACAGAGCATCTTTGAAAAGATTGTAGCTTTTACATATTTGGCCACCTAATATAATATTTTTAGAATCAAAGTCTTTTAAAACAATATTTAACATATTAGCTAAATCTTGGCCAAAATTATTAAAAGTAATATTAGAATGGTTATCTATATTATATTTTAGGGCAATATCTTTAACATTGTTTGTTTTATTTTTAGATATATTGTTATAAAAGTTAATAATACCTCTAGCAGATATATAATCATCTACAATAGAATTTTTAAAAGGTATATTATATATCCAACCATTTGGTGGTATTTTTTCACCATTTTTTATAAGCTTTCCATTTTCAATATAAGCAGAGCCACAACCTGTGCCAATACAAATAGCTAAACATTTACCATTTTTTAAAATATTATTTTGTTGTATTTCTCCTAATGCAAATAATGTTGCATCATTTTCAAAAAGTATATTAAAATTTTGGCTTACATTATTTTTTATATTACTATTGTCAATAAAATTTAAAATTTGATTTTTTATATTAACGTTAAAAATACTGTCATATTTGTTTATATTTTTTATTTTACATATACCATTTTCATAATCGAAAGGGCCAGGAAAACCTATGCCTATGCCAAGTAATTTACCATTTTTATAACAGTCAAACTCTTTTTGTATAACATTAAAAATATTGTTTAAAATAGTAGCTTTATCTTTGTCAGCTAAAGATAAGCACATATTTATATTGTTGTTAAAGAGAGAGCCATCTTCTAATATTATGCCAGATTTTATATTAGTACCACCTATATCTAAACCTATATAAAAATTCATAATATACCTCCTTAAAAAATAATATTTATTATAACATATATAAAAAACTCTTGCAATATGTTATAACATATGTTATATTTTAAATATAAAAACAAAGGAGTGATTTTTTGTCTAGTTATAGTTTATATCCTAAAATAAATATAAAAGGTTATGATAATGAAGCTTTTTTAGGATATTGTAATATTTTAAACCAAATTAAAGCTAAAATAAATAAAGATGATTTTATATTAGTTTTAGATTGTTACATAGGTGTGGATATTAACCATATTTTAGAAAACTTTAAAAGCTTAAATTTTGATAATATTATATTGTCAGATGATTATGCTTTAAAAGAGGATAAACTTACAGAAAAAATGCAAGATTATCTTACAGACGATAGAGTTTTTGGCATAATGAACACAAAAAAATTACAAGATTTTTTTATAAAAGAGAGATTAGAAGAGGTTAAAAATAAGGTTAATAGCCTAAAAGGTAAAACTTTAATAATAGGGGTGGGGGCTAGCCTTATAACAACAGGAGATTTATATATATATGCAGATATATCAAGATGGGAAATACAACTTAGATATAGAAAGGGTATGACAAACTGGAATGTATCTAATAGTGATGCACCTATCCTTGAAAAATATAAAAGAGGTTATTTTATGGAATGGCGTATCGCCGATAGACATAAAATAGCAAACTATGAAAATTTTGATTATATATTATATACAAACATTATAAATGAGCCTAAAATGGTTACAAAAGATGCATTTTTTAATGGGCTTTTACAAGCTAGTAAACAACCATTTAGATTAGTGCCTTATTTCGACTCGGGGGTATGGGGTGGCCAATGGCTTAAAAAAGTTTGTGGGCTAGATAAAAATAGAGAAAATTTTGCTTGGGGTTTTGACGGTGTTCCTGAAGAAAATAGCATTATACTTAAATATGGCGAAGTTTGTTTTGAAACACCTGCTATAAACCTTGTATTTTGCGAACCAATAAACCTTTTAGGAGAAAGAGTTTATGCAAGATTTGGTAAAGAGTTTCCTATTAGGTTTGACTTTTTAGATACTATGGAAGGGGGCAACCTTTCTTTACAAGTGCACCCTTTAACAGAATATATACAAGAAACTTTTGGTATGCACTATACACAAGATGAAAGCTATTATATATTAGATGCAAAAGAAGATAGTTCTGTATATTTAGGCGTTAAAGAAAATATAGACAAAGAAAAAATGATAGAAGATTTAAAAGAAGCACAAAAAACAGGCAGACCTTTTGATGTAGAAAAATATATTAACAAAATAGATGCTAAAAAACACGACCATTTTTTAATACCAGCAGGTACTATCCATTGTTCAGGTAAAAATACATTTGTATTAGAGATTAGTGCAACACCTTATATTTTTACATTTAAACTTTGGGACTGGGGAAGGTTAGGCTCAGATGGTTTGCCACGACCTATACATATACAACACGGAGAAAAGGTTATAAACTATAATGCAGATACAAAATGGGTATATGAAAATTTAGTTAACAATATAAAACCTATTTGTGAGGATAAAAACTATAAAGAAGAAAGCACAGGCCTTAGTAATAGGCATAGTATAGAAACAAGGCGACATATTTTTGACGATACTGTTATACATAATACTTACGGTAGCGTAAATATGTTAAACCTTGTAGAAGGAGAAGAAATTACTATCGAAAGTATAAACGGAGAGTTTGAACCTTTTATTATACACTATGCCGAAACTTTTATAATACCTGCTTGTATAGAACAATATAAAATAACACCTAGTGGTAGTTCAAAAGGCAAGAAAGTAACTACAATAAAAGCTTATATAAGGTAAGGTGATTTTATGTTAAAAAAAGGCAACACTACATTAACAGAGCAACTGGTTAATATTATAAAAGAAGAGATAGAGCAAGGCTTATATGATGTTTATGATATGTTGCCTAGAGAGATAGATTATCAAAAAAAATATAATATTAGCCGTATAACTGTTCGTGCGGCTATGAATGAATTGCAAAACTTAGGTTATATAGAGCGTATAAAAGGTAAAGGAACTTTTATAAAAAAAACAAGAATATCAGAGCCTCTTTTAAAAATAGAGAGCTTTACTGAAGAGATGAAAAATAGAGGTCTTATACCAGACACAAAAGATGCTAGCATACAAATTATAGGAGCTAGTAAAAAATGTTCTGAAATTTTAAAAGTTGCTCCTAATAGCCCAGTATATAAATTAACTAGAATAAGGCTTATAAACAATATACCAATAGCATTTTTTACAACATATCTAAAAAGTGATTATAGCCTAACTTTAGATAGCAACGTTTATAACAATTCTTTATATAAATATTTAGATAATACTCACAATATATCAATACAAAGGGTTAAACAATATATAAGTGTAGGTTTAGCAAAAGATGAAATGGTGCAGATGCTTAAATGTAAAGAAAATGAACCAATACTTATATTAAAACGTATAGGTTTTATAGATGATAGCGAAAAACCATATGAATATACGATAGCCAAATATATAGGTTCTAAATATGAATATTATTTTGAGCTTAAAAAATAGTTTTATAATCATATAAATATGGAGGATAATTTTATGGAAAATAAAAAATATAATATATATGTAGTTCATCACTCACATACAGATATAGGCTATACAGATTTACAAGAAGTAATTTTATATAACCAAGCAAACTATATAAAAGATGTAATAAAATATTTAAATAAAGCTTATGAAGAAGATTCTGTTATAAAAAACTTTAAATGGAATTGTGAAACATATTTTTGCGTTGAAAAATTTTTAGAAGAGGCAACAGAAGAAGAGAAAAAAGATTTTATAAAATATATTAAAAAAGGTAATATAGGTTTATCAGCATCTTATCTAAATTTTAATGATTTGGTAGATGTAGGTGTTTTAAATAAAAGAACTAAAGAATTTTGCAATATATATGAAAAAGAGGGTATAAAAGTAGATGCAGCTATGAATGCAGATATAAATGGTATATCTTTAGGTAGCTTAGACGTATTTTTAGAAAATGGTGTGGAGTTTTTATATACAAATATACATTGTCATCACGGTATGTACCCTTTATATCAAAATCAACAACCTTATTTTTGGGAAAGTAAATCAGGCAAAAAGCTTTTAGTTTGGAACGGAGAACATTATAATTTAGGTAATGTTTTAGGCCTTGTTTATAATAAACAACAAAATTTTATGACGCAAAATTATGTAGGTAAGGAAGAAAATAAAAGCCATATAGATACACTTAAAGATAACATACAACAATATATAGAGCTTTGTGAAAAACACGGATATAAATATGATTTTATACCTGTTTCTGTATCTGGGGTATTTAGTGATAATGCACCGCCTAATACAGATATAATAGAAACAATAGAAAAATTTAACCAACAATATGGGGATAATATTAATATACAGATGGTTACTGTATCTGAACTTTATGAAAAAATAAAAGATAAGGTAAAAGATGCAAAAACTTATAAAGGAGATTTAACAGATTGGTGGGCACACGGTGTTCCAAGCACTCCTTATGCAGTAAAACATTATAGAGAAGCTCAAAAAATGTATAACCTTTGCAAAAGATTAGACCCACATAAAAAAGCTATAAATGAAAAATTTGAAAGAGAGGCAGAAGATAACCTTCTTTTATACTCTGAGCATACTTGGGGACATTCTTCTACTATAACAAACCCATACGATACAATGGTTTTAAACCTTGATATGAGAAAAACAAGCTATGCTTCTAAAGCTCATGAGGCATCAGCTAAAAATTTACATAGAATTTTACATCATAAAGGTGATAAACTAAGATATTATGATAGAAATGGCAAAATAAAAGCTATCAATACAGTTAATGAAAGTAAAAAAAGCCTTGTAGAATTTTATATAGAGGTTTGGGGATATGGAGATATAAAAGTTACAAATGACAAAACAGGAGAAGTTTTACAAACTCAAATTTCTTCACACCCAAGAGGCGTTTTAGTAAGCTTTATTGATAATTTTGAACCTTTAGAAGAAAAGGTATATAGCTTTGAAGAAACAGAAAAACAAAAAGATGTTATTAATTCTAGAGTGGCTTATTCTGGCTCTGAAAGGGTAAAAGATATAATAAACGATTATGATAAAATAACATATACATTACCTTATTGTATAGAAAACGATTATTTTAAAATTAGTTATAAAATAGGAGAAGGTGTTACATCTTTCTATAATAAAAAAGAAGATAAAGAGATGCTTTTACAAGGTGATGCTAAATTTTTTACACCTATATATGAAAATACAGAAATAAGAACAGATGTTTATGAAGAAAGAAGACTTTTAGGTAGAAATATAAGAGGGCTTCACGCTAAAAAGCACATAGCAAAACTAGAAGATATAAAAATTATAGATAATGGTAAAATATTTAAAACAGTTGAGCTTATATATAAACTAGAAGGTACTTATTATAGTTCGGTGGTTATAAAGCTTTATAATAATTTACCTAAAATAGATTTTAAATATAAAATAGCTAAAACATTTAGCGAAGATGTAGAAAATATTTTATTACCTTTAGCGCTTGATTTAGGAGATAAAGAAACTTTTATAGATAAAGGTTATGTTCCTTTTAAACCAGGTGTAGAACAAATAGACGGAACTTGTATGGAATATTATTTGTTAGATACAGGTGTAGTATATAAAGGTGAAAAAACAAATATTTCTATTAATACGTTAGACGTACCTATGATTTATATGGGAGATTTAAACCATCACCCTATTATGCTTTGTGATAAAAAAGAAGAAAATAATAAAAGAAACGTATATTCTTGGATAATGAATAATATTTGGGAAACTAACTTTAAAATGGATTTATCTGGTGCGGCAGAATTTTGTTATAGCTTAACTATGGAAGATAATGAAAATATAAATGATATATTTGATAATATGCAAAATGATTATAAAAGAATTATAACATTTATGATTTAAAGTGATTTTTAAATTATTATGGCTTAAATAAATAGGCTATTGTAATGATAATAAATAAAGGTGTAGATATTATTTTCTACACCTTTATTTATTTTTACATATTATTTGGTAAAATTTCTATCCAATAGCCATCAGGATCGTTTATAAAATAGATGCCCATATCTTCATTTATGTAGCAAACACAGTCCATTTGTTTATGCTTTTGTAAAGCTTTTTCATAATCATCAGTATGTAAAGCTAAATGAAATTCGTTATCGCCTAAATTATAAGGCTCTTTTCTATCTTTAAGCCAAGTTAATTCTAAAAAATGGCTTGTTTGATTATCTCCTAAATATACTATTATAAAGCTACCGTCTTTTGCTTCTATTCTTTTAGTTTCTTTTAAATTTAAAGCTTCTTTATAAAATTTTAAGCTTTTTTCTAAATCTAAAACATTAATGTTATTATGGTAAAATTTAAAATTCATTTTAGCCCCTCCTAAATATTTGTTTTTCTTATAGCTTTTAATAATGGTTTATATAGTATAAATATTAAAAAACCATTTATAGCTCCTTTTATTATATTAAAAGGTGTTATTAATGTAAATAATAATTTTACCGTATCTTTTAATGGAACACCAAGATAAATAGGTGTTAAAATAATATTAAATATAAACATACTTAAAGACATAAATATAGTGCCTATTATTATACCTTTTAAAATGGCTTGTTTTTTATTATAAAAATAACAAATAGGTATTATATAACTTATGCTAGCTATAAAGTTCATTAAAAAGCCTATTATACCAGAATCGCTAATAGTTATCATTTCAATTAATGCTACAACAAAACATATGATTATACCATAAGGTGTACCTAAATAAATAGCTCCTATAGCTATTATAACATCCTTAATTTCATAAGATAAAAATTGCACAGGAATTTTAAAAACAATCATTGTTAAATAAGCAAGACAGCTTATAAGAGCTGTTACCGTTAATTTTTTTGTTGACATAATTTTTTCCTCCTAAATAGTTAGTTTAAATAAATTTTAGGGTAGGGAGAAAATCATACTAATAAAAAACAATCTAAATAAAAAAGCCTAAAAGATAAAATATCCTTTAGGCTAAATATTATATATAAATAATAACATATAAACATAGCATATCTAAAAAAGCGTATACTATCCCTATATATTTTTATATAAAATATCCTTTCTCATCCAGACTGTAACTGTCGGTTTTGGAATTTCACCAAATCATGCTAAAAGCTCGTGGACTATAACCACCGATAGGGACTTTCACCCTTCCCCAAGGATAACATATTAAATTTTTATAAATTATTTATTTTTAATAAAAAATATATTTAGGTAATATTGTAAAAATTTTTGTAAGTATTTTAAAAGTCAATAATAAAATATCAAAAATAAAAAATTAGTTTAAGTTTATTTTTTACCAAAAGCTCACCTAATATATTTTATATATATTATATAATATTATTTTAATTATTGCAATATTATATATTTAAAACAGTAACTTTTGGTCTAGACATAGCCTCTACAGAATATTTAACTCCTTGAACGCCTATGCCAGAATTTTTAACCCCTAAAAATGGAAAACTATCAGGGCCTCTTTCTGTTTTATTGTTTATTTGAACTGTGCCCACTTCTAATTTATCTGCTATATTAAGAGCTTTATTAATATCTTTTGTAAAAACAGAGCTTTGTAGCCCATATTCAGATTTATTAGCTATTTCTATAGCTTCTTCATAAGATTTAACCTTTATAATAGGTAAAACAGGGCCAAAAGGTTCTTCCCAAGCTACATTCATATCTAATGTAACATCTTTTATAAGGGTAGGGTAAATAAGATTACCTTCTCTTTTATCACCATAAAGGATAGTTGCACCTTTATCTTTAGCATCATTTATAAGCCCCATAACAAAATCTGCCGATTTATCGTTTATTAAAGGCACTACATCAAAATCTCCATTTAAAGGGTTACCTACTGTAACATCTTTAATTTTATTTAAAAGTTTTTCTACTAAAATATCGTGAACTTCTTCCATAACAAGAACTCTTTTTATAGCAGTACATCTTTGGCCTGAATAAGAGAAAGCTCCCCCTATAATTTGATTAGCCGTATGATCTAAATCGGCATCTTCTAAAACTATGCCTGCATCTTTACCACCAAGCTCTAATATAACAGGTATCATACCACATTTGCTTGTTATTCTTTTGCCTATATCTGTGCTACCTGTAAAGTTTATAAAATCTATATTTTTATGTGCTACAATATAATCGCCTATCTCGCTACCTTTACCTGTAACTGTTTGTATAACACCTTTAGGCACGCCTGCTTCTTCAAAAACTCTTACAAGATGAAGGCCACATATGCTACCCTGTGTGGAAGATTTTAAAACAACAGAATTACCAATAGCAATAGCAGGTGCAATTTTAGATGCAGCAAGATTTATAGGATAGTTAAAAGGAGATATAGCAAGAACAACACCTAAAGGTTCTCTTTTTATAATACCTGTTTTTTTAGGGTTACCACCATAAAATCCATCTCCTACCAAACATTCGCTAGACATAGTTCTAACAGTATCTGCCGTATATCTTATAAAATCTGCCGTTCTTAAAACCTCAGATTTACAGCTTTTTTTATCTTTTCCTATTTCGTGTATCATACTATCTACAAATACACCTACATTTTTTTCTAATATTTCTGCTGCTTTATATAATAAATTAGCTCTTTCATCTATAGATGTTTCTCTCCATTGTTTTTGAGCAACTTTTGCATTTTCTAAAACATTGTCTACCTCTTTTTGGCTCATAGTAGGTACAAAACCAACAGTAGAATTATCTAAAACAGATTTTATCTCTATATAATCGTTACTTTCGCTAGCTATCCAACTACCATTTACAAGATTTTTATATTTATTATTTTCTTTTATAATTTCAAACATATATTTACCTCCTTAATAATTCCTATATTTTTACTACATTTTAACAAACATTTTTAAATATTTCAAGATATTTGTATCATAAATTTTGTTATATATTCTTCAGGTGTATTTGATGTTGCTTCATCTAATATATATTGTTCGTAACAATAAGCACCTATTTTATAATTATTTTCTTTTAAAAATATTTTTGCTTTTTCATATATATCACCAAATTTTAGCCAGTTACCTTTATGATAAAAAACTAAATATTTACCTTTAGGTTTTATAAAGGATCTTATATTTTTATTGTTTTTTTCAATTTTGGTATAAAAAAAAGAATAGTTTAAATAATTTCCATTAAATATATCTTCTATATTTATTATAGCACCAAAACCTAGACCATTATATATATTGTTATTATAGCTTTTGGCAATATGATCGCAAATCATTTTAGCACTATTTAAAGGTAGTTCATTTCTTATATTGTTAGATAATACAAAATATTCTTCTTCCATATATTGTATGTTCATTTTACCTAAAGTTATTGTTTTACATAAGTTTAAAATATTTAGCTTATTATTTATAATATTATTTACTTTATTAAGCTCGTTTATTTGCTTTTCAATAATATTTTTTTGCTCTAATAAAAGGTTATTAAGGTGATCTACGCTTCTATTTTGCAAATATTGTTTTATAGATTTTAGGGGCATACCTAGTTTTTTTAATATTAATATAACCTCAAAAAGACCACCTTGATATAAGGTATAATATCTATAGCCATTTTCTTTTATTAAAGCAGGTTTAAAAAGGTTTATTTCGTCATAATATATTAAAGTCTTTTTATTTACATTATACATTTTGGCAAATTGGCTAATAGTTATATATTTTTCAAAAATCTCTTCCATAAAAATTCTCCTTGACTATCCAGTTAGTGTATAGTTTATCATATATTTTAGATTTAATCAAATTAATGGAGGTTATTTATGAATGAAAATTTTAAACTATCACAAATTTTAAAACTAGTAACACCTACTATATTTATGATATGTTTTTTATCATTATATACTATGGTAGACGGTGCTTTTGTATCTAGATTTGTAAATACTACTGCCTTATCTGCTATTAATATAGCTTTCCCTTATGTTAATTTTCTTTTAGGAATATCTATAATGTTAAGCTCAGGTGGTTGTGCATTAGTTATGAAAAAATTAGGGGAAGGTAAAGAAGAGGAGGCAAAAAAAGATTTTACATTAATTTTAACTTTTGCATTTATAGTAAGTATTGTAATAAGTATATTAAGCTTAATATTTTTAGAGCAACTTTTAAATATTTTCCAAGCAAAAGGAAATTTATATGAATATGCAAAAGATTATTTAATATGTATTATATTATTTGCTATGCCTACTATTTTAAAATCTATTGTAGAGCAGTTTTTAATAGCTACAAATAGGCCAAATATTGCCCTTATTTTAACTTTATTTGGTGGTATTTTAAACATTGTATTAGACTATGTTTTTATAGTTCCTTTAGGGCTTGGCATAAAAGGAGCGGCTATTGCAACAGGTTTAGGATATGCTGTGCCTGCTATAATAGGTCTTATGTTTTTTATAAAAAAAACTAATATATTACATTTTACAAAACCTAGTAAAAATCTTAAAGTTATATTAAACTCTTGTTATAATGGTTCATCAGAAATGGTTACACAAATATCAAATGGTATAGTTACATTTTTATTTAATGTGGCTATGCTTAAATATATAGGGGAAGATGGGGTAGCATCTATAACAATTGTTTTATATGTTCAATTTTTAGTAACAGCAGTATTTTTAGGTTATTCTATGGGTATAGCACCTAAAATTAGCTATTTTTATGGTAATAAAGATGAAGAAATGACAAAAGGCATAATATATTTTAGTTTAGAATTTATTGGTATTGTATCTATTATTATTTATATAGTAATATTATTATTTGCACCTATATTAGTTGGATTTTTTGCAAAAGAAGGTACAGAAGTATTTAATATTACTATAGGTGGGCTAAAACTATTTTCTCTTAGTTTTTTAATAGTTGGTTTTAATATTTTTGCATCAGCTATGTTTACGGCATTTTCAAATGGAAAAATATCTGCCATTATATCTTTTTTAAAAACACTTATTTTTGAAAGTGGCTTTATTATATTATTACCTTTAATATTAAATATATATGGTATATGGTTAGCCGTACCTATAGCAGAGGGTTTTGCTCTTTTTGTTAGTTTTTATTTCTTTAAAAAATATAAAACTATTTATAAATATTAAATATTACTAAAAAAAGATGTAACTAACAAAATGTTACATCTTTTTCATATAAAAATTTATTAAGCTAAAAATAAAAATATATCTTTAAGTTTATTTACAAAATCTTCTTTATTATCTTTAATTTTATATGTTAATATACCATTAAAAGTTAAATTATTGCTAGAAGATAAAAGATTTTTAAATTTTTCTATATTAACTTTATTATCTTCGTTAAACCTTATAGATATGGAGTTGCCACATTGAGATATTTTATTAACCCCAATATTATTAGCATAAGATTTCATAAGGGCAATATTTAATAGATTTTGAACAACTTTAGGTATAGTGCCAAATCTATCTTCTAGCTCGTCTTGAACATCATAAAAATCTGCATCTGTTTTTATCATAGAAATTTTTTGATACATTTCAAGTTTTTGAGCTTCATTTTCTATATAGTTAGGAGATATAAAGGCATTTAGAGATATATCTATCAATGTTTCAAACTCTTTGTCAAGTTTTTCACCTTTAAGTTCTTTTACTGCTTGGTCAAGTAGTTTACAATACATTTCATAGCCTATAATATCCATATGCCCGTGTTGTTGTGCACCTAGCAAATTACCTGCGCCTCTTATTTCTAAATCACGCATAGCTATTTTAAATCCTGAGCCAAACTCTGTAAATTCTTTTATAGTTTGTAAGCGTTTTTCAGATACTTCTTGTAAAATTTTATCTTTTCTATACATAAGATATGCAAAAGATGTTTTATTAGATCTACCAACACGTCCTCTTAATTGGTGTAACTGGCTAAGCCCCATATGATCGGCATCATTTATTATAATAGTATTCACATTAGATATATCAAGGCCTGTTTCTATAATAGTGGTACATACTAAAACATTTATTTCATTTTTCATAAAGCCAATCATAGCTTTTTCTAGCTCACGTTCACTCATTTGCCCGTGAGCAAAAGAAACATTAGCATCTGGTATTATAGCTTGTAGCTTAGATGCTTCTTCTTCTATATTGTTAACACGGTTATGAAGATAATAAACTTGTCCACCTCTAGCAAGCTCACGGTTTATAGCGTTTTTTATAGATTCTATGTCATATTCTAAAACGTAAGTTTGAACAGGCATTCTCTCACGAGGTGGCTCTTCTAAAACGCTCATATCTCTTATACCTGTCATACTCATATGAAGTGTTCTAGGGATAGGTGTTGCTGAAAGGGTTAAAACATCTACATTATCTTTTAAAGATTTTAGCTTTTCTTTATGGCCTACCCCAAATCTTTGTTCTTCATCTATTATAATAAGGCCTAAATCGTTAAATTTAATATCTTTAGATAAAATTCTATGTGTGCCTATTATAATATCAACTAAACCTTTTCTTAAGCCTTCTATAGCTTCTTTTTGTTGTTTAGGTGTTCTAAAACGGCTAAGCATCTCCACGTTTATAGGATAATTTTGCATTCTCTTTATAAAAGTTTGATAATGTTGTTGTGCTAAAATTGTAGTAGGAACTAAAAATACCACCTGTTTTTTATCTTGAACTGCCTTAAAGGCAGCTCTTATAGCAACCTCTGTTTTACCAAAACCAACATCTCCACATATAAGCCTATCCATTACCTTTGTGCTTTCCATATCTTCTTTTACATCTTGTATAGCATTTATTTGATCGTCTGTTTCTTCATAAGGAAAGCTATCTTCAAACTCGGTTTGCCATATATTATCTTTAGAATATACAAAGCCTGTAGCTTGTTGCCTTTTAGCATATAGCTCTACTAAATCTTTAGCTAAAATCTCTATTGCTTTTTTAGCTTTAGCCTTTGCCATACTCCATTGTTTGCCACCTAGTTTATTTATTTTAGGGGCAGAAGAACCGCCTGAAACATATTTTTGAACCATATCAAGTTGGTTAACAGATACATATAATATGCCATCATCTTCATAGCCAAGCTTTAAATAATCTTTGCTAACTCCATCTGTAACCATTTTTTCTATACCACGAAAAACGGCAACACCGTGATTATCGTGAACTACATAATCGCCTATTTTAAGATCTGTAAAGCTTTGTATTTTAGTGCCTTTTTTCTTTTTTGTAGGTTTTTTTCTTTTCTTTTCTTCTCCAAAAAGCTCTTTATCTGTAAATACAATAAATTTGTTATCTATATATTCAAAGCCTTTATTTAAACTACCTCTAACTATATATACTATGCCTTTATGTATAATATAATCATCTTTTAGTTTTTCATCATTTAAAAATATAGTGTTTATACCATTATCGTTAAATTCTTTTTCTAAACGTTCGCATTTTGTTGTTCCGCTAGCTAAAAATGTAATAGTATAATCTAAAGATTTATAATGTTTAAGCTCATTATATAAAGCTTCTATGCTATTTTTTTCTAGGGTAGAGCTTTTAACATTAAATTCTATATTTTTTCCTATTTGAAAATCTTTTAATGTTTGTGGTATAGCTGTTAATAATATTTTTTTAAAATTGTCTGAAAAATGTAAAATTTCATCATATTCAAAAATCATTTTATTTTGAGAAGGTAAAATTTCACCTTTTAAAATACGTCCTTTTAAGCTATCTAAAAATTCATTTTTAACTATGTTAGATTTTTCTCTAATACGGTTAGGCTCATCAAAATATAATATAGTGTTTTTATCTAAATAGTCTAATAAAGTTGTATTGTTATCATAAAAAAACTGCATATATTTATCTATACCAGAAAAAGTTTTTTGTGTTTTAAGCTTTTCTATAGTAGCTTGAATGTGAGAAGTTAAATTTTCTAGCTCTTCAAATTTACCATTTTGTTTAAAATTTTTTTTACTATCTTCAAATTCTTTTAGAATATTTTTTATAGCCCTTTGAATGTCTTCTTCTTCATAAACAAGCTCTCTCATAGGGTATATAGTTATATCATTTATATTTTCTATAGATCTGCCAGAAAAAGAGTCTAAAAGCCTTATAGAATCTATTTCATCACCCCAAAGCTCTATTCTAAAAGCATTTTCAAATATAGGGCTAAATATATCTATTATGCCACCTCTTATAGAAAATTGGCCTATACCTTCTACAGATGCTGTTTTTTCATAGCCCATAAAAACTAGCTTTTTAGATAGCTCTTCTATATTTAATGTATCGCCTATTTTAAAATTTAAAATAAATTTTTCAAAAATATCTTTTTTTACAAGCCTATCAAACAAAGATTCTATAGATAAAACAATTACTATTTTATCGTTAGATAAAATATTTTTTATAACATCAAAACGATATTTTATAATATCACGGCTTTTTACATCAGCACTATAAAATACAACGTCTTTGCTAGGATAATAAAAAACTTTATCTTTAAAGAAAAATTTTAAATCATCATAAAAATTTTTAGCTTTTAGCTCATTTTCGCAAATAATAAGGCTACAATTGTCAAAATTTTTAAATAGGCTATATATAATATGGCTTTTTTGAGATTCTAAAACGTTAGATAAAAGTAAAGGTTGTTCATTTTGTGATAGGTAGGTTATAATATTATTAAAATTTTCATTTTCTTTTGCTATATTATTAAATAAATTCATAAATACACCAACTATTCATCTTTTTTTGTTTCTTTTTTATTTTTTTTATTAAATAAATTCATAGCGTTACATAAGCCATTTTGTTTATCTTTAATGAAAATTTCTATAGCATCTGTTGCCATAGTTATGCCTTTTATTATGTCTATTTCTTCATCTTTGTTAAATTTAGATAAAACAAAATTAGCTAAAGTATAATGTTCTGGTTTTTGTCCAACGCCTATTCTAAGACGGGGAAAACTATCGCTATTTAGATGATATATAACATTTTTTAAGCCATTTTGTCCACCATCTGAACCTTTTTTTCTTATTCTTATAGAGCCAAGAGGCAAATTTATATCATCACATATAATTATAATATCATCTAATGTTATATCTTTATAAAAATGTAAAAAATCTCTAACACATTCTCCACTAAGGTTCATATATGTTAAAGGTTTTATAAGTAAAACTTTTTCATTGTGTATTATTCCTTCGCCATAAATAGCTTTAAATTTGTTTTTGTTAACATTTATACTAAAATCGTAAGCCAGTTTATCTATAACCTCAAAGCCTACGTTATGTCTTGTCCATTTATATTCGCTACCTGGGTTGCCAAGGCCTATAATAAGTTTCATTTTTATCCCTCCAATGTTATTTTCATATTTATATGGGGTATGTTGGCTTCTATAAATTCTTCTCCAAATTGTTTAAAACCGATTTTTTCATAAAAATTTTTAGCATAACTTTGACCGTGAATATAAACTTCATTATAGCCCATATTTTTAGCTTCTTCTAATAAAAAATTTATCATATGGGTTGCATAGCCTTTTTTTCTATATTCTTTTAATATAGCTACACGGCCTATATATATTTTATTATCTATAACAATAAGCCTACTAGTACCTATAGGCTTATCATCTACTATCAAAATCATATTTTTTGCATCTTTATCTGTTCCATCTATTTCAACATCTGGATCTATACCTTGCTCTTTTATAAAAACTTCTGTTCTTATATTAAAAGCAAGGTTTATGTTAGTTTCATCTAAAAAAAACATTTTCATAATATTTTCTCCTTTATGTATAAAAAATATGTTGTATAATAAATGTTTAAAATAATTAAAAATATAAAATTTAGCTAGTACAAACTTTAATATTTATTTCATAGCCATTTTCATTTTTTATAACAGAATAGTTTGTTTCTATGCCAGATTCTTTCATAACATCTACAGCACATTTTATACTATTTGTAAAAATTCTTAAATCGCCTATATATCCTTTTATTTTCTTTTCTTTTTTTAGGCTTTTACCCTCTAATCTTTTTAAAGTATTTTCTATAAGCTCTTCTGTTTTTTGAACGTTTAAATCAAATTTTAATATTTTTTCTAAAGCTTCTTTTTGTAGCTCTTCTTTTTCTAGCTTTAATAAGGCACGGGCGTGTCTTTCAGTTAGTTTGTTTTCTATAATAATATTTTTTATATCTTTTTTTAGTCTTAATAATCTTAGCTTGTTACATACAGTAGATTGTTTTTTGCCAATTATAGTGGCTATTTCTTCTTGTGTGTAGCCAAAATCTACCATAAGGGTTTGAAAGCCTTCTGCTTCTTCTATAAAATTAAGCCTTTCTCTTTGAACATTTTCAATTAAAGCCATACAAGCACTATCTTTTTTATTTATTTTACATATTATAGAAGGTATTTTTGTCATACCTATTTTTTTGCAAGCTTTTAGCCTACGCTCTCCCGCCACAAGCTCATAAAAAGAACCTTTAAGCTCTCTAACTAATATAGGTTCTATAACACCATATTGTATAATAGATGTAGAAAGTTCGTCTATGGCGTTTTCTTCAAAAATTTTTCTAGGTTGATAAGGGTTAGGGTATATTTTTTCTACATCTAAATAAACTATTTCTTTTTGATTATTTTTTAAACTTTGCATAATACACCTCATCTAAAATATATTTTAGGTGCATTATAGCATATATTTCCTAATTATTTCCAAATATCAGAAAATTCAGAATAAAAACATAATTACAAAATATTACTATATAACCTTATAAATGCTGTCATTTTATAGGGCTTTTAGATACCTTGCCTGCTTTTCTAGGGTATTGGTTAGGAGTTTGTCTTAATTTTTTTATAAAAACTAGTTTATGTTCTATATCTGTAAAAGGGATTTTTACTGTTTCTATCTTTTCTATTTCTCCACCTAAAGTGGTAATAGCTTTTTTAGCATCTATAAGCTCTTTATCCAATAAAGGGCCTTTTAAAGCTATAAAATATCCACCAACTTTTACAAAAGGTAAATCAAACTCGGCTAACACGCTTAAATTTGCAACAGCACGAGATACGCAAAAATCATATTTTTCTCTAAAGATATTATCTTGCCCAGCATCTTCTGCTCTACTATGTACATAGTTTATATTTTGTAAATTAAGTTCTTGGCCTACACATTTTAAAAAATTTATACGCTTATTTAAAGAATCTAAAAGGGTAGGTATAGAATTTTCATAAAATATTTTTATAGGTAGGGCAGGAAAACCTGCCCCTGTACCTACATCTATAAAAGTTTTATCATTAAAATTTACAAATTTACATACAGTTAAACAATCTATAAAATGTTTTAATATAATTTCTCTATCATCTGTTATAGCAGTAAGGTTTATTTTTTCGTTCCATTGTAAAAGTATATTTTTATAATTTAAAAATTTATCTATTTGGTTATCGTTTATGTTAAGGTTTAGCTCATTACAAGCCTTTTTTAATAAATCTTTCATAAAAGCTCCTTAATAAGTTGTTTCTTTTGTTATTTTATATATTTTCCATTGGCTAATGTTATCTGGCTCATTTATCATATAAAAATTAATAATGCCTTTAAATTTTGAGTTTTTATCCATTATTAAAAATGCATTTATTTTTTCATACTCGTTTTTATAAAAGCATACTTTATCTAAGGTTTTATATACATAATCATCATTAAAAAACTCTTTTAATATAGATATATTTACATCTTGTGCAAAAGTTTTGCTTATAAAATTTTTAGCTTCTATAAGTTTATTTTTTTTAATAAGGTTTATAAAACTTTTGCTAGTATATTGATGGGTTAATATATTAAAAAAAGGAGCTTTGCTATTGTCTATATGAAAATAATTTTTTTGTGAATATTTATTTTGGATAGGTAAAAAAATCAAAGCTATCACTCCTTATAAATTTTACTATTAAAAAAATAGTTTACTTTATATTATTCATAATTTTAAACTATGTTAAAGATTTAGATAAACTAAAAGCATATTTATATCGGCAGGAGATATGCCAGATATACGAGAGGCGTGGCCTATACTTTCTGGGCGTATTTTTTCTAGGTTTTGTCTACCTTCTAAGCTTAAGCTCATAACTTTAGAATAATCTATATTTTTAGGTATAAGTTTTTTTTCTAATCTTTTAAATTGTTCTACTTGACGCATTTGTTTTTCTATATAACCTTCATATTTTATTTGTATATTAACTTGCTCTTCTATATCATAAGAAAGCTCTGGCCTTTCTTTATCTAAAGGTGCAAGGCACATATAAGAAAGCTCTGTTCTTTTTATAAGATCTGTAAATTTTATACCTGTTGTTAAAGGTGTGCTACCATATTGAGCTAAAAGATTGTTAACTTCTTCGGTAGGGGCGATAGACATTTTTTTAATACGTTTTATATCTTGCTCTATTTTAGCTTTTTTATCTAAAAATTTGTTGTATCTATCTTCTTTTATAAGGCCTACTTTATAGCCTATTTCTGTGAGCCTTAAATCTGCATTATCTTGTCTTAATAGCAAGCGATATTCGGCACGAGATGTCATCATACGGTAAGGCTCAAGGCTACCTTTTGTAACAATATCATCTATCAAAACACCTATATAAGCTTCTGATCTATCAAGAACTAAAGGTTCTTCATTTTTTATATATTTTGTAGCATTAATGCCTGCCATAATGCCTTGAGCTGCTGCCTCTTCATAACCTGATGTACCGTTAAACTGTCCTGCACTAAAAAGTCCTTTTATATTTTTAAATTCTAGGCTAAGTTTTAATTGGGTAGCATCTATACAATCATATTCTATAGCATAAGCATTACGCATTATTTTACAATTTTCAAGGCCTTCTATACTTCTATACATTTTTATTTGTATATCAATAGGTAAAGATGTGCTCATACCTTGAACATACATTTCGTTTGTATCTTCACCCTCTGGCTCAATAAAAATTTGGTGGCGATCTTTATCGGCAAATCTTACTATTTTATCTTCTATAGATGGGCAATATCTAGGGCCTGTACCTTCTATCATACCACCATACATAGCCGAGCGGTGCAAATTATCGTTTATTATTTTATGAGTTTCACTATTAGTATAAGTAAGATAACAAGGTATTTGCTCTCTTTTTATATCATCTGGAGTATTTTCAAAAGAAAAAGGAACTATATTTTCATCTCCATTTTGAATAGACATTTTAGAAAAATTTACTGTTCTTTTATCAATTCTTGCTGGTGTACCTGTTTTAAAACGATACATTTTTATACCAAGATTTTTAAGACAATCACTAAGGTGGGTAGCTTGTCTAAGTCCATTTGGACCACTTTCTATAGACATATCTCCATAAAGACATTTAGATTTTAAATATGTTCCTGCACAAATAATAACTGCCTTACAGTTATATAAAATGCCATCTTCTTTTAAAACACCTGTAACTACACCGTCTTTTACTATTATTTCAGATATTTCACCTTGAACTATATCTAAATTTTGGGTATTTTCTAAAACTTTTTTCATCTCTATATGATATTTATTTTTATCTGCTTGAGCTCTAAGAGAATAAACGGCAGGCCCTTTGCTTGTATTTAACATACGAGTTTGTATATAGCTTTTATCTATATTTTTTCCCATTTCTCCGCCTAAAGCATCTATCTCTCTAACAAGATGCCCCTTTGAGCTACCACCTATATTAGGGTTGCAAGGCATCATTGCTATACTATCTAAATTTATAGAAAATAAAACGGTTGAAAAACCTATACGAGCAGTAGCAAG
Organism: uncultured Eubacteriaceae bacterium; assembly: GCA_946497035.1. Classification (GTDB taxonomy): domain Bacteria; phylum Bacillota; class Clostridia; order Lachnospirales; family CAG-274; genus Tyzzerella. The sequence continues at coordinate 142,055 of CAMMIW010000002.1, read as the reverse complement.
AGCCGCCTCACAACCTGCGTGTCCTGCCCCTATAACAACAACGTCTACATTTTCTTCTGCTAATATATTCATTATTTATCACCTTTCTAGCTATTTGCCTAAACAAAATTCTGAAAAGATTTTGTCTATAACATCTTCATCTAGGCTTTCGCCTGTTATTTCTCCTAAATATCTATAAGCTTCTATTAAATCCATAGATATAAAGTCTTCTGGCATTTTTGTTTCTATTGTGTTTAAAACATTTTTTAGGCTTTCTATACAGTTATAAAGAGAATTTTTGTTTCTTTCGTTAGATATTAAAATATCTTCATTTATGTTAATTTCACCTTCAAAAAATAATGTTTCTATTTTATCTTTTAAAGCATCAAAGCCTAAATCTTCTTTTGCTGATAACATTAATATGTTATCTTCTTTTATATGCTCTTTTAAATTGTTTATGTTTAAGTTGCATTGTAAATCTGTTTTGTTAATAAGAACTAATGTTTTTTTATTTTTTATAAAATTTAAAATTTCTATATCTTCTTTATCTAAAGGCTTAGAATTATCTAAAACTAAAAGTATTAAATCTGCATCTTTTGCGTATTCTTTAGATTTTTCTACACCTATTTTTTCTATTTCATCAGTTGTTTGTCTTATACCTGCCGTATCTACAATGTTAAGGGCAACACCATTTATATTAAGATGCTCTTTTAAAACATCTCTTGTTGTGCCTGCTATATCGCTAACTATTGCTCTTTCTTCGTTTAAAAGTATATTTAATATAGAGCTTTTACCAACATTTGGCTTACCTAAAATAACTGTTTTTATACCTTCTTTTACTATACGGCCTGTATCGGCAGTTTTTAGAAGCTTTTCAACTTTTAATATGAGAGCTTTTGTATTTTCTTCTATCATATTGTAAGTCATAGTTTCGTCATCGTGCTCAGGATAGTCTATAGATGCTTCTATATGGGCAGTCATTGTTATAATATCATTTCTATATTCGTCTATTTTTTGTTTAAGTTTACCTTCTAGTCTATTTACGGCAGATTGATGGCTTATATCTGTTTTAGCGTTTATTATATCTATAACTGCCTCTGCCTTGCTTAAATCTATTCTACCATTTAAAAAGGCACGTTTTGTAAATTCGCCATTTTCTGCTATTCTTGCACCATTTTTTAAAACAGTATTTAAAACACGCTTTACAGATGCTTTACCACCGTGGCAATTTATTTCTATCACATTTTCACAAGTATAAGTATTAGGGGCTTTCATAACAGCTAATAAAACTTCGTCTATTATTTCCCCTTTATCTTGTATAGTGCCATAAGTTAAAGTATGGCTTTTATATTCATCTATTTTAACATTTTGCTTATTTTTATTAAAAGGCACAAATATTTTATCTGCTATATTAAAGGCATCTTCTCCGCTAACTCTTATAATACCTATACCACCTTCACCAAAAGATGTGGCAATAGCAGCTATTGTGTCAAATTCTTTAATTTTCATTTTATCATTCCTATCGTTAATTTTTTGATTATATAGATTGATAAGATGACAGTCTTATCAAAAGGAGCGGTGGGAACACCTATAGTTGAAAAGAATCTTTATTTAAAGCAAATACCTTTGCTTTTAGCAAAGGTATAAGTTAAATTATTTAGGTGAGATAACAACATATCTAAAAGGCTCGTTACCTTCACTATATGTTTTTATAGTAGGATCATTTTGCAATGCTCCGTGTATAATTCTTCTTTCGTATGGGTTCATAGGCTCAAGATTAACATTACGTCTTGTTTTTTTAGCTTTTTTAGCTAAATTTACAGCTAGTTGCTCAAGAGTTTGTTTTCTTCTTTCACGATAATCGGCAGTATCTATGTTAACAGACATATAAGCATATTCGCCCTTATTTACAACAAGGTTAGTAAGATATTGTAAAGAATCTAGCGTTTGGCCTCTTTTACCTATTACAACGCCTATATCTTCGCCTTTTAAATCTATTAATAAAGAGTTTTTATCTGTTATTTTTGCATCAATATCTACAGCAATATTCATAGTTTTAAAAATTTGATTTAGGAAATTTTTAGCTATGTTAGGTGCATTTTCATTAATTTGTTTGGCTTTTTCTTGTTTAACAGGCCCTTTAAAGTTATCTTCACATACCATTCTTGGTATTCTTTTTTCTGTGTGGTTAATATTAATATTAGATATGATAGCTTCTTCTTTTTCTTCTTTCTTTTCTATAGGTTTTTCTACAATTTTTTTAGGTTCAACATTAACAGTTTTTATATCTTCTTTTAATTTTACTAAAACTTTAGCAGGCTTGCTACCAATACCTAAAAAACCTTTAGAAGGTTCTTGTAGTATAGTATAGTCAATTTTATCAATAGTAGTATTAAGATCTTTTAAAGCTTCATCTATAGCTAAATTAACAGTTTTAGCAACTTTTTGTATTTCCATAAAACTCCTCCTTATAAAATAGCCAATTATTTACTAGCACCTAAGCCTTGCTCTGCAAATTTTTTCTCACAATATTTGTTTAAAAAGATTTGTTGTACAACTTGAACTAAGTTACCAACAATCCAATATATAGCAACACCACAAGGTATAGAAAGAGTGAAGAATGTCATCATAACAGGCATAACAATATTCATTATTTTTTGTTGCATTCTTAAAGTAGGATCGTCAGATTTAGTTTTTCTAGATATTACCCAACTAGAAAGGAACGTTGTAGCACCAGATAAAATAGCTAATAATACTTTAGGAAAAGTAAAACCAACTGTTTCTGCAAGGTTTATACCTAAGAAATATTCTATGTTAGATTTTTGCTCTAAAAGGCTAGATATTTCTAGAGTAGGTAGGGCAGATTGGATAGCGTTCCAATCATTAGCCGTAAATTTATTTATAGCTTTAAGCATATCTGGTAACTGGCTAATATCAATAGTCATACCTTTAGGAACAAGAGGTTGAACTATTGGAACTAAAACTTCTGCATAGTTTGGTGTAGCTAAAATTTGATTAGCAATTTCTGTATATAAATTACCTATGTCTGTAACAAAAAGGTAAGCATTTTTCATTATAAAATATAAGGCGATAAATATAGGCAACTGTATAAATATAGGCAAACAACCACCAAGAGGATTGTAATTATGCTTAGCATAAAGCTTTGTCATTTCCATTTGCATTTTTTTCGCAACTTCAGGATCTTTATTACCTTTATATTTATCTTGTATTTTTTTCATCTCAGGTTGTATCTTTTGCATTATATACATAGATTTTTGCTGTTTATAGTTTAAAGGTATTAATAATAATCTAACGATAATAGTAAATAAAATAATAGTTATACCAAGAGAATGGTTAGTTGTTATCATATAAACAAATTTAAAAACAAAATTTATTATAATACCTAAAAGTTTTGATATAGGGCCAACAATAAAGCCAGGGTCTTTTTCTATAAAATTAGTTAAAATAAAAACAGAGTTAAACAAGATTAAATCCTCCTAATAATTTTTATGGTAAAGGGTCATATCCACCTTTGCTAAAAGGGTTGCACCTTAATACACGCCAAATAGTAAGGTATGTACCTTTAAAAAAACCATATTTTTCATATGCCTCATATGCATATCTAGAACAAGTAGGGTGATATATACAACAAGGTTTTTTCATAGGAGAAATAAATTTTTGATAAAATTTTATAATATACATACAACATTTTTTTAGCATAGGACACCCCCAAAAAAATAAGCTAATTTTTAATATTAAATAAGTTATGTTTTGAAAAAAGATGGTTCATAGCTTTGTTTATCTCTTGATATGTTGCACCGTTTGAGGGGTTTCTGGCTATAACCACAAGGCTATAACCGTTTTTAAGTTTATTTTCACTAAGGCGATAATTCTCTCTTATAAGCCTAGTTACTCTACTTCTAACAACGCTATTACCAACTTTTTTGCTAACAGATATACCAAGATAATTTTCTAAAGAGTTGTTTTTAACAACATACATAACTAAATATTTATTAGCTATAGATTTTCCTTTATTATAAACATATCTAAACTGATAATTTTTTTTAAGAGATTTTGTAAAAAGCACGTTTTCATCTCCTATTTAAAGTATTTTAGGTTTTATATTTATAAATAAACCTTATAAATAAGTAAAATATAAAGCCCACTAAATAGCGGGCTATTTAACCAATAAGAATTAATATATATTGGTATAATATGTTAATTAGTAGAGGCATTAAGCAGATAAAACCTTTCTACCTTTTCTACGTCTTCTCATTAAAACTTTTCTGCCATTAGCAGTACTCATTCTTTTTCTGAAACCGTGTACTTTACTTCTTTGTCTCTTTTTTGGTTGGTATGTCATTTTCATTTAAAAGCACCTCCTTTGTTATCATATATGCACAAGCACTAGCTTTATTATATTAAAAATAATTTCTATCGTCAAGTATTTTTATATAAATAATAGCATTTTTTTAGTAGCGGTATATAGGTTTATATTTCTTATAAAAATATAAACAAACTAAAGCACCTAATAACCTAGCAATAGGCACAGCCCACCATACACCAGATATACCTATCATTATAGGTAAAACCACAATACCTGTACTTTCAAAAACTAAAGCTCTTAAAAATGATATAATAGCAGATACCCTACCATTAGAAAAAGCTGTAAACATACCCGATATAAATATTAATGTGCCAACTATTAAAAAGCTAATAGAATATATTTTTAAACCATCTATAGTTAAATTAAAAACATTTGTATTTGGATCGGTAAAAAACATAACTAATATAGGTGATGATATTAAAATAATTATATAAGATAGTATAGATATACCCCATACAATTTTTAGGCTAATAGATATAAGACTTTTTAACATAGGTATATCTTGGTTACCATAAAAAAAGCTTATTTTTGGGCAAACCCCTATAGAATAACCTAAAAATATAGATGTTACTAAATATTGAATATATAATATAATTGTTATAGCGGCCACTCCATCTTCTCCTATATATTTTAACATAACATAGTTAAATAAAAATGTTATTATACCACTTGATAATTGAGAAACCATTTCTGATGACCCATTAGAACAAGATTTTAATATAACATATATATTTTTACTTGGTTTTTTAAAATGTAATAAGCTAGATTTTTTAATGAAAAACATAAGTCCTATAATAGCAGGCACGGCATATCCTAAACCTGTAGCTATAGCAGCTCCTTTTATACCCCAACTAAATATTACTATAAAAAGATAATCTAATACAATATTTAATATACCACCAGAAACAGACAAAATAAGAGCAATTTTTGATTTATTTATAGCTACTAAAAATTGTTCAACTATAAATTTTAACATAGTTGGAGTTGCAAAAACTATCATATAAAATAAATAATTTTTCGTATATTCATATAGGTCATCTTTTGCTTGTAATATTTTAAGTATATATTCTATAGATAATAAGCTTAATATTACTAATATTATACTAATAATAAGTGTAAATACTATAATTAAAGAAAAGTCTTTTTTTGCCTCATCAGATCTTCCCTCTCCTATTTTTTTCATAACTAATGCACAACCGCCACTACCTAACATAATAGATAAACCTAAAATAAAGTTAACATAAGGATAAGCTATATTAACGGCAGAAAGGGCATCTGTGCTCACAAACCTAGATACAAAAGCTCCATCTACTATAGTATATAAAGACATAAAAGACATCATAAATATAGTAGGTAAAACTAACTTAAAAACTTGTGATACTCTAAATTTGTTTTCCATAAAAATCTCCTTTATTTTAAAATAGATTTATTACAAAAAATATAATAAACTATCTACTAGGCTACAGTCAATATATAATTTATTATATAAAAATATCTTGCAATTTATATCCATATATGGTATAATCTGGAAGTAATCTAATAAAAGGTTACAATATATCAAAATAGAAAGGGATTTTTTTATGAAGAGGAAAAAATTAATGTTATCTACATTAATAGGTGCTTCATTAATAGGTTCAGTAAATACTCAAGCTTTTGCATTACCTAGCCAAAATGAAGTTTTAACAGAAGCATCTACAAGTGATGTAGAAACAGAAGTATCTACAAATGATGTAGAAACAGAAATATCTACAAGTGATGTAGAAACAGAAATATCTACAAGTGATGTAGAAACAGAGGTATCTACGAGTGATGTAGAAACAGAGGTATCTACAAGTGATGTAGAAACAGAAGTATCTACGGAAATTGAAAAAATTCAAGAAAATGTAGGTGTTAGCCAAGTATCTGAAAATACATATGATATGGGGCCATCTGCAAGAGCATTTAGCTCAATAACTTTAGATGGATGGGTTCCAAACCCTGGCCCAAATAGTACAGGTTATTATCAAAAATTTACAAGAACAGGTTTTCAGCCATATATTTACAAAGGAGCTTTCCTTTATAAATACCATGGATTTGTTAAAAGTTTTACAGATAAAAAGTTTGAAGTGTTGACTGGTTTCTTTACTTTAAATGGTAGGTTATATTATTCAGATGCATATGGAAATAGTAAAACAGGACTTCAAAATATTGATGGAAATTATTATTACTTTAATGAAAATTTATCAAATCCTTATGCTGTAAAAGGATGGATGAGTATAGGTGAAGATAGATACTATTTTAATAGTGATTATCAAGCAGAAGTAGGTCCAGCAATAATTGATGGTAAAGTTTACTTCTTTGATGATGAAGGCCATTTAATGAGAGGTCTTGTTGAAGAAGAGGGTAGAACATATCTTTTTAATAATAGAACTGGTGAACAAATAACAGGTTGGTACTCTTTTAACAAAGGTAAAAGAAATGAGACTAGATATTATTTTGATCCTTTAAATGGTGGAGCTGCTCATGAAGGCTGGTATCATGGAGATTCGGCTGGTAAAATGTATTTTGATGATAGAGGAAGAATGGCAAAAGGTGTAACTAAAGTAGGAGATGACTATTATTTATTACTTACTAATGGGGTAGGTTCTAACGCTTATGTAAAATCAGGATGGTATTCTGATGGGCCAAAAAGATATTATTTTGATCCACGAGATGGCGGACGAGCTGTAAGAGACACTGTTAGAAGAATAGATGGTTATTGGTATAGGTTTGATAAGGACGCCGGATTAGTTAATTAATATTAAAAAAGTTGTAGATTTTAATCTACAGCTTTTTTGTTTTAAAAATTAATATAATATATCTTTTATATATAAAAAATTATTGATTTTATGTATATATATATTATAATAGATTTATACTATAATAGTATATTATAAATAAAGGAGGCATATAAAATGGATCAATTAAAACAAAGAAGTGAAATTTTAGAGCAATTTAAGTGGAAAATAGAAGATTTAGTTTCTTCTGATAAAGTTTGGGAAGAGCGTTTTGAAAATTTAAAAAAAGAATTTTCAAAAATGGACAGTTTTAAAAACAATATAAAAATAAACAATCTAAAAGATTGCCTCTCTTTAAGAGATAAAATATCTAACAAAACAATGATTTTATACGTATATGCAAATTTAAAGAAAAATGAAGATAGTACTAATAGTTTTTATCAATCTTTAGCTAGCAAATCTGAAAGTCTTGTAAGTTTATATCAAAGCTCAGTTGCATTTTTAGAGCCAGAAATATTAACATTAGATGAAAAGGAGCTTTTAAAAGCTATAGATACAGATTTAAATTTATATAACCAATATATAAAAAATCTTTTAAGAACAAAAAAACATATATTATCAACAGAAAAAGAAGAAATATTAGCAAATGCTTATGAAATAAGCCAATCGGCAGATAATATTTTTTCTATGCTAAACAATGCAGATGCAGATTTTGGCCATATAAAAGATGAAAATGGAAAAGATATTAAAGTTACACACGGTAATTATTCTATGCTTTTAGAAAATTCTAACCAAGATGTTAGAAAGCAGGCTTTTAAAGCTATGTATAAATTTTATTATAGCTTAAAAAATACAATAGCTACAACTTATACATCTAGCGTTAAAGCAGATATATTTAATGCAAAAGTAAGAAATTATAATTCTTCTATAGAGCACGCCTTATCTGAAACAAACGTATCTTTAGATGTATATAAAAACCTTATAGCTACTGTTGAAAAATTTTTACCTGTTATGCATAAATATGTTGCAATAAGAAAAAAACGTTTAGGCCTTTCTGAAATACATTTTTATGACTTATATACTCCTATTGTTAAAGATGTAGACAAAAAAATTACTTTTGAAGAGGGTAAAAAAATTACTTTAGAAGCTTTAAAACCTTTGGGAGAAGATTATATTAAAAATTTAAAAGATGCTTTTGATAACCGTTGGATAGATATTTATGAAAATGTAGGTAAAAGAAGTGGAGCTTATGTATGGGGAGCTTATGGTTGTCACCCTTTTGTATCTTTAAATTATACAGATACATTAGATGATATGTTTACATTAGCTCACGAAATGGGACACGCTATGCATAGCTATTATACAACAACAAATCAACCATATGTTTATGGTGATTATACAATATTTTTAGCAGAGGTAGCATCTACGGTAAACGAGGCTTTATTAATGGAGCATCTTTTAAAAACAACAGAAAATGAAGAGGAAAAGCTTTACCTTATAAACCACTTTATGGAGCAATTTAGAACTACTTTATTTAGACAAACAATGTTTGCCGAGTTTGAAATGATTGTTCACGAAAAAATGGAAAAGGGAGAGCCTCAAACTTTTGAAAGCCTTTGTGAAATTTATAAAAACTTAAATATTAAATATTATGGCAATGATATAGTTATAGATGAAGAAATTACTTGGGAATGGGCGAGAATACCTCATTTTTATTCTGCTTTTTATGTATATCAATATGCAACAGGTTACTCTTGTGCTATAGCATTTTCTAAAAAAATATTAGAAGAAAATGGCACAGAAGCATATTTAGGCTTTTTAAAAAGTGGCTCATCTGACTATTCTACAGAAATACTTAAAAAAGCAGGTGTTGATATAACTAAAAAAGAGCCTATTGAAGATGCTTTAAAAGTATTTGAGCAATTAGTTGATAAAATGGAAAAAATATCTTAATAAGGAGGATATTATGGACGAAAGAATAAAAACTCTTGCAAAAAATTTAATAAACTATTCTTGTAACTTACAAAAAGGCGAAAAAGTATTAATATCTAGTGGTGGATTTTATGATATGCCTCTTGTTAAAGCTTTAATAAAAGAAGCATATAATGTTGGAGCTATACCTTTTGTAGAGATTAACCACAATAGCATACAAAGGGAGCTTTTGTTAAACACTAGCGAAGAACAGCTTAACCTTATGGCAGATATAGATGCTAAAAGAATGGAAGCAATGGACGCATATATTGGTATAGGTGCTCAAGATAATAACTCGGAGCTTGCAGATGTTCCAAGCGATAATATGAAGCTTTATTCTAGCCTTTATAGTAAAAGGGTTCATCAAGAAATAAGGCTTAATAAAAAATGGGTTGTTTTAAGATACCCTACACCTAATATGGCTCAATCGGCAGGTACTAGCTTAGAAGCCTTTGAAGATTTTTATTTTAAAGTTTGTAATTTAGATTATAGCAAAATGTCTAAAGCTATGGATAACCTTGTAACATTAATGAATAAAACTGATAAAGTTCGCATAGTAGCTAAAGATACAGATATTAGCTTTTCTATAAAAAATATACCTGCGGTAAAATGTGCTGGGGAGATGAATATACCAGATGGAGAAGTTTATTCAGCACCTGTTAAAGAAAGTGTAAATGGATATATAACTTATAATACACCTTCAGAATATCAAGGTTTTACTTATGAAAATGTACGTTTAGAGTTTGAAAATGGTAAAATAATAAAAGCTACTGCTAACGATACAGAGCGTATAAATAAAGTGTTTAATTCTGATGAAGGGGCAAGATATGTAGGCGAATTTGCAATAGGTGTAAACCCTTATATATTAAAACCTATGAATAATATTTTGTTTGATGAAAAAATAATGGGTAGCATACATTTTACACCTGGTAATGCTTATGATGATGCGGATAATGGCAATAGAAGTAGCGTTCATTGGGATTTAGTTTTAATACAAACAGAAGAATATGGCGGAGGCGAAATTTATTTTGATGATGTATTAATTAGAAAAAATGGGTTATTTGTTATAGACGAGCTTAAATGTTTAAACCCTGAAAATTTAAAATAAAAAACAAGGCTATAGATTAATATCTATAGTCTTGTTTTTATTTAGCTGTATAATAAGTAGATTGATAAGACGATAGTATTATAAAAAATGGTTGTTATATTACATTTGTCTACCTATTATATTTTTGAACCTAGTGTAATAATTTAAAAAACTTTAATTATAATAATGTAGCAGTTTGTACCATAGTTAACATTGCTTTTAAAATAATTTCTTTTTCGTTATCGTTACTATATGTAGCCGTTATATTTGTAATTTTATCTTGAAAAGATACGATCATTTGTATTTGTTTTACTTCTGGTTGGTTTAAAAAAGCCTCTTTGCCACCTTTAGCTTTTATGGTTTCTTCTGTAAATATACCTTTTTGTAGCCCATATTCTAAGTCTTCTTCTGTTACTTTTGTTTTAATCTCTAAATAGCTAAAAACTATGTCATTTACTTTTCTAAGCTCTGCTACAGAAACTTTAGTTCCCGGTGAGCTCTTTTCTAAATGTTCTGGTATTAACTTAACATAATCTTCTAATGTGAGATTTTGTGATGTAGACGTTGAGCCGATAGTAATATTTGTAGTAGGATCTAAATTTTCATTTTTTCCATATAATAATACTTTTATTATATCAGGGTTAAAGCTATCTTTTTGTTGCCAATCATCTGTAGGATATTGGAAAGAAACTGTTTGGTTATTAACATTTGCCACATTAAAATTAATATTTATAGGCTCTATATATGTAGGTTCTAATTTTTCACCACAACCTACCAAGGTAAATATTAAAAATAATGTTATAAAAGATATAATAGGCTTTTTTATCATATTTTTCTCCTTACATAAGTTATTTATTTTTATAGTATAATAAATTATATAATATGTCAATATTTTGATTTGGGCTTATTTAACATTAAAAATAAGCCCTTTTAACATATATTTAATATTTTTCATTTATAGCCATATATTGTATAATATTTATTCTGCTTAATTTTTTTAGTGCCATTTTATAAAATAATATAGTATCTTGAGAAGGTAGCTCATCTATTATTTTACATAATTTATCATAGCTTTTAATTTCTTCTTCTATAGCTAAAAATAAGCCTACTTTTAAAGGTATATTAACATTTATAGGTATAGATTTAGGCTCAAATTTTTCATTTTTTAAATCTTCATAATAAGATTTTAAATTGTTACATTCAAAGATACATTCATCACATATAACTTTTAACCTATCCTTATAAATAGAATTACCACATTTGTTAGAAAGCTCTTTATAAAATATACTTGCATTAGCTTCGTCTTGTATAAAATCTTTTATATAGTTACATACAATATCTGCATTTTCTGGTTGTTGTATATTAACTATTGTTTTTTTATTTTTTTCTATATTTTCTTTAATTTCTTCATTTATTTTTTGTAGTTCTTCTTCTGTTAAAGGTTTTAATGTAATATCTGAAGGGGGGGTGTTTTGTTGATTATTAGGTATGTTATTAAAATTTTGGTTATTATTTTGCATAAATCTATTGTTATTTTGAAAATTGTTAAACATAAAATTGTTGTTTCTATTGTTAATATATCTATTTTGCATATTATTAAATCTGTTATTAAAAAATAACGGCATAATATACCTCCTAAATAATATCTTATATATAGTATATTAAAAATATTATAATTTGCTACTAATTTATATATACAGTAGTATTTTTAGGTATATTATCATAAACCCATTTTATATCATCTAAAGCCATACGGATACAACCACTAGAGCATCTTTCACCTATAGTATTGTCTATAATATTTTTATTTTTATCCATAGCTACCGAATGGTAAAGATAAGAGCCATTAAATTTAAGCCAATACATAGCACCACTACCTAAACGTTCACTATAAAACCATTCTCCCTTATCATAAATTTTAAAAATACCACGAGTTGTTGGCGATTCGTTTAGCCCTGTTCCACAAGGTATAGTTTTTATAATTTTCCAATTTTGTACTTTTCCTTTAAAAATATATGTAAGTTGCCTATATATATCTGTAAAAATGAGATAATCTGTTTGGCTATCTATACCTAGGTTATTAACATATGTTTCTAGCTCTATATTTTTTAAATAGTCTTTGCTAGCTATAGGTGTTTCTGGTATGTATAAATCTTCTCGTTTAACCCAGCCTTCTATTTTTAAATCTTCATTTTTTATAAGATAAACTTTTTTTGTTTTATCTTGTAATATTTCAACATTTGTACCTTTTTTTATAGTTATTATATAATTTTTAAGCTCTTTTTCATAATATACGTTACAATCGTTAGTTATTGTAGCTATAACAGGTGATGGTATTATTTTTTCTTTTATATTATGTATATTTTGTGCTAGTGTAATATAATTTTTATAATACCAGAAAGTAAATATAAATATAATTACTAATAATATTGTTATAATTTTATACAAATTTTTAAACATAATATCTCCTTTAAAAAATATATTTATATATATATTGTTTAAAATGATATTTTATGCCAATTCTTACTATAATATTATAAATTATTACATTTATATTGACTATTAGACAATATTAACTATAATATTTTATGGAAAGAATTTTTTAAGGAGGTAGTTATTTTGGCTAGTTGGGAAGTAGATGTTAATGGCAAAAAACACACTATAGAATGGCGTCCTAAACGTAAAAATAATGTCATTATTGATGGTGAACCATTAACAATAAAAACTAATAATCCACTTGTTGGTGGTATAGATTATGAATTTAAAATTGAAGACACCGTATTTAATTTAGCAGGAATTGGTAAAATAGTTAGACTTGCAGTAAATGGTACATATTTAGATACAAATGAGCCATATGAACCTTTAGGTAACTTGCCTACTTGGATTACCGTATTAGGTATTGTAAGCCCAATTTTAGGACTTTTTATAATTGGTCTTTTAGGCCTTTTAATTGGTCTTGCAAGTACGTTTTTATGTGGAATATTGGGAATAAAGAAAAAATATGGTGCTGTTATAGTTAGCTTTGTAGGAGTTACTATTATACAATTAGTTACTATGTTTGGCATAGCAACTTTCTTAATAAAATAAAATCATTACTATACTAAGGGGTATTATATATATAAAATAGCATATAATGTATATACATTATATGCTATTTTATATTTTTATTATAAGCTATAAAATTTTTCAAAAAGTTTATAACAGTCATAAGTATCGTTTATAGAGGCGAGTTCTCTTATAGAGTGCATACCTAATATACAAACACCAAAATCTATAACTTTTGTATTAAACTGACTAGCTAACATAGCACCTATTGTGCTACCACCTACCACATCTGAATGGTTAACAAATTTTTGATAAGGTATATTAGCTTCTTTACAAAGGCTATCAAATATACCACCACAAACACCTGTTGTGCTATATTTTTGACTAGCCGAATATTTAAGACAAACACCTTTATTTAAAAGAGGTTTATTAGTTATATCGTGTTTATCTATATAATTAGGGTGTAGGCCGTGGGCTAAATCTGCCGATATAAAAACAGATTTTTCTGCCATACTATAAAAACTTTCTTCATTATTAAATAAACTAATACATATTCTTTTTAAAGTATCTCTAAGTAAAGCACCGTCTGCCCCTTGTCCTGTATGGCTACCAACTTCTTCATTATCAGCAATATATAATATTTTTAAACCGTTATAATTGTTGCTATTAGCATAAGATAAAAATCCTTGTAACGAATTATAAACCATCATTAAATCATCTAAACGAGAACAGCTTATAAATTCATTATTTAAGCCTATTATATTGCCTTTTTCTGCTTCATATAAAAATAGCTCGTAGTCTAATATATCTTTTTTATCAATTTGTAGCTCTTTTGATATAAGCTCATAAATGTAGCCTTTTTCATTAAAATTTTCACCTGTTAAAGATATTATAGGTAACATTTCATTTTGCTTAGAGTATTTATGCCCTTCATTTATTTGTCTGTTTAAATGTATAGCAAGGTTAGGTATTATAGCTATAGGACGTTTAAAATCTATAGTTTTTGTTTTAGGATTAAAAATATCTTCCCCTTTTAAAATAACACGTCCTGCTATAGATAAAGGTCTATCAAGCCAAGTTGATAAAATCATACCACCATAGCCTTCTGTATTAAGTTTTAAATAATTATCATTTATTTTTATTTCACAATTAGGTTTTATAACAAAGCTAGGAGAATCTGTATGAGAGCCTATTAACCTAAAACCATATTTTTCTGGTTCTTTACCTACTACAAAGGCTATTAGTGTAGAGTCGTTTCTAGTTATATAATATTTATTATTTTCTTTTAATTGCCATTTTTCAATGTTATTTAAACATATAAAGCCATTTTCTTTTAGTATATTTTCGGTATTTTCTACGGCTAAAAAAGAACAAGGGCTATTTTGTATAAAATCTATCATATTTTGTGCATATTGTTTTTTCATTAATAAACCACCTTTCTATAAGTTATAGTTATTTAAAATAATAAATTAATGTTATGAAAAAGATTATAAATTTACAAGTTATTTTTATTATCTAATATAAAGGCTACTTTAATACATTCTATACCGATAACCATTGTATAGTTATCTTTTTTATAAATCATAGGCTCATTATTTTTTTTTACGATAACACATTCTTTAGCTTTATTATAGTTATCTAAATAGGTTAAAAAATAAACCCCATCATTGTCTTTTATAGTCCATTTATTTTCGGTTAAAGGTTTAATAAAAAAATCATCATTACAATTAAATTTTTTATTTAGCATATTTTTTGCGTTTATAAAATTATCTACTATATCTTTCATTTTTTTCTCCTAATTATTTTTTAAATAAAATTGGTTTTAAATATTTACCTGTATAAGATTTATCGCACATAGCAACCTCTTCTGGTGTTCCTGTAGCAACGATCTTTCCTCCGCTATCTCCACCTTCTGGCCCTAAATCTATAATATAATCGGCAGTTTTTATAACATCTAGGTTATGCTCTATAACAATAACCGAGTTTTTATTTTCAACAAGACGTTTTATTATATTTATAAGCCTATGAACATCATAAGTATGAAGGCCTGTTGTAGGCTCATCTAACACATAAATAGTTTTACCTGTTGAACGTTTGCTAAGCTCTGTAGCCAATTTTACCCTTTGTGCTTCTCCACCGGAAAGGGTAGTGGAAGATTGGCCAAGCTTAATATAAGATAAGCCAACATCTGCTATAGCTTGTAATTTTTCTTTTATTTTAGGTATATTTTCAAAAAATATTAAAGCCTCTTCAACAGTCATATTTAAAACATCGCATATGCTTTTACCTTTATATGTTATTTCTAAAGTTTCTCTATTGTATCTTTTGCCACCACAAACTTCACAAGGTACATAAACATCTGGTAAAAAATGCATCTCTATTTTTATAATACCATCACCAGAGCAAGCCTCACATCTGCCACCTTTTACATTAAAGCTAAAACGTCCTTTTTGAAAACCACGCATTTTAGCTTCAGGAGTGTTTGCAAATAAATCTCTAATAAGATCAAAAACACCTGTATATGTTGCAGGGTTTGATCTAGGAGTTCTACCTATAGGAGATTGGTCTATATCTATAACTTTATCTAAATTTTCGATACCTTTAATAGATTTTACTTTACCTGCTTTACATTTAGCTTTATTAAGCTCTTTTGCTAATGTTTTATATAAAACTTGGTTTACTAGTGAGCTTTTACCAGAGCCAGAAACACCTGTTACACATACAAAAAGCCCTAGAGGTATATCTACATTTACTTTTTTTAGGTTATTTTCAAAAGCACCTTTTATAGAAATTTTATTTTTTGTAGGTTTTAAACGTTCTTTAGGTATAGGTATAGAAAGTCTACCGCTAAGATATCCACCAGTTAAAGATTTTTCACATTTTAATATTTCATCATAAGTGCCTGCAAAAACAACTTGTCCACCGTGTTCTCCTGCTTTTGGCCCTATATCTACTATAAAATCTGCCTGTCGCATAGTGTCTTCGTCGTGTTCTACAACGATAAGGGTATTTCCTATATTTTTTAAATGGTTTAATGTATTTAAAAGTTTATCGTTATCTCTTTGGTGTAGCCCTATGCTAGGTTCATCTAATATATATAAGCAACCTACAAGGCCTGAGCCTATTTGAGTTGCTAATCTTATACGTTGAGATTCGCCACCAGATAATGTACCCGCTCTTCTAGATAATGATAAATAATCTAACCCTACATCTACCAAAAAGCCTATTCTTGCATTTATTTCTTTTAAAATTTGTTGGCCTATAAATTTTTCTCTATCAGATAAAACAAGCTCATCAAAAAATTTTTTAGCATCTTTTATAGATAAATTAGTTATTTGTGATATATTTTTATTATTAATAGTAACTGCTAAAATTTCAGGTTTTAGCCTTTCACCTTTACAGCTTTTACAAGTTACATTAACCATATATTGCTCAAGCTCTTGCTTCATTGTGTCTGATGCTTCTTTATATCTACGTTCAAGGTTATTAACTATGCCTTCAAAAGCATAAGCATATTCTCTATAGCCATTTTGGCTTTCCCATTGTATATTTATTTTTTCTCCCTTTGTGCCATACATTAAAATATCTTTAATTTTTTCTGGTAAGTCTTTATAAGGCGTGTGTAAAGAAAAATCATATTTTTCAGATAGTGCGTGGAATATGCTATTAGACATAGAATTTGTATTATTAATAGAATTCCAACCAGATGCGTTAATAGCACCTTGAGCTAAAGAAAGCTCACTATTAGGAACTAATATATCTGGATCAAAAACAAGTTTTACACCAAGCCCTGTACATTCTTCACAAGCACCATTAGGGTTATTAAAAGAGAAAGAGCGAGGCTCTATTTCTTCTATATTTATGTGACAATCATCACAAGCAAAATTTTGGCTAAATTTTAAATCAGAGCCGTTAGCATCTACAATTATTATACCATCTGTAAGGCTCATAGCTGTTTCTATAGAGTCTGTAAGGCGTTTTTTTATATTATCTTTTATAACAAGTCTATCTATAACTATTTCTATATTATGTTTTTTATTTTTTTCTAAATTTATTTTTTCTGAAAGGTCGTAAATATTTCCATCTATACGAACTCTTACATAGCCACTTTTTTTAGCATTTTCTAATATTTTTATGTGTTCGCCTTTTCTATCTCTTACGATAGGTGCTAAAATTTGTATTTTAGTTTTTTCTTCTAGCTCACATATTTGGTCTACTATTTGGTCTATCGTTTGTTTTTTTATTTCTTTACCACATTTTGGACAATGAGGTATACCAATTCTTGCATATAATAACCTAAGATAGTCATATATTTCTGTAACGGTACCTACAGTTGAGCGAGGGTTATTGTTAGTTGTTTTTTGATCTATAGATATGGCAGGAGATAGGCCCTCTATATAGTCTACATCTGGCTTTTCCATTTGCCCTAAAAATTGTCTTGCATAAGAAGATAAGCTTTCTACATATCTTCTTTGGCCTTCTGCATATATAGTATCAAAGGCAAGGCTAGATTTACCAGAGCCACTAAGCCCAGTAAATACAACTAGTTTATCTCTTGGTATAGTTAAATCTATATTTTTAAGATTATTTTCTCTAGCCCCTTTTATAGTTATTTGTTGTTTATGCATTGTTATCTCCTTTCTTAATTTATATTAATTTATATTCAACCTAATTTATATATATATTATAACAAATTTAATAAATAAACAAAATATAAATTTTACAATATTTTAACAGAAGTTTTGAAGAAAAATGTAGAATAATAAATTTTTATATTTAATTTTTTTATAAAAGTAGTATTATAAATTAATAAGAGAGTATTATTATTGTTAACAAGGAGGCTAAAAAAGACTATAGACAAAAGCCTATAGCCTTAAAGTTAATTTTTTTAGCTCTACAATTTCATCTCTTAAAATAGATGCTTGCTCAAACATTAAATCAGCGGCATATTTTTTCATTTCTTTTTCTTTTTTAGATATAAGCTCTAAAAGCTCTTTTTGGCTCATAGACTCTGGGTCTTTATCTAGTTTTTTAGATTTTTTACTAGGTGCAACACTTTCAGTAGCTTTTATTATTTCGTGAACTTTTTTTGTTATAGTTTTTGGTGTTATACCGTGTAATTGGTTATATTCTTCTTGTATATTTCTTCTTCGATTAGTTTCTGTTATAGCTTTTTCCATAGAGTCTGTTATTTTTTCGGCATACATAATAACTTTACCGTTGGCGTTTCTTGCGGCACGGCCTATTGTTTGTATAAGAGATGTTTCTGAACGTAAAAACCCTTCTTTATCTGCATCTATAATAGCTACTAAAGATACCTCGGGTATATCTAGCCCTTCTCTTAAAAGATTTATACCTATCAAAACATCAAAAACATCTAACCTTAAATCTCTAATTATTTCTAAACGTTCTAACGTATCTATATCAGAATGTAAATATTTTGCCCTTATGCCTGTTTCTTTAAAATATAAAGTTAAATCTTCTGCCATTTTTTTAGTTAAAGTAGTAACCAAAACTTTTTCATTTTTCTCTACAACCCTATTTATTTCTCCTATAAGGTTGTCTATTTGGTTTTTAACAGGACGAACATAAATTTCTGGATCTAAAAGACCTGTAGGGCGTATTATTTGTTCAACAGTATTTTGTGCGTGTTGTTTTTCATATTTATTAGGCGTTGCCGATACAAATAACATTTGATTTATTTTTTGCTCAAACTCTTCAAATTTAAGCGGCCTATTATCTAAAGCAGATGGTAACCTAAAGCCATATTCCACTAAGGTAGATTTTCTAGATTTATCTCCTTCATACATACCTCTAACTTGGGGTATTGTAACGTGAGATTCATCTACAATCATAAGAAAATCTTCGGGAAAATAATCTATAAGAGTATGAGGGGTAGAACCTGCCTCTCTGCCAGATAAATGCCTAGAATAATTTTCTATACCAGAACAAAAGCCCATTTCTAGCATCATTTCTATATCATAGTTTGTTCTTTGTTCAAGCCTTTGTGCTTCTAATAGTTTTTCTTCTGCTCTAAATTTTTTCAGTTGTTGTTCAAGTTCATTTTGTATACGTTTTACCGCTGCCATAAGCTTTTCTCTGCTTGTTACATAATGTGATGCAGGGAAAACTGTTATGTGATTTCTAAAGCCTAAAACTTCTCCTGTTAAAGAGTCTATTTCTGATATTCTATCTATTTCATCACCAAAAAATTCTATTCTATAAGCTACGTTAGAAGCTCCTGCTGGAAATATTTCTAAAACATCTCCTCTAACCCTAAATGTACCACGCACAAAGTTTAAATCATTTCTATTATATTGTATTTCAATAAGTTTTTTTAATACGCTATCTCTATCTTTTTCCATACCTGTTCTAAGAGATACTACCATTTCGTTATAGTCTATAGGATCTCCTAAACCATATATACAAGAAACACTAGCAACTATTATAACATCACGCCTTTCAAAAAGGGCGGCGGTTGCCGAGTGTCTTAATTTATCTATTTCATCATTAACAGACGAATCTTTTTCTATAAATGTATCTGAAGATGGTACATATGCTTCAGGTTGATAATAATCATAATAGCTAACAAAATATTCTACCGCATTTTCGGGAAAAAACTCTTTAAACTCGTTGTATAACTGAGCTGCTAAAGTTTTATTATGAGCTAAAATAAGAGTTGGGCGGTTTAGTTTTTCTATAATATTGGCCATTGTAAAAGTTTTACCTGAGCCAGTAACACCTAAAAGAGTTTGAAATTTTTTACCATTTATAAAACCTTTTGATAAATTTTCTATTGCCTCTGGTTGATCGCCGGTAGGTTTAAATTTTGATACAACTTTAAAAGGTTTGTCTATTTTATCCATAATAATCTCCTTATTTTTTCTTTACATTTTTAGAATTAAAAACTTTAAGATTTAGCTTTTTAGGGCAAATTTTTTTAAAAATCTCTGCCGTATACATAGCGTCATTTAAAGCATCGTGAAAATCTTCTTGTATAGGTAATTGTAATAGCTCTATAGCCGTTTTTAAACCTATACAACCGCCTTTGCTATATTTTAAATATTTTGTTGCCATATTTTGTATGTCTATATATTTTAATATTAAATCTGAAGATAACATATTGTAATAAGATAAGTTTCTATAAAGGGCTTTTAAATCACCGCTACCCCATATACAAAAAATATGTTCTTCTTTACCTAAAAATTTTTCAAAATCTTTATAGGCTTTGTTAAAAGGTGGTTTATCTTTTAAAAAATTGGCAGATAAACCAGTTATTTTTTCTACATAAGGATGCATTTTTTTATAAAGATTTGGCCTTATGTAAATATTTATTTTATCTATAATATTAAAGTTTTCATCTAACTTTACTGCTCCTATTTGTATTATTTCAAATCTACAAGAAGGTATAAGAAGTATAGTTTTGTTGTTTTCAAAATCAAAAGCTTGATTAAATTCTAAGTCTAAAACTATATACGACATAAAAGCCTCCTAATAATAAAATTATTTTATAATAATAGTACAATAATTTTTTAATAAATACAACGTTTTATAACAAAATAATTTATAACCCTAAAATTAGGCATAAATTAAAGGTAAAATATTGATTTTAATGTTAAAATAGTGCTATAATATAAGATAACACAAATTTTAAAATTTATAATATATGTAAACTGTAAAAAATTTACTTAAGAAAGAGAGAGTGAAGATGAGCGAAAAATACGAAGACTTAGAAAGTAGACTATATGATAAAAGCTACATTTGTCCTGTATGTGATAAAAAATTTAAAAATAAAGATATAAAAAAAGGAAAAACTATTTTTATAGAAATGGACTTAGGGCTTAGAGGTAAATTTAAGCCTATTATGCCAGATTATTATTATGTTGTTATGTGTGATGGATGTGGCTATGCATCTATAACAAAAACTTTTAATAAAACTACTAATAAACAAATTAAAAATATAAAAGAAAATTTAAACCCTAATTATAGGCCAAAAAAATATAAAAGTGTTTTAGATGGGAAAGAAGCTATAGATAGATATAAAATAGCTTTATATTTTGCCCATATTAAAGATAGCCAACAATCTGAAAAAGCATATATTGCACAAAAAATAGCCTTTATAAGCGGTGATATAAACAATAAAAATCAAGAGCTAGAATTTAACAAACACGCATATAATTGGTATAACGATGCTTACATAGACGAAAGGCTACCTATAATGGGTATGGAAGAAAATCAGTTTATATATAATTTAGCTTATTTAGCTTATAAAACAGGTAATATAGATGAAGCTAAAAAAACTATTAGTAAAATAATGGTTAAACAAGATTTATCTGCTACTTTAAAAGAAAAGATTGAAGATTTTGTACAAATATTAAAAAATAATGATAAATAATGTAGCCTTTTTATTGTAAAAGGGGCTTTTTTACACACATTATATATAAAATCTTATGGAAAGAGGAATTATATGTTTTTAAAAAGGATAGAGATACAGGGGTTTAAGTCTTTTCCTGAAAAAATACGTTTAGACTTTAGAAAAGGTATAACAGGTGTTGTAGGGCCTAACGGTAGTGGCAAAAGCAACATATCAGATGCTATAAGGTGGGTTTTAGGTGAGCAAAACGCTAGAACTCTTCGTGGAGATAAAATGGAAGATATTATATTTTCTGGTACAAAAAATAGAAAACCTCTCGGATTTGCAGAGGTTACATTGCATCTTGATAACAAAGATAAAAAGCTACCTTTAGAATATAGCGAAATAGCTATAACAAGAAAAGTTTATCGCTCTGGTGAGAGCGGATATTACATAAATGGTACTAGCTGTAGGCTTAAAGACATACACGAGCTTTTTATGGATACAGGTATAGGTAAAGAAGGTTATTCTATTATAGGGCAAGGTAAAATAGATACTATATTAAGCAACAAATCTGAAGATAGACGAGCTCTTTTTGAAGAGGCAGCAGGTATTATAAAATTTAAAAATAGAAGAATACAAGCAGAGAATAAATTAGAAGAGGTTAGAAAAAATCTTATAAGAACTAACGATATAATATGTGAACTTGAAAAGCAAATAGACCCTTTGTTTAAACAAAAAGAAAAGGCTAAAGAGTTTTTATATTTATCAGAACAGTTAAAAACTATATGTATAAACTTATTTGTTTCAGAATATAAAATAGCTGAAAACAATATAAAAGATATATTAAATAATATAGAAGCTTTAAACAACACTATATTATCTTTACAAAAAGAACAACAAATTTATATAGAAAAAGAACAAAAGCTTAAAGAAAGCCTTTTGGAAAAAGAGCAACAAATAGAAAATATTAATAACCAAATATCAAATATTAATATTAATATAGAGCAAAACCAAAATAGCATTAATCTTGATAGCCAAAATATACAATTTATAAAAGATGATATAAACCGTATAAAAGAAGAACAAGCTAAAAATAATGAGCTTATAATAAAGAAAAATGATGAAATAAATATTATAAAAGTTAGCTTAGAGGCTAAAAATTTTCAATATAACATTAAAAAAGAGGAGCTTAACAAACTTTACATACAGTTTGAAAATATATCTGCTAAAATGGATGAAAATCAAGAACAATTTAAAAATATAAATAACAAAATTGTTGAAAAAATGCATCTATCGGCAGAAATATCAAATAAGCTTACTATTTATAAAAGCTCAAAAGATAGCCTAAAAGAAAGATTAAACAAGCTAGAGAAAGATATAGGCTTATATAAAAGCAAAATAAATGAAAAAACAACTAGAAAAATGGTGCTAGAAAAAAGCCTTTTACAAATAAAAGAGAAAGAAAATAGCTTAAACCAAAATATAAATCTATATAATTTAGATTTTGAAAAAAACAAAAACCAACTTTTTTCTTTAAAGCAAGCTAATAATGAAGAAAACAAAAAATATATAGAGCTTAAAAATAAATATAAAATATTAGAAGAGCTTGAAAAAGATTATGAAGGTTATTTTGGCTCTGTAAAAGCTATATTAAAAGAAAAAGAAAAAAATGAAAAATTTTCTGGTATATGTAGTGCTATTGGCGAGCTTATAGCTGTTCCAAAACAATATGAGGTTGCTATAGAAATAGCTTTAGGTGGTGCTATACAAAATATCGTTACAAAAACAGAAGAAGATGCTAAAATAGCTATAAATTATTTAAAAGAAACTAAAAAAGGTAGAGCAACCTTTTTGCCTATATCTTCTATAAAAGCTAAACCTATACAAGATAAAGATACTTTATTAAAAGAGGTAGGTGTGATAGGTATAGCAGATAGCCTTATAAAATTTGATAGCCAATATAACAACATTATGTCTAGTATATTAGGTAGAACTATTATTATTGATAATATAGATAATGCTATAGCTTTATCTAAAAAATATAGATATGCTTACAAGGTTGTAACTTTAGATGGAGAGCTTATAAATGCAGGTGGTGCTTTAACAGGTGGTAGCATATCTAAAAAATTGGCAGGTATTTTTTCTAGAGGTAGAGAGCTAAAAGATATATTTGAAAATATACGTTTATTAGAAGAAAATATTAATAAAAATAAAAGTCTTATAGAAGAAAAAGAACAACAGCAAATTAATATACAACAAAATATAGAAGAAAATAAACAAAATCTTAATCATATCATATTGGAAAAAATAAAAATAGAAGGAGATATAAACCAAGCTACCGAATATATAAAAGATTTAGAGGCAACTATAAAAAATATAACTAGCGATATTAACAATATAAATATACAATTAAAGGAAAGCTATATAAATAATGAAAGCTTAGAAGAAGAGCTTAAAACTTTAAATGAAGATATAAAAATTTTAAAACAACAAATTTTAACTTTTGAAAGTAAAATAGAAGAAGAAAAAATTAATAAAGATACTAGCTTTAACTATATAAATGAACTAAAGCTAAATATAAAAGAAATACAATATGAAATAGAAAACAGCAATAAAGATATTAGTAGGCTTAATATTGACATACATACATTAAAAGAAAATAATATTTTATTAGATGAAAAAATAGAAGATAACAACAAAAAAGAAAATATTTTAAATAAAAATATCGAAGATATACAAATAAACATACAAAATTTAAAAGAACAAAATAATAATTTAAAAATAAGTATAAATAATTTACAACAAGAAAAAAATAATATAAACACCAGTATAAATAATATATCAAAAGATGTTTTAAATGTTAATAATAATATTTTAGATATACAAAATAAAATTGTAAAAGCAGAAGCTAAAAAAGAAAATATAGAAGAAAAAATAGACTTATTATGTGATAATATGTGGCAACAGTATGAAATAACTTATGCTAGCGCTTGTAACGATTATGAAAATATAAATTTATCTTATGAAGAGCTAAAAAAAGAAGAATCAAACATTAAAGCTAAAATATATAACTTAGGTAATGTAAACGTAGGTGCTATAGAGCAATATGAAATAATAAAACAACGTTACGATTTAAATATTAAGCAAAGAGAAGATATCTTAAAAGCAGATGATGATTTAAAAGATATAATAGCTACTTTAGTTACAGAAATGGAGCAACAGTTTAAACAACAGTTTTCTTTAATAAATAAAAATTTTAGCAAAGTTTTTTCAGATATGTTTGGCGGTGGTAAAGCCGAACTTATCTTGGTAGATGAAGATAATATATTAACATCTGGTGTAGATATTGTAGCACAACCACCGGGCAAAAATTTGCAAAGATTAACCCTTTTATCTGGTGGAGAGAAAACTCTTACTGCTATATCGTTGCTTTTTGCTATACTTATAATGAAACCTTCACCTTTTTGTGTTTTAGATGAAACAGAAGCCGCACTAGATGATGCTAATGTTTTAAGATATGCAAATTTTTTAAAAAGATTTTCACAAGAAAATCAATTTATATTAATAACTCACAAAACAGGAACTATGGAAATAGCCGATATATTATATGGTGTAACTATGGAAGAGCAAGGAGTGTCTAAAGTTATATCAGTAGAGTTAAAAGATGCAAAAGAATATGAAAAAATTTAAAGGAGAATTAAAATGGGATTTTTTAAATGGTTTAAAAAAGGTAAAAAAGAAGAAAATTTAGAAGAAAATATTAATCTAGAAGAGATAGAACAACAGGAAGAAGATATACAACAAGATGTTGAAGAAGATGGTATAAGTGAAAAATTAGAAGAAGCGAAAGAAAGCATAAGGGAAAAGACAGAAGATATAAGAGAAAAAATAGGGGAAAAAATAGAAGATATAAAAGGAGATATAGGCGAAAAGATAGAAGATGTAAAAGAAGATATAAGAGATAAAGCCGAAGATATAAAAGAGAAAGTATCTGAAAAGATAGAAGATGCAAAAGAAGATATAAAAGAAAAGACAGAAGAAATAAAAGAAAGTATAAGTGAAAAATCAGAAGATATAAAAGAAAAAGTGGCCGAAAAGATAGAAGATGCAAAAGAAGATATAAGTGAAAAGACAGAAGACATAAAAGAAAAAGTAGCCGAAAAAGTAGAAGATGTAAAAGAAAGAATAAGTGAAAAGGCAGAAGATATAAGAGAAAAGGTAGAAGATATAAAAGAAGACCTAATTGAAAAAGCGGAAGATATAGAAGAAAAATTAAAAAAAAAAGAAGACACATTAAACACTTTAGAAGAAACAAAACAAGAAGAAGAGGCAGAGGAAGAGCCTAAGAAAAAAGGATTTTTTGCCAAAATAAAAATGGGCTTATCTAAAACAAGAGATAGCATATTAAATGGTGTAGAGCAGGTTTTAAGTAGCTTTACAAAAATAGATGAAGAGCTTTTTGAAGAATTAGAAGAATCGCTTATTATGTCAGATATTGGTGTTGAAACATCTATACATATAATGAGCAAGGTTAGAGAAATAGTAAAAGCAGAAAGAATAAAAGATGTAACAGAGGTAAAAAATGTAATAGTGCGTGTTATATCTGAAATATTAGAAGAAGAAACAGAAGAATTTAGCTTAAAATCTCCTAGTGTTATACTTATTATAGGTGTAAATGGTGTAGGTAAAACAACAACAATAGGTAAGCTTGCTAACAATTATAAAAAAGAAGGTAAAAAAGTTATATTAGCAGCAGGTGATACATTTAGAGCAGCTGCCATAGATCAATTGCAAGTTTGGGGAGAAAGAAGCGGTATAGATGTTATAAAACATCAAGAAGGCTCAGATCCAGCGGCAGTTGTATTTGATGCTATACAGGCAGGTAAAGCAAGAGGAGCAGATCTTTTAATATGTGATACGGCAGGTAGGTTGCATAACAAAAAAAATCTTATGGAAGAGCTTAAAAAAATAGCTAGAATTGTAAACAGAGAAAATCCAGATGCCCAGATAGAAACATTACTTGTTTTAGATGCTACAACAGGGCAAAACGCATTACAACAGGCAAAGCTTTTTAGCCAAGTATCTGAGATTACAGGTATTGTGCTTACAAAATTAGATGGTACGGCTAAAGGTGGTGTTGTTATAGCTATAAAAAATGAACTTAAAATACCAGTACGTTTTATAGGTGTAGGTGAGGGCATAGATGATTTAAGGCCATTTGATGCAAAAGAATTTTCTAAAGCACTCTTTGAATAGTTATTTTAGGGTTTTAAATATTTATTATATAATTATAATATATTAAGCTAGGCTATAGATTTTTTCTATAGCCTTTTAAAAATTTTCTAATTCTTGTGGAAATACATAGTAGCCATTTTTAGCCATTTTTCCTTTATAGTCTATGGCGTGAACAGGGCAATTATGTAAACAAGCTAAACAAAACATACATTTATTTGAAAAACTAATTTTTTCATTTAATGTAATGTTATTTGTAGGGCATATATTTACACATTTTTTACATTTTATACATTTATCAGAAAGAGTAAAAGATTTGCTATTAGCCATAAAATTATTAAAGCCCCAGTTGCCAACACTTGATAAAAACCAATCATTTTTATTATATTCTGTTTGAAAGAAACTTTCATTTTTACGTATTAAATCTATCGTTTCGTTTATAGTGGGTATAGCATCTTTTATTTGTTGCATATTTTCATCTTTAGATTTCATAATAGCTGATATAAAATAATTATCTGGCATAACAATAGGTTTAAAACCTTTTAAAATCATATTATTTTTTTCTATCATTTTTTTACAATATTTTTGAGTTAGTCCACAATCTTCACCCATTGTAACAATAACATAAATTTCTTTGCTACCAGTAAATTTTGCATTTTTTAAAAAATTTTCGACTTTTTTAGGCACTCTCCAAGCGTGGATAGGGCTTATTAATATAAAAGGCGATTGTGAGTGAAACTCTAATTTTAAATTATTTTTAAAAACTTCATTTAAAGATGTTACAGGCTTATTTAAAGCTTTTGCCATATTGTTAGCTATAAATCTACTATTACCTGTGCTTGTAAAATAAAATATCATATATATTGTCCTTTCTTTTTTTATAATATTATAGCATATAAAATAAATATATCTCATTAGTAAAAGTGCTAAAAAATACATATATTTTATTGTTTAACTTGACAAAAAAATATATAGTGATATAATAATTTTTAATTATATAAATGGTTTTTAGCTAGTGAGGTGAAAAAATGGTTTTAATAGAAAATCTTATTAAAACATATGGAGAGGGCGAAAATGCTGTAAGAGCATTAAAAGGTATAGATCTACATATAGAAAAAGGAGAAATATTTGGCATAATAGGCCTTAGCGGTGCAGGTAAAAGCTCCCTTGTTAGATGTATAAATTTATTAGAAACACCTACAAGCGGTAGTATAAAAATAGATGGCCAAGAAATAATAAAATTATCTAAAAAACAATTGAGAGAAGCTAGAAAAAAAATAGGTATGGTTTTTCAACATTTTAACCTTTTAATGAACTCTACTATTTATGAAAATGTTGCTTTTCCTATGCGTATAGATAACAAACCAAAAGATTATATAGACAAAAGGGTTAAAGAGCTTTTAGATCTTGTAGGCCTTTTAGATAAAAAAGATATGTATCCTTCTATGTTATCTGGTGGACAAAAACAAAGGGTGGGCATAGCTAGAGCTATAGCTAACAACCCTAGCATTATTGTTTGTGATGAGGCAACAAGCGCATTAGACCCAGAAACTACAAAATCTATATTAAGCCTTTTAAAAGATATTAACAAAAAGCTAGGCATCACTATTATTATTATAACCCACGAAATGGACGTTATAAAGCATATTTGTAATAGAGTTGCCATATTAGAAGAAGGTAAAATAGCAGAATGTGGCTTAGTGTCAGATGTATTTATAAAGCCTAAAACTAAAATAGCTAGAAGCTTTTTTGATTCTGTAGATGTTAAATTAGAAAATGATATTTATCAAAAAGCATTAGACGGCAATGGTATAGTTATAAAAGGTGTATTTATAGGCGAAACATCTACTTCTCCTTATATATCTAAAATGATAGTAAAATATAACGTAGAAGTATCTATATTGCTCGGCAACATACAACATATGGACGATACCCTTATAGGTACATTAGTTATAAAAATAACAGGGCAAGATGAAAATATAAAAAATGCAATAAACTATTTAAAAGAAAATAACGTTTTAATTGAGGAGGTAAAATATGAATATTAATGCACAATATTTAGAACAGCTTAAAAAAATAGTTTTACCTGCGCTTAATGATACTTTGTATATGGTGTTTTTTTCTAGTTTATTTTCTGTTATATTAGGTATTGTTATAGGTATTATATTATATGTAACAGAAAAAGGCAGTATATTAGAAAATAAATTTATAAATAGATTTTTAGGTATAATTATAAATATAGGCAGAAGCGTTCCTTTTGTTATATTAATGATTGCAGTTTTTCCTTTATCAAAATTTATTGTAGGTACAACTTTAGGCTCTAAGGCGGCTATAGTTCCTCTTACGGTGGCGGCCATACCTTTTGTTGCTAGAATGATAGAGGCTTGCCTAAAAGAGATAGATAAAGGTGTTATAGAGGCATCTATATCTATGGGTGCAAATGAATGGCAAATAATACATAAAGTTTTAATACCAGAGAGTATATCTTCTATTATATCTACTATAACTACTACTATTATAAGTATAATAGGCTACTCTGCTATGGCAGGCACTATAGGTGGCGGTGGTCTTGGCAGTATTGCTATTACATATGGTTATCAAAGATATAGAGATGATATTTTAATAATAAGCGTTGTATTAATGGTTATATTGGTACAAATAGTTCAAACTATTGGTAATATTTTAGGAAAAAAATTAAATAAAAAATAAAAATTTAAAAGTTTGTAGAAAAAACTATAACTTTTAATATAAATAAAATTTGAAAAGAGGTAATATTATGAAAAAATTTTTAACAACATCATTATTAGCTATATCACTTTTAGGTCTTACAGCTTGTGGAAGTAGCCAAGAAAGTGATAAAGCAAATACAACTGGCCAAGAGCAAACAGAGAAAACAATAACAGTAGGTGCAACAAGTGTGCCACATGCAGAAATTTTAAACGAAGTGGTAGATAATTTAGCAGAGGAAGGTATTACTTTAGAAGTTAAAGAGTTTTCAGAATATACTGTTTTAAATCCAAGCCTAGCGTCAGGAGAAATAGATGCAAACTTTTTTCAACATACGTCTTATTTAAATGACTATGTTGAAGAAACAGGAGAAAAGCTTGTATCTGTTGGAGCGGTACATACAGAGCCAATGGGTATGTATTCTAAAGCTTTAAGATCTTTAGATGATATTCTAGATGGAGATAAAATAGCATTACCTAATGATCCTACAAATGGTGCTAGAGCATTACTTCTTTTAGAGAGTAATGGTCTTATAAAATTAAAAGAAGGTGTTGGCGATAAAGCAACTATATTTGATATAGAAGAAAACCCTAAAAATTTAGAGCTAATAGAAATGGACGCAGCAGCATTACCAAGAGCTTTAGATGATGTTAATATGGCTATTATAAATACAAATTATGCTTTACAAGCTGACCTTAACCCTGTGCAAGATGCTATAATTATAGAAGGTAGCGACTCTCCTTTTGCAAATATATTAGTTGTTAGAGAAGGGGACGAAAATAAACCAGAGATACAAGCTTTATATGAAGCTTTAACTAGCGATGAAATAAAAACATTTATAGAAGAAAAATATGAAGGTGCAATAATTCCTGCTTTTTAATGTAAATTTGTTCATAATATGTAGTTTTTGTATATATTAAGTATAAAAAATTTGTTAAATAATTATATTGACTAATATAGTATAGTATGATAGAATAATGGTATAATCTGTTAAGATTATATCATTATTTTAGTTTTAATATTGAAAAAGGCAAACTTATTGAAAAATAAGGACGCAAAGCCACAGGTCTAAGAGTTTTATACTTATGACGGCTGGGTTACCGAACTATTACTAATTATTAATGAACGTTTGTTAATAATTGATTTTTTTAAGTTCTCATTGGTAATCTATTGTAGAGCTTTTTTTATATAGTAAAAACTATATAAAGAGGTTGGTATTTTTTATATTTTTAAATTGTTGGGGGACAATTTATTATTTAGAAAATATTAAGGGTATTATGTACGGGTAGAAAGCTAGATAAAATGCTAGCTTTAGGCTGTAGGCTAAGCCTACAGCCTTTTAAGTCCATAATTATTATTAATTAGCAAGTTAGATAAAGATCTAGCTTTTTTTGTGTTGTAATAAATTTTGGTTATTTTTAAATTTTTTGTATTATAAATAAAAAGGTAAATTTTAACGTATATTTATCCAAATTATTTAAAATTAATTATATAACAAATAAAAGAAAAGATATTAAAAAAATAAAAATATAAAAATTTTAATGTATATAATAATAAAAATGACAAAAAATATAGCTTGTAAAAAAATGTAGTATAAAAAAATAAAAAAGTACTTGACAAGATGTAAAAAAAATGGTATGGTTATGTTAATCCAATAGCACTCGTGAAAATTGAGTGCTAACAGATAGTGTGTTTTGTATTATTTGTATCTAAGGAAGTGATTTTTTGAATGTAAATGATAAAAAAATGAAAGCGTTAAATGACAGAAAAATTAAAATACTAGAAGCTATTATTAACGATTATATAGAAACAGGCGAGCCTATAGGCTCTCGTACTATTGCTAAAAAATATGACCTTGGTATTAGTAGTGCAACTATAAGAAATGAAATGAGCGATTTAGAAGATTTAGGCTTAGTTACACAGCTTCATACATCTTCAGGCCGTATACCTTCTGACAAGGGCTACAGGCTTTATGTAGATAACCTAATGTCTCATAGAGAGCTCACAGAAGAAGAAACTAATTTTTTACAAAATGTAGTTATAAATAATATAAATCATATGGATTATCTTATGGAACAAACAGCCAAAGCTTTATCTATGCTTACAAATTATGCTACTATCATTAGCCAGCCAAAAGCAGAGCAAGAAAAGATTAAAAACATTCAGCTTGTATGTTTAGATGAAACATCTATTATAGCTGTTGTTGTTACAGAAAATAAATCGGTTAAAAATTATATTGTGCCGGTAGATAAAAATTTTTCTACACAAGATTTAATTACTATTAGCTCTGCTATTAATAACCTTATTAATAAATATTCTTTAGATGAGATAAAAGATTTGTTTGATAAAAACGATACAGATATTCTATCTGAAGGAGAGCAAGTTATTAAAAAAGTTTTTAATGAGATTTTTAAGGTTAATAAAGAAGATGAACAAGTTAAATTTTATACAAGTGGCATAAATAATATATTAGATTTTAAAGAATTTAGCGATATAGAAAAGGCTAAAACAATTTTTCAATCTTTAGAAGAGAAAGAAATGCTAGTAGATATATTAAGTAATAATAGTGAAAACGACAGTTCTATACAAATATTAATAGGCGGTGAAAACCATATAGAGGGTTTAAAGGATTGTAGCATTGTTAAAACAGAATATAAAATAGCAGGTGCTACAGGTACAATAGGTATTATTGCACCAACCCGTATGGACTATGCCAAAGCTGTTAGTGTTTTAGATAGTATTGTTAAAAATATAAATAACGTTCTTAAATCCTTATCGTCAGATTGAGGGGAAAGGAAAAAATATGGAAAAAGATATTGAACAAAATGTAGATAATGAAACATTAGAAGAAACTACAAAAGAAGCTATTGAAGAAACAATAGAAGATATTAAAGAAGAAATAAGCCAACTAGATGAGCTTAAAGCTAAGCTTGAAAAGGCAGAGACTTTGTCTAAAGATTATTTAGATAAATTACAAAGAAGTATGGCAGAGTTTGATAACTTTAGAAAAAGAACTAATATGGAAAAGGCCTCTATGTATGAAAATGGAACTAGAGATACTATAGAAAAACTTTTACCTATATTAGATAACTTTGAAAGAGCTATTATGTCTACACCAGAGCAAGACAAAGAAAACCCTATGTTTAAAGGTATTGATATGATATTTAGTCAAATGGTAGAAACTTTTAAAAATATGGGGGTAGAAGAGGTAGCAGGTGTTGGCGAAACCTTTGATCCTAACATACACAACGCTGTTTTACACATTGATGATGAAAGCTTAGGCGAAAATGTTGTAGTAGAGGTTATGCAAAAAGGATATAAATATAAAGATAAAGTTATACGTCCTAGTATGGTTAAAGTTGCAAATTAGTTAATTTTTAGATATAAAAATATAAAAATAAGATATAATAAATAACAAATAAATTAATAAAGGAGATAATACTTATGGGAAAAATTATTGGTATAGATTTAGGTACTACAAATTCTTGTGTTGCAGTTATGGAAGGTGGTCAACCTGTTGTTATAGCTAATAGCGAAGGTGCTAGAACTACTCCTTCTATTGTTGGTTTTACAAAAACTGGCGAAAGATTAGTAGGGGAAACAGCTAAACGTCAAGCGGTTACTAATGTAGATGGTACAGTTATTTCTATTAAAAGACATATGGGAACAGACTATAAATTTGAAAATGATGGTAAAAAGTTCTCTCCACAAGAAATATCTGCTATGATTTTACAAAAGCTTAAAAAAGACGCAGAAAGTTACTTAGGAGAAAGCGTTACAGAGGCAGTTATCACAGTACCTGCTTATTTTACAGATAGCCAAAGACAAGCAACAAAAGATGCAGGTAAAATAGCAGGACTTGATGTGAAACGTATTATAAATGAGCCTACGGCAGCAGCTTTAGCTTATGGCCTTGACAATGAAAATGAACAAAAAATTATGGTTTATGACTTAGGTGGTGGTACTTTTGACGTATCTATCATTGAGATTGGCGACGGTGTTATCGAGGTTTTAGCTACAAGCGGTAACAACCACCTAGGTGGAGATGACTTTGACGAAAAAATTATAAGCTATCTTGTAGAAGAATTTAAAAAAGCAGAAGGTATGGATTTAAGACAAGATAAAATGGCTATGCAACGTCTTAAAGAAGCAGCAGAAAAAGCTAAAAAAGAATTATCATCTGCTACAACAACTAATATTAACTTACCTTATATTACAATGAACCAAGATGGCCCTAAACATATAGATTTAACTTTAACTAGAGCTAAATTTGAAGAATTAACTCACGATTTAGTTTTAGCTACTTTAGAACCTGTGAGAAATGCTTTAAAAGATGCAGATTTAGAAGCTAGCGATTTAGATAAAGTATTATTAGTAGGTGGTTCTACAAGAATACCTGCTGTTCAAGAAGAGGTTAAAAAAATAACTGGTAAAGAGCCTTTTAAAGGTATTAACCCTGACGAATGTGTTGCTTTAGGTGCTTCTATACAAGGTGGTAAACTTGCAGGAGATGAAGGTGCAGGCGGTATATTACTTCTTGATGTTACACCTTTATCTTTAGGTATAGAAACAGCAGGTGGTGTTTCTACTGTATTAATACCTAGAAATACTACTATACCTACAAATAAAAAAGAAACATTTACAACTTATGCAGATAATCAAACTGCCGTTGATATTAGAATAGTTCAAGGTGAAAGACCTATGGCTAGAGATAATAAAGAGCTTGGTCAATTTAAATTAGACGGTATTGCTCCTGCTCCTCGTGGTATACCTAAAATTGAAGTTACATTTGATATAGATGCTAACGGTATTACTACTGTTTCTGCTAAAGATTTAGGCACAGGTAAAGAGCAAAACATCACTATTACTTCTAGCACAAACTTAAGCGATGAAGAAGTAGAAAGAGCTATGAAAGAAGCAGAACAATATGCAGAAGCAGATGCTAAAAGAAAAGAAGCAGTAGATGCTAAAAATGAGGCAGAAAGTTTAATTTTCCAAGGTGAAAAAGTTTTACAAGATGTTGGCGAAAAAGTGGCAGAAGAAGATAAAGCACAACTTCAAAAAGAAATTGATAATTTAAAAGCTGTATCTAGCCCAATGGTTGCAGAAACTATGAGCGAAACAGATACTCAAACATTAAAAAATGCAACAGAAAGTTTTACAAAATTTATTAATGAATTTTCAACTAAACTTTATCAACAAGCAGGTGGCAACCCTAATATGAATATGGGAGATATGTCAGGGGCACAAGATGCTACAAATAATGATGATATTATAGACGGTTAATATAAATTATGTGAAAACCCTCTAGCCTATGGTTAGAGGGCAAATCATTATTAACATATAGAAAATAAAATTTTATACTTTAGAAAACTTTATTTTTATTAACTTATATATTATATATAAAAATATTGAACCTATTATCATAAATATAAAAATAACTATACTACAATTTCTAAAAAAATCTTGTGGTAATATGTTTATAATAGGATCTTTTATAGGATCAAATATCCAATAATTATTATCAAAAAATATATTATGAAATATTATAAAAGATTTATCAAAATTTATATATCCTATAAAACACATAAAAATAGTTATTAAAATGCAATTTATGGAGCATTTTTTTAAAAATGTACTATCTTTTTTCTTATGATAATAGTAAACTATTATAGTTAGTGTTATTGTAATAATTATAAAAGTTATAGACATATTATTAAATATTTTTTTAACTTCTTCAAAATGTATTTTACCTTGGGTTGAATATGTTAAAGTTGGCAAATCAAATGGTTTATTTGAAAATGGTATTAAAAAGTCTATCATAGCATTATAGTTTAACTTTATATCTGCTATAGAATAGTTTGTATTTTTTTGTATATCTAAATAATTAATATGTAAATAATAAAAATTTTTATTTAGCAATAAAAATAAAATTGCAATAAATATAAACATATAAATAAATAAAATACTCATAAATATAGTTAAAATATAATTTAAAAATTTTTTCATATTTACTCCTTTCTAATTTTATATTTTACTATATTTTGTTTAAATAGTCATTAAAAAATTTAATTGGTAGGTGAAAAAATTGGCAAAAAGAGATTATTATGAAGTTTTAGGTGTAAATAAAGGCGCAACAGATGCAGATATTAAAAAAGCTTATAGAAAGCTTGCTAAAAAATATCACCCAGATGCTAACCCAAATAACCAAGAGGCAGAGACAAAGTTTAAAGAAGCTACAGAAGCCTATGAGGTTCTTAGTGATGAAAAGAAAAGACAAACCTATGATCAATTTGGACACGCAGCCTTTGATGGCTCAGGTGGTTTTTCTGGTGGTGGTGGCTTTTCTGGTATGGATATGGGCGACATTTTTGAAAGCTTCTTTGGTGGCGGTGGCTTTTCTGATATATTTGGTGGCGGCTCAAGAACAAGAAGAGGCCCTTCAAGAGGTGCAGATTTACAATATAACCTTACGATAGATTTTGAAGAGGCTATTTTTGGTTGCACTAAAGAAATATCTTTCCAGGCAGACGATAAATGTGATAATTGTAGCGGTACAGGTGCAAAACCTGGTACATACGCTCAAACTTGTCCTACTTGTGGTGGATCTGGCCAAGAAAGAACTATAAAACAAACAATGTTAGGGGCTATGACAACTGTAACAGATTGTCGCACTTGCCACGGAGAAGGTAAAGTTATAAAAGAGCCTTGTAATGTTTGTAACGGTAGAGGTAAAACTAGAAAAACAAAAACTATAACGGTAGAAATACCTAAAGGTATTAACCAGGGGCAAAGCATAAGAAAAGCAGGTATAGGAGCACCAGGAGAAAAAGGTGGGCCTAATGGAGATTTGCTTATAGCTATAAGTGTTAAACCACATAAAACTTTTGTTAGACAAAATAACGATATATATGTAGAAGTGCCTATTTCTATTGTTCAAGCTACTTTAGGTGATGAAATAAAAATACCTACAATAGATGGGGAAGAAACATATGTTGTAAAAGCAGGAACACAACCAGAAACAACGGTAACTCTTAAAAATAAAGGTGTGTTTAACGTTCGCAATCCTAAGCTTAGAGGCGATCAAATTATAAAATTTAAAGTTGTAGTGCCTACAAAAGTAAGTGAGCAACAAAAAGAGTTGCTTATAAAATTTGCATCAGAAGATGGCACTATACCAACAATAAAAAAAGAAAACTTTTTTGAAAAAATGAAAAAACACTTTGACTAATTAAAAAGATAGGTTACTTATCCTATCTTTTTTTGGATATATAAAATTGACAAAAATATATGTTTAGGTGTATAATTCTAATTAACTATAGTTACTAAGGAGGGAAATTTTTTGAAAATTAAAAGTGTAACAAAAACGTCTGTAATAGCATTAGCCTTGTTAGCTAGCAATGTAAATGTTTATGCTACAAATGTTGTTACAGCTAATAATATAGATAGTGTAAAAAAAGAAGATATATCCATTATATCATCTAAAAATGGTGAGGCTATATCTAAAATGGATAGCTTAGATTCTGTTTTTAAAATATCTTTTACTGATTATAACTATGTTACAACAAAATTTGCAAAAGTTACTAATTTAAAAGCAGATAATGTGCCTGTTTTTGCTCAACCATCTAATGTAGGACAAGCTGTAGGTTCTATACCAACAGGCTCTATGGTAGTAGTTGGCAAGCAAGATGGTAATTTTTCTCAAATATTTTTTAATGAAAAAATAGGTTATATAGAAAATATATATTTAGTAAGCTCTAAACCAGAAGAACAATTACCAGAAAATAATAACCAAAATAACAATCAAAATAATAGTGATAATAAAAACAATGTACCTACAGGTAAATATGCAAAAATAACATCTGAAAGTGGGCTTAACCTTAGAGAGAGCCCTGCTACATCTTCACAAGTTTTAGGAGTTATACCAAGCGGTAGCTATACAGATTTATTAGAAGATAGTGGCTCTTGGTTAAAGGTTAAATATAATGGTAAAATAGGTTATATAAGCTCACAATTTGCTACTATAACAAATGAAAAAGAACAACAACCGTCTATAAGTTCAGATGCAACACCAGAAAATGTTATTAATTTTGCTAAATTGCATTTAGGAAAGCCATATATATATGGTAGCACAAATCTAAATGTTGGGACAGACTGTTCAGGTTTTACATATGCAGTATTTAAACATTTTGGTATAAATATTAACCGTGTTTCTAGAGATCAATATTTAAATGGAACATCAGTTGAAAAAAGTGATTTAAGAGCAGGAGATTTAGTATTTTTTAATACTGGTGGCAATACGCCTATTTCTCATGTGGGTATATATATTTCAGATGGTAACTATATACATTGTACAGATAGTAAAAATCAAGGTGTTATAATATCTAGTTTAAATAACGATTATGCACAAAAAACTTATTATGGTGCAAGAAGAATTTTACCATAAATGAAAAGTTACTAGTTATAAATGGTTATTATATAATTATTTAAAGTATAAAAGGCTGTAGACAATGTCTACAGCCAAATTTTATTTTTCATATTTATCTATAATAAGCTTTGCTATATGTATATTTTTTTTACCGCTATCCATACTCTTTTTTTGTATATATTTATGTGCTGTTTCTTCTGTAAAATTATTATTTTTTATAAGCAAATTTTTAGCTTTTTTAATAATCTCATTATTTTTATTTTCTATATTTTCACTATTTTTATAATAAGCTACATCTAGGGCATTAATAATATCTTCTTGTTTTAAAGGGGTTGAAAGCTTATAAACTTTTTCATCACTATATAAACCTATTGTATGTATATTACCAATTAATAAAAAAATAAAATCTTTGTAAAAATCTTCTATAATGTTATATATAGGTTCATCTATAAAATTTGTGCCACATATAATTATGCCATTTTCATAAAAACTGCAACATTTTCTAAGGTTATATCCAGTTTTACAAACATAGGTATAGTTTATACCATTTTTATTAAGTATGTAACTAATGTTATTACATATTTTATTAGATGAAAAAGCAATTATAATATTGTTTTTTTTCATAAAAGTCTCCAAATTATTAAATTTATATATAAAATTCTATCAAATTATTTTAAAAATGTAAAGATATTATAATGTTTGTTGGCTCAAAACTAAATATATGATAAATTTATTATATATTATTATATGAAGGAGAGTGTTTTGGATGAAAAAGTTTATGGTAGTTATTATAGAAGTAGATAAAATAGCTAACCTATAACTATAATATGAATTATTCTTTCAAATTAGCTCACAAAACTATAACTATTAAAGCAGATGCTTTAGTAGATATAGAATATAAAAATATTGGTACAACTACAGTAACTACTCTAAATGAAGATTTAAGCACATATAAAGAATTTACCGAAATATTAGAATCCAATAACAATAATATTAAATAAAAGGCTATAGACAAAGTCTATAGCCTTTTTAAACTTATAACATTTATTATGCCATAGATAAAGCTATTTCCATCATTTTAGTGAATGTTTTTTCACGTTTTTCGGCAGATATTTCTTCACCTGTCATTATATGATCACTAACTGTTAATATGCAAAGAGCATTAGCACCAAGCCTTGACGCATTCATATATAAGGCTGCCGCTTCCATTTCTATCCCTAAAACCCCCATTTTAGCCCAAAGATTATGAGCATCTTTAAACTCTGAATAGAAAGTATCCGTAGATAAAATATTACCAATATGAACAGGTATATTTTTGCTATCGGCTATGTTTTTAGCTTTTTCTAAAAGAAAATAGCTACAAGTAGGAGCAAATGTTCCTGGCAACTGATATTGATTAGCAAAGTTTGAATCTGTAGAGGCAGACATAGCAAATACTATATCATATACAGCTAAATCTTTGCTAAGAGCCCCACAAGAGCCTATTCTTATAAGATTTTTAACTCCAAATGTTTTAATAAGTTCATAAGAATATATACCAATGCTAGGCATACCCATACCTGTGCCCATAACAGATATTTTTTTGCCCTTATATGTTCCTGTATAACCTAAAGCACCTCTTACTGCGTTAAATTGAACAGGATTTTCTAAAAAATTTTCTGCTATAAATTTTGCTCTTAAAGGATCTCCAGGCAATAAAATAGTTTCTGCTATTTCGGCAGTTTGGTTTATATGTGGGGTATGTTTCATATAATCATCTCCTTTTAATATGTTTTAATATTTATAAAAATAAAAATTTTTAGTATATAAATTTATTAATAAGTTAATTATATAATAAACAAAAAGTTTTTTCAATTAAATTTTATCTATTATTGCTTGCATATAATCTATAGGTATATTTTATAATAATAACATTTACATACAAAAAAATATAATAAAAAATATAAAATATTTAATATAACTATCGACATATTTATTAATTTTATGTATAATTAATATAACGGATTATAATAAAGAGAATTGGGTGATGTTAAATGCAAGAGATGACTGATAAGGAGTTTTCTATTATTAGAAATTATATAAAAGAAAATTTTGGTATTAGCTTAGCTAGTGATAAAAAATCTTTAGTTTATTCTAGGCTAAAAAATATACTAGATAAAAAAGGGTTTGAAACATTTACAGAATATTATGAATATTTAGTAAATGATAAAACAGGCACCGCATCTATAACATTTATAGACAAAATGACAACTAACCATACTTTTTTTATGAGAGAGGTAGACCATTTTGAATATTTAAAAAATACGGTATTACCTTATATAGAATCTACGGCAAAAGATAAAGATGTTAGAATGTGGTGCGCTGGGTGTTCATCAGGAGAAGAATCTTATACATTAGAGATGATACTTACAGATTATTTTAAACAAAAAGGCAATTGGGACACAGAGCTTTTAGCCACAGATATATCTACATCTATATTAAAAAAGGCTATAAATGGGGTATATACAAAAGATCAAATAAAGCCATTAAGCGAAGATTGGAAAAGTAACTATTTTAAAAACATTAATGATAGACAAGTTAAGGTTGTAGATGATATAAAAAACAAAATAACATATAGAAAATTTAACTTAATGGAACCTAAGTTTCCTTTTAAAAAAAAGTTTCAGGTTATATTTTGTAGAAATGTAATGATATATTTTGATGACAACACAAGAACACAGCTTATTAAAAAGTTTTATGATGCATCAGAAAGAGGGGCTTATCTTTTTATCGGCCATTCGGAAACATTAAATAATATAAAAACAGATTATGAATATGTTATGCCGGCCGTATATAGAAAAAAATAACTACATAATTTGATTTTTTATAAAAATTTGTTATAATTATATTATGTATTATTTAAAACCTTAAATTAATAAAAATTAACTGTAAATAAAATTTTATTTAAACTAAACAGAAGGGATTGATAAAACGTGGCAGATTTTTCAAGAGAATCTATGCTAGATATGTTTATATTTGAAATGAACCAGCTTGTAGAGCAGCTAGAACAACTAATAATAGAATGTGAAGATGGTTATTCTATGGATAATATTAATGAAATATTTAGAATAATGCATACTGTTAAAGGCTCTGCAGCTATGATGATGTATGAAAATGTTTCTAAAACGGCTCACGCTACAGAAGACTTATTTTTCTTTTTAAGAGAAGAAAATCCTTCAGATGTTGATTATTCTACTCTTACAGATTTAGTTCTTGAAGGTATGGACTTTATAAAAAATGAGCTTGATAAAATAGCAGATGGTGGCGAGGCAGACTCTGATCCAACAGAAGTAATTAAAAAAATAAAATCCTTTTTATGTGTTTTAAAAGGTGAAGAAGTTTCTGAAGAGCCAAAAGCAGCTAAAAAAGAAGAAACAAAACAACAAGGTACAAACAACGAACCTAGCGTAGACTCATCTCAATTTGAAAATAAATATGAATGTCATTTATATTTTGAAGATGAAAGTGGTATGGAAAATATACGTTCTTTTAATGTTATAAACCATTTAAAAGATCTTGGAGATATAATCCATACAATACCTAAAGATGTTACAGATGAAAAATCTGAAGAAATAATTAAAAAAGAAGGCTTTAAATTTGTTATAGCTACAGATGTTGCATATGAGCAATTACACGAAGTTATAAACTCTACAATATATTTAAAAAGCTTTGAGCTTAACCCTTATATTTTAAAAAGATATAAAGCAACCATATATTTTGATGATGGTTGTGAAATGGAAAATATACGTTCTTATACGATTGTACATAACTTACAGGCTATTGCAGATAATATTGTGCATGATCCAAAAGATGTTATGTCAGAAGATTGTATAGAATTAATAAGAGATAAAGGCTTTAAAATTACATTTTCTATAAACAAAGATTATGAAGAGGTTCACGAGATGCTTAGCCAAACAGTATTTTTAAAAGCTTTGTATCTTGAGGAGGTTGAAGAAGAAGAGATAAAAGAAGAAGCTAAAGAGGTGGAAAAGCCTAAAGAGCAACCTAAACAAGAACCTAAACAAGAACCTAAAGAAAAACCTAAAGCTAACAATAAAGAAAACGACAAGTCTAAAGAGGCTAATAAAAAACAAGGCTCTTCACAACAAATGATAAGTGTTAGTATAGGCAAATTAGATCAATTGTTAAACCTTATGGGTGAGCTTGTTATATCAGAGGCTATGACTACTCAAAACCCAGATCTTGACGGTTTAGAGCTTGAAAACTTTAATAAATCGGCTAGACAACTTAGAAAAATTATAAAAGATGTACAAGATAGTGTTATGAGTATGCGTATGGTAACATTAGATGCTACATTCTTTAAAATGCAAAGAATTGTTAGAGATATGTGTAAGGCTCTTGGTAAAAATATAGAGCTTATTATTGAGGGTAGAGATACAGAGGTAGATAAAAATATTATTGAGCATATAGCAGATCCTCTTATGCACATAATAAGAAACTCGGTAGACCACGGGGTAGAACTACCAGAAGATAGGGTGAAAGCAGGTAAAGAAGAAAAAGGTGTTATTAAGCTTGAGGCTAGAAACTCTGGTGGAGAAATTCTTATTAGCGTTAAAGATGATGGCGCAGGTATTAACAAAGAAAAGGTTTTAGCTAAAGCTAAATCGGCAGGTATACTTAAAAAGCCAGAAGAAGAATATACAGATAGAGAAATATATCAGCTTATATTCCATGCAGGTTTATCTACTAAAGAAGCCGTTACTAGCTATTCTGGACGTGGGGTAGGTATGGACGTTGTTACAGCTAATATAGAGGCTGTAGGCGGTAGCATAATTGTAGAAAGTGAGCAAGGTTATGGCACAACAACTATACTTAAAATACCTTTAACTCTTGCTATTATTGAAGGTATGCTTATTAGTATGGGTGGTGCTAAATATACTATACCTATTGCTGC
Source organism: uncultured Eubacteriaceae bacterium (assembly GCA_946497035.1). Lineage (GTDB taxonomy): Bacteria > Bacillota > Clostridia > Lachnospirales > CAG-274 > Tyzzerella. The sequence continues at coordinate 99,133 of CAMMIW010000002.1, read as the reverse complement.
TATACAAGAAACTTTTAAAACTAAAAAAGAAAATATTTTCTTAGATCCAGACGGTAACGAAATGATAACACTTAGAGAAGATGTGTTTAACTTAGTTAGACTATATGATTTCTTTAATGCTCCTACAGATATTAAAGATATTGAAGAGGGTGTTGTTATAAGGCTTGAGATGGAAGGTAGAACAGTATGTTTATTTGTTGATGAGCTTATAGGCGAGCAACAGGTTGTTGTAAAAAGCATACCTAATTATATTAAAAAAGTAAAAGGTATAAGCGGTTGTACGTTACTTGGTAATGGTGATATATCTTTAATAGTAGATGTTGCAGGATTTTATGACAACTAATATAGGGGGATAGAAAGATGGAAAATGAATTATATCAAAAAGAAGTAGACAACGACACTACTAAAAATAAATATTTAACTTTTATTATAGAAGATGAAATTTTTGGTATTGATATAAGTCACGTTATAGAAATAATACCAGTACCTGCTATAACTTGGATGCCAGAAAATCCAGAGGCTATAAAAGGTATTATAAACCTTAGAGGTTCTATCATACCAGTTATAGATGTTAGGATAAGATTTAATAAAGAAGAAAGAGCATATGATGAATTTACTTGCATAATTATTATAGAATATGAAGATAATCAAATAGGTATAATTGTAGACACAGTAAATGAAGTATTGTATATTCCTAAAAATTTTATATCTTCTCCACCTAATGCAAAATTAAAATATCAAAATAAATTTATAAAAGCTATCGGTAAAATGAACAATGAAGTTCAGCTTTTATTAGACCTTGATAAATTTTTATATTGTTAGGCAAGAAGCTCTGATGAAGTGAATATATTTAATGCTTTGTCAGAGCTTTAAAATATGATTCTTTTTATATTATTGGGGGATAAAGAAAAAAAGGGTAAGGTTTTTGATTCTTAATCCTAACATTTATTATTGAGCCTAAAATATTTATATTTAGTAATGAGGTGATATTTATGAAACAACTTAGCATTGTTTTATTTTCAGAGTCAACCCAATTTTTAAATGTTACTAAAAAAACCTTAGAGTTATATAATATAGATGTTGAAAAATGTACAAACAATTTAGAAGAAATAAGAAGGTATACAAATAAAAAAAGTAAGATTTTTGTAACACAAATATCTTCAAAAAGTAAAGAGAGAACAAATGATATAATAGAATTTTTTCATATAAACAAGCTAAATTGGATTTGCGTTGGAGAGAGTAGTACTACAAATTTTTTTGCTATGACAAAAGGTGCTATGGCAAATATTATACTTAAACAAACCCCTACCAATATAGAATATAAAGTTTTTATAAAAAGCTTATTAACAAAAATAAACCAATCTGTAGAAATTGCTAATATAATAAATTCTAGAGCTAAAAAGCAACAGGTAGATAGGTTTTTTGAAAAAATAATAGCTATAGGTGCATCTACAGGTGGCACAGAAGCGGTACAATCTATACTTACGACTTTAACAGAAGATGTTCCACCGATAGTTATCGTTATACATATGCCGGCAGGCTTTACAAGAATGTATGCAAATAGGCTAAACGATATTTGCAAAATGTATGTGAAAGAGGCAGAAGATGGAGATATGTTAAAATATGGTGTTGTATATATAGCACCAGGTGGCTATCATATGAGGGTTTTAAAAAGAGGAGGAAAGTTATATTTATCTTGCAGGCAAGAAACAAAGGTTAATGGACATATGCCTTCTGTTGACGTATTGTTTGATAGCGTTGCAGATAATGCAGCACCAAAGGTAGTATCTGCCATATTAACAGGTATGGGCAATGATGGTGCATTAGGTATATTAAATATAAAAAATAAAGGCGGTTATACTATAGGACAAGATAAAAATAGCTGTGTTGTATATGGTATGCCAAAGGCTGCTAATGAGATAGGTGGTATTTTAATACAAGCACCTTTAGTTGATATACCAAAAATAATTATGGATAATATTTAAAAATTGATTAAATTTTATATTGTATATATACATAAAAATGTTTATAATATAGTTGAAAGAAATAACATATAGATTAAAAATTTACATTTATTAAAGGAGGATAAAAATGAACTTTTTAGAAGAGCTTAAAAAAATTGCTAAAGCAAATAAAAAAACTATAGTTTTACCCGAGTCTTTAGAAATGAGAACTTTAGAAGCAACACAAGAAATTATTAAAGAAGATTTAGCTAACATTATATTAGTTGGTAACAAAGATGAAATATTAGCTAAAGCAGGTAGCTTAGATATATCTGGTGCTACAATTATCGATCCTAATAACTATGAAAAATTAGACGTTTTAATAGATAAATTTGTAGAGCTTAGAAAATCTAAAGGTATTGACGAAGCTAAGGCAAGAGAAATTTTATTAAAAGATCCGCTTTATTTTGGTGTTTTATTAGTAAAATGTGATATAGCAGATGGTATGGTAGCTGGTGCTATAAATTCTACTGCTAACGTTTTAAGACCTTGTTTACAAATTATAAAAACAGCTCCAAACGTTAAAACAGTATCTGCCTTTTTCTTAATGATTGTGCCTAACTGTGAATATGGGGAGCAAGGCGTGTTTGTATTTGGTGATTGTGGCTTATGCCAAAACCCTACAAGCGAAGAGCTTAGCGCTATTGCTAAAAGCTCGGCAGACTCTTTTAAATCTTTTACAGGTAAAGAGCCAAGAGTTGCTTTATTATCACACTCTACAAAAGGTAGCGCTAGCCACCCAGATGTAGACAAAGTTTTAAAAGCTTTAGAAATAACTAAAGAGCAATATCCTGATCTTATTGTTGATGGAGAGTTCCAATTAGATGCGGCTATTGTTCCAGAAATTGCAAAAACTAAAGCTCCAGATAGCAAAGTTGCTGGTACAGCAAATGTACTTATTTTCCCAGATTTAGATGCAGGTAATATAGGTTATAAATTAGTTCAAAGATTTGCTAAAGCGGATGCTTTTGGCCCTATTACACAAGGCCTTGCAAAGCCTGTTAACGATTTATCTAGAGGTTGTAGCGCTAAAGATATAGTTGGTGTAGTTACTATAACATCTGTTCAAGCTCAACAACAAGAAAAATAATTTAGTTTTTTAAATTATTGGGGTATAAATGAAAAGGCAATCTTGTTATATACCCCAATATTTATTATAGAGATATAATTTTTATAAAAATAGTTAAGATAAAATTTTTGGAGGTAATAATAATGAAAGTTTTAGTTTTAAATTGTGGTAGTTCTTCTTTAAAATATCAATTAATAGATATGTCTACAGAAAATCCTTTAGCTTCTGGCTTATGTGAAAGAATAGGTATTGATGGTAGACTTAAACATAAAGGCAAAGAAGTTTATGAAGTAGAACAAGAAATGAAAAATCACGAAGATGCTATAAAAATGGTTATAGATGCATTATTAGATGAAAAACATGGCGTTATAACAGATATTAAAGAAATAAATGCAGTAGGACATCGTGTTGTGCATGGTGGCGAACATTTTGCTAAATCTGTTATTATAAATGATGAAGTTATTAAAGCTATAGAAGATTGTATAGAATTAGCACCTCTTCATAACCCTGCTAACCTTATGGGAATTAGAGCTTGTGAAAGCTTAATACCTGGTATATCTCAAGTAGCAGTATTTGATACAGCTTTCCATCAAACTATGCCAGAAAAAGCATATCTTTATGGTATACCTTATGAATTATATGAAAAATATAAAATCCGTAGATATGGTTTTCATGGTACAAGCCACAAATATGTTTCTGAAAGAGCAGCTAGTGTTTTAGGTAAAGATATTAAAGATCTTAAAATTATTACTTGCCATTTAGGTAACGGTGGAAGTGTAGCTGCTATTAATGGTGGCAAATGTATGGATACAAGTATGGGCTTTACACCTTTAGAAGGTCTTGTTATGGGAACTAGATGTGGAGATATAGATCCTGCTGTTGTATCTTTTATTATGGAAAAAGAAGGTTTAACAAATAAACAAGTTGATGAGCTTATGAACAAAAAGTCTGGTGTTCTTGGTTTATCTGGTGTTTCTAGTGACTTTAGAGATATAGAAGGTGCAGCTAAAGAAGGCAACAAAAGAGCTCAAATAGCTCTCGATACTTTCCATTATAAAGTAGCTAAATATATTGGCGAATATACTTCTACTTTAAATGGTGTAGATGCTATCGTATTTACAGCAGGCCTTGGTGAAAACAGTAGAGATAGTAGAAAAGAAATTTGTAGCTATTTATCTTGGCTTGGTATAGAGCTTGATGATGAGCAAAATTCTAAAAGAGGTGAAGAATTAGTTATTTCTGTACCTAATTCTAAAATAAAAGTTTTAGTTATACCAACAAACGAAGAGCTTGTTATAGCTAGAGATACAAAAGAACTTCTTGACAAATAATAAATAAACCTTTATAATATAGGTTGTGTTTTATTTATATATTATTAACTATTGTTGATAATTTGTTCGTATGGACAGGAGTGTTTTTATGAATATTAATGTTGATAGTCTTAATAACGGGTTTAGTAAAGATGTTGAATTTAATGGTAATATTACATTACCTGAGTCTTTAGTCTATCACAAAGATGTATATGTACAGGGTAAAGGTACTATTACTAATTCATATGGTAAATATACTTTTAAAGGGAATGTTGTAGCTAAAGTTACCTTTAATTGTAACTGTTGCCTTAAGCAATTTGACGAAGAAATATCTTTTAATATGTTAGAGGTTTTTTCTAAAGATATGACAGATGATGATGAAATTTGGTTATTTTCTAGCAAAGATAATATTATTACATTAGAAGAGCCTATCAAAACAAATATTTTGCTTAATTTACCTATGAAATCACTATGTTCTGAGAACTGTAAAGGATTATGCCGTATATGTGGCCATAATCTTAATGATGGCGACTGTGGTTGCGATAGGGATTTTATTGATCCTAGATTTGAAAAATTTTTACATCTTTTTAATAACAAGGAGGTATAAACAATGTCTATTTGTCCTAAAGGGAAAATGTCTAAATCTAAAAGAGATAAAAGAAGAGCTCAAAGTTGGAAAATTTCTAGCCCAACATTAGTTAAATGTGATAAATGTGGCGAATTAATGTTACGTCATAGAGTTTGTAAATCTTGTGGTTCTTACAACAAAAGAACAGTTATCGAAGCTTAATATTTAAGGCTAAAGACTTTTGTCTTTAGCCTTTTTAGAACGTAACCTTTTGCCCTAATAAACATATATAACAATTTATATATAACTAATAATTTTTGTGGACTAACCTTAAAATATGTGTTAAAATATAGTAGGCTATTTAATATAGCTTACTATATTTTTTACCGCTTATATAATTATTAAAGGAGGATAGTTTTTTAAATTAAAGCGCCTGAGCTATAAATGAGCGGTTTTATAGCTGACGAGGAAGAAGTTTATCGAGTTTTCGGCGGATACTTCTCGCCCTATAGCATAAAGGGACGTAGACTTTTAACAAAAATAAAATTTAATTTTATACAAAATAAAAGTAATTATGCTAATAAAAATCTCTATAAAGTTAATAAATAAGTTTTTTGTATATTATAGCTTAGTAGAGATTATATCCAATTTACTTATTTATTTTCTTTTTAGATATTAAAAATTTATTTATAAAGGAGAATAAAAATCGTGTGCGGAATAGTTGGATATATAGGAAAAAATGATACAAAAAATATATTATTAAAAGGTTTAAAAAAATTAGAATATAGAGGGTATGATTCATCAGGTATAGCTATATTAGATGATAAAATAAATATATGTAAAACAAAAGGTAAAATAGCTAATCTTGAAGAAAAAACAAAACAACAAAGGCTCATAGGTAGCATAGGTATAGGCCATACAAGATGGGCAACTCACGGTGAGCCTAATGATATAAATTCTCACCCTCATTTTTCTAATGATAAAACTATAGCGGTGGTGCATAACGGAATTATAGAAAATTATTTGGAGCTTAAAGAAAATTTACAAAAGCAAGGTTATAATTTTATTTCTAATACAGATACAGAGGTAATAGCCCATTTATATCATAGTTATTATAACGGGGATATGGTAGAAACATTATGTAAAGTTTTGAAAGAGGTAAAAGGCTCTTATGCTCTTTGTATAATGTGTGAGCAACATAAAGATAAATTTGTTGTAGCTAGAAAAGATAGCCCTCTTATTATCGGTTTAGGTGAAGATGAAAATTTTGTAGCATCAGATATTCCTGCCATATTAGAAAATACTAAAAAATATTACTTTTTAAATGATATGGAAATTGGCCTTATAAAAAAAGATAATGTTACTATTTTTGATATGGAAAAAAATATAATACAAAAAGAGATTTTTAATGTAGATTGGGATATATCTTTAGCAGAAAAAAATGGATATGACTATTTTATGTTAAAAGAAATTTTTGAGCAACCTCTTTGTATAAAAAAATGTATTAATGCTAAAATTTTAAATGATGATATATTTTTTGAAAATTTTTCTATTACCAATGAACAAATAGAAAATATAAACAATATACATATTATAGCTTGTGGTAGTGCTTGGCACGCAGGTATGGTAGGCAAACATATTATAGAAAAAACTTGCCGTATATGTGTAAATTTAGATATTGCATCAGAATTTAGATATAAAAATCCTATATTAAATAAAAATGACATTTGTATTATTATAAGCCAATCAGGAGAGACGGCTGATACGCTAGCGGCTCTTAGGCTTGTTAAAGAAAAAGGCATTAAGGTTATATCTATTGTAAATGTTGTTGGTAGCACAATAGCTAGAGAAAGCGATAACGTTTTATATACTTTAGCGGGGCCTGAAATAGCAGTAGCAACAACAAAAGGTTATTCTACACAACTTGCTATGTTATATATGTTATGTTTAAAATTTGCCTATGTTAGAAAAAATATAACTACAAATGTTTTTAAACAATATATAAAATCTTTACAAAATATAGAAAGTTATATTAATAAAGTTTTAATGGTAGAAGATAATATTAAAAATATTGCAGAAAAATATTATAATATAGAAAATGCTTTTATTATAGGTAGAGGGCTAGACTATTGTATATCTTTAGAAGCTTCTTTAAAACTAAAAGAAATATCTTATATACATAGCGAAGCATATGCATCAGGAGAGTTAAAACATGGTAGCATTGCCTTAATAGAAGAAGGTACGGTAGTTTTTGCTATTTTAACACAAGATGATATTTTGCCAAAAGCTATATCAAATTTAAAAGAGGTTAAAGCAAGAGGAGCAAAAATTGTTATTATTGCAAAAGAAGGTTATAAAAATTTAGATGAGCTTTCAGAAGATATAATTTTTATACCTAAAATAGATGAGCAATTTATGGCTTCTATAGCTATTATACCTATGCAACTTTTATCTTATTATATAGCTATTAAGCGAGGTTGTGATGTAGATATGCCTAGAAACTTAGCAAAATCTGTTACGGTAGAATAAAAAAATATTGGGGGATGAAAAGGCAAGATTTAGAGTATATTTAATCTAGTCTATTGCCCCTTTTATAATATTTGTTTTTTAATTATTGGATTTTAAATAAAAGGGAAAGTTTTTATGGTGTATCTAATCACATTTACTTTCCTTTTTGATAATAATGTTGTATTATTAATCTATAATATTACCTAAATATTTATTATAGAACATAACATTTTTATAATGTTATATAAAAATATTATGAAAAAACTTAATACTTGATATTTTATATCTAAAAATGTATAATTTATATTGATAATTAATAAAATATAAGGATATTAGGTGATAATATGAAAGATTATATAATAGCTGTTGATGCAATGGGGGGAGATAATGCCCCACAAGATATAGTTAAAGGTAGTATAGATGCTATTAATGAAAATAAAAATATAAAGATTATATTAGTAGGTAAAGAAGATGCTATTAATAATGAGCTTAGCAAATATCAATATAATAAAGCACAAATAGACATACAAAATGCAACAGAGATTATAAAAACAACAGAAAGCCCTACCGCTGCTATTAGAGAGAAAAAAGACTCTTCTATTGTAGTTGGTTTAAAATTGTTAAAAGAAGGTAAAGCTAGTGCTTTTGTATCGGCAGGTAGCACAGGTGCATTGCTCACAGGAGCTACCGTTATTATAAAACGTATAAAAGGGGTAGAAAGACCAGCCCTTGCTACATTAATACCAAATGCCAACAATGACTATACATTTTTAATAGACTCTGGTGCAAATATGGATTGTAAGCCATCTTATTTACCAAACTTTGCTAAAATGGGCAAAATATATATGGAAAATATAATGAAAGTTAATAATCCTAAAGTGGCTATTGTAAATGTAGGTTCTGAAAAAGAAAAGGGAGATACTTTTACAAAAGAGGCTTATGAGCTTTTAGAACAAACTAAAAATATAAATTTTGTTGGTAATATTGAAGGTAGAGAAATACCAGAAGGTGATGCAGACGTTGTTGTTTGTGATGGTTTTATAGGTAATGTTATATTAAAACTATCTGAAGGTATTGTTAAAACATTTTCTACTATTGTAAAAACAGAGATAAAATCTAACTTTTTATATTCTATTGGTGGCTTATTATCAAAAGGTGCTTTTAAAAATGTGAAGAAAAAATTTGATTATGCCGAGGTTGGGGGAGCACCATTTTTAGGCCTTAAATCTCTCGTTGTTAAAGCCCACGGTAGCTCAAATGCTAAAGCTATTAAAAGCGCCATAAACCAATGCTACAAGTTTATAGATGCAGATATAGCTACAAAAATAGAAAATGCTATTTTAGAAGATACTAACTAAAAAATTTATAAAAAAACTAAAAAAACACTTGTAAAATTTACTTTTATCTAGTATATTTATATGTGTTAAAATATATAAGGAGGTAATTACTATGGTATTTGAAAAAGTTAAAGAAATCATTGCAGAACAAATGAGCATATCTGAAGATGAAATCACTTTAGAAACAACTTTTGCTGACGATTTAGGCGCTGACTCTTTAGACTTATTCCAAATTATATCTGATTTAGAAGATAGCTTTGGTATTGAGTTTCAAAATGAAGATGCAGAAAAAATTAAAACAGTTGGCGATGCAGTGAATTATATAGAAGCTGCAAAGTAAATATATTATTTTAGTGAGCTATGCCTTTTTAGGTTATGCTCACTTTTTAGGTTTTTTAATTATTGAGGTGTTAAATAAAAGGGTAACATAGGGTATATTTAATAAAGTATACCGCCATCTTTTACAATATTACCTAAAATTTATTATATAATTTAACATTGATCAAATATAAAATATATAAAAACATTAACTAACGTATAAACAATAAATTTTTGTTAAATATAAGTAATAGTTATAAATATATTTGTTTTTAAGAAAGATTTATTAATAGGAGGACAAATGAATTTAGATATAGGATATAATTTTAAAAATAAAAATTTGTTGCAAACTGCTATAACCCATACATCTTATAGCCACGAAAAAAAAGAAGAGGTAGAAAATAATGAAAGATTAGAATTTTTGGGAGATGCGGTTTTAGAGCTTGTTATAAGCAGACATATTTTCACAAGGTTTAGCGAGCTATCAGAAGGGGAGCTTACAAAGCTTAGAGCTAGCATAGTATGTGAAGCATCTTTAGCTAAAAAGGCTAGAGAAATAAATGTAGGACAAAATATAAAGCTTGGTAAAGGTGAAGAGCTTACTGGTGGTAGAGAAAGAGATTCTATTTTAGCGGATGCTTTTGAGGCTATTATAGGTGCTATATATATAGATTCTAACGATATTTTAAAAGCAGAATATTTTATACTTTCTAAAATGGAAGATATTATAAAAGAAAAAAGAAAAACTTTTGAAATGAACGATTGTAAAACATATTTACAAGAAATAATACAAAAAGAAAGCACAGAGCCTGTAAAATATGAAATTATAAATGAAGAAGGGCCTGCTCACGATAAGCTATTTACAGTTAAAGTTACACATAATAACAAACAATTAGGCATAGGTAAGGGAAAAAGCAAAAAAGATGCAGAGCAAGAAGCAGCTTTTAAAGCTATAAAGATACTAGAAAAATAAATAAAAAGGTAAGGTTTAAGATATATTATAAATATATAAAAAAGCATGGATAAAAATCTATGCTTTTTTATATGCTTGTTATATATACTATTTTTTGTTATAATATATTTTGAGGTGAAAAGGTATGTTAGTTTTTTCTATCGAAAACGAAGAAGTTAAAATTTTTATGCAAAAACTTTTGAAGGAAGATAGTTTTGATAAGCTAGAGATTAGAAATATATCTTTAGAAACTATTGTTAAATATGAAATTTTAGGAAATATAAATAAAGATTATTTACAAGAAGATGAAAAAAGGTACTTTGTAAAGTGGAAAGAGCTAAAGCCTTACATTGTAAATATTATAAAAGGAAATATAAAGCCTAAATTTTTTAAAATAGTATTTTCTTTAGATGATGAAACGGTTAATGCTGTTTGTGATAATGCTGCCGCTATGTTTTTAAATATTACATACCAAAATGATAGTATAATAGGCACAACAGGCACAAGCCAAAAAGCATTTTCTTTAGACAAAAAAGAAGATAAAATTTGGGAAGAAATTATTTTAAAATTTTTAAAAAAAAATGGTATAAATATAAAAGTTGAAAATTAACATTTTTTATTATTAACATATAAAGGCTATTTTTCAATTATTGGGGGTTAAACTAAAATATATCTAATCATACCCATAGCCCCCCTTATGATAAGACTATTGTTTTATCGATTTATATAAAATTATACCAACATTTATTATTAATATATAAATAAAAAGGAGAAATATTATGGAAAAAGGTTATTTACAAATATACACAGGAAATGGTAAAGGAAAAACAACTTGTATGTTAGGTTTAACACTTAGAGCAAGTGGAGCAGGCAAAAAAATATATATAGGCCAATTTATGAAAGATGATGAATATAGCGAGATAAAAGCTATAAGACAATTTTTACCAAATGTTACAGTAGAGCAATATGGCACAGGCAAAGGTTTTGCCAAAAAAGGTGCTTTAAAAGATTATGATATATCTTGTGGTAATAATGGATATGATAGAGCTATAGAGATATTAGAGCAAAACGAATATGATATATATATTTTTGATGAAATAAACGTGGCGGTTTATATGGAGATTTTAACAGAAAAACAAATATTAGATTTAATAGACAAAAAGCCAGAAAATGCCGAGCTTATATTAACAGGTAGATATGCTTTAGATAGTGTAAAAGAGAAGGCAGATTTGGTTACAGAAATGAAAGAGATAAAACATTATTATACTAAAGGTGTTATGGCACGTGTTGGTATAGAAAAATAGTGATAAATATGTTAAACTATAAATTTGTTTTTGATTTAGACTCTACTATTACAAAAGAAGAAATATTACCACTTATAGCTAAAGAAATAGGTTTATTTAAAGAAATACAAATTTTAACAGAAAAAGCTATGAATGGAGAAGAAAACTTTTGTGAAAATTTTATAAATAGAATTAATATGTTAAAAAATATACCTATAGAAAAAATACATAATATAGTGAAAGATATAAAATTAAATGAATATATATTTAAATTTATATTAGAAAATAAAGAAAGATGCTATATAGTAACAGGAAATTTAGATATAATTATAAAGCCAATTTTAAAAAAGCTTAATATGGAAGATAAATATTTTTCTTGTGAAAGTATGTTAAAAGATAATAAAATATATAAAGTAACAAAAGTTATAAATAAAGAAGATATAGTTAAAAAATTTGATTTTAATTTTATTGCTATTGGTGATGGGGATAACGATATAGGTATGTTAAAAAGAGCACATATTGGTATTGCCTTTGGTGGTAGTAGAAAAATATCTAAAAATTTAATAGAGAATGCAGATTATGTTATTTATGATGATAAAGAGCTATACAATTTTTTAACTAACTTGATTAAGAGGTAAATATGATTTTTAAATATGCTATAATAATAGGCTTTATAATAGATTGTATATTAGGTGACCCTAACAATATGTTACACCCTATAAGGATTTTAGGTTATATTAATAATATTGGTATAAAAATTTATGATAAATTAAAAATAAAAACACCAAAATTACAATTTATATATGGTTTATTTATGAATATTATTATATTGGCTTTAGTATTTTTTACAAATTTATTTTTGGTTTACATTTTTTATAAAATAAATTTTTATTTAGGTATTATTTTTGAGGTTATTATGTGTTATTTTATAATAGCTCCTAAATGTCTTTATGTAGAGAGTATGAAAATATATAGACAGCTTAAAAATAATAATATAAAAGATGCCAGGTTATATTTATCATATATAGTAGGTAGAGATACAGAAAATTTAGAAGAAGAAAAAATAGTTAAAGCTACTGTAGAAACTATATCTGAAAATTTGTCAGATGGGGTTATAGCACCTTTAATATTTTTAGCTATAGGTGGTGTGCCTTTAGGAATGGTTTATAAAGCTATTAATACGCTTGACTCTATGGTAGGTTATAAAAATGAGAAATTTATATATTTTGGCAAATTTTCTGCAAAATTAGATGATGTTGTAAATTTTATACCTGCTAGAATATCTGCTATATTAATGATATTTGCCACATTTTTAGCTAGGCTTAATACAAAAAATGCTATAAAAATTTATTTAAGGGATAGATATAACCATTTAAGCCCAAATTCTGCTCATACAGAGGCGGTTTGTGCGGGAGCTTTAAACATACAGCTAGGTGGCAAAAGCACATATAATGGAAAGGTTGTAGAAAAAAAGACGATAGGTGATAACAATAGAAAGGCTAATATAAATGACATTGTTATTACTAATAAGCTTATGTATATATCTACATTAATTTTTATAATAATTTTATTAATAATATTTTTAATATGGTGATAATATGTATAAATATGAACACGGTGGAAATGAAATTTTTAAAAATAATAATATAATAGATTTTTCTGCTAATATAAACCCTTTAGGACTAAAAGAAGATAGCTTTAAAATTTTAAAAGATGCTTTAAATAAAAGTGTTTCTTATCCAGATAATTTTTCTACAAATTTAAGAAAAGCTATAGAAAAATATGAAAATATAAATAAAGAATATATATTTTGTAGCAATGGTGCATCAGATATAATCTTTAGAGCGGTTAATTATATAAAGCCTAAAAAAGCTTTAATATTAGCACCAACTTTTGCAGATTATGAAAGGGCTTTAAAAACGGTAGATTGTAATATATATAAACATATATTATTAGAAGAAGACGATTTTAATTTAAAAGAAGATATATTACAAATTATAAAAAAAGAACAATTTGATATAATATTTTTATGTAACCCAAACAACCCTACAGGCCAATTAATAGAAAATGATTTAATAGAAAAAATTTTACAAGAAACTAAAGGATATGTTTTTGTAGATGAATGTTTTATAGATTTTATAGAAGATAATAGTAAATATACTAGTAAAAATCTTATAGCTAAATATGATAAATTAATTATTTTAAAGGCTTTTACAAAAATATTTGCTCTTGCAGGTTTTAGGCTTGGTTATTGTATAAGTTCAAATTTAAAAACAATAGAAAATTTATATTTTTATGGTGCAGATTGGCCTGTTTCTATATTTGCTCAAGAAATGGGTATATATTGTCTTAAAGATTGTCATATATACTTAAAAGAAAGTTTAAATTATATAAATATAGAAAAAGAAAAAATAATAAATAGCCTTAAAAAATTAGGTTTTAAAATAATAGGTAGCAATGCAAATTATATATTTTTTAAAGGTTTTAAAAATTTTGATAAAATTTTATATGAAGATTATAATATTGCTATAAGAAATTGTGGCAACTATACTAATCTTACAAATGAATTTTTTAGAATAGGTATATATAAAAAAGAACAAAATGAAAAATTAATAAATGCTATAGAAAAAATAAAAGGGAAAAGGTGATTATAATGATAAAAGAAAATTTAAAAGGTAAAAAATTTGTAGCATCATACAGTGGTGGTAAAGATAGTATGTTATCTATATATAGAGCTATAAAGGCAGGTCTTGAGCCTTTATGCTTAATTATAACTTATAATAAAGATAGAAATTTATCTTGGTTTCATGGTGTGCCTAAAGGTGTTTTAGATAGTGTATCAAAATCTTTAAATATACCTATATGGCTTATAGAAACAACAGGAGAACAATATGCACAAAATTTTGAAAAAGCATTAGCTAAAGCAAAAGAAGAAGGAGCAGAGGTTTGTATATTTGGTGATATAGATTTAGAATGTCATTTAAAATGGTGCACAGAAAGATGTGAAAATGTAGGTATAGAGCCTTGTTTTCCACTTTGGCAAGAAGATAGAAAAACTCTTGTATATGAATTTTTAGATAGTGGTTTTACTTCTACATTTACAGTTATAAATACAAAAATGTTAGATGATAAATTTTTAGGGCTTACTATGACAAAAGAAATTTGTGAGCAAATAGAAAAAGAAGGGGCAGACGTATGTGGAGAAAATGGTGAATATCATACATTTGTATCTGATGGCCCTATCTTTAAAGAAAAAGTAAAATTTAAGCTAGGTGATAAAATAGAAAATGATGGTTATTCTATTTTGCCTATTTTATCTGTTGATAAATAATAAAAAAGTTTAAAATGTAAGTATAAAAATAATTACTATTATAATTATTTTTATGGAAAGTAAATATAGAAAACTATATAAACATATGGTATAATATTAAGAAGAAAATTTTTTAGGAGTGATAAAAAATGAATATACCAAAAGATCCATATATGTTACTAAGTTTTGTAAATACAAAGCTTAGAGATGATTTTGATAGTTTAGGTAGTTTTTGTGATAGTTATAACCTAGATAAACAAGAAATAGAAGAAAAATTACAAAGTGTAGGATATAAATATATACCACAAGAGAATCAATTTAAGGCTTAGGTGTAAAAATGATTAGTTTTATAAAGGGTAATATTGAAATATTAAAAGAAAATTTTTTAATAATAGAAAATAATGGTATAGGTTATAAAATAAATATTTCTGGAAAATTATATACTTATTTAAACAAAAATAGAGAAAATGTAAAATTATATACATTTATGAATGTTAAAGAGGGCGATATTTCTCTTTTTGGCTTTTTAACACTAGAAGAACTACAGTTATTTGAAAAACTTATAACTGTATCTGGTGTAGGCCCTAAAGGAGCAATAGCTCTCTTAAATATTATGAGCCCACAAGAGATTATATCTGCTATTATAACATCAGATATAAAAGTATTATCTAGTGGACAAGGTATAGGGAAAAAAATAGCACAAAGGATAGCTTTAGAGCTTAAAGATAAAGTAGATATAATAGATGCTATTAACACAGAGCCACAAATAACTGAAAATATAGAAGAAAATGACAACACAAAAGAAACTTTAGATGCCTTAATCAGCCTTGGTTTTACAAAACTAGAAATATTAAAAGCTATAAATAGCATTGAAGATAAAAATTTACCAGTAGATAAAATGATAGGTTTATGCCTTAAAAAATTATCTAAATAAGAGGTGATTAACATAAAAGATAGAATAATAACATCAGATTTTAAGGAAGAAGATGCCTTGATAGAAACAAAACTACGCCCTCAAACTATAGACACATATATAGGACAAAAAAAGGTAAAAGAAACATTAAAAATATATATAGAGGCGGCAAAAATGAGAAATGAGCCATTAGATCACGTTTTGTTATATGGGCCACCAGGCCTTGGCAAAACCACATTATCAAACATTATAGCAAATGAAATGGGGGTTAATATAAAAACTACATCAGGCCCTGCTATAGAAAGGGCAGGAGATATGGCAGCTATATTAAACTCTTTAAACGAAGGAGATATTCTTTTTATAGATGAGATACATAGGCTAAATAGAGCTATAGAAGAAGTTTTATATCCTGCTATGGAAGATTTTTCTCTTGATATAATGATAGGTAAAGGGGCAAATAGCAAAAGTATAAGAGTAGATTTACCTAAATTTACTCTTATAGGTGCTACAACAAGAATAGGGCTTTTAACTAACCCTTTAAGAGATAGATTTGGTGTTATAAGCCGTTTAGAAATGTATAATCCAGAAGAATTGATGCATATAATAAAACGTTCTGCTAATGTTTTAGGTGTAGATATAGAAGAAGAAGGAGCTTTAGAAATAGCAAGACGTTCAAGAGGAACACCTAGAATAGCTAATAGGCTATTAAAAAGGGTAAGAGATTTTGCACAAGTTAAATATGACGGAAATATAACAAAAGCTGTTGCAGATGAAACACTTAATTTTTTAGATGTGGATAAATTAGGCCTTGATCCTATAGATCAAAAAATATTAAAAACTATTATAGAAAAATTTTCAGGAGGTCCTGTTGGTATAGATAATCTTGCTGTATCTATAGGTGAAGAAAGTGATACTATAGAAGAAGTTTATGAGCCATATCTTATACAACTAGGTTTTATAAAAAGGACACCACGTGGAAGAGAGATAACAGAAATAGGATACAAACATTTTGGTATAAATTTTAATTAATTTTAAAATTTTAAATATATTTTGTTATAAAATAATATTTTTTATAAAATAATCGTATTATTTTATAATTAAAAACTAGGAGGTAAAACTATGAAAAAGAAAATAGCAATAATAGTAAGTGTTATAGTATTAGGTGTAGCAGGAGTTGGAGTATTTACATATGCAAAAAAACCAAAACCATCAGAAACATTAGTATCGGCAGAAGTAGATATAGTTAACACACAACAAATGATAACAACGGTAGAGGCAGATGGAATGGTAGCTTTTAGAGATAAAATATCTGTTTATGCAAAAAATAATGGAAAGGTAAATAATTTACCTATAAAAGAGGGCGATCCAGTAAACCAAGGAGATGTTTTAGTAAACTATGACAAATCTTCTTTAGATACTTTAAAAAGACAATTAGATGATGCTAAACTTTCTTTAAAATCGGCTAATTTAGCTTTAGAAGGGCTTATGATACCAACAGATGATAGCCAAATAAAACAAATAGAAGCACAAATTAGCCAAACAGAAAAAACTATATTAGATTTAGAAAATAACCTTGTACAGTTAGATACAGATATAGCTAAAGCTCAAACAGATTTAGATGGAGCAAATGTATTATATTCTCAAGGTGCTATTTCTAAAACAGAGTATGACAGTTTTGAAACAAAATTAACTAATTTAAAAAATCAAAAAACAAGCACACAAAATAGCTTAGATAGTACAAAAAAACAGTTAGAAGCAAATAAAGCTCAATATGAAAACGCAAAAAACAAAAATTCAGATCCTAGTGTAAAAAATAAAATAGATAGCCAAAAAGTTATGGTAGAACAAGCAAAACTTAGGGTAAATCAGCTTACAGAAGATATAAATGACTTTGAAACAGTATCAACATCACCTATAACAGGTACTTTAGTAAAACTATATGTAACAGACGGAGAAGCAGTAACAGAAGGTAAAATAGTTGCAGAGGTAGGCAACTTAAACGATTTAGTTATAGAAGCATATATACCAGAATATGATATGGACGGTGTGGCAGTTGGCCAACAAGTTACTATTAAAAGTGATATAACAGATCAAGAATATACAGGACAGATAACAAAGGTATATCCTTTAGCAGAGGTAAATAAAGAAAATAAAAGCGTAGTAAAAGTAGAAATATCTATGCCACAAAACACGCCTTTAAAAGCAGGTTATACAACAGATTTAGTTATTACAACAAAAGTAGAAGATAATGCTTTAGTTATACCTATTATGTCTTATATGTCTGAAAAAGTAGGAGATAAAAGCTCAGAATATGTTTTTGTTGTTAAAGAAGATGGCACTTTAGAAAAAAGAAATATAAAAGTTAAAACTATTAAAAATTCTGTTGCATCAGTTGAGGGACTCTCTGAAGGAGAAAAAGTTGTTTCTGCTCCAACAGAAACTATGAAAGATGGTATGAAAATTAATCCAATAGATAAGGCACAAAATGAACAAGCTAATAATCCTGCTAAATAAGGAGGTGTTATTATGAGTATAATAGAAATAAAAAATGTTAAAAAAACATATAAAAATGGTAAAATAGAAGTAGAGGCATTAAAAGGTATAAATTTTAGTGTATCAAAAGGAGAATTTGTTTCTATAATGGGTTCGTCTGGCTGTGGTAAATCTACTATGATGAATATTTTAGGTTGTTTAGATACTTTATCCTCAGGACAGTACATATTAGATGGAGAAGATGTTAGCAAAATATCAGGTAAAAAACTTGCTTTTGTTAGAAACAAAAAAATAGGCTTTGTTTTTCAATCTTTTAACCTTTTACCTAAACTTTCTGCCTTACAAAATGTAGAGCTACCAATGGTATATGCAGGGGTTGGTAGAGAAGAAAGAAAAAAAAGAGCTTTACATTCTTTAGAAATAGTAGGGCTTAAAGGTAGAGAACATCATAAACCTAACGAAATGTCTGGTGGACAAAGACAGAGAGTAGCAATAGCTAGAAGCCTTGTTAACGATCCTGCTATAATATTAGCCGATGAACCAACAGGTAACTTAGACTCTAAATCTACTTTTGAAATTATAGAAATTTTTCAAAAACTTAATGAAAATGGGGTAACTATAGTTATGGTTACTCACGAGCCAGACGTTGCAGAATATACAAAAAGGATAATACGTTTTAAAGATGGTGTAGTTTTAGAAGATTATTTAAACGAAAACCAAAAGATTGTAGGTGAAAGCTAATGAATATTATAGAAAATTTTAAATCTGCTATATTTAATATTCTTTCTAGCAAAATGAGAACTTTTCTTACAACTCTTGGTATAATTATAGGTATAACATCTGTTATAATTATAACATCTATAGGTAAAGGCTTTGAAAATGATATTAAAAAAACATTTTCAAGTATAGATACAGGGACTTTAGAATTAGTGATAATGAGCAATAAGAAAATAATAGATAAAGAAAAATTTACCTTAAAAGATGTAGAAGATTTAAAAAAGGTAGAGAATATAAAATTTATATCTCCTATCCAGACTTCTAATGTTTCTTTAAAATTAAGAGACCAATCACAAACTGAAAGTGCTATTTTAAGCGGTATTAATGAAGATGGAAAAGGCTTAAAAACATTAAATATGAAATATGGTAGATTTTTAGATAAAAAAGATATACAAGCTAAAGCTAAAGTATGTGTTATAGATAACCAACTTGCTAAAAAAATTTTTGGTAGAGAAAATGTTGTAGGAGAGAAAATATCAGTAGAAACAGTTTATGGGAAAATAAAAAAAATAGATCTTGAAATAATAGGTGTAAATGAAATAGAAGAAAAAGAATTTTATTCTCCAGAAATATATTATCCTATAAGGACTGCTTTTGAATTTTTAGATAATAACCAAGAGTTATTTCAGAGTATTAGCTTAAAAATAGAAGATAAAAATTTACTAAAACAAACAGAAAAAATAATAAAAAAATTGTTAAATTCAAACCATAATAACAAAGAAGATATATACCGTCTTAATGGTAACTTAGATTTAGCAAATTCTATGTCTGGTACTATAAAAATTGTTACAACATTTATAGGATTAGTTGCTGGAATATCCCTTTTAGTAGGTGGTATAGGTGTTATGAATATAATGCTTGTAACAGTAACAGAAAGAACAAAAGAAATAGGTATAAGAAAATCTTTAGGTGCTACAAATTTTAATATAAAGATGCAATTTTTAATAGAAGCTATAACAGTATCATTGCTTGGAGGTATTATGGGTATAACCTTTGGATATATTGGTAGCTTTATAGCAGGTAAAGTTATAGCTACTATGGGCTCAAATATAAAGCCAGAAGTATCTATACCTGTTGTTTTAGGTGCGGTTATAATATCTAGCATAATAGGTATAATATTTGGTGTTTATCCTGCTAGCAAGGCAGCTAAGCTAGATCCAATAGAAGCTCTTAGATATGAATAGAAAGGGTGTGACAATATGACTATTTTTGAAAATATATCTGCTGCTATAGCTAGTGTTTTTTCTAATAAAATGAGAACTTTTCTTACAATGATAGGTATTATAATAGGGGTTTCATCTGTTATAACTATAACTGCTCTTGGAAAAGGTTTTGAAGATACTATATCTAATACTTTTGAAATATTAAACTCTAAAGCATTACAAATTATGCCAAACTGGGGAGCAAGCCTTACTGCTAAAGATAAAATTTTTATAGATGATGTAGATAGTTTAAAATCACACCCTAATATTAAATATGTTTCAGGATACTTCAGTGAATCAGGTAACGTTACATTAAAAAATCCAGATGAAACAGATATTGTTAACATAATGTCATCAGATGTGGAATTTTCTTATATGCAAAAAAACTTTTTTAAAATAAAATATGGTAGAATGTTTACACAACAAGAAAATAACACAAAAGCTAAAGTATGCCTTATAGATGAAAATTTAGCTGTTAAAATTTTTGGTAGAAAAGATGTTGTAGATGAAGAAATAGAAGTTTTTATTAATAATAAAGATTATAAATTTAAGGTTGTAGGTGTTACAGATGGTGAAAATGCAAATTTGATGGGTAATATAATACCTGTCCCTATAAATACATTATTAGATATATATAATAAAAAAGAAATAGATATGTTATATATAGAGGTTAACGACACAACCAATTTAACAAGAACAAAAAATGAGATAGCAAGAATTTTAGCTGCTAATCATAATACAACAGACGATAAGTATACGGCTCTTTCTAATATGGAGCAGGTAAATCAAATAGAAAGTGTTATAAAAATGTTTACTGCTTTTGTAAGCTTTGTAGGTGGTATATCTCTTTTAGTAGGTGGTATAGGTGTTATGAACATAATGCTTGTAACAGTAACAGAAAGAACAAGAGAAATAGGCATAAGAAAGTCTTTAGGTGCTACAAATAGTAATATAAAAACACAGTTTTTAATAGAATCTATGTTTATATGTATTTTAGGTGGTATTATTGGTATAGCAGTAGGATATATAACTAGTATTATGATAGGTAATGCATTAGAGGGTTATTTTACTGCTGTAACAGGTATGAAAACAAGTCCACCAAGGTTATCTTTATCATCTTCTACAATTATTATGATTATATCTACTATAGTGGGGGTAGTATTTGGTGTTTATCCTGCAGGAAAAGCAGCTAAACTAGATCCAATAGAAGCTCTTAGGTATGAATAGTTATAAATTTAAGGAGTATGTATGGAATATTTAAAAAAATTAAAATATAATTCGCCTGTTATATTAACTTTTACTTTTATATGTTTAATAGTTTTAGGGCTAGGAGCTATAACAGGTGGATATACAACAGAAAAGTTTTTTTGTGTATACCGTTCAAGTTTTAAAGATCCTCTTTCTTATGTAAGATTGTTTACTCATATATTAGGCCACACTAATTTTGAGCACTTTTTTAATAATTTTTTAATAATTCTTATAGTTGGACCTATGCTTGAAGAAAAATATGGCTCTAAAGTTTTATTATTGCTTATTGTTATAACTGCTTTTATAACAGGTATTGTGCAGATTATTATATCAAATACGGCTCTTTTAGGTGCTAGTGGTATAGCTTTTATGCTTATAATATTAACATCTTTTACAAATGTGGAAGATGGCAAAATACCAATAACTATGATACTTATTGCAACTATGTATCTTGGCAAAGAAATATATTATGGTATAGTTTATAGCGATAATGTATCTCAAATAACTCACATTATAGGTGGTGTTTGTGGTATAATAATTGGTATGATTATATCTAAATATTACAAAAGGAGAAATTAATATGATAAAGCTTGAAATTGATGAATTTATATTTGAAGTAAAAGATGAAATATTAAGCTATGAAGAATTAGGCGAAGAATATGCTAATAAATGGGAACAAAGCTTTTTACATTGGCTTAAAAATGATAAAATAAAAAAGAAAAATGTAAAGATTGAAAAAGGCAACACTTATTATTTAATAGATGATGAAAGCGAAATTTTTGACATAGCAGACGAATATTATTATGCGGTAGATGCTAATAAAATAGATGAATATTGGAAAAAGTTTCAGTAAAAAATTTTTTATAAACTAATTAATATAACAAATAGACTTATAATTTTCAAGTATTTATAAAAAAATATAGTTAAATGCTTGAAAATTATATTTTTTTAATATAAAATTATAATGTTATATTAAATATAATTAAAAATGAGATTTTAGGTGAAAAAATGAACGCTAGAGAAATTGCAGTATATGCACTTATAGATATATTAGAACAACAATTATATAATAATTTAACATTAAAAAAGATTTTTAATGAAAATAAAGATATAACACCACAAGATAGAGCTTTTATAACTGAGCTTGTAAATGGTACACTTAGAAATATTATTTATATAGATTATGTTATAGATAGTTTTTCTAACACTAAAACTAAAAAAATGAAGCCACTTATTTTAAATATAATTAGAATATCTGTTTATCAAATAATATTTATGGATAAAATACCTGTTTCTGCTATTTGTAACGAAGCGGTTAAATTTGCTAAAAAGAAAAAATTTAACGGTCTTAGTGGTTTTGTAAATGGTGTTTTAAGAAATATTGCTAGAAATATACATAATATAAAATTGCCAGATGAACAAAAGCAACCTGTAAAATTTTTAGCTACGAAATATTCATACAATGAATGGGTTATAGAAAAATGGATAGCTCAATTTGGTTATGATGAAACTAAAAATATTTGTGAGGCTAATAGTTTGGCTCCTAAAGTTTCTATATGTGTAAATACTAATAAAATTACTAAAGATAACCTTAAAAATATACTTATAAGAGAAGGTATGACGGTAGAAGAGGGTAAAATATCTAATAATAGCTTATATATAACAAAAACAAAAAATATAGCAGATAGTAAGGCTTTTAAAAATGGATATTTTCATATTATGGATGAAAGCTCAATGGCTTTAGTTGAAATATTAGAGCCTAGAGAAAATGATGTTATAATAGATATATGCTCTGCTCCTGGCGGTAAATCTTTTTATAGCTCTTATATGATGAAAAATAGTGGTAAAATATTTTCAAGAGATATACATCAACATAAAATTGATCTTATGGAAGATAGCATAAAAAGATTAGATATAAAAAATATAAACTTACAGCTTAAAGATGGTACAAAATTTTATAAAGAAGATGAAGAAATAGCAGATAAATTAATATTAGATGTACCTTGTTCAGGTTTTGGCATAGTTAGAAAAAAACCAGACATAAAATATACAAAAACTAGAGAAGATATAATAGAGCTTGTATCTATACAAAGAGAAATATTAAAATCATCTTATAAATATGTAAAAAAAGGTGGAATACTTTTATATAGCACTTGTACATTATTTGAAGAAGAAAATTTACAAAATGTTAAATGGTTTTGTGAAAATTATGGTTTTCAACCTTGTAGTATAAATTTATCTTTAAATATACAAAATATAGAAAAAGGCTATGTAACTATTTTACCTAGTATGTTCAACACAGACGGATTTTTTATTGCGAAACTAAAAAGGATAAACTAGAAAGGTAATATATGGGAAAAATAGATATAAAAACTTTTACACTAGAACAGCTAGAAGAACAAATATTAAATATGAATGAGCCAAAATTTAGAGCTAAGCAAGTTTTTAATTGGCTACATCAAAAAAATGTTAGCTCTTTTGATGAAATGACAAACATATCTAAAGATTTTAGGCAAAAGCTAAAAGATAAATTTAAAATAACAGAAATAGAAATAATAGATAAATTAGTATCTAGTGTAGATAAAACAACAAAATATTTATTTAGATTAGAAAATAACTATATTATAGAAAGTGTATTAATGAAATATAGCTACGGCAACGCAGTTTGTATATCTTCTCAGGTTGGTTGTAGAATGGGCTGTAAATTTTGTGCATCAACTTTGGATGGGCTAGAAAGAAGTTTAACCGTTGCCGAAATGGTATCTCAAATATATGAAATACAAAAAGATAGTAAAGAAAAAATAAGAAGTATTGTTCTTATGGGTAGTGGGGAACCTTTTGATAATTTTGACAATTTTTTAAAATTTATAGAAATAATTAATCATAAAGAAGGATTAAATATAGGGCAAAGGCATATAACTGTTTCTACTTGTGGTATTGTACCTAAAATATATGAGCTTGCCGATAAAAAATTGCAAATAAATCTTGCTTTATCTTTACACGCTCCAACAGATGAAGATAGAAGGCAAATAATGCCTATTGCTAAAAAATATACTGTAAAAGAAATAGTAGAAGCTTGCAAATATTTTGCTAATACTACTAAAAGACGTGTAACTTATGAATATGCCCTTATAGCAGGTGTAAATGATAGAGAACAAGATGCTAAAGAGATAATAAGATTATTAAAAGGTAGCCTTGCTCATATAAACCTTATACCTGTAAATGATGTAAAAGAAAGAAACTATATAAAAAGCTCAAAAGAGCAAATTAAAAAATTTGCAGATACTCTTATTAATGCTGGTATAGAAACAACTGTAAGGCGTGAGCTAGGTAGCGATATAAATGCAGCTTGTGGCCAACTTAGAAAAAGCTACAAATATTGAAAAGAGGTGTTATTATGATAGGTTTTGGAAATACTGATGTTGGAAAACTAAGAAAAGTAAATCAAGACTATGTTTATATAAATAATGAGCCAATAGGTAGCCTTGATAATTTATATATTGTTGCAGATGGTGTTGGTGGGCATAATGCAGGAGAGATAGCAAGTGAAGCAGCTATAGATTTTTTTGAACAATTTATATATGAAACAGAAGATGATGAAATTTTAGATCTTTTGGTATCTGCTTTAGCATACGCCAATGAAGAGGTTTTTAAGCTTTCTAAAACAAACAAACAATATGAAAATATGGGAACAACTCTTTTAGCTACAACTATAAAAAATAATAAAATATTTATAGTTCACGTTGGCGATTGCAGGTTATATGGTATAAGAAATAATAAAATAGCACAGATGACATCAGATCATACTTATGCTATGGATTTATTTAAAGCAGGTGTAATATCTAAAGAAGAAGCAGAAAACTCTAAAGATTCTAACGTTTTAACAAGGGCTTTAGGTACAGAAAAAAATGTTAAGGCAGATGCATTATTTTGTGATGTATATGATGATGATATTTTTATAATGTGTTCAGATGGGCTAAGCGATATGGTTAATGATGATGACATTTTTAAAATAGCATCTAATAAACAAATTGATACAGAGCAAAAAATAGAATGTCTTATACAAAGAGCCAATGATAATGGTGGAAAAGATAATATAGCTGTTATTATTATAGAAAAATAGAGGTGATAATATGAGATTAGAGCCAAAAACAGTTGTTAGCGATAGGTATGAGATAATAGAGCTAATAGGTGTGGGTGGTATGGCAAATGTTTACTGTGCCAAAGACTTGAAATTAGACAGAAATGTAAGCCTTAAAGTTTTAAAAGAAGAATTTATAGATGAAGAATTTATAGGCAAATTTAGTAAAGAAGCTAGAGCAGCAGCAAGAATAGCAGATATTAATATAGCCAACGTATATGATGTAGGTAATGATGGCAACATATATTATATTGTTATGGAATATATAGACGGATATACTTTAAAAGATATAATAAAAACAAAAGCACCTTTTTCTAATGAAGAAATATTAGGTATATCTATACAAATATCTAACGCATTAGAGGTGGCACATAGCAATAATATAGTGCATAGAGATATAAAGCCACAAAATATATTAGTAACAAAAGAGGGAGGTATAAAAGTTACCGATTTTGGTATAGCAAGAGCTACTACATCAAACACTATAACAACAGATACAATGGGTAGTGTTCATTATTTTTCCCCAGAACAAGCAAAAGGTAGCTATGTGGATTTTAAAAGCGATATATACTCTTTAGGTATAATAATGTTTGAAATGGCAACAGGTAGGTTACCTTTTGACGGAGGTGGGGTTGTTCAATTAGCTATGAAGCATATAAATGAGCCTTTGCCAAATATGAAAGAGATTAACCCTAACATTTCAAATAGTATAGAAAAAATTATTTTAAAGGCTACAGCCAAAAACACAGATAATAGATACGCATCAGCTAAAGAGCTTAACCAAGATTTAAAAACAGCACTATCAGATGAAAGTGGTAATTTTGTTAAAGATAACGTTGTAGATGAAGATAGTCCTACAGTTGTTATAAAACCAGAAGAAATGGAACAAATAAAAAATATGGTTAATAAAAATAATGACAAACAAAAGGAAAATATGGCTTTAGAAAAGCCTAAATTAAACCAACCAAGCAAAACTATAGAAAAACCAAAAACTGTAGCCCAATCAAAACCAAAACCTAAAGTTACACCACCTAAAATAGAAATTGAAGAAGATAAATCTATGGAGCGTAAAGTAACTATATGGGCAGTTGTAACTTCTTTATTGTTTATAGGAGCTATAACGGGATTTTTAGTATTTTGGGTAATATCTGGAGGTAACTCTAAAGTGCCAAATTTTACAGGCAAAACTTGGGAAGAGGCCGTTCAAATAGCAAAAGACAAAGAAATATACATAACAAACGTAAAAGAAGACTATGACGATAATATACAAGAAGGTGCTATTATTGAACAAGATATAAAACCAGGTACAAAAGTTAAAAAAGGTAGCAATGTAAATGTTACTCTTAGCTTAGGTAATGGCAGATTTGAGGTAGAAAATTTTGTAGGTCTTGATATATCAGAAGTTTATAGAAAAGTAGAAAAAATAGCTGTAGATCTTAGAGAAGAATATATATCAGATGAAAATATGGAAATAGGCAAAGTTGTTAGACAGATGCCAGAAGGTGGAACAAAATTAAAACCAGGTGATAAGCTAACGCTTTATATAAGTAAAGGAAAAGAAAATGAAGAAAATAATGTGGAAGTTCCATATTTAATAGGACTTACTGAAAAAGAAGCCAAAGACAAATTAAAAAGAGAAGGCCTTTCTATTGGTAAAATTAGTAAAGCATCAAGCGATACGGTAGAGCAAGGCAAAGTTATAGAGCAGAGCATACCATATGGCAACGAAGTTTCTGAAAAAACAGCTATTAGTATAGTTGTTAGTAGCGGTAAAAAAGAAACAACAACTCAAACTACAACAGAAACAACAACGCAACCTATCGTTGAAGATACAACAATAGAAACAGTAACTCAAGCTACAACATCAGCTCAAACAGAAGCTACAACAAACCAATCTGTTTTAAAATCAGATACATTGGTTATAAACCCTACTTTGCCAGAAGGTACAGAAAGTGTGGAGGTAAAAGTTGTTAAGGTGGTAGATGGCCAATCTAGCGTAATATGGTCTAGCAACCATAGTGCTAGTAATTTTCCATTATCTATAACTGTTACAGGAGATAAACCAACTCAATTTGAGCTTTATATTGATGGAAAATTAATAGGAACAGAAACTAAAAATTTTAATTAAAAAATATAAAATAGGCTACAAATTTTAATTTGTAGCCTATTTTTATGTAAAAACGTGAAAAAGTAACGTAACTAAAAATAAAATAACAAAAATTGAATGAGCATACTTATATTTAATTTTTGATTTATACCTACCTGTAAAATAGATGCCTATTAAAAAAGGTATTATAAATAAAATAGACATATCTTTATCTTTAATAAAATCTATAACGCTATATAAAGTCATATAAACTATAAAAATAGAGCCTAGTATTTTATGTGTTTTTATAAGATTAATTTTATCTTTTAAGGCAGATTTTTTTAAAAATAATAAAACTATTATAGTTACAAAAAATATTGAGCTAATCCAATGTCCCATTTTAACCTCCTGTAATTTAGCAAAATATATAAGCTTTATTTATAGCTTATTAATATTATAATATCATAAAAATATATTAATTACAATAATGTGTAGTAAAAAAATAGGGATTGTTAGTTAAAATATTTTTTAACAATATCTATTTATATTTATACAATATATATTTGTTATATAATTGCTATTGTTTTAATATATATTATTAGTTATCACAATTTCCATATGTATGAATAGTATATATACATATGGTTAATAATATTTTTAAATAATTGACTTTTTATCGTAGGAGATGATATAATATGAGTAAAGATGAAAAAATATTCGATAAGGAGGAAAAAGTTATGGCAGTTTCAAAATGTGTATTAGGTTGTATAACAGGAGAGGCAGGAATTAGACTAATAGAAGATATAAAAAAGGCTAAGCTAAATACACAAGCAGAAAAAGCTTGTGATGAACTTTTAGAACGATTAAAAAAAGGTGAGTTTAAAAAGCAAATATAATGAAAAATTTATTTGATAGGTACTTATTAGAAGAAAAACTAGACGATAATAAACATTTTGAAGAAGTGTCTTACTTTTCTTGTGGCAACGAAGCATTAGATTTGTTTTTAAAATGTGAAGCTTTTAAATATAACGAAGATGGACAGGGTAATACATATATAATCAAATTAAAAGATACTGACGAGATTATTGGATATTATACTTTAAAAGCTAATGCAATTCAAATATACAACATTAAAACAAGAATAAAAGAATCACATCCAGCTATAGAGATAGCAAGATTAGCCGTTAATAATGATTATAAAAATAATAAATTTGGTACTACAATATTTTTTCATTATATTTTACCTAAAATTAAAGAAGTTAAAAAATTGATTGGTATTAATACGATAATGTTATTTTCTATTCACGAAGATATAGACGAGTATGAACATATAAACAACAAAAAAACTTTAAAATATTTTTATGAAAAGTTAGGTTTTAATCTAGCAGAAGATGAGGTACAAAAATTTATAGAAGATGATTATAACGAAGGTTGCAAACTTATGTATATGAGTATTTAAAAATAAAAAATTTTCCTTTTTAATTTATATTTTAAGGGGAAATTTTTTTATTTTAGTTATTTTTAATTGTTTTGGTAAATTGGAAAAATAACTAGTTATTTAAATATAATTTATATTACTAAAATTTAATATTATATAGCCTTTTTAAATTACAAAAACTTTTAGTAATTTTTTTGTTTTTTATGAGTATTATTATATAAAACAGAGAAAGGACAGGATATAATGCTTAATTATTTATGGGGTGGTATGATTTTAATAGGTATATTAATAGCATCTTTTACAGGCAATATGCCCAATGTTACACAAGCTATTTTAGATTCTTCTAAAGAGGCTATAACTGTTTGTATAACTATGATGGGTATTATTGCTATGTGGTCTGGTATGATGGAAATAGCAGAGAGATCAGGTCTTATAAAAGAGCTTAGCAAAAAGATGCGTCCATTTTTATCTTATCTTTTTCCTGATGTACCTAAAAATCATAAATCTTTAGACTATATATCTACAAATGTTATAGCAAATATATTAGGCCTTGGTTGGGCAGCAACACCAGCAGGTATAAAAGCAATGGAAAGCCTACAAACAATAAATAGAAAAAAAGATGAAGCTAGCAGAGCTATGTGTATGTTTTTAGTCTTTAATATGTCTAGCTTGCAAATTATATCTGTAAATATAGTAGCTTACAGGTCTCAGTTTAACTCTCAAAATCCTTCAGAAATAATAGCACCAGGGCTTTTTGCTACAGTTGTTTCTACTATTGTTGGTATATTTGTAATAAAGGTAATAGAAAGGTGGAAATATAGATGAAATTTATGTTAATATTATCAGATTTAATGATTCCACTTGTTTTGATTTACATATTGTTTTATGGATATTCTAAAAAAACAAAAGTTTATGATGCTTTTATAGATGGAGCAGAAGAAGGCTTTAAAACGGTTTTTAAAATAGCTCCTACATTGGTTGGACTTATGGTTTCTGTTGGTATATTAAGAGCATCTGGTACTTTAGATTTATTGAGCAACTTAATATCTCCTATTACAGAAAAAATAGGATATCCTACCGAGGTTGTGCCTTTAACATTTATGAGATTAGTATCTTCTTCTGCATCTACAGGGATATTATTAGATTTATTTAAAACTTATGGGCCAGATTCTTTTATAGGTAGATTTGTAAGTGTTATGATGAGTAGCACAGAAACAGTTTTTTATACTATGAGCGTTTATTTTATGGCGGTTAATATAACAAAAACTAAATATACTTTAGCAGGAGCTTTAATAGCTAATTTTGCGGGGGTTATAGCTAGCTTATGGATATGTAATATATTATGGGGATAAAAAATAGGCCGTAGACAAAGTCTACAGCCTTATTTTTTTGGTGATATAGTATCTTTAAAACATTAGTAATATTATTATCTCCACCAATAGTTAAAACTATTAAAAAATAAAAATATAACAATCATTTACAAAATATAAAATTTAGAGTAAAATTAAAAATATGCTTGTTTTAATAAGCATTTATTAAAAAGTATGTTTTATTTTAAAATATACTATATTAAAATAGTAAAATATAATGGAGGTAAAAAATTTGGGTAAAAGGGAAGAAATACAAGTTTCTGAAGAAGAACTTTTATTGCAAAAACAATATATAGAAAAAATAAAAAAAATAAATGAAGATTTTGAAAAAGCTAATGGTAGAAAAAAGAAAATGTTTATTTCTACTTTTGGTTGTCAAATGAACGCTAGAGATAGCGAAAAGCTAGACGGTATGCTTAAAGATATGGGCTATATAGATGCTCAGGATGAAAAAGATGCAGATTTTATTATATATAATACTTGTTGTGTTAGAGAAAATGCAGAAAATAAAGTTTATGGTAACTTAGGTTATTTAAAAAAGGCAAAAGAGGAAAATAAGGAGCTTAAAATAGCTCTTTGTGGTTGTATGATGCAACAAGATATTGTTATAGAAACTATTAAAAAAACATATAAACACGTTGATTTAGTTTTTGGTACATTTAATCTTTATAAATTTCCACAGCTTTTATACACTAATTTTGAAATTAATGAGCCTGTTTTTGATATTTGGAAAGAGCATAAAGACATTGTAGAAGATTTACCAAGCATTAGAAAATATAAATTTAAAGCTAGTGTAAATATTATGTTTGGTTGCAATAATTTTTGTTCTTATTGTATAGTGCCATATGTTCGTGGTAGAGAGCGTAGCCGTAAAAGTGAAGATATTATAAAAGAGATTAGAGAGCTTGTTGCAGACGGGGTTTTAGAAGTTACACTTTTAGGGCAAAACGTAAATTCTTATGGTAAAGGCTTAGAAGAAAATATAGATTTTGCAGGGCTTTTAAGAAAAGTTAATGAAATAGAAGGGCTTGAGCGTATTAGATTTATGACAAGCCACCCTAAAGATTTATCGGATGAGCTTATTTATGCTATGAGAGATTGTGAGAAAGTTTGTAACCACATACATTTACCATTCCAAGCAGGTAACAATGAAATACTTAGAAAAATGAACCGTAACTACACTAAAGAGCATTATTTAGGACTTATTGAAAAAATTAAAAAAGAAATACCAAATATTGCTCTCACTACAGACATTATTGTAGGTTTTCCTGGTGAAACTCTTGAGCAGGTAGAAGATACTATAGATGTTATTAAAAAAGTAAGATTTAGTGGTGCATTTACATTTATTTATTCTAAAAGAACAGGCACTCCTGCAGCCAAAATGGAAAATCAGGTAGATGAAAAGGTTATTAAAGAAGGATTTAACAAAGTTTTAGAAACATTAAATCCTATTATTTTGGATATTAATAAGCAAAAAGTTGGTAATACTTATAAAGTATTAGCAGAAGAATATGATGACGAAACTAAAACTTTAAAAGGACGCCTTGAAGATAATAGCCTTGTGCATTTTGCTGGCGGTGAAAGACTTGTAGGTCATATTATAGATGTTAAAATAGTAGATTGTAAAACATTTTATTTGTTAGGCGAAGTTATATAAAAAATATAAAATTTATACATTTAGGAGGAAAAAATTATGAATAATCTTTTTGAACAAGCAAGAGAACTTGCAAAAGCTTTATTAGAAACTAACGAAGGGAAAAAATATCAAGAGGCAAAATATATTTTTGAAGGTGATGATGATGCTATCGCTATGTTACAAGAATATGCAAAAAAAACTCAAGATTTTCAAATGAAAATGCAAAAAGGAGAAAGCGGGGAAAGCTTTGAACAAGCAAGAGAAGATCTTAATAACCTTGTTATGGAGATGAAAGAAAATAATGTTATAACAGAGCTTTTTAAAGCGGAAGGAGAGTTTAACCAGATGGTTGGCAGCGTTATGGACATATTTAATGCAACTCTTACAGGAGAAAGCGAAGAACAAGGGGGCTGCTGTGGTGGCGGTTGTGGAGGCTGCACAGGTTGCCACTAATTTAGGAGGATTTTATGATAGAGTATACACCTATGATGAACCAATATCTAGAGATAAAAGAAAAATATAAAGATTGTCTTTTATTTTTTAGATTGGGAGATTTTTATGAGCTATTTTTTGAAGACGCTATAAAAACTGTTGCCGAGCTTGATATTGCCTTAACTAAAAAAAGTTGTGGTAAAAAAGATGGCGAACCTTTAAAAGTAGATATGTGTGGTGTTCCTTTTCATTCGGCAGATGGTTATATAGCAAAACTTGTGGAAAAAGGGTATAAGGTGGCTATATGTGAGCAGGTAGAAGACCCTAAAAATATGACAGGCAAAATTGTTAAAAGAGATGTTGTTAGGGTTGTAACGGCAGGAACAGTTATAGATACTAATATTTTAGAAGAATCTAAAAATAATTATATTATGTGTCTTTTTGAAAATAAGGCGGCTATTGGCCTTTCTGTTTGTGATGTTTCTACAGGAGAATTTTTAACGATAGATTTTTCTCTTAATGATAAAAATAAGGTTATAGATGAAATAGCAAAATATAACCCTTCTGAAATTATATGTAATAGTAGCTTTAGTTTATCATCTACCATAGAAAAAATATTTAACATTAAAATATATACTTGTTTAGATTTTTATTTTCAAACACATAATGCAAAAGATACTCTTTTAAAACATTTTAACGTTTTAAGTCTTAGCGGTTTTGGTATAGAAGAAAACCCTATATTAATAAACGTTAGTGGAGCTTTAATGAGATACCTTTTAGATACTCAAAAAAACAATCTTTCTCATATATCTAGTGTTAAAAAATACTCTACCGATAAATATATGTTTTTAGATATTTCTTCAAGGCGTAACCTAGAGCTTACAGAAACTATTAGAGAAAAAAGTAAAAAAGGCTCTCTCTTATGGGTTTTAGATAAAACTAAAACCCCTATGGGAGCTAGGCTTATTAGAAAATGGATAGAACAACCTTTAATAAATAGAGAAGAAATAGAAAAACGCCTTTTAGCAGTAGAATATATAAAAAACAACCCTTTAGATAAAATAGATATTATAGATTGTCTTTCTAAAATAAAAGATATAGAAAGGCTTATAGGTAAAATATCTTATCAAACGGCAAATGCTAGAGATTTAATAGCTCTTAAAAATAGCTTTAAAAACTTGCCTGAAATAAAAAATATTTTATCAAAATCTAATAGTCCTTTATTAAAACATATATATACAAATTTTGATATTTTAGAAGATTTGTATATTATGATAGATGAAGCTATACAAGAAGAGCCACCTTTTAGCATTAGGGAAGGAGATATGATAAAAGACGGCTTTAACCAACAAATAGATACTTTTAGACAAGCAAAAACTAAAGGTACAAGTTGGCTTTTAGATTTAGAAGAGCAAGAGAGAGAAAAAACAGGTATAAAAAATATAAAAGTAAAATTTAATAAAATTTTTGGGTATTATATAGAGGTTACTAATTCTTATTTATCTTTAGTTCCAGATAATTATATTAGAAAACAAACTTTGGCTAATTGTGAAAGATTTATAACAGAAGATTTAAAAAAAATAGAAGAAGCTATTCTGGGTGCAGATGAAAAACTTGTAGAGATAGAATATGAAGAATTTTGCAAAGTTAGAAACTATTTATCTGAAAATATAAATCGTATACAAAAAATGGCTAATATTATTGCTAAAATAGATGTTTTAACATCTTTTGCAGAAGTTGCTATGAAAAATAATTATGTAAAGCCTAATGTGATAAATAATGAAAATGGTAAAATAAATATAGAGCTAGGTAGACACCCGGTTGTGGAGCTTTTAACAGAAGATACATTTATACCTAACGATACTATATTAGATAAAGACAATAATAGGCTAGCTATTATTACAGGGCCTAATATGGCAGGTAAATCTACATATATGCGTCAGGTTGCGCTTATTGTTTTAATGGCTCAAATAGGTAGCTTTGTACCTTGTAATGATGCAACTATATCTATTGTAGATAGAATATTTACAAGGGTAGGGGCTAGTGATGATTTAGCAACAGGCCAAAGTACTTTTATGGTTGAAATGACAGAGGTGGCAAACATTCTTAACAATGCAACAGATAAAAGCCTTCTAATATTAGATGAAATAGGAAGAGGCACAAGCACATTTGATGGTCTTAGCATAGCTTGGGCGGTGCTTGAGCATATAGCAGAAAAAATAGGTGCAAGAACTCTTTTTGCTACCCATTATCACGAGCTTACAGAAATAGAAGGTAAAATAAGCGGTGTTAATAACTATTGTGTAGAAATAAAAGATAATGGTGATGATATAGTTTTTCTTAGAAAAATTATAAAAGGTGGTGCTACAGGTAGCTATGGCATACATGTAGCAAAACTTGCAGGTATACCTAATAGAGTTATAGATAGAGCAAACGAGATTTTAGATGTTTTAAACGCTTGTGATGCTACAAAGGTTAATAATGTAAATATGCAAAATTTTGATATAGATGTGAAAAATGATGAAGATGACTTTTTTTACAATGCATCGGCTAAAAGATCTATACTTTTTGTAGATGAGTTAGAAAAAGAATTTAAAAACCTTGATATAGATAATATATCACCTAGAGATGCTTGGCAAAAGCTTTTTGATATAAAAAGTAAGCTACAAAACCTATAGAAAGAGGGTATGCTTATGAAAGAGATAAAACTTTTAGAAAATAATCTTATTAATAAAATAGCGGCGGGGGAAGTTATAGAACGCCCCGCATCTATTGTTAAAGAGCTTGTAGAAAATAGTATAGATGCAGGTAGCAAAAATATTATTATAGAAATAAAAAATGGTGGCACATCTTTTATAAAAATACAAGATGATGGCACAGGTATAGAAAAAAGCCAAATAAAAATAGCCTTTTTAAGACACGCTACAAGTAAGCTTGAAAAACTAGATGATTTAGATAGCATTTTAACTCTTGGTTTTAGAGGAGAGGCTTTGGCTAGCATAGCATCTATATCTATAGTTGAGATGATAACAAAAACAGAAAATGATACTATAGGCAATAAAATATTAATAGAAGGTGGAAAAATAGTTTTAGAAGAAGAAACCGCCGCCTTAAAAGGTACAACTTTTATTGTAAGAAATATATTTTTTAATACCCCTGCTAGGAGAAAATTTTTAAAAAAAGATTCGGTAGAAGGTAGCTATATATCAGAGATTGTAAATAGGCTTGCCCTTGCTCACCCCAATATTTCTTTCACCTATATAAATAATGGGGTAGAAATATTAAAAACAATGGGAGATAACAATTTAAAAAATACTGCCTTTTATATATATGGCAAAGAGATATGCAAAAAGCTTATACCTATAGAGGCTAACAAAAATGGCTTTGCTATAAGTGGGCTTATAGGCATACCAGAAATATCAAGAGGTAACCGTTCTTATGAAAATTTTTTTATAAATGGTAGATATATAAAAAGTAGTATAGTTCAAGGTGCTATAGAAGAAGGATATAGTGGAAAGTTAATGGTTGGCAAATTTCCTATATTTATTATAAATATGACTGTGCCAGAAAATACAGTAGATGTAAATGTTCACCCAACAAAATTAGAAGTACGCTTTGAAGATGAAAATTTTATACATGACTTTTTATGTGAGGCAATAGAAAAAACTTTACAAAAACAAATTTTAATACCTAATGTAGAAATAGAAGAAAAAAAGTCTTTTTTTCAGGTGGCAGAAACAAAACCTTTTAATGTGGAAAAACAAAAAGATTTAGAAGAATTGTTACTAGTAGAAGATGAAGACAATTTTAAACCAACTAAAAAAAGAGAAAAAATTGAAAGGCCTTTTTTAGTTTTAAACGAAACAACAGAAGAAACATATATACCTATTGTAGAACCTATAAAAAAATTAGATATACCTATAATAAATATTGAAGAAGATAATGGTTTAAAAGATATAGTGCCTAAAGAAATTGTAAATGAAGATAAAACTATTAATAAAGATAAAATAGAAGAAAAGCCTAAAAAACATAGCTTTTTTAACAATTATAAAATAATAGGACAAATGTTTAACACATATTGGATTGTAGAACAATGTGAAGAAATATTTATTATAGATCAACATTCTGCCCATGAAAGGGTTATATATGAAGAGCTCACAAAAAAATTTAAAGAAGAAAAGGTGCATAGCCAAAAGCTTTTAGAACCAATTATTATAAATGCTACACCTCTAGAAAAAGCTACAATAGAAGAAAATATGTCTTTGTTTTTAAAATTTGGTTTTGATATAGAGCAATTTGGCTTAAGTGCTTATGCTATAAGAAAAGTTCCTTTTATATTTAAAGCACCTGTAGATGCAAAATTTTTTAATGATTTATTAGATATATTGGTAGATAAAAACTTATCTAATTTATATGATATGAAAATAGAAAAAATTGTATCTATAAGTTGTAAAAAGGCGGTTAAAGCTAATGATAGGCTTAGTTTTATAGAGGCAAAATCTTTAATAGAGCAAATATTAAGCCTAGAAAACCCTTTCAGTTGCCCACACGGTAGACCTACTATTATAAAAATGACTAAATATGAAATAGAAAAACTTTTTAAAAGAATACAAAATTAAAGAGGTGAGCAAATGGACGCAATTAAATATTATGCTTCAATTTTTTTGGCAACTATAATTGTTATGACAACAATGGGTTTTACAAAAGCTTATACATCTTATAAATTAGGAGATATTGCTATAAAAAATAAAGGCAAAGTTTCTTTAAACCCTAAAAAACATTTTGAAATAATAGTATTTTTTATGTTTATATTTTTTGGCTATGGTTGGACAGCGCCTATAGATATATCTCCTTTATATTATAAAGATAGAAAAAAAGGTAATATATTAGTATGTATAGTACCATTTATAGTGGCTTTTATATTATCCCTCATAAGCTATATAATATATAGTTTGTTTCAAATAGGAATTTTTGGGAAAATACAATTTTTATCAACGTTTTTTGCAAATTTATCTATACTTTTTGTAAAATTTATAGTTTTTAATATAATACCTATGTATCCACTTTTTGGTCTTAAGCTCTTTCAAACAATTTTACCTGCTAATAAAGCTCTTATGTTATCTCAATATGAAAGAATTGTACAAATTGTTGTAATAATATTATTATTGTCAGGCTTGTTACAAGGTGTTTTACAGTTTTTTACAACATCTATCTTAAATTTTATTATAATATTATCAAGATTTATAGTAGGTATATTTTAATGTCTATATTACAAATAAAGCTAGAAGAATTTGAAGGCCCTTTAGATTTACTTTTAAAACTTATAGATAAAAATAAGATAGATATATATGATATACCTATATCTAAACTAACAGATGATTATCTTTATTATATAAAACATAAAAATATAATAGATATGGACGAAATGAGCCAATTTATAATAATGGCTACAACTCTTTTAGAGATAAAATCTAAAATGCTTTTACCAAAAGAAAAAGATGAACAAACAAACGAAGAGATAGACCCTAGAGAAGAATTAGTTAAAAAGCTTATAGAATATAAAAAATATAAAATGATAGCAGAAAAGCTATATAATACAGAAGTTTTTGCAGAAAAGGTTATATTTAAAAAGGCAGATATAAAAGCTATAGATAGTATGAAGATTAAATCAGAGCCTACCGTAGAAGAAATTTTAGAAGGTGTTACATTAAAAGATTTATATAATGCTTTTGAAGAAGTTATTAAAAGAAAAGAGTTAAAAACAGATAAAATAAGAAGTGGTTTTAAATCTGTAACGAAAGCTCTTTACAATGTTAATGACAAAATAAACTATATAAAAGATTTAATGATATTAAATAGTAAAATAAGTTTTAATAAAATTTTTGAAGAAAGCTCATCTAAAGCAGAAATTGTAGTTACATTTTTAGCTGTTTTAGAGCTTATAAAAACAAGAGATATAAAAGTAACACAAGAAAACACATTTGACGAAATAATTATATTGCAAGGTAGTTTATGCTAGGGCAAAGCTCTAGCAATATTTTAATAGGTTCTTTTTATAATATTATTTAAACATTTACTATAAAACCTTTTAATATAATAAACTTAGGAGATTATTTATGGAAGAAAAAAGAATATATGGTATAATAGAAGCAATCCTTTTTGCAAAAGGTGAGCCTGTGTCTTTAAAAGATATATCAAATGTAATAGGGAAAAAAGAAAATGAAACTAAAAAAATAATAGAAAAAATTATACAAAACTATGAAGAAGAAGAAAAGGGCATAAAAATAATAAAGGTAGATAATAGCTACCAAATGTGCACCAATCCACAATATTTTACCTATGTAAAAAATTTATATAACGTACCTCAAAAAAAGAATATATCTCAAACCCTTTTAGAAACTTTGGCTATTGTTGCATATAAACAGCCTATAACAAAATCACAAATAGAATATATAAGAGGGGTTAGCTGTGAGCACGCTATAAATAGCCTTATAAAATATGAGCTTATAGAAGAAAAAGGAAGGCTAGATACGATAGGTAAGCCTATTATATTTGGCACTACTGATTATTTTTTAAAATATTTTGGCTTTACATCTTTAGATAATATGCCAAAAGTTGAAAATGAAGAAGATATTAAAAAACAAGTTCAAGATGAGGTATTTAATTTAAAATAAATATAGAAATATGGTAAAAGATGTGATATAATTAAATTATTAAAGGATAAAATAACTAAATGAAGGAGGATTTTTATGAGCGATAAAGAACATAATTGTTGTGGGGGACATGGTGGAGATAATTGTTGTGGAGGTAGCCACCATCACGAAGGCTGCTGTGGAGGCCATCACCATGATCATGAAGAAAGATATTTAACAGTACTATTAGAAAATGATGAAGAATTAAAATGTAGTGTATTATCAATATTTGAAGTGGAAGAAAAAGAATATATAGCGCTTTTACCTGTTGGTGATGATCAAGTTTTATTATACCAATATTTAGAGCATAGCGAAGAGGAGTTTGAACTTTTAAATATAGAAACAGAAGAAGAATTTGCTATGGTTGAAGATGCATTTTTTGATATATTTGACGAAGATCTTTTTGAAGATGAAGAAGATTATGACTATGATGATTATGATGAAGAGGAATAATAATTAGTGTGGAAAAGGAGAGGGGCATATGATATCTACTTTACACTATTATAACAGTTATAAACCTTTTATTTTAGATAAAGAAAAAATTAGAGAGCGTAAAACCTCTCCTTATAAAGCCTATAGCAAACAAGCTAGCCAGTATAAAGATACAGAATTAACATATTTTTTAAATAAGGCTTTAAATGATAACGTAAAATCTTATATGTTTGAGCTATCTTCAAATTTTAATGGTTTAAAAAATTCGGCAAATAGTATATATGAACAAATGTATTATGGCTTGCCGACAGATAATCTAGAAGAAAGCTTTCAAGATTTTACTCATACATATAATAGATTTGTAGGGTTTTTAGAAGAAAATACAGAAAATAGTAGTGGATTTAAAAATATTTTAGAAAAAACAAAAAATATTGTTGATAGTAATATTTCTACATTAAATGATATAGGAATAAATATATCTAATGCAGGGTTTTTAAGCTTAAAAAATAATATGGACATAAAAAAATCTAATATAGACTTAGAAAAGGCTCAAAAATTTTATTTAGATTTTTATGATAAAATGTGTGATTTTATGAAAGAACCTATGTCTAATCATATGAATTTTAAAGATTTTTCTTATTATTTTAATTATAGTGGCGATTATAATAAAAATAGTTCTTTTAAATTAATAGAGCAAGGTATATTAGTTGATATATCTTTATAAAAATTTAATAAAACTGTAATAAATATGTAATATATTGATTATTGACGAAAATTATTTTATATAGTAACATTATAAATGTAAATTTATATTTTATATAAAAATTATGGAGGTATTAAAATTATGAAAAGAAATTTATCTAGCCAAGTTATTAAGGCTATGGCTATTGGTATGGCTGTTATGTTAGGCAGCACTACGGCTATTAGTGGGGTTGTAAAAGGTAGTGTTGTAGAAGCATATGCGGCAGCACCTGTTTCTATTAGTATTACAAATCCAGTTAGTTTAGTTAGCGCTATTACTACAAGCAGTTATATTGTTACTTCTGATGGGTTATTATTCAAAGTTAAAAATAAAGGAACTACTACTACAGGTACTCAAGATGATGGTACAGTAACATTACTTGGTACTGTTGGAAATGAGTTCACAGGAAAAACTGCAACAGATGGACAAAATATACCTTTTATGGGTGTTGTAGAAACTAATAAGTTAGTTGTAAAGAGTCAGGATGGAAGTACAGATGTTTTCAAATTTGAAATTGAAGAAATTGGTGATGGTACAAATCCTTTAGCTGTAGCTACTCTTTCTGATGGAGCAGGTCCAGATTTTAGTGGTTATGCTACTCCTTCTACTATTGATGGTTCTTTAATATCTAGTACAGCTCTTACTATTGATGATTCTAATGGGCTTACTATTAAAGGAAATGCTTTTAAAGGGGTTACTCTTACAAATGCTTTAACATTATCAGGTAAAATAAATGTAGAAGCTAAAGCATTTGCAGGAATCAAAGGTACAGACAGCAATATAGATTTGAGTGGAGCAGCTGGTGGTACAATAAATGGTAAAGCATTTTCAGATGAAACTGGTACAGAAAAAAGTATCTATGGTACTTTAAAACTTCCAACATTTACAAGTAAAGCCAATTCTTTTAACAATGTTGATGTTACAACTTTATTAGAATTTACAGGTACTGCAACACTTACTACAGCAGCTTCATTTAAGCCAGGCACAGGTGGAAATACAATTAATGAGTTAAAATTACCAGTAGCATTTAATGGTGGTGTAGATGGTTTATTTGCTGTTAATAGTTCTGACAAATATACTATTACTAATCTAAATTTAGAAAGTAATACAGATGCTATGATAGAAGGTACTTTCAATAATACTAAAATAACTACACTTACTCACAATGGAAAAACTAAAATGAAAGGTAGTACTATTGATACACTCAATTTTGGTAGTGGGGTAACACAAATTGAAGCAGATACATTTAAAAATGCAACTATTACAAATGATATTACAATTCCAGACGCAATTACTAATGTAGGTGCTAGTGCTTTTGAAAGTGCTAATATAAAAGCTCAAGGGACTATCACTATGGATGGTGTTAAGACTATTGGAAGTAAAGCATTTGAAATAGCTAGCCCTTCAACTAGTGATGCAATTAATG
Source organism: uncultured Eubacteriaceae bacterium (assembly GCA_946497035.1). Classification (GTDB taxonomy): domain Bacteria; phylum Bacillota; class Clostridia; order Lachnospirales; family CAG-274; genus Tyzzerella. The sequence continues at coordinate 57,447 of CAMMIW010000002.1, read as the reverse complement.
TTTCATTAAAAGGTTATGAAAATGCAGATTTAGGTAATATACAAAAAGATGCTTTTGGATCACAAGATACTAATGGTCAAAAATATAATATTGAATTAAAAACAGGTACTCAAGAAGGTGATAGAAAAGCACTTGAAGATAAACTTAAAGATGCTGGCACTTCTCAAGGTAATGCTAATGTAACTGTTTCAATTGCTAAACCTGCAGTTGCACCTACTGTTACAGATGGGGTTGTAAATAATGAAAATCCTCTTGAAATAACTTTAACTTTTAGTGAAAATATCAAAGCGGCAGCTGGTGAGCCAACTGCTACAGATTTTACAGTTAAAGTTGATGGACAACCAAATGTAGTAACAAAATTAAGTGAAATTACTACTAGTGCGAAAGGCAATACATTAACATTAACTTTAACAACACCTGTTGCTCAAGGGCAAGAAGTAAAAGTTAGCTACAGTAAAACAGGTAATGCTATAACAAATGATGCTGGTACAGAATTAGCTAAATTTGATGATAAAGTTGTTACTAATAATGTTGGTCAACAACAAGGTAGTACTATAGAAGTAACAAGTGGTAATAATAAATATACTTTCCAAATTACATCTACAGAAGGTACAAAAACAGTTGCTTTAAGTGGTTTTGAAAAAGTTGGATCAAAAGGAAGAGCAAGAAGAGATGTTTCTCGTGCAGTTAGTTTTAGTGCTGGTAAAGTTAATGTAGGTGGTGTAGATTATACATTAACTAAAATTGGTACAGGAACTCCTTTAACAAATATTGATGATAAAGCTTTACAAGGACATACAGATGCTGTAACAGAAATTGCACCAAATGCCTTTAAAGATAACAAATCTGTTAATACATTATCTTTCCCAAAAGTTACAAAAGTAGGGGCTAGTGCTTTTGCTAATTCAAGTGTTAAAAGTGTAGATTTAGGTAGTGGTGTAGACAAACAAACTCCTGTAAATATCCCTAGTGATGTATTTAAAGGTGCTTCTAATGTTACTAGCATTAAAACAAATGAAAATTCAAGTAGTAAAAATAATGCTATAAATGCGGCTAATGGTTCAAGCTCAAGTAATGTTACTGTTGGTTCTGGTAGTTCTTCAACAGAAGTTAAACCAGGTGGTGGATCTGGCAGTGGTTCAGGCGGTTCAGGTTCTTCAGGTTCAAGTTCATCTGGTAGCGGTGCTAACATTGGTACTAGTGTAGATAATAGCAACGCTAATAACAATAATAACCAAAACCAAAATAACAACAATAATAATGTAACTACTCCTGTTGTTGAAGATAAACAACTTAGCTTAGATGTTATATCTTTACCAAGTGTAGAAGGAGAAGCTAAAGCATTTGGAGATATTTCTGATGATCATTGGGCTAAATCTTACATTGATAAATTATCTACTGCAGGTATTATTAATGGTATAAATGGTAATTTCCAACCTAATGGTCAAACTAAAAGAGCAGATGTAACAATTATGCTTGTAAAACTTTTAGGTTTAACACCACAAAACAATAGTAAATTTACAGATGTTAGTGCAAACGCATACTATGCTCCATATGTAGGTGCAGCATCTACTTATGGTATTGTTAATGGTTCTAACGGTATGTTTAACCCAGAAGGTATTATTTCTAGACAAGATACTATGGTTATGATAGGCCAAATATTAAAAAGCTTAAACTTAAATGTTAATACAGATGCTACAGCTTTATCCAAATTTAGTGATTTAAGCAAAGTAGCACCTTATGCTCAAGAAAGTGTAGCTATATTAGTTAATTCTGGAATTATAACAGGTAACAACGGTAAATTAAACCCTACAGCACCTGTTACTAGAGCAGAAATGGCTACTATTATGTCTAAATTATATGATGTTTTAGCTGCTGCTAATAAATAATTATATAATTAATTATGTAATATAAAAGCTATATAAATAATAAAGAGAATGTTTTATATTAAATATAATACATTCTCTTTATTTTATTTATCTATTTTTTAATTATTGTCCTTTAAAAGAAAAGCTAAAGTTAATATATATTTAATCTTACCTATCACTTTTATATTTTATATAAATACTAATATTTATTATAGAACAAAAATAAAAATACCCCATAATTATGGGGTATTTTTTAAAATTAGTTTAATGCACTCATAGCTTCATCTATCATAGTATTAACAGACTGTAAGCCACCACCTGAAATATACCAAACTTCAGGATTTAAGTTTATTACTTTATTATTTTTAACAGCATTTGTATTATTTACTAAATCGTTATCTAATGTAGCACTAGCAGTATTTTCGCCACCTACTACAGCATCTCTATCTATAACAAATAATATATCAGGGTTTACTTTTGAAATGTATTCAAAAGATACTTCATCACCGTGTCCATCAGCACTTTGAGCTTCGCCAGATTTATCTTTATCAGCCTCTTTAAAGCCTAATTCATCATATATAATACCAAATCTTGAGCCAGCACCATAATATTTTAATTTACCGCCTGTTGTCATAATAATTAATGCTTTATCTTCAATATTTGCTGTTTTTTCTTTAGCATCTGCTATTTTAGCTTCAATTTTATTATATTCTTCTAAAGCTAAATCTTCTTTACCAAATACTTTACCTATATTTGTTACATTTGTTTTAAAGCTATCCATATAGTTTGTATAATCTAAACCTACAAATATAGTAGGAGCTATCTCGTTTAGTTCATCATAAAAATCTTCTTGTCTTCCGCTCATAAATATAACATCTGGTGCGAAAGTATAAAGCCCCTCAAGGTCTGGCTCTTTTAAGCTACCTACATTAGTAGCATCTTCAAAGCCTTGTATGTATGAAGGTATATCATTTGTTGGTAAAGCAAATTCCCCATCTATGCCTAATTTTTGTATAGTATCTAAAGCACTCATATCAAAAACTGCTATTTTTTTAGGGTTTAATTTTACTGTGCTTTCTCCCTTTGCGTGAGAAATAGTAATTTGTTCATCTGTTGCTTGCTCTTGGCTTACTTCTGTGTTAGTTTGGCTAGTTTTTGTTTCTGTATTGGCTGTGCAAGCAAATAAGCTTGTAGCCATTAAAAATGTAACTGATAATTTTAATAATTTTTTCATCTTAACTTCTCCTTTTATATTTATATTTTATTAAAATTTTTTATTTTATGAATAATATAAACAAATATTTTGCCCATCTATATTTTTTACTTGTATATCCATACCATAAATCTCTTTAAGGATAGGCTCTTTAATAATTTCTTCTTTTTTGCTATTTTTTACTATTTTGCCATCTTTCATAGCTATAATATGATCTGCATATAAAGATACAAAATTTATATCGTGAATAACTATTATAACCGTTTTATTCATCTCTTTTGCTAACCTTTTTACATTTTTCATTATTTTAACACAATGGTGCATATCAAGGTTATTAAGCGGTTCATCTAAAAATATATATTCGGTATCTTGAGCTATAATCATAGATATAAATGCCATTTGTTTTTGTCCACCAGATAGCTCATCTAAATATCTGTCTTGCAAATGATCTATACCCATATATTTTATAGCTTTATCCACAATATCTTTATCTTCTTTTGTTAATTTCCCTTTAGAATAAGGAAATCGTCCAAAATTTACAAGTTCTTTTACAGTAAGCCTTATATTAAGATGGTTTGATTGTTTTAATATAGATATTTTTTTAGATAATTCATTATTGTCCCATTTAGATAGCTCTTTATCATCTATATATACTTCACCACTATTTTTTGATAAAGTACGGCTTATTATAGATATAAGGGTGCTTTTACCAGCTCCATTTGCACCTATAAAAGCTATAACTTGGCCTTTTGGTATATCTAAAGAAACATCATCTATAATAGGTTTTTCACCATATTTTTTTATTATATTTTTTAATTTTATCATTATCTTTTTGCCTCCTTTAATATAAGGTATATAAAGTATACGCCACCTATAAAGTTTATAATTGTGCTAACTGTTGTATTAAAACTAAATACTCTTTCTACTAAAAATTGGCCTAAAACTAGGGCAAAAAAACCTATTAAAAATGAACATAATATTCTATATGTATGTTTATATGTTTTTATAAGCTCTCTTGATATGCTTGCTACTAATATTCCTAAAAAAGTAATAGGCCCTGTTAAAGCGGTTGAAACAGAAACTAAAACAGCTATAACAATAAGATTTTTTAAAACAAAATAATTATAATTTATACCTAAATTTATAGCTTGATCTTTACCAAGAGATAAAACATCTAGTTTATTATAGTCTTTTATAGTTAGCATAAATAAACCAATTAAAATTAAGATACTTACAAAAAGTAGCTCTTCATTTACATTAGAAAAACTAGCAAACATTTTTCCTTGTAAAATTAAAAATTCGTTAGGATCTAATATAACTTGCATAAATGTGGCTAAACCTCCAAAAAGGTTACCTATAATCATACCTGCTAATATTAAAAAGTATAAATTTCTATTTTCTTTTAAAAATAATACTATAAATATTATTAAAGAAAAAAACATCATAAAACCAATAGATAAAAAATAATTAACATAGCCACTCATCATAGATAAAGTTCTAGATCCAAAAAAGAAAACAATAACCGTTTGCAAAAACATATATAAAGAATCTAACCCTATAACACTTGGTGTTAATATTCTATTATTTGTTATAGTTTGAAAGCTAACTGTAGAATAGCCTATACAATAGCTAGATATACATATAGCTAAAATTTTAACGGTTCTTTTAGGTAAAAAATATCCCATATTATTTTTATTTACACCTAAAAATAAGAATAAACTACAGGCTATCAAAACTAATATAGTTAATATAAAAATCTTTTTTTTATCTGACATAATTTACTCCCTTTACAATTATTTCTCTTTTTTAAATAGTATAAATAAAAATATTAAGCTTCCTAAAACACTTATTATTGTGCTAACACTTATTTCATATGGATATATAGCTATTCTACCTATAATATCACAAGCTAAAACAAATATAGCACCAAGTATAGCTATATCAAATATAGTGTTTCTTATGCTATCGCCTTTTGTCATAGAAACTAAATTTGGTATAATAAGCCCTACAAATGGTATACTACCTATTGTAACCACAATAAGAGATGTTATAAAAGATACTAAAACTAAACCAATAGTAACTATTTTTTGATAGTTTAGGCCTAAATTTATAGAAAATTCTTCTCCCATACTAGCAATAGTAAATTTATTAGAATATATGTAAGCTATTATGGCAGTAGGTATGCCTAAATATAATATTTCATAGTTGCCTTTTATTACGGTAGAAAAATTACCTTGTAGCCAAGATGATATATTTTGTATAATCTCATATTTATAGGCTATAAAGCTAGTTAAAGCAGAAACAACGTTACCTAGCATCATACCTATAAGGGGCACCATAAGGCTATTTTTAAACTTAAGATTTTTAAGTATTAACATAAATAAAAAGTTACCAACTAATGCTATTATAAAAGCTAGGAATATTTTTATTAATTTATGTTGGCCACCAAAAAACAAAATAGATATTAATACACCTAGTTTGCACCATTCCATAGTGCCTGCGGTAGATGGAGATACAAACTTGTTGTTTGTTATAGTTTGCATTATAAGCCCTGCTATGCTAAGGCCAGCACCTGTTATAATAATAGCCAAAAGTCTAGGTAATCTACTAATTGTTACTAAAAATACATCATCTGGATTTTTAAATAAAGCACCAATAAGGCTAAAATCCTTAACACCTATTTGAAGTGAAATTATACTTAAAATGATAAGTATAACAATGTATATATAACTTTTGTAAAATTTTAACATATTTCCCCCTAAAATAAAATGATAATACATATTAAATAACAATAGTTATTTATATTACCGATTACTAACGATAGTTAGTTTAGCATAACAAACGTTTTTTGTCAAGATTAAAATATAATGTAATTTTTATAATTGTTTAAAAAATTTGACTATTTAAAAAAATATGTTATTATTTAAATTATAAAATTTAAAAATAATATTTTTTTAAAGGAGATTTAAATTTATGTGGTTTCTATTGGCTTTATGTTCAGCAATTTTTGCTTCTTTAACTTCTATTTTAGCTAAAATAGGAATAAATGGAATAAATTCTACATTAGCTACTGCTATACGTACAACTATTGTTTTAATTATGTCTTGGGGCATTGTTTTTACAACTAATACTCAAAATAATATAGCAACAATTGAAAGGAAAAGTTGGATTTTCTTGGTATTATCGGGTATTTCAACAGGGATATCTTGGTTATTTTATTATAAAGCCATTCAATTAGGCAAAGTGTCTAAAGTTATAGCTATTGATAAATTAAGTATTGTTATCACATTAATATTTTCAGTATTAATTTTAAATGAAGGATATACAATAAGATCTATAATAGGTTGTTTGTTAATTGTTTTAGGAACTTTATTTATGACTTTATAAAAATATTTATTAAGATACTTATATTATATATGGTAAATAATAATAAAAATTTATATGTTTTAATCTTTATATATGTGATATAATATGTTATAATTAAAATAATTTACAAATTTAAGAAAACTTTAACAGGAGGATTATTATGCAAATAATTTGTATATATTCTGGAGTTTCTCCTTTTGAGCAAAAACTAGATTATGTATTTAATGTATTTAAAAATACTTTAAATGAAATAGGTGTTAAAGTTAGCACATTAGATATAACAAAAGTTGATATAGGTTATTATAACGGTATGAAACAACCTATAATTGAAAATATATTTAATCATATGAAAAAAGCTCAAGGGATTATATTTGCAGCAACAGCCCAAAGATTTGCTATAAATGGCGTGATGCAAGTATTTTTAGAACATCTAGACTATAATTTATATAAAGATATATTAAAAGATAAACCTTGTATGTCTATAATAACATCATCTGACGATAGCGAATATATGGCAGGTAACTATATGAATATGCTTATAGGTGCTTTAGGTGGTGTAAACTTAAATAGTATGCTTATAGGCAAAGATTATTTAACTAATATAGAAATATCTAAAGATGTTAATGAAATTATAGAAAAATACGCCGAAGATTATTATAGAATGGTTAAACAAAATCGCAAATTTTTTGTTTCTAATCCATTTAAAAATAGCTTTAATAAAAAACAAGAATTTGAATTTAACTTTGATATGCAAAATGAGCCTGTTACTATAGAAAGCCTTATGAAACAAGATGATAAACAAGTTAGAAATTTAACAGGTGCTCAAGTTGCTAATTTATATAAAAAAGAAATCGATAATGGTATAGAAAGACAAGCTATATCTAATGCACAAAAAAATAATATTAACGAAATATTAAAACATTACAACAATCAACAAGCGCTTAATAATAATCAACAACAATTAAACACTCAATTTAACAATCAACAATCTATGAGCCAACCTTCATTAAACGGCCAGTTTAATAACCAACAAACTTATAACAACCAGTTTAATAATCAGCCTTTAAATGATAATATAGGTGATGATGATATAAGCCATATAGCTAAATTACTAGGGCAAAAATATGAAGAAGAAAGCAATATGCAAAAACAACTAGATGATTATGTTAAATTTAACAATATGGATAAATCTGTAAATATATCTGCTAGCATTAATAGCTTAAAACAAAAAACTCAAAGTTTATACCATTATTTTCAACCACAATTGGCAAGTGGTATAAATATTGTTATGCAAGTTAGTATATCTGGTAAAGAAAATTTTAATGGTTTTTTTGTTATTAAAAATAGCGAATGTACTTATTCTGACGGTATTTATCCATCAGCAGATGTTACTATTATATCAGATAGTATCGTTTGGGAAGAAGTACTTGAAGGAAAATGTACTTTACAAAAAGCTTTTATGCTTGGTAGATTAAAGGTTAAAGGTAACTTTGTTATCATAAGTAAATTTGAACAATTTTTCAAAATTATGTAGATAAAATTATTTTAAATGTTGGAGGTATAATATGAAATTTACAAAAATGCAAGGCTGTGGCAACGACTATGTTTATATAAATTGTTTTGAAGAAAAAATAGAAAATCCTAACGAGCTTGCTATAAAAATGAGCAATAGAAATTTTGGGGTTGGCTCTGATGGGCTTATCCTTGTTATGCCTTCTAATGTGGCAGATTGTAAAATGAGAATGTTTAATAGCGACGGATCAGAATCTGAAATGTGTGGTAACGGTATAAGATGTGTTGGAAAATTTGTTCACGATAAAAACATTGTTAAAAAAGATACTATAACTGTTGAAACTTTAGCAGGTATTAAAACTTTACAATTTTTTAAAGATGAAAACGATCTGGTTTTAGATGTTAAAGTTAATATGGGGCAACCTATATTTAATCCAGAACAAATACCTGTTATATCTAATGAAGATATAGTGAAAAATTTAAAGCTTAAAGCTTTAGATAAAGAGTTTATTTTTACTTGTGTATCTATGGGCAACCCTCATGCTATTACATTTGTAGATGATGTAGATAATTTTGATGTAGATAAATATGGTTCTATATTAGAAAGTGATGCTGCTTTTCCTAAAAGAGCTAATATAGAGTTTGTTGAGATTATTGATGAAAATAACCTTAAAATGCGTGTTTTTGAAAGAGGTAGCGGAGAAACTTTTGCTTGTGGAACAGGCACTTGCGCTACTGTTGTAGCATCTTTTTTAAACAATAAATGTAATAGGGAAAATGTTAATGTAAAATTATTAGGTGGAACTTTAAATATTAGCTGGAACAAAGACGACAACAACGTTTATATGACAGGACCTGCAAGATTTGTTTTTGAAGGAGATTGGCTTTTATAATGCTAAATCAAAAAATATTTGACATACTGTTTAAATTTGGTAACAAACATAAAAAATTAACAGTTTTTACTACTATATATTCGTGTTATTTATTTCTTATTATGTATTTATTAGGATATGTATATATATTATTTAACTTTGATAAATATAATTATAAAGATTTATTAAAATATATATTTGTACCTTTAATTACTATTATTATAGCAAAAATACTTAGAAGAAAGATAAAATCTAAAAGGCCGTTTGAAAAACTAAATATAGTTAGTTTAGTTAAACATAAGGGGGGAAACTCTATGCCTAGCAACCATTCTGCTAGTGCTATGGTTTTAGCTTTAGCCCTTACATATATATTGCCTCAATATTTTCTATTTTTTATTATTTTGGCATTTATAACTGGCATATTTAGGATTATAGCTGGCCTACATTATCCTATTGACGTTTTATTTGGTTTTGCTCTAGGTTTATTTATAGGTGCTTTAGGATTTTTTATCTTATTTTAAAAGAGGGTTTATATGGATATAGAAATTGTAGAAAAAATTTTGAAAGGCGATATAGATGCTTTTTCACAAATTATAGATAAATATGAAAAAATGGTTTACAACCTTGCCTATAGAATTTTTAATAATACATCAGACGCCGAAGATATTACTCAAGAAGTATTTATTAAGATATATAAAAACCTTCATAAATGTGAAGGTAAGACAAGCATAAAAACTTGGATATATACTATAGCTTATAATACTTCTATAGATGAGGTTAGAAAAAGAAAAGGTAAAAATAATGTATCTCTTGATATGGAGATAGAGGGTGAAGAAAACAGTTTTTCTTTAAATATACCCTCTAATGAGCCTACTCCCGAAAGTTCTCTTATAGAAAAAGAAGGGCTTTTAGAAATAGAACAGGCTATAAATAGTTTAAATGAAATTAATAAATCATTAATATTTTTAAGGGACATAAAAGGGTTTAGTTATAATGAAATAAGTGATATAATGGGGCTTAATATAGGCACCGTTAAATCTAGGTTAAATCGTGCGAGAAACATTCTTAAAAATATTATTAAATTTTAATTGTGGAACATTTTTATAAAAAAAACGTTTAAAACTATATATGTTTTATTTCTTAAAATAAGGAGGTAGACTTAAATGAATTGTAGAGAAATTTGTAATAAAATGTTTGACTATATAGAGCACCAACTTTCTCAACAAGAAATAAAAGATTTTGAAGAACATATGAAAGACTGTAAAAACTGTCAAAATGAATATTATAAATTAGAAAAGCTTACTGTTAAGCTTAAAAATATTAAAGATATACAACCACCAAATAATTTAAAATATAAAATATTAGAAAATATCAAAAATGAAGCAAAACAACAAAAGAAAAAATCTAAAATAGCTTATTTTAAAAAATATTCTTATGTTGCTGCTACAATGATTGTATTTTTAGGTGGATTTTATATGCTAAAAGCTTTAGAAAATAGCCCAGTTAAAAATGATATATATAGTGTTAATAGTGTAAATAATTATACAACAAGTCAAACTACTATAAATATACAAGATGTTACAGAAGCTACAACAGAGGTTATAACACAAGATTTAAAACTAAAAGAAGATAATAAAAAAAATACTAGACAAGCTACTATTGAAAATATACAAAAACAAACAGAAAATACCACTATTGTAGAATCTAAAACAGAAATTGTAAGTAAAGCTAGAACACAACAAGAACCTAGTCAATTTTCTAATACAGAAAACTTACAACCTGCACTTATTGAACCTAATGAAGTAGAAATATTTAATAACTCTAGATCTTTAAATGCTAATATAGGTGATAACCATTTATATGAAAAAACTATAACTAAAGATAATAATATACAAATATTTAAGTATGACATACCGTTATATAAAAATCAAATTTGTAATGTTTATTTTGAAAATAGCTCTCAACAAGACGTACATTTATATGTTGAAAATATAGACGGTGAAAAAGTTAGTCAAGATACATTAGTAGAAAAAAGCTCTAACAATAGTATGCAATTTTATATGGCAGAAGAAGAATTAGAACAAGATGTTTATACTATTAATGTTAAGGCTTCTGATAAAAACTTTTTAGAAGGATATTTGAAAATTGAAATTTTAGAAAAAAATAATGATGAAAATAACCAAAATAATCATAAATAATAAAAAGACTTACTTATAATTTTTAGGCTGTAGACAAATTTATACAGCCTTTTATAATATATAAAAACTATGCTAAATTTTATTATAAAAACCCTAAAAAATAGTTTATACATTTAAAATATTTTGGGTTATGTTATATAGATTGATAGGGTGGAGCTTAAGCCTTGCTTTTTTATTTATAAATTATAAATTGGCAAAATAAAACAAAGGGAACGTATTATATTTTATATAAAACATTCCCTTTATTTTTATTTATATTTGCATTTTATAATTATTTATTAGCACTAGCTAAAACATCATATAATTTAGACATAATAGTAGCCATTTCTGCTCTAGTAACAGGTGCTGTAGGGTTTAATTTACCGTTGTTACCTGTTATAATTCCAGAATTAACTAATATAGCTACACTTTCTTGAGCATAAGGTGCTACTTTGCTTAAATCACTAAATTTGGATAAAGCTGTAGCATCTGTATTAACATTTAAGTTTAAGCTTTTTAATATTTGGCCTATCATAACCATAGTATCTTGTCTAGAAATAATACCTTCTGGGTTAAACATACCGTTAGAACCATTAACAATACCATAAGTAGATGCTGCACCTACATATGGAGCATAGTATGCGTTTGCACTAACATCTGTAAATTTACTATTGTTTTGTGGTGTTAAACCTAAAAGTTTTACAAGCATAATTGTTACATCTGCTCTTTTAGTTTGACCATTAGGTTGGAAATTACCATTTATACCATTAATAATACCTGCAGTAGATAATTTATCAATGTAAGATTTAGCCCAATGATCATCAGAAATATCTCCAAATGCTTTAGCTTCTCCTTCTACACTTGGTAAAGATATAACATCTAAGCTAAGTTGTTTATCTTCAACAACAGGAGTAGTTACATTATTATTGTTGTTATTTTGGTTTTGGTTATTATTGTTATTAGCGTTGCTATTATCTACACTAGTACCAATGTTAGCACCGCTACCAGATGAACTTGAACCTGAAGAACCTGAACCGCCTGAACCACTGCCAGATCCACCACCTGGTTTAACTTCTGTTGAAGAACTACCAGAACCAACAGTAACATTGCTTGAGCTTGAACCATTAGCCGCACTTATAGCATTATTTTTACTGCTTGAATTTTCATTTGTTTTAATGCTAGTAACATTAGAAGCACCTTTAAATGCATCACTAGGGATAGTTACAGGAGTTTCTTTAGCAACTTGGCTACCTAAATCTACTGTTTTAACACTTGAATTAGCAAAAGCACTAGCTCCTACTTTTGTAACTTGTGGGAAAGATAATGTATTAACAGATTTGTTACCTTCAAAGGCTTTATCTGCAATTTCTGTTACATTATCTGTATGTCCTTGTAAAGCTTTATCAGTAATATTTACTAAAGCAGCTTTACCATTACCAATTTTAGTTAATTTGTATTCTTCACTACCTATAGTAACTTTACCATCATTAAAAGTAACTGCACGAGAAACATCTCTTCTTGATCTTCCTTTTGATCCAACTTTTTCAAAACCACTTAAAGTAACTGTTTTTGTACCATCACTAGAAGTAACTTCAAAAGTATATTTACCATTAGCATCTGTTACTTGGATAGTTTGATTTACAGCTGGTGCAACATTGTTAGTTATTTGAATATTAGAAATATCTATTTTAGCACCATTATATGTTAAACTAACTGTTTGGCCATATTCTATAGGTTTATCTAATGTAATAGTAACTACTTTATTAGCACTACTATCCCCACCATTTACATCTTGAATAGTATAAGTTTGTGTTGAACCACCTTTAATAGTTACTGTAAAATCACTTTTATCACCACTACTAAGAGCTGCTGAAAGTTCACTATCTAAAGTAAATTTAATTTTTGTAGGTTCATCATTTGTTATTGTACCGTCAGTTGCTTGTGGAATAGGTTGTTTTGAAACTACAACATTTGTATTAGCAAAAGCCTTTCCACCACTAGTATTAAGAGCAGTAATAACCGCATCACTAACTCCACTTGGTAAAACTAGTTTAATATGTTTACCAGCAGAACTACCAAAAGAATTAGTTGGTAACTTTTGATCTACATTTGAATCTGTAACAGTTGTTTCTAAATCAGGCATTTTAATAGTAACTGCTGTATCTGCACTAACTGCATCTGCATTGTCTATTTCAAAACTATTTGCTCCAATACTTTTTATTCCTGTAAGCTCTATAGTTTTTGGTACTGTAACATTTTTAAAAGCATCTGCAACTATTGTATCTACTCCAGAAATAAAAGAAATATTCTTAATAGTTGCTCCACCTGTAGAGCTTTTACCCATTAAAGCTTTACCATTATGTTCTAAATTTGTTATTGTAGTACCATCAAAAGCACCAGTAGCAAATGTAGTAGCACTATTTAATTTTAATGTTCCTATTGTAGAACCTGCAAATGTACTTGATGCTAAAGGATCTGTAACTAGTGATAAATCTAAAATACCTTTAACTTTTGTTCCATCAAATGCATTTGCACCACCAGTAAAATTAGATGGTAATTTTAAATCGTTCTCTATTGTAGTATCTTTAAAAGACTTTGCATTTACAGTACTACTTGCATGAGAAGATAAATCTATACTTCCAATTGTAGAACCTGCAAACTCATCATCTGATAAAGTTACTCCATCTTTAAGTGTTAAACTTCCATTTACAGTTATACCTGCAAGAGATTTTTGTAAATTATCAACCTCAGGTAAAGATAAATCCCCTTCAAAAGTTAAATTTTTAAAAGAATTTTGAGCAACTGTTATTAGATTAGCTGCAAGTTTAGAAAACTCTGTAGCATCTACAGTAGTTGTAGCATTATTAGTATTAGCATTATCTACTTCTGTTAATTTAAATTCAACAAATTTACTAGTATCATATGTTACTTTAACCAATCCTCCAACTATTTCACCTTTGTAAGCTTTTGTTTTTGCTGAGCCATCCAAACTAGAAGGAGTACTTTCAGTAATTTGAGTTACATCTTTTATTTCCAAAAGTTTAACATTTCCATTAGTTCCATCATTATCTTCAACGCTATCGTCTGCCGTTATTTCAAACATACCTAATGCATTACTACCTAATGGAACTTCGATATATTTATTTGCAGACATAGCAGGTTTAGTAGTCCCATTAGTTGCACTATTAGCATATACCTCTACAACGCTACCTCTAACAACCCCACTAATAGCAGTAGTGCTACCTAACATAACTGCCATACCAATAGCCATAGCTTTAATAGCGTGGCTAGATAAATTTCTTTTCATAATTTTAATACCTCCATAATTTTTACATAAAATATTACATTTACAATTATAATGTTACTACATAAAATAGTTTTCGTCAACAATAGATATATTATATATATTACAAAATTACTAAATTTTTATTAATGTTATAATAGATTTACAAAAGAATTATAATAATATATTTATTTTGGTAAAAATACTAAATAATAAATAAAAAGCTATAGAAATTAATCTATAGCAATTATATTTTTATACTCTATAATAAATGTTAAGCTAACTAAGAGAAGAAAACTATATAAAATTTTATAACATAACAAAAAATATTATTTATCTTTTTTCTTTTCTTCTTTTTTAGCCTCTTTTTCTTTATCTTTTTTAGCCTTTTTCATTTCTTTAAGCTCTTTTTGAGATTTCATACCAACAACACTAACGATATAAATACCAGCAAGCTCTACTTTAATATTCTTCTTAACAGTAATAGCATTAAAAACGTGTTTATCACACATTAAAGTTAAAATTTGAGGGCCAATTTTTGCTTGTACAAAATAAAGTTTCAAAAATTTATAAAATTTAGGCATTTGTTCTGTAACCATTTTAGGCATATTAACTTCTGTTATTTTAGCTTTCTTTTTATCTATAACAAAAATGGTAGTTGTTTGTTTAGAACGGTTAATCATATCTTGATGTTCGCCCATTTTTTTAGAAGCTTTTTTATTAAGCCAGTATAGAATACCTAATATAGCACCTATAATTATGGTAACAATAATAATTATATCACCTGTACTCAAAGTAAAATCTCCCTTCATATATGTAGTAAATTATATAAAAACATCTAGATAATTTTAACATATTGAAAGTTAAAAGTCAATATAATGAGCTAATGTAACTTATGTTAAAAGGTTAAAATAAGTTATATTAAGGTTGTAGACAAAGCCTACAACCTTAGTATAACTTTTAATTAAGATGGTATGTTATTGTTTAATAACATTTCTAATATTTTGTTGCTTCTTTCTATAAAGTTAGTCATAGAGCTCATATCTAGGTGTTTATGGCTCATTGTAGCTAAATCATATATTTGGTTGCAAATAAGGTTAGTTTCTTCTTTTTTATTTTCATCATCTTTTATTTTTAAAAGAAGCTTAACAACGTTATTATTACCATTTAAAATTAAAGTTTCATCTGATGGCATAGCACCAAAAGGCATACCCATACCATACATTTTGGCCATTTCTTCCATTCTTCTAGCTTGTTCGCTAAGCTGAATAACACCAGATATATCTGTAGATTTAAGATTTTCTACTTTAATTTTAAGATTATCACCTTTATTAAGAGTATCTTTAAATAAAGCTTGTAAAGCATCATTAAGCTCTTTATTTTCTTCTTGTGAGTTATCTTTTAATGTATCAGATAAATCGCTATCTATTCTTACAAAGCTAATACCTTGGTTATACATTTCTAAAGTAGACATATAAGGGTTGTCTAATTTAGTATTTAATATAACTGCGTCCATATCGTTGTCTTTAAACATTTTTATATATTGAGCTTGTTGGTTTTCATCTGTAACATAAAATACTTTGTTTTCGTGATGTTGTTTATTTTGTTCTAAATATTCATTTAATGTTACATATTTATTATTAATAGTTTTAAATAATAAGCTATCTTTAACTTTATCATAAAAATCTTTTTCTCTAAGACAACCATATTTTATAAATTGGCTTATATTGTCCCAAAAGCCTTCAAATTGTCCTCTTTGTTTTTTAAATAAGCTATTTAACTTATCAGCTACTTTTTTTGTAATATATTTGCTCATTTTTGTAACATAGCCGTCATTTTGTAAAAAGCTACGACTTACGTTAAGTGGTAAATCTGGACAATCTAAAGTACCTTTTAAAAGAAGTAAAAATTCTGGTATAACTTCTTTTAAATTATCTGCTATAAAAACTTGGTTGTTATATAGTTTAACTTGTCCTTCTATAGAGTCTAGTTCGTGTTTTAATTTTGGAAAATATAAAATACCTTTTAATTTAAAAGGATAATCCATATTTAAATGTATCCAAAATAAAGGCTCGTTAAAATCTGAAAATACTTGATGATAAAATTCTTTATATTCTTCGTCTGTACATTCGTTAGGTTGTTTTAACCAAAGAGGGTTAGTTTTATTTATAGGTAAAAGCTCTTTTACCTCATTTTCATCTATTGTATCATTTTCATTGTCTTTTTCTGCCTCTTTTTTCATTGTTTCTATATCTTCAAAGAAAATTTCGATAGGCATAAAATAACAATATTTATTTAATATTTCACGAAGTTTAAAAGCATTTAAAAAGTCTTTACCTTCTTCTCCTACAAAAAGTGTTATAGTAGTTCCACGCTCTTTTCTATCGCTTTCACCTATTTCATATTCTATACCACCATCACATATCCATTTTGCAGGTGTAGCACCTTCTTTATAAGAAAGGGTATCTATCATAACTTTATCTGCCACCATAAATGCAGAATAAAAACCAAGTCCAAAATGGCCAATAATATCGCCGCCGTCTTCTAGTTGATCTTTATATTTATTAACAAAATCACTAGCACCAGAAAAAGCTATTTGTGTTATATATTCTTCTATTTCATTGGCAGTCATACCGATACCATTATCTATAATTTGTATAGTATTATTTTCTTTATCAAGCACAACACGAATATTAAATTTTTCATTTTGGTCAAGGTTAGTTTCACCCATAGTTGCTAATTTTTTTAATTTATTTATAGCATCACAACCATTAGACACAAGCTCTCTAATAAATATATCAGAATCTGAATAAAGCCATTTTTTAATAATTGGTAAAATATTTTCACTATTTATTGAAAGATTACCTTTTTTCATTTTTATACCTCCTAAAAAATTCATATTAACTATATTTTAATACTCATAATATAAAATGTCAAGAAAAAAATAGCACTCTTTAAAAAAGAGTGCTAATAATTATACTTTATTAATAATAGCTTCGGCACATTTTATACCATCAACACCAGCAGAAACAATACCACCTGCATAGCCACAACCTTCACCACAAGGGTAAAGACCTTTAAATTTTATAGATTGTAGGCTTTCTTTATCTCTTATAATTCTAATAGGGGAAGAGCTACGGCTTTCTACGGCTGTTAAAAGACCATTTTCATCGCCAAAGCCTTTTATTTTTTTGTTCATTTCTATAATACCAAGTTTTATAGAATCATATATAAATGGAGGGAAAATATCTTTAAAATCACAAGGTGTAACACCAGGTTTAAAGGTAGGCTCAATATTACCAATAGAAGTAGATGCAACACCATTTAAAATATCTCCTATTTTTTGAACAGGTGCAAAATAATTGCTACCACCTGCTATAAAAGCCTTTTCTTCAAGATATCTTTGAAATTCTACACCAGATAAAACATTATTATCGTCTAAATCTTCAGGGTAAACTTCTATTAATAGGGCACTATTAGCATTTTTACCGCCTCTATCAAAGTAGCTCATACCGTTAGTAACAAGTCTATTTTTTTCAGATGATGCATTTACAACATATCCACCAGGGCACATACAAAAAGTATAAGCACCACGATTGTTAGGTAACCTTACTGCTAATTTATAATCGGCAGGTGGCAAATAACAGGCAAATTTACCATATTGAGCATTATTTATAAAATCTTGGCTATGTTCTATACGAACACCAACGGCAAAAGGCTTTTTCTCTATGGGGTGATTTTTATTATTTATAAGCTCAAAAGTATCTCTAGCGCTATGGCCTATAGCTAATATAACATTATCTGTTTTTATATTAAAATAGTTGTTATTTTCTAAATTTTTAACGGTAACGCCTGTTATACAGTCATTTTCTATTAATAAATCTATCATTTGATGTTCAAATAAAATTAAACCACCTAAAGATATAATTTCTTCTCTTATATTTTTTACCATTGTAATAAGTTTATCTGTGCCTATATGAGGTTTTGCATTATATAAAATTTCTTCAGGAGCAGATGCTTTCACAAATTCTTCTAATAATACACGACATCTATAGTCTTTTATGCCTGTTGTAAGCTTACCGTCAGAAAATGTACCAGCACCACCTTCGCCAAATTGTACATTTGAATTTTCATTTAGCTTACCTGTTTGCCAAAATATATCTATATCTTTTTTACGTTTTTCAACACTTTTTCCACGCTCTATAACAACAGGCTTAAGGCCAGAGCGAGCAAGTATGAGAGATGCCATAAGCCCAGCAGGGCCAAAACCTACTACAATAGGGCTTTTATTATGTTGTTTTTTAGGTATGTTATATACAAAAGGTTCAACCTTTGTAACATCTTTAATTTTTAAATATTTTTTTTCGTCTTTAATATCAACATCTAAAGCTAAAACATAAAAACCACCTCGTTTTTCTCTTGCATCTATAGATTTTTTTGATATTTTTACATTTAAAATATTTTCTATATTTGTTTTTAATGTTTTACAAACAATATTTTTCAAATTTTCTTCTGTTAGTTTTTTTTCTAAAGGATATTTTATATTTGATATTCTTATCATTTGTTTTCCTTTCAATATTAATTTAATTTTAAGTTATTTATAATCTATAACATAGATTTTACGCAACATTTTGTAGCAACATATGAAGAAGCCCAAGCCCATTGAAGATTAAAACCACCACAATCTCCCACAACATCTAAAATCTCTCCAGCACAATATAAACCTTTTATAACGTTAGATTCTAATGTTTTATTATTAAATTGGCTAGTTTTTAAACCACCTGCGGTAACTTGTGCATTATTAAAGCCATTTGTATCTAAAATCTCTAATTTATAGTTTTTAATAAGGTTAGTCATATTTTTTAACATATCATCTGTTAAATTTTTTACTAAAAATGATAATTTTTCTATACCAATATTTTTAGCTATAATGTTACCTAAACGTTTATTTAAAAGGCCGTTAAAATAGTTTTCCATATTTGTATAACTTAGTATATTTTTTCTATCTTTTAATATATTAAAAATTTCATCTTCTGAAAAAGAAGGCATAAAATCTATATATGCTATTAAATTTTTGTATCTAGCAAATAAAGTGGATAATTGAAAAACAGGTGGGCCAGATATACCATAATCTGTAAATAATATTTCACCATATTCTTCTTTTAAAAAATCTTTATTGTTATACATTTTTAAGTTACCTGTTATTTTTATACCTTTTAAAGATTTAACCTTTTCAGGTGGTGTTTTTAATTGAACTAAAGCAGGTGTAAGTTTTGTACAATTATGCCCTAAAGATTTTAATATTTTTATACCATCACCATTAGAGCCTAAATTTGGACTAGCAACGCCACCTGTAGCAAATATTATTTTATCTGCTGTTATTATTTCATTATTTGCAGATGTTATTTTAAATTTATCATTTTTTTTATTAATATTTTTAACATTAAAATCAGTTTTTATAGGTATATTTAAGCTTTCTATTTTATTTCTTAAAGCATCTAATATGCTAGAGGCTTGTTCGCTATATGGATATACCTTTCCATTTTCTAAAACTGTATGTAAAACACCTAAACTATAAAAAAAGTCTATAGTATGTTGTGATGAAAATTGTTCTAAAAAATATTTACTAAAAAATTTATCTTCTCCATAAAAATTTTCATATGTAGCATAAATGTTTGTAAAATTACAACGGCCATTGCCAGTAGCTAATATTTTTTTACCAACTCTATCCATTTTTTCAAGTATTATTATATTTATATTGCCTTTTGAAAAATTGTAAGCGTGGATAGCCGCTGTAAGGCCAACAGCTCCACCACCTACAATAGCTAATGTTTTTTTCATTTTATCACCTTAATTTATATTAGTTTTATAAAAATTTAGAAAGAACCAAAAACTTACTTACATTATTAATATAGCCACTACATAAGTAGTGGCTATAGCCATTATAAATTTAAAATTTATTGAGAGCTTTCTTCAGTTATTTGTGTAGAAATATCTTTTAGCTCATCATCTGTGCCAACAACAATAGTTATATCATATCCAAACTCGCTAACTTTATTTGGGTTTACCATTATTTTAGAGTTTGTAAAGAATTGTTGTAAATCGTTACCTTGCCCAATTTCAGAAACATATATTTTTGTTTCTTTAGATTTTGCCTCAGGAGAATCGCCAATGTTACCAACTATATAGCCATTATTTTCTAAAATTTCTTTAGTTTTACCTGCTATGCCTTTTGTATAGCTACCATTTAAAACTTGTATAGATTTATCAAAGCTATCTACATAAACAATGTCTTCTGGCTTAACAGTAGGCTTTTTAAATACTTCATAGGCAAAGTCTTTAGCTTGTTGCTCATCAACTATTACAAAAGATACACCGCTTATAGTTTCTGTTGTATTAGGTAGGGTATAACTTTGGGTATTGTTAACGTCTAGCTCTTTAATTTCTCCTAAATATTTTAAACCATCATTTATAGTAAAATTTGTATCTACATATTGAGTTAAAGTGGTAAAATAAGCTTTAGGATTAGATATGATAGATTCTACGCTTACAACCTTTTTAAAAAACTCTTTTAAATAGGCTTGTTGTACCTCTACTCTTTTTAAATCTCCTTGAGGGTAGCTTCTAAAACGTAAAAGCTGCTCAGATTTGTTGCCATCTAAATGTTGTAAACCAGGTTTTAGATCTATATATAAATCTTGTGTAGGATCTGAATAATACATTCTTTGTGGCACATCAAATTCTATACCACCAACAGAATCTACTATATACCTAAAACCCTCAAAATTAAAATGTACATAATAGTTTATTTTTACATCTAATAAATCTTCTAAATATTTTTGTAAAAATTCCATACCTCTATCTTTACCATAATTAGGTATAGCATTTATTTTTTTAAAAGAAGGATCGTCATATTTTATTTCTGGATAATTTTGCACCATAACTTCCCACATATCAGGAGGTATAGAAACCTTTGTATCTCTAGGGATAGAAACGAGAGATATTTGATTATTTATAGAGTTATAATCTGCAAGCATTATACCGTCTGTTCTACCTTCGCCTTCATCTGTGCAAGCTACAAGAACAAGGGTTCTTTCTGGTGCTTGTGGTGTTACTTTATCTACAACCTTATCTACAAAGGTAGCATCACCATTATTATTTTTAGGATCGCTTGTCATAAAAGCATATACAAAGAAACAGGCAACACCTACAAAATATATTGTAAGTATTGAAAATAAAATTTTAAAAAATCTTCTAATAAGACTTTTTTTCTTTCTTTTTCTTTTCTTTTTTTTATTTTGCATATTTACTCCTTTGTTATTTTATATCTATTCTTTACTATTTTTAGTTTATTATATAATACCCATAATTTTCAATTTTATTTATAGCTTAATTTAAGCATTGCCATTTTTTAGAAAAAATTCTTAAAAAATAAAATATTGATCTAAATATCCAGTCAATATACATACCTGCCCATATACCATATATACCATAATCAAAATATACACCTAAAAGCCAAGAAAAGAAAATTCTAAATATAATAAGGCTTATAACAGATATATTCATAGTAAATTTTGCATCACCAGTAGCTCTTAAAGCACTAGGTGTCATAAAAGATGTAGCCCAAAAAATAGGGCTTAATATTAAAAAGCTATTTACAAGATGACGAGAATATTCTAAAACTTGGGCATCTTTTGTATATAGGGTGTATATACCACCACAAAATATGTAAAAAAATATATTCATTATGAGCTGAGATATGTTGGCAAATAAAGTTTGATTAAGCATAACTTTTTTTGTTTTTTCCATATCTCCGCTACCATAAGCAGTGCCTGTAGATGGTACACAAGTAACCTGAAATGTTTTACCAGGTAGCTGAACAAAATTTGCTATAGAATTTGCTATAGTATTTGCAGATAATGCAGCTGTGCCCATACCAGACATAAAAACTTGAACTAATAGCTTACCACCATTAAATATGATGCCATCAATAGAATTTGGTATAGCAATATCTAAAACAGGCTTTAATATTTTTAATCTAAATGTTAAAGTTGGTTTAGGCATTTTTAAAATTCGCGGCTTAAAATAAACATAAAATTGTAAAATAGCACTAGATATTAGCCTAGAAGCTAAAAGCCCATAACCAACGCTACTTATACCAAGCTTTAAAATTTTTATACAAAAGACAGTTATAATAACATAAAAAATGTTAGATAAAAAAGCACCTATAAGAGGGCTTAAATTATCTCCTGTTGCACGCCTTATGCCAGTAAAAACATTAAACAACGTTAAAAATGGTAAAGATATAGATGTAAAAAATAAATATACACTAGCAGAATCTAAAACTGCCTGTTCTGCTTTACCAAAAAGTGCATTTAAAAGGGGGGCTCTAAATATAATGAGAAAGCCACTTATTATAATAGAAGCATATATAGATATAGTGATAGAATGATTAGCACAGTCTTGTGCTTTTTTTATATCTCCTTTACCTACACATTGAGAAACTATCGCTGTTATACCTGTTGCTATACAAGTTAAAACATTCATAAAAACAAAGTTTATTTGATCTACCATACCAACACCAGCGCTAACGGCTGTGCCAAGCCCACTAACTAACATTGTACCAAGCATAGTAGAAACAGTAGAAAGAGTTTGCTCTAACATAACAGGTAAATATAAATTTATAAAACGATAACTTCTCAAGCTTTTCATAAAAATACCCCCTCAAAAAAATTAGCTATAAAAATCAAGGTTTAAAAGAGCTTTTTAAAGATACAATTCTATTAAATATAAGGTTATCTTTTTCAAAATGCTTACTATCTGCTACAAAATAGCCATTTCTAATAAATTGAAACCTATCCATTTTATTTGCAGAAAGGATAGAAGGCTCTATATAAGCATTATTTAAAATAACTAAAGAATTTTCATTTTCTATAAGCTCTTTTTCATCTTCAGACATTTTTACAAGGCTATCATATAAATTAACAGTAGATTTAACAGCGTGTTTAGCAGATACCCAATGTATAGTGCCTTTTACTTTTCGTCCTGTAAAACCAGAGCCACTTTTTGTTTCTGGATCATAAGTACATCTAAGCTCAATAATATTGCCATTTTCATCTTTTATAACTTCGTTACACATTATAAAATATGCACCTTTTAATCTAACCTCTTTACCAACAGAAAGACGGAAAAACTTTTTAGGTGCGTCTTCTAAAAAGTCTTCTCGCTCTATATAAAGCTCACGACAAAATGTAACTTCTCTGCTACCTAAATTTTCGTTTTCTGGGTTATTTTCTATAACTAGTGTTTCTTCTTTATCTTCAGGATAGTTTGTTATAACAACTTTAATAGGATCTAAAACTGCCATAACAACGTTTACCTTAGCTTTTAAATCTTCTCTTATGCAATATTCTAGTTGAGCTGTATCTACAATGCTTGATGCTTTAGATACACCTACCATTTGACAAAAGTTTCTTATAGCTTCTGGGGTATAACCTCTTCTTCTTATACCTGAGAGGGTAACAAGGCGTGGATCGTCCCAACCGTCTACTTTACCTTCTTCTACTAATTGTCTTAAATATCTTTTACCCATAATAGTATTAGATAAATTAAGCTTAGCAAATTCTATTTGACGTGGTTTTATTTTAAAATCAAGCTCATTTATAAACCAATTATATAGAGGACGGTGGTCTTCAAATTCCATTGTGCAAATAGAATGAGTTATTTCTTCAAAAGCATCTTCTAATGGGTGAGCAAAATCATACATAGGATATATGCACCATTTATCGCCTGTTTTATGGTGAGGTATGTGAGCTATTCTATATATAACAGGATCTCTCATATTTATATTAGGAGAGGCCATATCTATTTTTGCTCTTAAAGTTTTTTCACCGTCTTTAAATTCACCTTTTCTCATACGCTCAAAAAGGTCTAAATTTTCTTCTATAGAGCGATTTCTATAAGGACTTTCTTCACCAGGGCTATTTAAAGAACCTCTTTTTTCTCTTATTTCTTCTCCTGTTAAATCGCATACGAAGGCTTTACCCTTTTTTATAAGAGTAACAGCACACTCATACATTTTTTCAAAATAGCTAGAGGCAAAATAAAGTCTATCTTCCCAGTCAAATCCAAGCCAAGCTATATCTTCTTTTATAGAGCGAACAAACTCATCATCTTCTTTAGCAGGGTTTGTATCGTCGAAACGAAGGTTACATTTACCGCCATAATAATCGGCAAGGCCAAAGTTTAAGCAAATGCTTTTTGCGTGGCCTATATGAAGATAACCGTTAGGCTCAGGTGGAAACCTAGTGTGTATTTTATTTAGATTATCTTTTAAATCTTCTTGTATATAGCTATGTATAAAATTACCTGTTTGAGCTAGGTTATTATTTTCATTTTCCATATAAAAAATTCCTCCTAAAAGTTAAATAAACGATTTTATAATAATTTTATAAAAGGGTAGGGCAAATATGCCATAAATAATAAAAAATTAAAAAGAGTTGCTTTCAAAATCATAACAATAAAAAACTTTTTTACAATGGTTGCATATACCAAATTTCATAATTTTATCGTTGTTTTCGTTTGAAAGCTTAAAATTTAGATTTACTTTTATATTATTACCAGTTTTGCTACAAATATGATTTTCAAAATAATAATTTTTGCTTTTTTCAAAGCCATTAGCGTTTAATATAATATCTTTTAGATTTTCTAAAAGTTCCATAAGCTCCTCCCAAAATATAGTAACTATTAATTTATTATTATATTATAAACATAAAAAAAGGTCAAATTTTTTTGAAGATTTAGCCTTTAAAAAATTTTTTACAAAAAAATTAAAAAAATTTAAAAAAAGGTGTTGACAAATTAAAAGTTATGCTTTATAATTGATTTTGTTGTTAAGGCAAGCCCAGATAGCTCAGTCGGTAGAGCAGAGGACTGAAAATCCTCGTGTCGGCGGTTCGATTCCGTCTCTGGGCATATTTTATGGGTCACTAGCTCAGTTGGTAGAGCACTGGACTTTTAATCCAGGTGTCCCGGGTTCGAACCCCGGGTGACTCACTTAATAAAAAGGGGTGTACGCTATGGGCGTATGCTTTTTTTTGTATATATAATTTTTTTTAGTTTTAAGGTTATTTTTAAATTATTAGGGTTTAAATGAAAGGGTAAGGTTTAGGGTATATTTAATCTTATCTACCACCCTTTATAACATTTATATACAACATTAATATATTTAAAGTTATCTTAATATTTATGGATATATTTTTATCTTTATGTTAAAATTATTTATATAATATATTTTATATAATGTTCTTTTTAAATTTTACTTTATTATAATATTTTATTTTACTAATTTATTTAACTTTACCCCAATATTTATTATATAACCAAATTAAAGGAGAATAATATGGAAAAATTAATGCTTATAGACGGCCATAGTATAATGAATAGAGCTTTTTATGCTATACCACTTTTAACTAATAAAAATGGACAATATACAAATGCTATATATGGATTTTTAAATATTTTATTTAAGCTTATAGAAGATGAACAACCTACATATATAGGTGTTAGTTTTGATTTGCCTAAACCTACCTTTAGACATTTAAAATATAGCGATTATAAGGGAAATAGAAAAAAAACACCAGAAGAGCTAAGAAGCCAAATACCTTTAATAAAAGAAATTTTAAAATCTATGGATATTGTTATATATGAAAAAGAAGGCTATGAGGCAGATGATGTTTTAGCTACAGTTGCTAAAAAAGCAGAAAATATAGGTATAAGCCCTGTTATTGTAAGTGGAGATAGAGATTTGCTACAAATAGCATCTAACAATATAAAAATTAAAATACCTAAAACTAAAGCAGGTAAAACAGAGATAGAAGACTATTTTGCTAAAGATGTTTTAGAAAAATATGGAGTAACACCTAGCCAATTTATAGAGGTTAAAGCTCTTATGGGAGATACCTCTGATAACGTACCTGGCGTGCCTTCTATAGGGGAAAAAACTGCTATAAAAATTATTAGCCAATATGAAACGGTTGAAAAGGCTATAGAAAATGCCAATGATATTAAGCCGAAAAAAGCAGGGGAAAATATTTTAGCTTTTAAAGAGCAAGCACTACTTAGTAAATATTTAGTTACAATAGATACAAATGTACCTATAGATTTTTCAAATGAAAAAACAGATAACATTTTTAATGATAAATTTTTAGAGCAATGTAAAAAATATGAGTTAAAAACTATATTATCAAAATTTAAAGAAGATACAAAAGAACAAGAAAAACTAGATTTTAGGCTTATAGAAAATATAGAAGAGGCAAAAGATTATTTTAATACTCTTAAAAAAGATGAAGAAATAGCTTATAAAATGATATATGATGATAATATTTTTATAGGTATAGGGTTTACAACGAAAGATGACATAGGTACATTTATAAAAATTTATAATAATATAGATGAAAATGATATATTAAATATATATAAGCCTTTTTTTGAAGAAGACTATAAAAAAATTACTATAGATGCAAAAACAGATATTGTATTTTTAAATAAACATAATATAAAATTAAACAATTTAATATTTGATGCTATGATAGGCACATATATTTTAAATCCTACAAAAAATAAATATGACTATAATAACATAGCAGAAGAAATATTAGATTTACAATATGAAGATAAAGATGAACTTTTAGGAACTAGAAAATCTAAAAAATTTATTTTAGATATAGAAAAAGATATTTGGCTTAATTATTGTGCAAAACAAAGCTATGTGGCTTATAAAACAAAACCCATTATTAGCAAAAAAATAGAAGAAAACAACCAACAAGAGCTTTTTTATAATATAGAAATGCCTCTTATATATGTTTTAGCTAGTATGGAAATGTATGGTATAAAAATTTGTAAAGAAGAGCTTATACAATATCAACAACAGTTAGATAAAGAGATAGAAGAGCTTACAAAAGAAATATATTGGTTGGCAGGAGAAGAATTTAACATTAACTCTTCTAAACAGCTAGGGGAAATACTTTTTGATAAGCTATCTTTAAAAGGTAGCAAAAAAACCACTAGAGGATATTCTACCTCTGCTGATGTTTTAGAAAAACTTTATGAACAACACGAAATAATACCTAAAATATTAGATTATAGAACATATGCTAAGCTTAAAAGCACATATGCAGATGGCTTATTAAATGTATTAGATAAAAAAACAAGCCGAATATATTCTAGCTTTAACCAAACGGCAACGGCAACAGGTAGAATAAGTAGCACAGAGCCAAATTTACAAAATATACCTATAAAAATAGAAATAGGACACAAAGTTAGAAAAGTTTTTAAACCAGAAGAAGGTTATATTTTTATAGATGCAGATTATTCTCAAATAGAGCTTAGAGTTCTTGCTCATTTATCTCAAGATGAGCATCTTATAGAGGCTTTTAACGAGGGGCAAGATATACATAAAATAACTGCCTCAAAAGTATTTAAAAAGCCTTTAGAAGATGTTACAAATTTTGAAAGAAGTGCCGCTAAAGCTATAAATTTTGGACTTATATATGGAAAACAAGCATTTTCTTTAGCACAAGATTTAGGTATAACAAAGGCTAAAGCAGAAGAGTATATAAATGATTATTTTGATAAATATCCTAAAATTAAAGATTTTTTAGATGGTGTAGTAGAAGATACTAAAAAAACAGGTTATACTAAAACAATGTTTAATAGGATGAGATATGTGCCTGAGATAAATTCTTCTAATTTTGTTCAAAGAGGTGTGGGACAAAGGATAGCTATGAATACACCTATACAAGGAACAGCTGCAGATATTATAAAAATAGCTATGGTAAAAGTTTATAACCGTATAAAAAAAGAAAATTTAAAATCTAGATTAATTTTACAAGTACATGACGAGCTTTTAATAGAAGCTTATAAAGATGAAAAAGATATTATTAAAAAAATATTAAAAGATGAAATGGAAAATGCTATAAAATTTTCTGTTAAACTTCTTATAGATATAAACGAAGGTGAAAGCTGGTATGATACAAAATAAACCAATTGTAATAGGCTTAACAGGAGGAACAGGCTGTGGTAAATCCACAGTTTGTTCTATATTAAAAACCTATAACGGATATATTATAGATGCAGATAAAATAGGTCATAACGTTATAAAAAATGGTAGAAAGGCCTATTTTGAAATAATACAATATTTTGGAGAAGATATTTTAGATAGTGATAAAAATATAAATAGAAAAAAATTGGGAAATATTGTTTTTAATGACAAACAAAAATTAGCCTATCTAAATAGTATTACACATAAATATATAATAAATGAAATAAAAGATAGTATAAATATAGTAAAAGCAGAAAATAAGTATAAATATATAGTTATAGATGCACCTCTTTTAATAGAAACAAACCTACATAAAATAGTAGATGAAGTATGGCTAGTACATTGTTCTTTACATACTAGGTTAGAAAGACTTATTAAAAGAGATAATTTATCAAAGGATATATTGTTAAAAAGAATAAATAACCAAACACCTTTTGAACAAAATAAAAAATATGCTAATTTTATTATATTTAATGAAAATGGTACTAATCTTAAAAAAATTGTAGAAGATAGATTAAAAAGGGAAGTTTGATAATGTTTTATGTTTTAGATGGTAAAAAAATAATAAATGTTTTTAAAGTAATAATATTTTTTATTGTATTAATATTTTTAGGTAAAACTGCTATCACTTATATATTGCCTACAAAATATACAGATATAATAGAAGAATATTCAAAAAAATATAATATAGAAAATGAGCTAGTTTATGCGGTTATAAACGCAGAAAGTAGATTTAATAAAAATGCCGTTTCTAACAAAGGGGCTATTGGTCTTATGCAAATAATGCCAGAAACAGGCGAATGGCTTGCCAAAAAAATGGGCATAGAAGATTTTTCACAAGAGATGCTATATGAGCCTAATGTAAATGTGCAAATTGGTTGTTATTATTTAGGCTATTTAATAGAAAAATTTGAAGATGAAAGGCTAGCCCTTTGTGCATATAATGCAGGTAGCACTAATGTTTATAGGTGGCTTGCTAACGATAAATATTCTATAGATGGATATGTTCATACAATACCTTTTAAAGAAACGGATAAATATGTAAAAAAAATAAATATACTAAAAAAGGGTTATGACCTAATATTAAATTTTGTATAGTATTAAGATAAAATTTTTGGAGGCACTATGAAAATATATAAAATATTTTTTGTTATTTTTGTTTTTACAGTTTTAGTAGGTTGTGAAAATAATTTTGTAAAAAACGAAAATAAAGAAACAACAAACCAAATAAATCAAACAGAACAAACAAATAATAGCACCACACAATTAGAAGAAGAAAAACAACAAACAAATTTACCTACAGAAGGTGGCCAACTAATACTTTCTATGCGTATGCCTAAAACATTAAATCCTTTGATAAATGAAGATGTAACGGTAGATAACATATTAAAGCTTATTTTTGAGCCTCTTTTTACTATAGATAGCGAAACATTAAAGCCTATACCTAATATTGCAAGCTCATATTCTATGTCTGAAGATGGTAAAACAGCTTATATAAATATTAGAGATGATATATATTGGCACGACGGACAAAAGCTAACGGCTAAAGATGTTACATTTTCATTAGACACTATAAAAGCTAACCCAACATCTATATATGCCAGTGTTTTAAACAATGTGGCATCATATAGTAACAAAGGTAGCCAAGTTATCATAAACTATATAGAGCCTTATAGCTTTTTTATGTATAACTTATGTTTTCCTATTATACCTAGTCATTATTATAAAAACAATTTGGATATAGAAAGTAGCCAAAGCTTAAAACCTATAGGTAATGGTAGCTTTAAATTTTCTAGTTACAGGATTGCTAATGAGCTTATTTTAGAAAAAACAACATCTTTTAAAGGCACACCATATATTAACAATATAAAAGTTATAATAACATCTGATAGCCAAACAGATTTATATGCCTTTGAAAAAAACATAATAAATAGTTTAACTATAGATTTTTCTAGCTGGAGTAATATGAATTATAAAAGGGAAAAAATAAGCACAGGTATAAATAGCAATAATTTTGAATATTTAGGTTTTAACTTTGACAAAGATATATTTAAAAATATAGAGCTTAGAAAAGCTGTAGCTTATTCTATACCTAAAGATGAAATATTAAAAAACATATATTTAGGTAACGGTGTTAAAACTTTAACACCTATTAATCCAAAATCTTTTTTAGCTTATAAAGAATTAGACAATTTTGATTATAATGTGGCAAAATCTATAGAGGCTCTAGGTAAAGCTAACCTTACAAAAGAAATGACAAATTTTAAATTATTGGTAAATCAAGAAAATAAAGAAAGAATAGAAACAGCAGAACTTATACAAAAAAGGTTAAGCCAAATAGGCTTTAATATAACTATTGTTAAAAAGCCTTTTGAAGAATATAAAAAAGATTTAGAAACAGGTAATTTTGATATGTTTTTAGCAGGGATAGATTTTGGCACAATACCTAATTTACAAAGCTTTTTAATGTCTTCTGGAACAGGTGAAGGTGGTATTAATTATCAAAATTTTAAAGATGCTAAAATGGATAGTTTAGTAGGCAAACTTTATAATGCTACATCTGAAGAGGCGTTTTTAAAAGCATCTATAGATATACAACAATATTTTGCAGAGCAGTTACCAGTTGTAGGTATACTTTTTAAAGATCAAATACTTCTTACAGATTATACAATTAAAGGAGATAAAAACCCTAATATTTATAACCAATATAACAATATAGAAAAATGGTATATAGAACAGGAAGTGGAAAATTGATTAAGAAAAATTTTTTAACTGGAGAATATGTTATATATTCTTTAGATAGAGCAAAAAGGCCACAGAATATAAAAAAAGATATACTTACAACACCAATAAAATTATGTCCATTTTGTATAGAAAATAATCATATGACTTCAGAACCAATATATAAAAGCTTTAATGATGAAATACGTCTAATATATAATAAATATCCTATAACACAGTATGACACAGAAAATTATGGCATACATTATGTTTTAATAGACACTAAAGACCACGAAAAAAATATAATAAACTATACAGATGAGCATATGTTTTATTTAATGAAATGTATAAAAGATATATTAAATATATTATATGAAGATAAAAAGCTTAAATATGTACAAGTATTTAAAAATCAAGGTATAAATGCTGGTGCATCTCAATCACATTCTCATTGGCAAATTTTAGGTTTATCTATTTTGCCTAACAAACAAAAATATATGATAAATGCCTTAAAATCTTATGAAAAACAATATGGCAAATGTTATTTTTGTATTATGGATTATAGCCAAAACCTAGTATATGAAAATAATGATTTTATAGCTTTTTGCCCTAATGATAGTCTATATTGTTATGAGATAAACATTATACCTAAGCATCATATTACTAATATTAGATATTTAAATGATGAAATGTTAGCTAGTTTAGGTGCTATATTAAAAAAATGTATTATAAAATTAAATTTAATTCATAATAATTTAGATTATAATATATGCCTATATAACGGCTTTAGAAAAGAAGATGAATATCATTTTTTCTTGCAAATTATACCTAGAGTAGGTAGCTTGGCAGGTTTTGAATTTTCTACTGGTATGTTTGTTAATTCTATTTTACCTGTAGATGCTGCTAAAAGTTTAAGGCTTGTATAATTATATAGTTTTGGAGGGATATTATGAAAACTAACCTAATGATTTTAAAAGGTGGAAATTCTTTAGAAAGAGATATTTCTTTAAAATCTTTTGAAAATGTTATTAAAAATATTGATAAAAATAAATATAATATACTAGATATAGATGTAATAAATATAACTATGCTTATAGATAGTATAAAAGTTTTTAAACCACATATTGTTTTTAATCTTATGCACGGTGGTATAGGTGAAGATGGAACTATACAAGCACTTTTAGATGTTTTAAATATAAAATATGTAGGTAGTAAGGCTTTATCTAGTGGAATATGTATGGATAAAAATCTCTCTAAAACTATATTAAAAGCTAATAATATACCTATTGTAGATTATGTATATATAAAAAAAGACGAAAACCCATATTTATATAAAAATGAAATAGATGAGCTTATTTATCCTGTTATAGTTAAACCTAATAAAGGAGGATCTAGCATAGGTATAAAAGTTTGTAAAGATATAGATGAAGTTTTTAAAGCTATAGAGCATATAAAAAATATAGATGATGATATCTTAATAGAAAAATTTATAGACGGTAAAGAGACTATATGTAGCGTAATCCAATGTAAAGAAGATTTATATGTATTACCTGTTTTAGATATTAATAGAGATAGTGAGATATTTGATTATAGCTCAAAATATAATAAAAA
Source organism: uncultured Eubacteriaceae bacterium (assembly GCA_946497035.1). Lineage (GTDB taxonomy): Bacteria > Bacillota > Clostridia > Lachnospirales > CAG-274 > Tyzzerella. The sequence continues at coordinate 24,723 of CAMMIW010000002.1, read as the reverse complement.
TACCAATATACATTTTTCTACTTTACATAAATTTTTACAAACTATGATTAAGGAGGTGGCTAAAAAATCTTTTAATCTTTTAAAATGTGAAGGTTATGCCAATGTAGATTTTATTATAAAAGATGATGATATATACGTTTTAGAGATAAATACTATACCTGGCTTTACAGTTACAAGCCTATTGCCTAAAGGTTTAGCTTTATCTAATAAAAATTTAAAGGATTTTTTAGAAGAGATTATTAAATTTGAAATGGAAAAATAAAAAGATTGGTTTGAATGTATTTTATAATAGTTAAGGTTATTATAAAATTTGACGATATACCATTATATAAGTTAAAATAATAACAAATTTAAGACTGAAGGTGATAAAATGAAAAGTAATGTTTTAACTTGGATAATTGGTATTTTATTATTAGTATTATTTATATTTGGTATGATTAATTCTGCTAGCTATAATGTGAATATAAGAACAGGTGGAGTAGGAACGAGTAAATCTACTTTAAAAAACCATAATAACAACAATAGTAATAATAATATAAAAAATGCTAAAGTTGGTAATAAAAACAATGGTGAAAATGGAAATAATATAACAAAAACACAACAAAAAAATATAAATTATTTTCTTGTAGCTATAATATGCTTATTATCGGCAACAATTATAACTATATTTTTAATAATTTATCTAATAGTATTTTTTATTTTAAAATATAAAAATAAGAATAAAATTATTCAAACATAATATAATATATTGACATAAAAATTTTTAAATGTTATTATATAAAAAATGATAGAGGTGCGTTTTTTATTAGTAAGTATGTAGATGTATTTAGGTACAAATGAAATATACTAAAAGGAAAAAATGCCGAAGATTTAAAATACCTAAATATTTTAAATCTGGTTGTAATGGTTAAGAACCTTATGACTGTCGTCTTTTCTGACGGAGAGCTATCTGAAAATTAGAACAATTATATCCTATTAGCCTTTGGGCTAGTTCTATAAATTTTCAGGCTGGCTTTTTAGTCAGTCTTTTATATTATATTTTTAGGAGAGAAATGTTTATGAAAAAAGTTAATTTAGCTGTTGTTGGTGTTACTGGTATGGTAGGGAGAACTTTTTTAAAAGTTTTAGAAGAAAAAAATTTACCTATAGATAAATTTTATGCATTTGCATCTAAAAGAAGTGCAGGCAGTAAAATAACTTTTAATGGCAAAGAATATGAGGTTGAAGAGCTTAACGAAAAATCTTTTGATAGAGGTATAGACATAGCTTTATTTTCTGCTGGTGGAGAAACAAGCCGTATATATTCGCCTATAGCTGCTAGCAAAGGTTGTATTGTTATAGATAATAGCTCATATTTTAGAATGGATAAAGATGTGCCTTTAGTTGTGCCAGAGGTAAACCCAGAAGACATAGCTAAAAATAAAGGTATTATAGCAAACCCTAATTGTTCTACTATACAAGCTGTTGTTGCTTTAAAACCTTTACACGATAAATATAAAATTAAAAGAATTGTATATTCTACTTATCAAGCTGTATCTGGAGCAGGTAGAGCGGGTGTTTTAGATTTACAAAATGGCATAAAAGGGGAAGAGCCTAAAATGTTTTTACACCCTATAGCTAACAATTGTATACCACATATTGATAATTTTTTAGATAATGGATATACAAAAGAAGAAATGAAAATGATAAACGAAACAAGAAAAATATTACACGACGAAAGCTTAAAAATAACTGCTACAACTGTTCGTGTGCCTGTTGAAAACTCTCATAGTGAAAGTATAAACGTAGAGTTTTATGAGCCTTTTAATCTTGATGAACTAATTAAAGATTTAGAAAATATGAAAGGTGTTGTAGTTTTAAACGATTATACAAAAAATCAATATCCTTTAGCTACAATAGCTAATGGCACAGACGAAGTATACATAGGGAGAATAAGACGAGATGAAAGTTTAGAAAATGGCTTAAATATGTTTGTTGTTGCAGATAATATAAGAAAAGGTGCAGCATCTAATGCTGTTCAAATAGCCGAATATATTATAAAAAATAATATGATTTAATAATAAAAACCAATAAAAGAGGTGGATAATATGAGTATTTTTACAGGCGCGGGTGTTGCAATAGTAACCCCTTTTAAAGAAGACAAAACCGTAGATTTTGATACATTTGAAAAACTTATAAATTTTCAAATAGAAAATGGTACAGATGCTATTGTTGTTTGTGGTACAACAGGAGAGCCTAGCACTTTATCAGAAGATGAGCAACTAAATGTTATTAAATTTTGCGTTGAAAAGGTAGCAAAGAGAGTTCCTGTTATAGCAGGTGCAGGTAGCAACAATACTATGCATAGTGTTAAACTTTGCAAAAAATGTGAAGAAATAGGGGTAGATGGCCTTTTAATAGTTACACCTTATTATAACAAAACAACTCAAAAAGGTATTATTAACCATTACAAAATATTAGCAGAAAGTGTTAGCTTGCCGATTATACTTTATAATGTACCTTCTAGAACAGGCCTTAATATGTTACCTAAAACTGTTTTAGAGCTATCTAAAATAGACAATATTGTAGGTGTGAAGGAGGCCAGTGGCAATATTTCTCAGGTGGTAGAAATAGCTAGCATTTGCCCTAAAGATTTTTATATATATTCTGGTAACGATAACCAAATTTTACCTATATTATCTGTAGGTGGAAAAGGTGTTATATCTGTTATGGCTAATATTATACCTAAAGATACTCATAATATTATACAAACATTTTTTGATGGAGATTTTGAAAAAAGTAAAAATTTACAGCTTTCTACCGTAGAGCTTAACAATGCTTTATTTTGCGAAGTTAGCCCTATACCTATAAAAACAGCTTTAGAGCTTATGGGCTATGGTAAAGCTCATTTTAGAGAACCTCTTGTAAATATGGAAGAACAAGATATTATAGTTTTAAAAAATGCTATGAAAAATTATGGTTTAATAAAATAAGGTTATTTTTATAAATAAAAGATAATATATAACCCTATATAGAACCAAATATATATTAATTTAAGCCTATTCTAATGTTAGAATAGGCTATGTTAAAAATAACTAACGAAAAAGGTGATAATATGATAAAAATAATAATGCACGGTTGTAATGGTAAAATGGGGCAAGCTATTTGTAAAATAGTTGAACAAGATGAAAATAGCGAAATTGTAGCCGGTATAGATATAAATCCTGTTAACGCTCCTTTTCCTACATTTACAGATATAAACGATTGTAACATAGAAGCAGATGTTATTATAGATTTTTCAACTGCTACTGCCGTTGATAGAGTTATAGATTATTGTTTAAATAAAAAAATGCCTGTTGTTATATGTACAACAGGGCTTAATGAAAATACTATTAATAAAATAGAAGAAGCATCTAAACATATACCTATTTTTAAATCTGCTAATATGAGCCTTGGTATTAACCTTATAGCTAGTTTGCTTAAAAAAGCATCTGCTATATTAGATGAAAATGGCTTTGATATAGAAATAATAGAAAAACATCATAACCAAAAAATAGATGCACCTAGTGGTACTGCTCTTTTACTTGCAGATGCTATAAATGAGGCTATGGATAATAAATTTGATTATGTTTATGATAGAAGCCAAGTGAGAGAAAAAAGAAGTAATAAAGAAATAGGTATATCTGCTATTAGAGGTGGAAATATTGTTGGGGAACATTCTGTTATATATGCAGGTAAAGATGAAATAATAGAATTTACTCATTTTGCACATTCAAAAGAAGTGTTTGCTATAGGTGCGGTAAAAGCTAGTAAATTTTTAGCTAATAAACCGGCAGGTAAATATGATATGCAAAACATAATGGATAGTTTATAATTAAATAAAAAAGTGTGATTATTAAAATTTTTTATTAATTTTTTAATATCATAATAATTGATAAAGAATATAAAAAGATAGTCTTAAATTTTAAGACTATCTTTTTAATATAAATATTATTGAATAGTTAACATAGTGTAAATCATTTGAGCAGATTCACCTCTAGTAGCATTAGCTTTAGGAGCAAAGCTACCATCAGGTCTACCATTAATTATGCCTGCTTGTTGAACTTTAGCAACTGAAGATGATGCATAGCTAGATATATTAGTACTATCTGTAAAATTAATTTTTTCTTTATTGTTATTTAAGTTAAAGTTTTTATAGTTAGCAAATCTTTCAATCATAACTGCCATTTGCTCTCTCGTAATATTATCGTTAGGAGCAAATGTATTAGCAGTTATACCGCTTGTTATACCATTTTTAGCAGCCCAATCTACATATGGATTAAACCAAGCATCAGAGGGTACATCTGTAAAGTTTTCTGCTTTATGTTTATTTATGTCAATATTGTCCATTTTAGCAAGAAGTGTTATAAATTCTGCTCTAGTAATATTATTATTAGGAGCGAATGTAGTATCATTCATACCATTTATAATGCCTCTATCTGCAAGATATTTTATAGGCTCGTTAGCCCAATGATTAGCCGTATCACCAAAGTTAGATTGTCTCACAACAGGATACATAGCATTTATATCTATACTGCTTGAAGGTTTATTTTCAGGTTTGTTTGTGTTTTCATTGTTATTTTGTGTATTGTTATTAGATGAACCAATATTAGCACCACTACCAGAAGAGCTACTACTATTATTAATACTACTATTACCGCTATTATTACTTTCTGTATTATCTTTTTTCACATTAGCTTTTATATTAGTAGTTGTTCCTTGTAAACTTTTATCTAAATCTACAACCTCTAATGTAACATTTTCGCTTAAAGTTGGTGTATTAGTAAATTTTAAAGTACCTACATTTAAGTTACCATTTTCAGTAAGACTATCCCCATTATCTATCAATATAGATATAGTATTACCGTTTTGAATTTTTTTAATATAGTTAAACTTTTGTGCCGGTTCAAAGTCTACATTACCATTACTATTTTCAACAGTTATGTTTAATTGTAACGAATGAACGTTGCTATCTAAACTATTTAGTGTTATATTTGCACTATTATTATTTATATCAATGTTTACTTTAGCATCTGCCGCATAAACATTTGATGTAAAAAGTAAAGTTATTAAAAGGCTAGATAATAATTTTTTTTTCACAATAAAAACTCCTTTTCTTTATTTGGTTATTATATGTACCACTTAAAAGTGGTACATATATTTATAAAACTTACTAATCAAACTTAACTTTTAAATTTTCTTGGTTACCTTGAAGAACGATAGTTGGTAAGCTTTCATCTGTAGGCATATTTATCCAAGTTGTATCACTTGTTTTATATTGTTTTGTAAATGAACCATCTTCATTAAATGAACCACGATACATTTCTGCCATAATTTCTGTTGGTAATTGGCTAAGTTGTTCGTCTAAGCTTTCTCCATCTAAGTTATCATTTTGTAAAGTTGGTACAAATATAAATATACCTTCTGCTGTAGAAGAAGTAATAGTGCCGTCTTCGTCTAATGTATCAAACATAAGGGTATAACCTGGAACTAAACGAGTTTCTTCTGTTACAGTTTCATTTAAAGAGTTTGAATTTGGATATTTACCATTTATATAAATATTGCTTAAAACAGAGTTACCTCTATATTTACCTACAATAACTAAAGAATCTTTAGGTATAACATCATCTGCACCTTCGCCATATCTATATTCTGCCGATAATCTACCGATACCCATTTCCATAAATTCTATATTATCACCTGGATAAGATAAAAATTCTATATTATATTTATTAAAATCAAAACCATCTAATCTTAAGCTATTAACATCATAAGCCCAAATTTTATCATTAGCAGTACCTAGTTTGTTAAAGTAAGTTAAATAAGCTTCAGATGTATCACTAGCATAGTTACCTTGAGCAAAATTAATTTCTTTAATGAGAGTTTCATTTTGCTCAGTAGACATAGGAGATGCACCGCTTACAATATTGCCATAAACAGTAAATTTACCTGTATTAGGAGTAGATTCACTTCCTTTAGGTGTTATTTTTACACCTGTAACAGTAGTTGGGCTATTAAATGTAACTGTTTTATTGGCTGTATCAATAGTATATAAACTAGAATCTATTGTATTATCATAAGAAATTCTTATTTGTCCTAATTCTTTTTGTGGGCTATAGTTACCTAAAATATCTACAGGTTTAACCGCATAATCAAATGTCATATTGTTAGCAGAACCAATATAATCTGTATAAGTATTTGATGTAGTAAAGCCAATAGATTTATATTCGCTATCTCCTGCACCTTTTCTTAAAATTTCATAACCTTGAATATATTTATCTTCAACGCTAGAAGTTTGATTTATTGTGATAATAACTTCTTTAGCTTTAGATTTATCTGTTTCACCTTCGCTTGCCTCATCTTGAAGAGTTAAACTACCTATAACCTCAATATTTTTGTTACCTGTAAAATCTCCTTTTAGTTTTACTCTTCTAGATTCATCTGTAAGATAATATATAGCTCTTTCTTCATCTTGTAATTTACCCATTTCTATTTTTGCACTATCAGATAAAGAAACACCCCATCTTGTAAAGAATTCTGTTAAGTCTTTATTAACAACTTTACTAGCAGCAACAGCAAACTCGTTTATATCTCTAAGGTTTTTACCTCTGTTATCTTTTTGTAATTTGTTGTAGAAGAAGAAAGGATCTTGTGCTTCGCCTTTAGCTCCATCATAAGCTAAATGTAATTGCCAATACATAGCAAGGTGTGTAAATACATCATTAGGAATACCTTCTCCACCTGCAGAAACTTTTTTAAATACTTTATCATAAACGTTGTTAAGTTCTAATCTAGATTTTAATGTATTATTATTTCCGTCATAAGTTTGAGCCATTAATGAATAAATATTGTTAGTTACTTCTGCTTTACCTAAATTATCCATAACGTGGCCTATCTCGTGAGCAATACCCCAGCCAAAGAGATTGTTACTTTCTCCGTTTTTGGTTTGTTCATCTACAGGTGTACCATTCATTAAAGGAGCAACAGAGCCATATTGTATACCTATATGGTTGCCTGATGCATACATAAATGCACCTCCAAACATTTTCATATAACGTATATTATGTCTAGATTTTAACTTGCCTTCTCCTGTATGGTCATCTAAGCCGTAAGTTTTATATACAACGCCCATAAGCTCTTCCCAAGCTTGGAAATTTTTATAGAGTTTATTAATTTTTGCTTCTCTTGTAGATGCATTTTGGTTTATACCATCTAAAACTTTTGTAGCAGGTAAAGATAATAAAACATTAGGTAATGCTATTTCAGATTGATTAAGATTTTGTATTTCTTTGTTACCAGGTAAACTATGTGGTTTATAAGCCTCTAAATCATCTATAAATTTACCAATTTTTTCTTTAGCTTTTTCTTCAGGTAATGTGTGGAAATCACTGAGCTCAAGATAAGGTATTTTATAACCGCCTACTACTTGCAATTTAATTTGATCAGCTTTATTTCCGCTATAAGTAACGTATAATGAGCCACCTCTGTCATAATTGTTTTGTCCAATTTTTGGCATAGTAATAACATTTCTACCATTTTTTAATGTTATAGGAGCGGCAGCTAAGCTATCTGCTTCTTCAAAAAATTGAGTAGGTACTAATTGAACAGTTTCGCCTTCTGGTATATCTGCATATATAACAACTTTTTCATTTGCACGTCCTACAACACCTAAAGGTTGCCAATTATTAATAGATTTTACATCTTTACTTGTATCTATAGAGAATATGTTATCTTTTATAACACCTAGATTTTCAGTATTTTTATTTAATAAAGATGTAGCTATATCAAGCTCTTTAGATAAAATATTTTTATCTAAAATAAAGCCATCAGTTGAATTTACTTCTTGTTTAAGTTTATTAATTTCTTCTTCTGTAACAGACGATTTAAGCTCTGTTCTAGAGCTATTATTAAATAAATTAGCTATTCTATCAGCAATATCGTTATATTCATAAAAAGCTACTTCAGAAGCATTCATATTTGTAAAAGATCCATCCCATTGTATAGGTTTTACTTTTATTTTTTTAACATTTTTTTGTTTGGGAAAATCAAAAACAAAATAGCTTTGATCTTCATTATGGTTAGTTATAGGTCTTCTTTCAGCTATTTGTCTACCAGGCCCATTTATATCATCATCTGTAGTCCAAACAGTAATATTATATGCTGTAAAGCTTCTTCTATAAGCATTTTCTATATACTGTCCATTTTTATAAGTACCGTCTAATCTAGGAGCCCACACTAAATAGTCCATAGTTTTAGGTTCTTTAAAAGTAAAGGTAAAACTATTTTCCTGTCCTCTAGAGCCCCAATCTTCTGCAACCCAAGTAGTATTAAAGTCATTATCTATTAACCATTTTGTATCAAAACCATTTGGATATAATTTTTTATCGTAGTCGTTACCTTTGCCAGATAATACGATACTTTCAACATTATCATTAGATATTCTATTTAATGTAGGGAAAGTAGGAGCTTTTATATCTTCTTTTCTAGGTGTTGCATTAACTAGCTCTGATGGGGAGCTTTCGCCAAGGTTATTTTGGGATGTTACATATAATGTATATTCAACGTTATTTTCTAACCCTGTTATAGTATATCTTGTAGATGATATATTAGATGCAACCTTTTTATAGTTAGAATCTTTGCTTGTTTTAGCATATATATTATAAGTTTTAGCGTTTTCTGCTTCTTTCCAAGATAATGTTATAGTTGTATCTCCTGAAGTTGCTTTAACAAAATCTGGTCTTACAGGTGGTTTTTCTGGTTGAGGTATAGCAGATACTGTATTAGATTTTAGTCCTTCAAAATCTTTATTATTTACACCTTTAAAAATAGCACTTACAGAAAAATAGTAAGTTTTTAAATTTTCAAGGTCAGATACTGTAGCATTTGCAACATCTACAGTCATAGATTTATCTAAATTATCTTCGTCTGTTCCATAGTATATTTTATAGCCTATAGCATTGTTAACAGAGCCCCAGCTTAATTTAACTTCACTATCACCAGCATATGCTTTAAGATGTTTTACAAAATTATCTTGAACAATATTTTCATTTACAACATCTTTTAAGAATTTTACTTCATCTACTACAACTGTGCCGCCATCTTCTGTTGGTGTAACACTTACAACAATTTTTTTAACAGGAACTCTATTTCCTAAATTGATTGTAACAATTTTTTCGCCGTTTCTAGCAGTTTTACCGTCTGTTGAGTATCCTGCCACCATATTTTTTGTAACAGGGATAGGGTTGTTTTGCTCATCATATACTAATATTTCTGCATCTTTAGCGCCACTTGGTATAGTAACCTCTACACTAGACATCTCTTGAGGAGTATTAAATTCTAAAGGTAGAGACACATTATTTTGTCCATTTTTTGCTGTAATCTCAACTTTTTGACCTTCTGTAAATAAGTTTTTAATATCACCTTTTAAAGTACCGTTTTCAACTTTAACATTTTCTGTTTTAATGTTATTAATCATTTTAGATGTAACCATCTCTGTATCAAAAACCTCAGGTGCATCTGTTGTAGATATACTACTATTAACTATTGATATATCTGCAACAGTTATTTTACCGTCATTGTTAAGATCATAATTAGAATTAGTTGCATTAAGATTATCTTCTAATAATTTTCTATCAGAAGAGTTTACTTTGCCATCTTGGTTTACATCGCCTAAAACCATATTTGTAGCAGTGCTTATATTTACTCTTTTAGAGTAAGTAGTTGTATCTAAATTTGTAACAGTTTTTACATAATTTTTACCTTCTAATGTAAGGTTATAAGTAGCGGCTGGTAAGCCACTTATTTTAAATTTTATAGTAGTTACTTTGCCGTTTTCTTTTTCTACTAAAGAGTCTACAGTATAACCATTAATATTTTTTGTTGATACATCATTATTTAAAAAGTCGTTTATATTTATTTGTAAATTTTGAGAGCTGCCATTTAATGTAGCCTTTAAATTTTTACCTTTTAAATTTTCAACTGTTTCAGCATATCTAAACCCTATAGCTGTTTCTATGTAAGTTTTATCTGTGTTAGGTGCTATAGCGCCAGCAAAAGCAGGTACTATAGAGCTTAAAGCTAATGTTGAAGATAAACCTAAAGTTAAAAGTTTTTTCTTCATAAAAAATACCTCCTATTTTAATAAGTATTATTAATTTAAAAATTTTTATTTTATAATAAAATATATTAAGTTACAAAACTTATTTTGAATATTATACCATAATTAAAATAAAAAATCTACTATTGTCGATTTATATTGACAAATTTTAATAAAACTGTAACATTTGTTAAAGTTATAATATTGTTTAATATAGAATATAAATATATAAATTATATTATAAGAGGTGAAAAATATTGCAAAATAATTATATTTTAATGAATAGCAATAATGAAATATTATCATTTTATTATGGAGAAGAAAGAGCTATATATTGTAGAAAAATGGGCTCTAACAATTATCCTATAATAAATAAAATAATAGAAGATGTTACAGATTTTTTTACAGTTGATATTGGGCCTAATAAAGAAATATACATTTTTTGCCAAAATTATAGCGGTGATATAATCATTTGTAAATTAGAGCAAGAAGGATTTAAAAACAAAATATTATTTAAAAATAAAAGCGAAACACCAGAAAATATACTTTTTTATCCTATATTTTTTAAAGGTAATATGAGTCTTATATATAATACATCTAATAAAACTAACCAATTTTTATCTATAAAAACTCTTGTGGCAGGAAAAAATTGGACTAATGCAGAAAATATAGATTTATTTTCTATACTTCCAAATAATGTGTTTTATGTGCAAAAGCTAAGCCAAGATAACATAATTATAGCTTATCAAAAAAAGGCGAAAGATATACAAATAGGCTATAAGCAGATTAGCAACGGAAATATATCTGAATTTATAACAATACATAAAACAGGTTATCAAATAGTAGATTATTCTTTTATTGGCCATGAAAATAGTGTTCATTATATATATATTATAAAAACTTTATTTTCTAGCCAAGTTATATATAAAAGAAAAGATGAAAGGGGAATATCTAGCCAAATAATTTTATTTGAAGGTCAAAAAATAAAATATTGTAACATTAATATATTAAACAACAATTTATATTGTAGCTTCATTGTAAATAACACTTTATTTTATTGCCAATCAGAAGATTTTGGTATATCTTTTTTAGGTATAGCAAAATATAAAAAGCCTATATCCTCAGATGTTGTAAAAGCTAGGTTTGTATCTAATTATAATATGCAAAATAGCTATATAAATGAGATTTTTATAGATAGCAAAAACCCTTTAAATATATATATGTTGCCAGAATTTTTACCAAGCGTATTTAATAAAAATGAACAAATAAAACAAGATAAACAAGATATAAAATATAACCAAAATGAAAATTTTATAACAAATTTAAATAACCATTTTACAAACAGTTTAGATAGCAAAAAAGAGGATATACAAATTAATAAACATATTGTAAATCAACCTAAAAATACAGTAACTTTAGAAAATGATTTTATGGCAAATTTTAATTTAGATCAATTTTCTAATTTTAATATACCTGAAGAAAAAATTAATAACAACGAAACAAATATAGATAATAATTTAATATTAGAAAATAGGTTGAAAATATTAAATGAACAACTAATAGAAAAGAACAGTCAAATTTTAAAATTAAATAATATTATACAAAATAAAAATAATGAAAAAACAGATATAGAAATTGGCTTAAGACAAAAAGTAAAATATATGGAAAATGAAAATAATGAATTAAAACAAAAAATTTTTACATTACAAAACCAGCTACAAACATTAAATGATGAAAAAAATGTAAATAAAATTGTTGAAAGCGAGGTAACAATTAATAATGAACAAAATTTACATAAACCTCAAAAACCAATTGAAGAAAATGAACAACCATAAATTTTTACTTTACTTATATGTTATTATTATATTTGTAGGTATGATAAAAACTTATTTTAGCGATACTTTAGAAACTTTTTCCATGCCTATTGCTAGTAAAAATATTGTTATAGATGCAGGCCACGGGGATTGGGATCCTGGTAAGGTGGCAAAAGATGGAACACTTGAAAAAGATATAAACCTTAAAATATCAAAATATTTACAAGGATATTTAGAACAATCAGGAGGTTTTGTTTTAACAACTAGAATAGATGATACCGCCTTATCAGACAAAAAGAGAGAAGATTTAAAAGAGAGAAAAAATATAGCTAACAATGAAGAAGTAGATTTACTAGTTAGCATACATCAAAATTCTTTTCCTAAAGAGAGTGTAAAAGGAGCTCAAGTATTTTATTATAAAGATTCTGAAGAAAGCAAAAAATTAGCAGAGTGTGTTCAAAATAGGTTAAAGGAAATAGATAGCACAAATAACAGGGTAGCTAAAGAAAGCAAAGAATATTATATTTTAAAACAAACAAAAATGCCTGCTATTATTGTAGAATGTGGGTTTTTATCTAATATGGAAGAAAATAATAATTTGAAAGATGAAGAATATCAAAAGAAGGTAGCTTGGGCTATATATTTAGGTATTTTAGATTATTATAGCATTTAACTAAATATTTATTATAAAATAAAGCTATTATACGTTAATATAAAAAATATAGCCTAATATAAGCTATGTTTTAGAATTAAGACAAAGTAAAAAAATATTTAAAATTTTGTCTTTAAATTAAGGCTAAAGAATTATCTTTAGCCTTTAGTAATGATTTATAACAAAAAGAAATTTATAATATAATAAGTTAATAGCTATTATTATTTTAAAGCTTCTAAAGCTGCCTCAAAATTTGGCTCGCTTTTTATTTCACTACAATATTCAACATAAATAACTTTGTTGTTTTCATCTACTATAAATATAGATCTTGTTAATAAGCCAAGCTCATTAATGTATGTGCCGTAATTTTCGCCAAAGCTTCTATATTTATAATCAGATAAAGTTTTTATTTTATCTGAACCTGTAGCTCCGCACCATCTTGCTTGAGCAAAAGGTAAATCCATAGAAACAACATAAATAGAAACGTTATCTAATTTTGTAGCTTCTTCGTTAAATCTTTTTGCAGACATATCGCAGATAGGTGTATCTAAAGAAGGAACAACAACGAATACTCTTTTGCCTTTAGTATCTGCTAAAGATATATCATTTAAGCCGTTGTCAGATAATAAAAAGTCTGGTGCATTATCACCTACTTTTACTTCTTTACCTTTTAAAGTTACAGGGTTACCACTAAAAGTTATGTTCATAAAAAATCATCTCCTAAATAAAATATAATTTAATTCTTACTAAAATAATACACTTTAAATCTAAATAAGTCAAGTACAAAATAAATATTTTTTAATTAATTTATTTAATACTAGGTTTTTTAGATGTAAAAAAAGATAAAATGACAACAGAAAATATTAGGTCTACAATTATTTTAGATATAAAAATTAAAAATTCGTATATATTTGTATATTGGCTATATGATTTGTTTAACACATTTAATATAGATTGAAAAATAGAAATATTATTGTTAAACAAAATATTATCTAAACAGCTAAAACAAACAATAATTTGTATATAATTAAATAAAATTAATATTAGATTTCTTTGCGTATTTAGTAGCCTTATTTTTTTTGTAAAAAATATATTTTTTATATGATATGAAAGAGTTATCAAAACTAAATATATTATTATTAAGCAAGATAAACCTTTAGAAAATGAAAAATAATTATACATAATAAAAATTATTATTGGTATTAATATTTTAAAAATACAAACTAGCTCTGAATAAATATACTTTAAAATTAAAATATGTCTTTTGCTAGCTTTAATATTTTTGAAAATAAAAAATCTAATAATTTCAAATATATCTATTAGACTTATAAAAGATGTAATATTAGCTAATAAACATAAAGAAATAGAATAATATTTTTTACAACTTTTAGGGCTATTTTGTTTTATAAATTCTTTTATATATGTCATACTTTAACTTTCCTTATATTTTTATATGTAGCTTTATTTTAAGATAATATTAGATTATTACTAGAAGCATATTAAGACAAAATATAATAAAAATACTGAAAATTTTCATAATTATTCTCAAATTTATAGGATATACTAAAAAATAGTATATCCTAATAATATTATATATGTTTTTCAACTTTTATTTGTTGTGGATCTTTAGATAATGTTGTGCTAAAGTTTATTTTACCAGAAAGGTTAGTTTTTATTTTATCTATATTAACATCATTTATAAATAAAGAATAATTTGTGTTAGGCTCTAGCTCTAATGTGATAAGGGTATCACCTAAGCCTTCTGCTAAAAAAGTTGTTTCTTTATCTTTTATAAAAAGATTATGTATTGTAGCGCCAGGAACTGTTTCTAATAAAAGGTTGCCGTTTTTTGAAAGCCTTGTAACTTCGTTGTGTGTTCTAATTTTATATATATTACCGTCTACATTAAAATCTGTAACTTTTATTTTTTCTGTAACTTCATAGTTACCAAAACTTAATGTTTTATCTGAGTTTAAAATAATTCCTTCTTGTATTGTAGACATAGTTTAATCCTCCTAAATAAATTTTATAAAATAATCGACATAATAAATAAAATATATTATAATTATATCAAAAGAAAAAAGATTTGTATATAAAAAAATTATATAATATTTTGGAGGTAACATATGGCACTTATTAGATTAGATAAATTTTTATCTAATGCTGGTATAGGTAGTAGAAGCCAGGTTAGAGATTATATAAAATTTAGAAGAGTATGGGTAGATGGGGTAGCTTGTGTTAAAGCTGACACTAAAATAGACATAAAAAAAAATATTGTAACTTTTGATAAAAGGGTAGTATCTTATGAGGAGTATGTTTATATTATACTTAATAAGCCAAAAGGGGTTATATCTGCTACAGAAGATGATAAAGAGAAAACTGTTGTAGATTTATTAGATGAAAAATATAAAAAAATGAAGGTTTTTCCTGTTGGCAGATTAGATAAAGACACAGTAGGCCTTTTAATATTATCTAATGATGGAAGATTTGCCCATAATACTCTCTCTCCCAAAAAACATATTAAAAAATCTTACTATGCACATATTAACGGTAAAATAACAGAAGAGCACATTAAAAAATTTGAAGAAGGTCTTGTTATTAATGGTGGTTATAAATGTTTGCCTGCCAAATTATCTATAGAATACAGTGCTGACAATTTTTCTAAAGTGCATATAATAATAAAAGAGGGAAAATATCATCAAATAAAGCGAATGTTTGAAGCTTTTGGTAAAAAAGTTGTATATCTTAAAAGAACTAGCTTTGATGATATAACCTTAGATGAAACCTTAGAAGAAGGACAATATAGATTAGCTAACGATGAGGAAATGAAAATTATTGAAAAATTTATCAAAAAATAAAAACTTTTATTTATTTTTTTCGTTTAATCTAGTATAATGAATAGTAAATAATTTTTGTGTTAATAAAATAATAAAAATAAAGTGGGAGATTAATATGTTTGATCAAGAAGTGAAAAAGAAAAGCAAAATAACACCAGGGTTACTTATTATTTTTGGTATTTTTTTAATGAGCATCGTTGTTATTATAAACAATAGTACATTTATACAAAATTCGGTTGAAAGTATAAAAACCTTTAAAGAGACTAAACAAGAAATGTAAAAAAATGGTTCTTTTTAAATTTATAGTATAATTTATTATAGGGCTTTAAATATTAAATATAACTAAGCTGTAGATAAAATCTACAGCTTTTTTACATAATAAATTATACTTGCAGTTTTAATTTAAAATCTTTTTCTGCTTGTCTTTTTTGATCTTTTTTAGCTATATCGTGTCTTTTATCGTATAGCTTTTTACCTTTTGCTATTCCTATATCTACCTTAACATAGCTACCGCTAAAATATATTTTTGTAGGCACAAGGGTATGGCCATCTATTGTAGATGCTCCTAATAGCTTGTTTATTTCAAATTTATGAAGGAGTAGTTTTTTATCTCTTAAAGGATCGTGATTAAATATATTGCCTTGTTCATAAGGGCTTATATGCATATTTTTTATATATGCTTCATTATTTTCTATTTTTATATAGCTATCTTTAAGGTTACATCTACCTGCTCTTAAAGATTTTACTTCTGTTCCTTTTAATGCTATCCCTGCTTGATAAGTTTCTAATATAAAATAATCGTGAAAAGCTTTTTTATTTTGTGATATAATTTTTATACCATTTTTATCTTTCATTTTTTATCTCCTTATAGTTTTTAAATCTTCTAATATTTTATAATCTATTTGTTTTTCTAAAAATATATTACCTAGCGATACATTTGGCCTATTTTCACCGTGAAAATCGCTACCACCTGTTATTTTTAAATTATATTTTTTAGCTAAGCATATTAAAAAATTAGTTTGATTTAAGGTGTTAGATGGATAATAACATTCTATACCACAAAGACCATTATTTTTTAAATCTTTAATAGCTATATCTAAATCTTTTTCAGACATTTTATATATAATAGGGTGAGCTAAAACAGGTATACCCTTTGCATCTAATATAAAATTTATAGCTTCTTTATAAGATATTAAAACTCTTTGCACATAGGCAGGCTTGCCTTTACCAAGATATAAGCTAAAAGCCTCATTTCTATTTTTAACATAACCTTTTTTTAATAAGGCAGTTGCAAAATGTGCTTTTGTGATTAGGCCATAACTAGATAAAGATTTTACATAATCTAAAGATATATTAACACCTATATTATTTAATTTTTCTATAAGCTCTAAGTTTCTTTTTTCTCTTGTTTTTTCTAACTCTTTTAAAAGGGCTAAAAGATTTTTATTTGTTATATCTAAAAAATAGCCTAAAATATGTATTTCTATACCTTTATAGTCGGCAGAAAATTCTATACCGTTAATAAGCTCTATATTAAGCTCTTTTGCTCTATCTTTAGCATAATTTATACCATCTATTGTATCGTGATCTGTTATAGCTATTGCTTTTAGCCCTTTTTCATAAGCTAGAGTTATAAGCTCTTGGGGGCTATATGTTCCGTCAGAATAGGTTGAGTGTGTATGAAGATCTATCATAAAAACACCTCCTAAAATTTTATTAGTTATATTTATATAATATCATAAAACAAAATTAAAATTAATACAATAGTAATTATAAAAATATTTAAAAAGGGGGATTTTATGTCTAATAATAAAAAAACTACTAATAGCAAGCCTAATGATGCTATAATTTCTTTAACAAAAGGTGCTATATTTTCATATTTATTAACTGCTATAGTTTTTATTATTTATGGTGTTTTACTTACATATACAGAAATAACAGAAAAAAATATACAAATAGTTGTTATGCTTACTACGGTTTTATCTGTTTTGATAGGTGGTATTATTGCATCTAAAGGGGTTAATAGCAAGGGACTAATTTTTGGAATGTTGGTAGGTATAGTTTATTCTACTATTATGATTATGGTGGGCCTTTGTGTTTTACCTGTTTTAAAAATAACATCTAAAATGATTATGATAATTATCTTATCTATATCTGCTGGTGGTATAGGAGGCATTATAGGTATAAACACTAAAAAAATTTAACCAAATATTAAAAAAATATGGAAAATTTTTAAAATATGTGTTATAATATTGTGTACATATATTAAATTAAGCATTTTAGGAGGATATAATATGAAACATATTAAAACATTAAATACTAGATTACTTAAAAGCACTATGGCTAAAGGTGGTTGTGGCGAATGTCAAACATCTTGCCAATCTGCTTGCAAAACATCTTGTACTGTTGCTAACCAAAAATGTGAAATGGTAAAATAATTAGCCTAAAAACCATAGCTTAAGCCATTTTAAGCTATGGTTTTATATTAGAGGTTAAAGCCATAATATATGTAATTTATAAAAAAATCGTTAGTTATATTGCACTTTACTAAAATTTTAGTAAAGTGTATTTTAAGGTTATTAATTACTAAATTTAAAAGGTTTTTGAAAGGAGATTAAAATGATACATAAGTATAAAATGAACGATTTAAACATTGTTTTAGATGTTAATAGTGGTTCTATTCACTGTGTAGATGATATTTCTTACGATATATTAGATTATTATAAAAAAGAAACTTTAGAAAATATAACTAATATATTAAAAGAAAAATATAATGAAAATGATATAAAAGAGGCTTATTTAGAGCTTAAAGAGTTAGAAGAAAATGAGGTTTTATATTCGCCAGATATTTTTTCTAATATTATACCTGAGGTAGACAATAGAAAGCCTGTTGTTAAAGCCCTATGTTTACATATAGCCCACGATTGTAACTTAAAATGTAAATATTGCTTTGCAGAAGAAGGTGAATATCATGGTAAACGTTCTCTTATGAGCGTGGAAGTTGGAAAAAAGGCTATAGATTTTTTAATAGAAAATTCTGGCTCTAGAAAAAATCTTGAAATAGACTTTTTTGGTGGCGAACCTTTAATGAATTTTGATGTTGTTAAAGAAATAGTAGAATATGGCAGAAGCGTTGAAAAGCAACATAACAAAAATTTTAGATTTACTATGACAACAAATGGCATATTATTAAATGATGATATAGCAGATTATATAAATAAAAATATGCATAATGCGGTTTTAAGCCTAGATGGTAGAAAAGAAATAAATGATAAAATGCGTGTTAGAGCAGGTGGTCAAGGTAGCTATGACAACATAGTTCCTAAGTTTGTTAAAATGGCAGAAGATAGAAACCAAATGGACTATTATGTAAGAGGTACTTTTACAAGAAACAACTTAGACTTTGCTAAAGATGTTTTACATCTTGCCGATTTAGGCTTTAAACAAATTAGCGTTGAGCCTGTTGTTACAGATGAAAAAGAAGACTATGCTATAAGAGAAGAAGACTTACCTATCATTTTTGAAGAATATGAAAAATTGGCTAAAGAAATGTTAAAAAGAAAAGAAGAAGGTAAATGGTTTAACTTTTTCCATTTTATGATAGATTTAACAGGTGGCCCTTGTGCTCATAAAAGGATTGTTGGTTGCGGATCTGGTACAGAATATTTAGCCGTTACTCCTGAGGGAGATTTATTCCCTTGCCATCAATTTGTAGGTCAAGATGAATTTAAAATGGGTAACGTTTTTGACGGTGTTGAAAGAAAAGAGATTAGAAAAAACTTTGAAGGATTAAACGTATATTCTAAACCAGCTTGTAAAAGCTGTTGGGCAAAATTTTATTGTAGCGGTGGTTGTGCTGCTAGCTCAAACAATATGTATAACAATTTGATTAAACCTTATGAAATAGGCTGTGAGATGCAAAAGAAAAGAACCGAATGTTCTATTATGATGAAAGTTTACGAAGCCTTAAAAGAACAATAGAAAATATTATTTTAAAAATAGTATATACTATAAATATATAAAGTATTGTTTAAATATTTATATTTAAACAAGAAAGGAAGAAGAAAATATATGAAATCTAAAAATAAAAATGTTTTATTACTTTTTATAATATTCATTATTACTGGTATACTTTTTTATACATCTTATAATGGTTATGGTGATGGACATATACTTAGCTATAGAAATATAGAAAAAGGCTTAGATTTAAGCGGTGGTGTTTATATTGTATATGAAGCACAAGAAGAAACTAATGATAGCCAAATAGCTAGCACAGAAGAAACAAGCGGGCAAGAAACAACATTAGAACAAACACAACAAACAGAAGAAACTAGCCAGCAAAATAGGGAAGAAACTTCTTCTGAAGATGAAAAATCTGAAGAGGTACAATCTTTAGGTGAGGCATCTTGGCAAGAAAAAATGGACTCTGCCATTTCTATGATACAACAACGTCTTGATAGAAAAGGTTGGACAGAGGCTAATGTTTATCAAGAAGGCGATAAAAGAATAAGAGTTGAAATACCTGGTATTGAAGATGTGGAAACGGCTATTTCTGAAATAGGACAAACAGCAAAATTATCTTTTGTAGATATTACAGGACAAGTTGTTGTTAAAGGTGAAGACGTTATTAATGCTAAAAAACAAGCATATACAACAGAAACAGGACAAACTCAAATTGTTGTAAGCCTAGAATTTAACCAAAAAGGTAAAGAAGATTTTAAAAAGGCTACAGAGGCTAACATAGGCCAACCTATATTTATTATGCTTGATGATCAATTAATAAGTGCACCTACTGTTAATACAGTTATACCAGATGGTAAAGCTATTATTGAAGGTGGCTTTGATATAGATAGCGCCGAAGAGCTAGCATCTTTAATAAGAGCAGGTTCTTTACCTTTTGAGCTTGAAATTTTAGAGATGAACACAATAGGTGCAACCCTTGGTGCTAATGCTTTAAAAACAAGCGTTATAGGTGGTATAGTTGGTATATCTTTAGTTTTATTATTTATGCTTTTATTTTATAGAGCTAAAGGTTTTGCAGCTTGTCTTGCCTTATTTATATACATTCTTTTAGAACTTATATTTTTAAATGGCCTTAATATTACTTTAACTTTACACGGTATAGCAGGTATTATATTATCTGTTGGTATGGCCGTAGATGCTAATGTTATTATTTTTGAAAGAATAAGAGAAGAACTTAGCCAAGGTAGAACCCTTAAGCTAGCTATAGATAAAGGTTTTTCTAGAGCTTTTCCTGCTATATTAGATAGTAATATTACAACTCTTATTGCAGGTGGAGTTTTATATTGGTTAGGTAGTGGCCCTATAAAAGGATTTGCTCAAACTTTAATGCTCGGTATTGTTCTTTCTATGTTTACATCTTTAATTGTTACAAAAATTATTGTTAAAGCTATGGTTAACGCAGGAATAAAATCCCCTAAGCTATATGGTGGTAAATAAGGAGGCTTAAAAATGAATGTAATAAAAAATAGATATATATATATTGCTATATCCGTTATTATTATAGCCATTGGCTTTGGTTTTATGTTTTATAATAATAGCCAAGGTAAAGGTTTATTTAATTATGATATCCAATTTACAGGTGGTACTTCTATAGAAATATCTTTAAATGGCAAACAGGTTAATAACGATGATATAAACAATATACTTAAAGAAACTATTAATATAGATAATGCTCAAATACAAGTTGTTGGTAGTGGCGAAAGCGTTATTATAAAAACAAGATTATTAAGCCAAGAAGAAAGAAAGGCTCTTACAGATGCTATATCTAAAAAATATGGCTTAACAGATAGCGATTATTCTATTAGAGATATTAGCGCTACTATAAGTAATGAAATGAAAAAAACATCTTTTTTAGCTATTTTAGTATCTTGTATTGCTATGCTTTTATATGTTTCTTTTAGGTTTAAAAATTTAAAAACAGGTGCTAGCGCTATAATAGCTCTTTTACACGACTCTTTAATAGTAATATCTTTTTATGCCATATTTAGAATACCTTTAAATGACGCTTTTATAGCAGCTATACTTACTGTTTTAGGTTATTCTATTAATGCTACTATCGTTATTTTTGATAGGATAAGAGAAAATAAAGGTAGAGCTGGCAAAATTGATGAAAACCTTATAAATAAAGGTATAAACCAGTCTTTAAGACGTTCTATATTTACTTCTTTAACTACATTTTTTACTATAATTAGCTTATATATTTTTGGTGTAGAATCTGTTAAAATATTTGCCTTACCTATTGCAATAGGTATTATATGTGGCACTTATTCTTCTATACTTATAGCAGGTCCTATATGGTATATGCTTAATAATATTAAACAAAAAAATAGTTAGTTTAAAAGGTTATAGGCTTTTTGTCTATAGCCTTTTATTATGTTATTAAGGTTATTTTTCAATCATTGGAGGT
Source organism: uncultured Eubacteriaceae bacterium (assembly GCA_946497035.1). Taxonomy (GTDB): domain Bacteria; phylum Bacillota; class Clostridia; order Lachnospirales; family CAG-274; genus Tyzzerella. The sequence goes on along the minus strand of CAMMIW010000002.1, from coordinate 2,876 downwards.
TAAATAAAAATAAAATTTATTATATAACCATTATTAATAAAGTTTTATAAAAAGTTATATTTTTGTCTTTTATATTAAAAATATATATGTTAGAATATTAATATAAATTATAAAGGAGATAAATTAGAAAAATGGCAAAATGGATTATTAGAAACCCAAAAGCTAATATACCTAAAATGGTTGAAGAATTTGCCATTAGTGAGATTTTTGCAACTGTTTTAGCTAATAGAAATATTTTAACAAGAAGAAAATTAAATACATATTTATATATGGATAGATTACTTCTTCATAATTGCTTAAATATGAAAGATATGGAAAAGGCTTTTATAAAAATTATAAAGGCCATATCTAAAAATGAAACTATATGTATATATGGTGATTATGATGTAGATGGAGTTACTAGTACAGTTATTTTATATAAAGCTTTAAAAAATATTGGTGCAAATGTTATATATTACATACCCGATAGAGAAGAAGAAGGATATGGCCTTAATATAGATGCTATAAATGAGGTTATAAAAAAAGGGGTAGATATTATTTTTACTTGTGATAATGGTATAGCTAGTATAGAAGAAGTACAATATATAAAAGAAAATGGACTTGATATAATTATATTAGATCATCACGAACCTAGATTTTTACAAGAAGATAACCAAAAAATAGAAATATTACCTAATGCAGATATTATTATAAACCCTAAACAAGAAGATTGTCCTTATAGTTTTAAAGCTTTATCGGCAGGGGGTATTAGTTATAAGTTTGTTGAAGGCCTTTACAATTATATGGAGATAGAGCAAAATTTAGATGAATATTTAGTTTTTGCATCTATTTCTACTGTATGTGATATAGTTGATTTATTAGATGAAAATAGACTTATTGTTAAAATGGGCTTACAAATATTTAACAACAATAAAGAAATAAATAAAGGTTTATATGAAATTTTAAAGGTAAATAATATAGATGAAAAGGTTATAAATGAAACAGATTATGGCTTTATAATAGGACCTTGTATAAATGCTAGTGGCCGATTAGAAAGCGCACTAAAAGCCGTAGAGCTTTTTACAATAGATGATGAAGAAAAAATTAAAAAACTAGCACAAGATTTATTAGCTCTCAATATTGAAAGAAAAAACCTTACAACAAAAGCTGTTGAAGACATTTTATATACGATAGAAAATACAAACATAAAAGGTGATAAAGTTTTAGTTGTATATAATGACGAAATACACGAATCTATAGCAGGTATTGTGGCAGGTAGGATAAAGGAAATTTATTATAAACCTACTTTTGTTATAACTAAAGCTAAAAACGGTGCTAAAGGCTCTGGTAGAAGCATACCTTCTTACAATATGTTTGAGGAGCTTTTAAAATGTTCTCACTTATTTCAAAAATTTGGTGGACACACTATGGCTGCTGGTTTATCATTAGAAAATGATAATGTGGATATTTTTAGAAAACTTATAAATGAAAATTGTAATTTAAGTGATGAAGATTTACAAGAAACTATTGTTATAGATAAATCTTTAAAATTTTCAAATGTAACTATTGATTTAGCTAAAGAGCTTTGTAAAATGAAGCCTATTGGTAAAGAGAATAAAGGGGCTATTTTTGCTACTAAAAATGTTTGTATAAAAAATATTAAATTTGTTGGCAAAGAAGGAAAAATTATACAATTATTGTTAGATGATGGTTTTAATGTTATTAAAGCTATAAGTTTTGATGGCTATGATAAATTTTTAAATATATTAAAACAACACTTAAATAATGATGAAATAGAAAAAATTACATCAGGCTTAAAAAAATATGTTGACTTAAATTTAGATGTGGTATATTCTATTGAAGTAAATGTATTTAATGATATTGAAAGTGTTCAGTTGATTTTAAAAGATTTTAGGCTTTCTTAAAATGGGAGGATACTATGGATTTAAAAAATATTATAAGAAATATACCCGATTATCCAATAGAAGGGGTTTTATTTAGAGATATTACTACAGTTTTAAAAGATAAAGATGCTTTAAAATATTCTGTTGATGAGATTATAAAAAATCTTGAAAATATAGAATTTGACTATATTTTAGGCCCAGAATCTAGAGGTTTTATATTTGCTATGCCTATAGCTTATAATATGAATAAAGGATTTATACCTGTTAGAAAAGCAGGAAAGTTACCAGCAGAAACTATAAGCCAAAAATATGATTTAGAATATGGAAGTGCTACTTTAGAGATACATAAAGACGCTCTTAAAAAGGGTGATAAGGTTATTATTGTTGATGATTTATTAGCAACTGGTGGTACTTGTAAAGCTATTGTTGAGCTTGTTGAAAGCATTGGGGCAGAAGTTGTAAGCCTTAATTTTTTTATTGAGCTTGAAGAATTAAAAGGTCGCCAATTATTGGGTGATTATAATATAAGTTCAGTTGTTAAGTATTAATACTTAACAACTGAACTTATAAATATTAAAAAATATAAAAAAGGTATTGACAAAATTTATAAAGTTTGATAATATATTCAAGTCGCTAAGTTAATTATTTTTAATAAAAAATAAATTTTAAAATTAATTAAAAAAAGTGTTGACAAGATTAAATGATTGTGATATTATAATCTAGTCGCTAAGGCAAAGCAGTTAAGAAATAACAAAAATGTAAAAAAGATGAAAAAATTCTTGACAAGCTACTAAATATATGATAGAATGATCTAGTCGCTAAAGCGATTAAAAACAAGTCGAAAAATAAAATAAAAAAATTTGAAAAAGGCTTGACAAAATGAAAAAATTGGTTATAATATAATAAGTAGCTAACGGGATGAAAAGTTAGTGAAAATAAATAACTAGTGTAATTTGAACATTGAAAACTAAATAATCATATAAAGTGAATTAA
>CAMMIW010000001.1 GCA_946497035.1 uncultured Eubacteriaceae bacterium | reverse complement strand
GTTAAGACGTGGCCCTTTCACGGCTAAAACAGGGGTTCGATTCCCCTACGGGTCATCTATGGCGATATAGCCAAGCGGTAAGGCATGGGACTGCAACTCCCTGATCCCCAGTTCAAATCTGGGTGTCGCCTTTGTTTAGAAAAGGAAGTTATATGACTTCCTTTTTTTGTTGTTATATTATATTTGAGATTATAAAACATATTATTTTACATACTTAGACTTAGAGTTATAAAAATATATAATACTGGATATTTTTTTAAAATAAAAACTATTGATATAATATATAGGTAATAATAGAATAAAAATATTTCATAAAGATTTTTGAAAGTGGTTTAACTATATAAAAAATATTTGGATAAATATAAAATAAAAAATTATTAAGGACAGGCAAAAAAATTAATTTGTATCATATAATAAAATATAAATTAATTTTAAGGAGGATTATTATGAACAATCCTATTGGTGCAACAAATAATTTTTGTGGAGGCAATAATGATAGCTTACTATTAATTTTAGTTTTATTAATGGTATTATGTCCAGGTTTTATGGGTGGCTGTGGTAATGATTCATTTATCCTTATTTTATTCTTATTAATGTTTATGCCTAATTTAAATAGAGGTATTTGCTAATTAAAAGTATAAAAATAAGCACTTAGTTAAGTGCTTATTTTTATACTTTTAATATTTATATCATATTTTACCTGTATACATATACCCCTAATATAGTGTATAATATATATGTAACTTTTAATTAGGGGGGTGGGCAAAAAACATGAGAAAGACTAAAAAAATACTTACAGAGCAAGAGGAAATATATGAAGTATATTGTAATATGTGTGGTAAACCTATAGATAGAGATCAGTTTGGAAAGTTTTGTGAATATTTATCAATAGATAAAGATTGGGGATATTTATCAAGACTAGATGGACAAAAACATAGTTTTGATTTATGTGATAAATGTTATATAGATATAGTTAGCAAGTTTAAAATAAGAGTTTTAGATGATGAATTTTAAAATATTAGATAGTAATAGTAAAAATTATACTATAAAAGTGTTAAAACTATTATATTAAGGTATTAACATAGACTAGTTGATTTTTACTATTATTATGTATATTTAATGGTAAATATTTCTTTTTAAAATATTTAGAAGGGAAAATATTATGAGCTATAACAAAAAATTAGAAATAGAATTAATAAATAGATTAAAAGAAATTTTAAAAGATTTACCAGACATTTGTTATGATTTTTTTATGTCTATTAGCTTAACTACATCTATAAAAACTAGGATAGGCTATGCATATGACTTAAAGCTATTTTTTAATTATTTATTTGAAAATACGAAATATTTTAAAAATAAAAATATTTTAAATATAGATGTAAAAGATTTAGACTATATAACATATAAAGATATAGATAGATTTTTAGATTATATGTCTTATCATCAAACTGAAAATATAACAAAACTAGGTAAAATAACAACTATAAATCGTATAAACAATGAAAATGGTAAAGCTAGAAAATTATCTGCTATAAGGAGAATATTACATTATTTTTATAAAGTGGGAGAGATAAAATCTAATCCTGCTGAGCTAATAGAAACACCTAAAATACATTATAAAAATATAATATATTTAGAAAAAGAAGAGGTGGAAGCCTTATTAGATGAAATAGAAAATGGAACAAAGCTTACAAAAAAAGAACAATCTTATCATATTTATACTAAAACTAGAGATTTTGCTATAGTTTGTCTGTTATTAGGAACAGGTATGCGTATATCAGAATGTGTAGGAATAAATATTGAAGATATAGATTTTTATAGAAGAGGTATAAAAATTTTAAGAAAAGGTGGAAACGAAAGTATAGTATATTTTGGAGATGAAGTATATGAAGCTCTTAATGATTATTTAGATGAGAGAGAGCAAATAGAAGCTGTAGAAGGCCATGAAGATGCACTTTTTTTATCTATGCAGAGAAAAAGAATAAATGTAAGAACTATACAAAACTTAGTCAAAAAATATTCAAAAATAGCTACACCTTTAAAAAATATATCTCCCCATAAGCTTAGGAGCACATATGGAACGGCTCTTTATGAAAAAACTGAAGATATATACCTTGTGGCAGATGCATTAGGACATTCAGATATAAACACTACTAAAAAACATTATGCTAAAATGAAAGAAGATAGAAGAAAACAAGCAGCATTAGTTACAAAACTTAGGGAGAATAATTTATGAAATATATTGAAACTTACATAACAAAAAAATTTGATATATGTAACATTAATTTTCATATGCCTAAATTTTATAAATCTATAAAAGATGAAACAAAGATGTCTTATTTATTGTTAAACTATATGTATTATAAAAAATATAATAAATTTATCAATATGGATAATATTAATAAAGATAAAATGGGAAAGCCAATATTTTTAAACAACAATTTATATTTTAATATTAGTCATAGTAATAATTATACTAGTTGTTGTTTAGCAACTGTTAATGTAGGGATTGATATAGAAGAAGATAGAATTATAAAAGAAACTACACTAAAAAAAATATTAAATGAAAATGATAAAGATATTGAGTATATAAAAATATGGAATATAAAGGAAGCTTATAGCAAATATTTAGGTATAGGTTTAAAATTAAACTTTTCTAAAATAAGTATAAATGAAATTAAACAAAATGTTAATTTAATTAACAATATTTATAGTATAAATAATAAAAATTTATATTTTTCATTATGTTATAATACAAAAGAAGAAAATATATATAATAATATAGATTTTATTGACAGTAATAAATTAATAAAATTTTATTCGTTGACATAATATGGTTTTATTGATAAAATTATAAAAATACTATAAATTTATAAAAAAGGTGTGTGATTTTATTGAAAAGAGAAAATCTTTGGAAAGTTTATAACCAAAACCAACTAGAAGAGCTTGAAAAAATAAACTATAAATATAGACAAATGTTAGATTTAGGTAAAACAGAAAGAGAATGTGTAGAACTTACTATAGATTTAGCTAAAAAAGTAGGCTATAAAGATTTAAAAGACATTATAAAAAATAATGAAACTATAAAAACAGGAGACAAAGTTTATGCGGTATGTATGGATAAAGCTATTGTTTTATATCAAATAGGCGAAGAAGATATACAAAATGGTATGAATATACTAGGAGCACATATAGATTCTCCTCGTATAGATGTTAAACAAAATCCTTTATATGAAGATAGTGAACTTGCATTTTTAGATACACACTATTACGGTGGTATTAAAAAATATCAATGGGTTGCAACACCTTTAGCTTTACACGGTGTTATTATAAAAAAAGATGGCACAAAAGTTAAAATAAATATTGGAGAAAAAGAAGAAGATCCAGTTTTTGTTATTACAGATTTATTAGCACATTTATCTAGAGAGCAAATGGATAAAACTGCAAGAAAAGTTATAGAAGGAGAAAATTTAGATTTATTAATAGCTAATAAACCTTTAAAAGATGAAGAAAAAGACGCAGTAAAAGCTAACGTATTAAAACTTTTAAAAGACACATATGATATAGAAGAAGAAGATTTTTTATCTGCTGAGTTAGAAATTGTACCTGCAGGTAAAGCTAGAGATTGTGGTATAGATAAAAGTATGATTATGGCGTATGGTCAAGATGACAGAGTTTGTGCTTTTACATCTTTAATGGCTATGCTTGAAGATAAGCCTGTTAAAAGAACTGCTTGCTGTATATTGGTAGATAAAGAGGAAATAGGTAGCGTTGGTGCTACAGGTATGCAAGGTAAATTTTTTGAAAATAGCTTAGCAGAGCTTATGGACAGAATGGGAGATTATTCTGAGCTAAAATTAAGAAGAGCTTTACAAAATTCTAAAATGTTATCTTCAGATGTTAGTGCTGCTTATGACCCGTTATATGGTAGTGCTTATGAAAAGAAAAATTCTGCATATTTTGCAAAAGGACTTGTATTTAACAAATTTACCGGATCTGGCGGTAAAGGTGGTTCTAATGATGCTAACCCAGAATATATTGCACACTTAAGAAATATTATGGATAAAAATAACGTTGCTTTTCAAACAGCTGAGCTTGGCAAAGTAGATCTTGGTGGTGGTGGCACAATAGCCTATATACTTGCTAATTATGGTATGCAGGTTATAGATAGTGGTGTAGCAGTATTATGTATGCACGCTCCTTGGGAGATAACTAGTAAAGCAGATATATACGAAGCAGTAAAAGGTTATAGAGTGTTTTTAGATGAAGCTTAATTAAAAAAGCGGTGTAGATAAAATTTCTACACCGTTAATTTAAAATATTAATCCAATTTTCAAATATATCATTAATATAAGAATTAAATGTTTTTTTGTCAATAGCTTCTTTAGTTAATATATTTGTTTGTGCTAAAAGGTTATTATCTAAATATATATTAGCTACACCTACTTTTTCATTTTCTTTAACAGGTGCTTTTATAGTTTTTATATAGTCAAGCTTTATAGAAATTTTATTTTCTTCATCTTTTGATAAAGGTAATATTATGTCATTTTCATAGTACAAAGAGGCGTTATCTTTTTCTCCTTTTTCAACTAATATAGTATTAGATATATCTGTATTATTTAATATATTTTTATATGAAAAATTTTCAAAGCCATAGTTTAATAAAGTTTTAGTATCTATCCATTTTTGTTTTTTTCCTTTATCTCCCCAACCACTAGCTAAAACAACAGATATAAGAGTCATATCTCCTTTTGTAGCAGAACCAACAAAACAATGGCCTGCTTTACCAGTATAGCCTGTTTTAACGCCATTAGCCCCTTCATATTCAGATAAAAGCCTATTTTTATTTATTATATCATAGGTAGCTTTATTTGTTTTAAAAGATACTTGTGTTGTATTTATAATATCCATAAATTGTTTATTATTAAGAGCATATCTCGCTATAATAGCCATATCATAGGCTGTAGAATGGTGATCTAAATCATCTAGCCCATTAGGTGTTCTAAAAACTGTATCTTTAGCTCCTAGTTCTTTTGCTTTTTCTGTCATCATATTACAAAATGTATCTACATCACCTGATATATGTTCTGCTATAGCAACAGCAGCGTCATTAGAAGATTGTAACATTAATGCATATAATAAATCTTTTAGCTTTATTTCTTCATTTTCGTTTAAATGCATTTTTACCGGTGGAGCTTTTGTAGCATTTTTGCTAACTTTAACTATATCTTCTAAGTTGCCTTTTTCTAAAGCTATTATAGCCGTCATTATTTTAGTTGTGCTAGCCATAGCAAGAGGTTTATCTGCATCTTTGCTATAAAGTATACGTCCTGTTTTAAAATCCATTAATATAGCGCCTTGAGCTTCAATATTAATATTTTTATTATTTGCAAATGTAATAAAAATGTTGTTATTAGATAAAATAAAAAAAACTAAGAAAAATATTATAAATTTTGGCATTTTAAAAACTCCTTTAATAAATTTATATTATTATTTTTCCCAGTTTTTTATATAATTATTTATTTAGCTAAGAAAAAATATCCTAAAACTAATATACCAAGCACTATTCTATAATAACCAAAAGCTTTAAAATTGTTAGTTTTAATATAGTTTACTAAAAATTTAATAGCAAATATAGAAACCACAAAAGAAACTATACAACCAACTAATAAAACTTGTATTTCTAAAGGTTGCCAATTAAAGCCAAATTTTATTATTTTTAATAAGCTAGCACCAAGCATAACAGGTATAGCTAAGAAAAATGTAAATTCTGTAGCAACTATTCTAGATGTGCCTATAAGCATAGCCCCAATTATTGTAGCCCCAGAACGAGATGTGCCTGGTATTAAGGCTAAAATTTGAAAAAGCCCTATCATAAAAGCTGTTTTATAAGAAAGAGCATTTAATGTATTAATTTTAAAAGATTTATTTTTATGTGTATTTTCTATATATATAAATAGTGCACCATAAATAATTAACATAGCGGCAACCGTTTGATAATTATAAAACAGAGCATCTATTTTATCATCAAATAAAAGGCCTATTACACCTGCTGGTATACAAGCAAAAATAACTTTAAACCATAATATAAATGTTTGATGTTTTTGTCTTTTAGTTTTGCTTGGTGCAAAAGGATTTAATTTGTTAAAATATATAAAAATAACTGCTAATATTGCACCTAATTGTATAACAACAAAAAACATAGACTTAAATTTGTCGCTTAAATTAAGCTTTAAAAACTCGTCAACCAAAATCATATGGCCCGTGCTACTAATAGGTAGCCATTCTGTTATACCTTCAACTATACCAAGAAATATAGCTTTAAAAATTTCTATTAGATTTTGCATAATCTACCTCCTTTATTAAAATATAAAAAATTTAATGTAAAAGTATTATACAATAAAATTTTTTATATTTCAAATAATATTTTAAATATCTATTGACAAACTTAGTTTATAAGTAAATAATATATATATATTTTAATGTATAAAAATTATGTTTAATAAAATATTTAGAATAGGTGGTATTAATGAATAATAATTATATAATGTTGCCTTTAATAGCTATAAAAGATATAGTTATATTAAAAGGTGAAACTATTACTTTAGATATTTCTAAAAAAAAGTCTATATATGCTTTAGAAAGTGTTTTAGATGAAGAAAAAGAAATATGTTTAGTTTTAGAAAGAGAAAATAATGAATTTAACAATATAGGAACTGTAGTTAAAATTAATAAATATAGCGATATTATGCCAACGGTAACAAGGATAGTGGTAGAAGGTATAAAAGCTTGTAAAATAGAAGAAATAACTCAAAAATCGCCATTTTTTAAAGCTAATTGCCAGATTTTAGAGACTAAAAATGATTTATCAGAAGAAGAAGAAATAGCATTTTTAGAAATTTTAAAAGATACATTTGCAGATTATGCTAAAATAAAAAATAATTTTATGCCAGATGTAATAATGGATATATTATCTAGCAATAATATTGAAAATATATTTGTAAGTTTAATAAACAAAATAGAGCTAGATATAGAACAAAAACTTTCTATATTAAATGAAATATCTTTAAAAAAACAACTAGAAAATTTATTAAAAGCTTTAGGCAAAAAAATAAAAATAAGTAAAATAGAGGCTAAAATATTAAACAAAACTAGAGTTAATATAGATAAAACTCAAAAAGAGTATTATTTAAAAGAGCAACTAAAAGCTATAAAAAAAGAATTAAATAAAAATGATGATGAAAATGATGCAGAAAATTATAAAAAACTATTAGCGAATTTAGAAGCACCAAAATATGTTAAAGAAAAGCTTGAAAAAGAAATAAATAGGCTATCTAAAATTCAAAATTCTTCACCAGAATATACAGTTTGTAACGACTATATAAATTTTGCTATAAATTTACCTTGGCAAAAAGAAACAGAGGTTAACAAAAATATTTTAGATATAGAAAAACATTTAGAAAAAGATCATTTTGGCTTAGAAGATGTTAAAGAAAGAATAGTAGAGCATATAGCGGTTATGCAATATTCGGATAGTATAAATACACCGATAATTTGTCTTTTAGGCCCACCTGGTGTAGGTAAAACATCTATAGCAAAAAGTATAGCTAATGCTCTTAATATAAAATATACAAGATTAGCTTTAGGTGGCTTAAGAGATGAGGCAGAGATAAGAGGTCATAGAAAAACATATATAGGTGCTATGTCTGGTAAAATAATAAAAGCTATAAATGATACTAAAACAAATAACCCATTAGTTCTTTTAGATGAGATAGACAAAACATCTACAGATTTTAGAGGTGATCCTGCGGCGGCTTTATTAGAGGTATTAGATAAAGAACAAAATAAAGAGTTTAAAGATAATTATTTAGAGATACCTTTTGATGTATCAAAAGTATTTTTTATATGCACTGCTAACGATATATCTAAAATACCTGTGCCTTTAAGAGATAGACTAGAAATAATACAATTATCTAGCTATACAACAGAAGAAAAAGAGATTATAACTAGCAAATTTTTAATACCAAAACAATTAAAATTACATAATTTATCTAAAACAAATTTAAAAATAAGTAAGCCTATTATTAAAAAAATAATAACAGAATACACAAGAGAAACAGGTGTAAGGCAATTAGAAAGAAATATAGCTAAATTATGTAGAAAAACAGTAAAGGCATTATTAGAAGATGATACAAAAAATGTAACTATAACTAACAATAATATAAATGATTTTTTAGGTGCACCAAAATATAAAAAAGAAACATCAAATAAAAAAGATATGGTAGGTTGTGTTACAGGTCTTGCTTGGACAAGTGTAGGAGGTACTACATTAAATATAGAAGTTGCTATTATGGAAGGTAGCGGTAAAATATGTATAACAGGTAATGTAGGAAAAGTTATGAATGAATCGGCACAAGCGGCTATTAGTTATGTTAGAGCAAATTATAAAAAATATAATTTAACTAAAAATTTTTATAAAACAAATGATATACATATACATATACCAGAAGGTGCAACCCCTAAAGATGGACCTTCCGCAGGTATAACAATGACAACGGCTATTATATCTGCTTTAACAAATAAAAAAATAAATAAAAATGTAGCTATGACAGGAGAAATAACATTAAGAGGCAATATTTTACCTATTGGTGGCTTAAAAGAAAAAATATTAGCCGCTAAAAGAATAGGTATAAAAACTGTTATTATACCAAAAGATAATGAGGTAGATTTACAAGAAATGCCTGATTATGTTAAAGAGGGTGTAGAAATAATTATAGCTAGCCATATAGAAACAGTTTTAGAAAAAGCCATAATAAATTAAGGAGAATTTTTATGAATGTAAATAATGTAGAATTAACGGCAGTTTGTGGTAGAAAAGATCAATATCCAGAAACAGATTTACCTGAGGTAGCCTTTGTAGGCAAATCTAATGTGGGAAAATCTTCTCTTATAAACTGTATGGTAAATAGAAAATCTTTAGCTAGAACTAGCCAAAATCCTGGTAAAACAAGAACAATAAATTTTTATAATATAGAAAACTTAGTACATTTTGTAGATTTACCCGGATATGGATATGCTAAAGCATCTAAATCTGAGATTGAAAAATGGGGCAAAATGATAGAAGAATATTTATTAGAAAGACAACAACTAAAATCTATTATTTTGCTTATAGATATACGCCACGAGCCAGGAGCTAACGATAAAATGATGTATGACTGGTTAAAACATTATGGCTATAAAATAATAATAGTAACTACTAAAAGTGATAAGCTTAAAAGAAGCCAAATAAATAAACATATTTCTATTATAAGCAAAAGTCTTTGTTTAGATAAAGAGGATATATTATTATCTTTTTCTAGTGAAACTAAAGATGGTAGAGAAAAATTATGGAATATTATAAAAAGTGTTATAGAGTAGAGGTGAAATTATGCCAAATAAAAATGACACAAAATTAAAAACTAACGTAAAAATAGATGGTACATCTAAAACAAGACCTGTAAATACAAATACCAAACCTAGAAGCCAAAGAGCTAAAGAAACAGAAAAAGGGATTAATAATGTAAGGCCTACTAATGCTAATGTGAATAAAAAGCCTAGCCAACAACCTAACGTTAATAAAAAAAATGATGCAAAAAATAAAGACAATAATAAGCCTGAAAATAAAAAAAATAACAAAGGTAATAATATAATAGGTATACTTTTTATTATTTTAATTTCTTTAATAGTTTTAGCTTTTATAGGTTTTTCTATTTTAAAATCTGGTAATACATCTGGATATTTTAATAAAGAGGATAGAGTTGCTGCTAAAGCAATATATGATAAAATAATTTCTATTAGTGAAGAAAATTATCCTCAAACACCTGAAGATGTTGTTAAAGTTTATACAGAAGGATATAAGCTTTTATATGGAGATAAAATAAAAGATTTATCTATAGTGCCTAATATAATAGAAAAACAAAGACTATTATTTTCTGAAGAATTGTTAGATAAAAATCCTTTAGAAGAACAGATTAATGGGGTATTAGCTAGCATTCAAAATCTTAAAAATAATAAAATAAAAATAACTAGTATAAATGTAAAACCAACTACTTATGATCAAAGAGATAATACTTTAGCTTATGTTAAAGTGGATAAAAAAGATAGTTTTTTTCAAACATATTATTATATTTATCATTTAAAATTAGAAGAGGGTAAATGGAAAATAACAGGTTGGTATAATACTGATGAAAACTATAATATTATAGAGCAATAATAAAAGGTTGTAGACTTTGTCTACAACCTTTTAAAAATATATTTAAGGAGATTTTTATGAAAAACTATATAAATATTAAAAATGTAAAAATAGGAGAAGGGTTACCTAAAATATGTGTGCCTTTAATTATACAAAATGATGAAGAAATTTTAGAAAAAATAGAAGAATTAAAACTTGTAAAGTTAGATTTAGTAGAGCTAAGAATTGATTATTATGAAAAAGTAAATTGTTTAAATAGTGTAAAAAATTTATTAAAAATATTAAATGAAAATTTTAAAAATATACCTATTATTTTTACTTTTAGAACTAAAGATGAAGGTGGAGAAAAAAATATTATCCTAGATTATTATGAAAAATTAAATATAGAAGCTATAAAAACAGGTTATATTGATTTAATAGATTTGCAATTTTTTATTAAAAAAAATATAATAAATAATATTACTTTACAAGCTAATAAATATAATGTAAAAATTATTTTATCTAACCACAATTTTAATTTTACACCTAAAAAAGATGAACTAATTAAAATTTTATGTAATATGGAAAAATTAAAACCACATTTATTAAAAATAGCTGTTATGCCTAAAACAAAAAAAGATATTTTAAATCTTATGTATGTAGCTAACGAAATTAATGTAAATTATAATATACCAATTATAGCAGTATCTATGGGAGATTTAGGCTTTATAACAAGAGTTATAGGTGGTATGTTTGGCTCTTGTATAACCTTTGGTGTAGCAAAAAAATCTTCTGCACCAGGACAAATAGATGCTAATAAATTATATAATTTAATAGATAGCTTATATAATATAAAATAAGTTGTAATACTAGTTATATTTAAAAAATATATATTTTATAAACTTATTTTAAGGTGGTTATAAAATTGAAAAAAAGTATATATTATAAAAAACATAAAAAGTATAAAAAAACATACGTTTTATTAAAATATATACCATTTATTATTTTATTTATAATAATGATAATATTTTTTGTAAAATTTAATAATAAAGATAAACTAGATATATCATTATCTAATGTAGCATCTTTTAAAATATCTTCAGATAATATTATAGCTTTAGAAGAAGTATCTAAAAAATATAATATAGATTTTTATGAAATTCTTACATATTATGCAATAGAAAATAATTTTTTTAATGATAAAAATTTAGATATATCAAACATAGAAAAAGATTTTATAATAAATTATGACAGTATAAAAAGTAAATATAGCAAAAAAAGTGTAGAGCCTTATTATAATTTAATTAAAAATATAATAGAAGAAATAAAAAATTTTCCTATACCTTTAGAATATGCCAATAATTATATATATGGAGATAGCTATGGAGCAGAGAGAACATATGGTGGTAAAAGAATACATACGGGAACAGATATTATGGATAAAGAAAATATAGTAGGAAGGATACCTATAATAAGTATGACAGATGGCATTATAGAAAATATAGGTTGGAATGAAAAAGGAGGCTATAGAGTTGGTATAAAATCTAAAAGCGGTAATTATTATTATTATGCACATTTAGATAAATTTGAAGAAGGTATGGAAAAAGGTAAAGAAATTTTAGCAGGTGATACGATAGGTTATATGGGCAATACTGGATATAGTAAAATTGAAGGAACAAAAGGTAACTTTGAAACTCATTTACATTTAGGCATAGAGGCTCAAACAAATCTTACAAATGATGAACTTTGGATAAATCCTTATCCATTTTTAAGTCTTATAGAAAATAGACAAAAAAATAGTAAAAATTAAAGTATATGTTAATAACTGTTAAAATAGGCGGTACTTTGTATTAAATATTTTAACTTTTGCCTTTTAATAGGTTGATAAGATGGTAGTATTATTAAATGGGAAGTGGGTAATTAGATATAAATCAAATTTTTAACGTTCATTTAAACTTAAGTAATTTAAAAAGAACCAAAATATATAACAAAAAACCCCAGAAAATAAATATTTCTGGGGAAATATAAAACGATAATAAAAATTAACGTTTTGAGAATTGTGGAGCACGACGAGCTGCTTTTAAACCATATTTCTTTCTTTCTTTCATTCTTGGATCTCTTGTTAAGAAACCTGCTTTTTTAAGAGAAGGTCTTAAATCGCTATCTGCCTGAATTAAAGCTCTAGAAATACCATGTCTTATAGCACCTGCTTGACCAGTAGTGCCACCACCTTTAACATTAACTAAAACATCAAATTTAGTAGTAGTGCTAGTTAATTCTAATGGTTGTCTAATAATAAGTTTTAAAGTTTCAAGACCAAAATACTCATCTATATCTCTTTTATTAATAGTTATTTTTCCGTTACCTGGCATTAAATAAACTCTAGCTACAGAGCTTTTTCTTCTACCAGTACCATAATATCTAGCTGCTGACATTTTTTACCCTCCTATACACCTTAAAAATTAAATTCTAAAACTTCTGGTTGTTGAGCTTGATGATTATGCTCTGCACCAGCATAAACGTGAAGCTTTTTAAACATTTTTCTACCAAGAGCATTTTTAGGTAACATACCTTTAACTGCAAGTTTAAATACTTCTTCAGGTTTTTTCTCCATCATAGCTCTTAAAGTAGTTTCTTTAAAACCACCAACATAGTCAGAATGTTTTCTATATAATTTTTGATCTAATTTTTTACCAGTAAATTTAACTTTATCTGCGTTAATAACGATAACAAAATCACCTGTATCTAAGAAAGGTGTATAAATAGGTTTCTTTTTACCTCTTAAAACACTAGCAACCTCTGAAGCAAGACGTCCTAAAGTTTTATCTGTTGCATCAACAACATACCATTTTCTTTCTATTTCAGCTGTTTTAGCTATAAATGTTGTTCTCATTTATGGTTCCTCCTTGAAATATCAATTATCACATATATTCGAAACCCGGGGCTAACGGATCTGAAAGTGGCAATAAAACACTAATATTATATCTTATATTAATATATATGTCAATAATTTTTCCAAATTTTTTAATATATATTTGTTGCCATATAATACATATTAAAATTTTGTCTACAAAACTAATGTAACTATCATTTTGATAGTTATAATTTTGTTATAGCGATTAATTATTGGCTGCTAAGAAAATAGTATTATAAAGATTACTATTTTATTTAAGATAATAATTGAAAAACTATAAAAAACCTTATTTGTATTTAACAAATAAGGTTAATATTATTAAAAAGATAATAAAAATTATTTCATAGAATCTTTAGAACCTAAAACATTTTCAATTTTATCTTCTACTAATTTTTGGATAAGCTCTCTACTAGCACCTAAATAACCTCTAGGGTCAAAAGCAGCAGGATTTTCACCAAAGAATTTTCTAATACCTGCAGTCATAGCAAGTCTTAAATCTGTATCCATATTGATTTTGCAAACAGCCATACTAGAAGCTTTTCTAAGCATATCGTTAGGTATACCACTAGCACCGTCAATTTTACCACCAAAATCGTTACACATTTTAACACAATTTTGATCTACAGAAGAAGCACCGTGTAAAACGATAGGGAAGTTATGTATGCCTGCTTCTTCTAATTTAGAAGTGATATTTTCAAGTATGTCAAATCTTAATTTTGCTTCACCTTTAAATTTATAAGCACCGTGGCTTGTACCGATAGCGATAGCTAAAGAATCAACACCAGTTCTTTTGATAAAGTCAACAGCTTGATCTGGATCAGTGTAAGTAGCGTGTTCTTCTGCTACGTTAACATCATCTTCAACACCAGCAAGCATACCAAGCTCAGCTTCAACTACAACACCTTTAGAATGAGCATAGTCTACAACCTCTTTTGTTTTAGCAACGTTTTCTTCATATTCAAAGTGAGAACCGTCAAACATAACAGATGTAAAGCCAGCATCTATAACTTTTTTAACTGTTTCTAAATCTGGGCCGTGGTCTAAATGTACAGCAATATCGATACCAGTTTCTTCGATAGCTGCATTAACCATAGCCATTAAATATTTAGGGCCAGCATATGCTAAAGCGCTTTTAGAAACTTGTAAAATAACAGCAGAATTAAGCTTTGCAGCTGCATTTACAACACCTTGAATAATCTCCATATTATTGATATTAAAAGCACCGATAGCATATTTACCTTCGAAAGCTTTTTTAAACATTTCCTTAGTAGTTACTAAAGCCATTTTATTATCTCCCTTCAAAAAACATTTTTGTAATATAATTATAATATATTTTTAACATTAATACAACAGTAAAATTTAAAATTTTATAAAATTTAATTTATATAAATACTTTTAACAATTATTATGATATAATATAAATAAAAATAGGAGGTATACATATGATATATTTTTTTATAATTATAATATTAGTATTTTTAGATTTAAAAACAAAAAGTTACATAAAAAAAAGGTATAAGATAAATGAAGAAATAAGATTATATAAAGATAAAATTTATATTTGCCATATAAAAAATGAAGGGTTAGCCTATGGCTTTTTAAAAAATTGTAAAAAATGTATATATATATTAATATCTTTATGTATATTATTTATAAGCATATTATTTTATAATGCTTTTAAAGAAAGATCTAAGCTAAAAAAATTGGCCTTTTCTTTTGCTTTAGGTGGTGCTTTAGGCAATTTTATAGATAGAATAAAAAATAAAAATATAACAGATTTTATATATGTTAAATATAAAAAAGCACCTATATTTAATTTGGCAGATATATTTTTAGTTATATCTCCTATATTAATATTTTTTAAAGAAATTAAAGATATAATAACAAAAAAGTAAAATTTAAGTATAATAAAAGCTATTTGTACATACTATATAAAAAATAATATGTATGAGGTGATTTTATGAGCTTAAAAAAATACCACATAATAGGTTTTATTTTTACAATAATTTTAGGTAGTTTGTTACATTTTACATATGAATTTTTTAATAAAAATATAGTTATAGGTTATTTTAGTGCGGTTAATGAAAGCACGTGGGAGCATTTAAAACTATTAATAACACCTGTTGTAATATTTGCTATAATTGAATATTTTATATATGGTAAAGATCTTAATAATTTTATAATAGTTAAAGCATTATCTATATTGTTAGGTATGATTACTATAATCGTAGTTTTTTATACTTATACAGGTATTTTAGGTGAAAATTATTTACCATTAGATATAGGCACATTTATATTAGGTGTTTTTATAACATATTATTTTAGTTATAAAATGTTACAAACTGAATTATTTTATAGTGAGAAAAGCAGTTATATTGGTTTTTTTATTATATTTTTAATTTTATTTTTTATGATATATTTTACAGTTAATCCACCTAGAATAAATTTATTTTTAGATCCTAATACAAATACTTATGGTATATAATAATACTTTAAGCTAACATTATTTATTGATAAAGTATAAAATATATGTTATATATGAAATATTTTTAGCAAAGATAATAAAAAGTTATAAATAACAGTATCTTATCTTTGTTTTTTATGTAAATAAAATATATATTTTATACAAATAATATGTACATTGTTGACTTTTATTGTAAGATTTGTTATTATTTGCTTAAATTATGTAACGTTTTAATATTTAAAATATAGGAGAGAAAGTTTGATATGGAAGCAAAGCAAAGACAAATTTTAGAATTATTTACAAACCAAAATACACAATTTTCAATACCTGTTTATCAAAGGAATTATAATTGGGAAGAAAAACAATGCAAGACACTTTTAAAAGATATTAAAAGTATTTGTGAAAGTACAAAATTAAATTCACATTTTTTAGGTAGTATAGTGTATTTACATGAGGGGGTTTATGCTGTAGGCAAGAGAGAATATAGCATAATTGATGGGCAACAAAGATTGACTACCATAACTTTATTATTAGTTGCTTTATATCATAGAGCAGATGAATTTAATGATGAAAATAAAAGGAATATGATTTATAAAAGATATTTAATAGATGAATATATGGAAGACAAAGAAAAAATAAAATTAATACTTCCAAAAGAAAATTTACGTATATTAAAAGATATAATTTATAAAAACTTTACAGGTTTAAGTGATATCGATAAAAAAAGTAATATTTATAAGAATTATATATTTTTTTATAACCAAATTAATGATGAAGAAACATTAAATAAAGTACTTAAGGGTATAAATGGGCTTATATTTGTTGATATAGCTCTTGAAAAGGATAAAGATGATCCTCAAAGAATATTTGAAAGTTTAAATTCTACGGGATTAGATCTATCTCAAGCGGATTTAATAAGAAATTTTATACTTATGGATATGGACAAGGAAACTCAAAATAAAATCTATGAAGATTATTGGGTTTTTATGGAAAATAACTGTACTGTTTTAGAAAAGAATAAATATGTTATAAAGCTTTCTGAATTTATTAGAGATTTTTTAACATTTCAATTTGGTAAGATACCATTAAGAAATAAAGTATTTGAACAATTTAAACTAAAATATGAAAATATGGAAAAAGATGAATTATTTGAAAAGATAACAGAATTAGCTAAATATTCTAAGTTATATGGTAATATATTAGATCCTAAAAGGGAGTTAAATGAAAATATTTCAAAACATTTAAAATACTTAAAAATATTAGATTATAAAGTTATTAATCCATTTTTAATTGGTGTATATATGGATTATACAAATTATGTTATTAATGAAAGTATTTTTTTAGATATATTAAAGCTATTGCAAAGTTATTTATTAAGAAGGTATATTTGTGGAGAAAAAACAAATGATTTAAATACAATATTTATGAACTTATATAATAAAATTGATATTAATAATTATTATAATTCTATAGAAAATTATTTGACAACACAAAAGTTCCCTAATGATAAAGATTTAAAAGAAAACTTAAAAATAATTCCTATTTATAGAGAATCATTAGAAAAACTTATGTATATTTTTGAAAGAATAGAGCTTGAAAATCATAATGAAAAGTTAGACTTTGATGCTACAAATGTAACACTTGAACATATTTTTCCACAAAATCCAAGCAAGAAGTGGAAAGAAAGTTTATCAGAAATAGAGTATGAAAAAATGGAAATGTTAAAACATACAATATCAAATATTACTTTGACAGGAAGCAACTCTAATTTAGGAAATAGAAGTTTTGTTGAAAAAAGAGATTTAGAAAAATTTGGATATAAAGATAGTAAATTTTTATTAAATGATTGGATATCACAACAAAATGAGTGGAATGCAAGTAAACTAGATGAAAGATTAGATATACTTTTTAACTATATAATACATATTTGGAAAAGGCCACATACAGATGAAGATATAGTTAATGTAAATGAAATAATATTTTATTGTAAAGGGGTAAGAGGTAACGCTAGAGGTATAAAATTAGATAAAAGCAATAAATTTAAAGTTTTTAAAGATAGTAAAGCTAGTAAAGAATTTTTTAATAAATCAAAAATGGAAAATAATAAAATTATCGAAAAATTATTAATGGATAATGTAATTATCGAAGAAAATGATTTTTATGTATTTATTAAAGATTATGTTTTTAACTCTCCTAGCCAAGCATCTAAATTTATATTAGGTGTGAGTTCTAATGGGTGGTTAGATTGGAAAACAAGTGATGGAAAATTATTGAATGATTTTAGATTTTATTAAAAATATTATTTATTTGGTAAAAAATTTTGGTAGGTATGGTATAAAAACCATACCTATTTTTGTTAAATTGTAATATTTCATAAATATTACATAAATATTAACAATAGTATGATAAAATCAAAATTGTATAGTAAGTATTATTTACAACAAGTTTTTATAAAAAATTTTATATTATAAACTGGGAGGGGAAATAATGAGTTTTAAAAATTTAACCAAAGAAATAAAAGAAAAATCTATTTTAAAAGATGAAAATAAATATATAGATGAAGATGATAAATTTACAAATAAAGAAGAAATAGAATATCCTTTAGAAACAGATATAGTAAACATAAAAGTTTTAAACAATAATACAAAGCTTTTAGATGAAAAAAAGGTTAATATTTCTGATATACAAGAAAATTTACAAGGTATAGCTAAGGAAACTAGTAAGTATAATATCGAAAATAAAATAAAACAAGTGGAAAATGATATAAAGCAAATAAAACAATCTTTAGGTACAGGTAACTCGGTAATAAAAAGTATACAAAGGGGCACTTTTACAATGGCTTCTACTGAGAGATACCGTACTGTATCTATAAGTCCAGTAAATACAGCAAAAACTATTGTTTTATTACAAGGATTTAGAACAGAATATAACACACAATATTTTTCTTATTCTTTTTATTTATCAGATTTTAGATCAAATAGTTTTTCTATTACAGCAGAAACAGCATCTAGTTTAGTATCTGTTGTAGGTACTTGTTCGTGGCAAGTTATAGAATTTTATTAATGAAAGGAGATGAAATTAATGTATAAGTACGCAATTATCAATGAAGGTGGAATAGTTGTAGGCATTAGTTATTTAAGCGGAGAGGTTGATAAAGATAATATGATCTTGCTTGAAGAAGATTTTGATACAACAGGTAAAAAATATGAAAATGACAGATGGGTGGAATATGAAGAAGAAGAAAAATTACCCCAAGTAACACAACAAGAAATAATTAATGCTCAAATAATAAATGATTTAGAATATTTAAAATGTATGATAGAGTTAAGTTCAATGAAAGGTGGTAATTTATAATGAATACATATGAAAGTACAAAAATAATTATACAAAGCGGTAATTATGAAAAGGAAAGTATGTTAAAAAAGCTAGATATATTTTTAACTTTTAATAGAATAACTTTAGAACAGTATGAAGAACTTGTAAAAATGATAGGTTAGTATGCCTATCATTTTTTATGTTGTTAAGTATATTTAGGAACTGTATTTTCTATCATGTATAGTTTATAAAAATTAATATAAATAATAAAATTTTACAAAAAATTTACAAATTTTATACTATATGTTGATATTAGCTTAAAAATATATAATGTATAATGTAAATATGTTAAAAATTAAATAAATTATTTTGGAGAGATTAGTATGAAAAAAATATTTAAATTTTTATTAACATCAACATTAGTTGTTGCAACATTAGTAGGTTGTGGTAGCTCTTCTAGTGATAGTAGTTCTACATCAGATTTAAGCGGTAGTATCACTATGAATGGTTCTACATCTATGGAAAAATTATCAAATTCTTTAGCAGAAGTTTTTATGCAAAAATATCCTGGAGTAACAGTAACAGCTCAGTTTACTGGTTCTAGTTCTGGGATAGAAGCGGTTGCTAATAAAACAGTAGATATTGGTAATTCTTCTAGAGCTTTAAAACAAGCAGAGCTTGATAAAGGTGTTGTAGAAAACGTTGTAGCTCTTGATGGTATTGCAATTATAACAAATGTTGAAAACGTTGTATCAGATTTAACTTTAGAGCAACTTAAAGGTATATATGACGGAACAATTAAAAATTGGAGCGAGGTTGGCGGCGAAGATATGGGCATAGTTGTTATTGGTAGAGAAGCAGGATCTGGTACAAGAGGTGCTTTTGAAGAGATTATAGGTTTGGAAGATAAATGTGTTTATTCTCAAGAGATCGACTCTACAGGTGCTGTTGTAGGTAAAGTTGAATCTACACCAGGTTCTATAGGTTATGTATCTTTAGATGTTATTCATAATTCTACTGCTAAACCTTTAAAAATAGATGGTTTTGAACCTACACCAGAAAATATAAAATCAGGCCAATATATGCTTTCTCGTCCTTTTGTTATGGCTACAAATGGTGAAATAGCACAACAAAAACCAGAGGTTCAAGAGTTATTTAACTTTTTAGATAGTGAAGAAGGCAAACAATTAGTAGAAAAAGTAGGTTTAGTTAGTTTAGATTAGTTTTTGTAAAGAAGAATATAATAAGTTTTTATTGTATTCTTCTTTATATAGTTATTTTTTACTATTAGATTGTAAATAGTTTTTTTAATTTAAGATTATTAAAACTTAGAATATTTTATCTATTTAAGAAAGGTAATAATATTATGGATACAAAACAACAAGAAAGTATTTTTTCTAAAAATAAAAATAATTCCACTTTAGAAATAACTATGCAAGCTATATTTTTTATATGTTCTTTAGCAGCTGTTATAGCAGTTTTTGCTATAACAATATATATGCTTATATCTGGAACACCAGCTCTTTTTAAAATTGGTATAAAAGATATGTTGTTTAATTCTGTATGGAAACCAACGGCAGAAGTGCCTTCTTTTGGTATAGCTTACATAATTTTAACATCTATTATGGGTACATTTGCATCCATTATAATAGGTGTTCCTATTGGTGTTTTAACAGCAGTATATTTATCAGATATAGCAGGTAAAAAAACTTATAAATTTATAAAACCTTGTATAGAGCTTTTAGCAGGTATACCATCTATCATATATGGTCTTTTTGGGCTTTTAATAATAAATCCAATAATATATAAGCTGGAGTTATACTTATTTAAAAATGACCCAAATCATCAATTTACAGGTGGAGCAAATCTTTTAGCTGCAATATTAGTTTTAGCTATAATGATTTTACCAACAGTTATAAATGTTAGTGAAACAGCTTTAAAGGCGGTACCTGTTAGTTTAAAGCAGGCCTCTTTAGCATTAGGTGCTACATATATACAAACTATATTTAAAGTTTGTATACCAGTTGCAAAGTCAGGTATAATAACGGCTATCGTTTTAGGTATTGGTAGAGCTATAGGAGAGGCTATGGCTATAGTTTTAGTTTCTGGTAACTCGGTTAATTTACCATTACCTTTCAATTCTGTAAGATTTTTAACAACAGGTATTGTTTCTGAAATGTCTTATTCTTCTGGTTTACATAGAGAAGCATTATTTACTATAGGCCTTGTGTTATTCGTATTTATAATGATTATAAATATAGTTATAAGTAGAATATTAAAGAAAGGAGATAAATAATGGAAAATAGTATTTACAATAAAAAATCTAAACCTTTAGATAATTTATTACTTGCTTTAATATATATATCTATGATAATAACTGTTTTTATATTAATATCTATAATAGGATATGTAACATATAGAGGTATAGCTAAAGTTAATTGGCAATTTATATCTACAGTACCTTCTACTATCAATGAAACTTTTGGTATATTAGGTAATATAATTAATACATTATATATTATAGTTATTACATTGTTAATAGCTTTACCAACAGGCATAGGTTCTGCTATTTATTTAAATGAATATGCAAAAAATGCAAAATTTGTTCAAATTATAGAATTTACTACAGAAACATTGGCAGGTATACCTTCTATAATATATGGTCTTTTTGGTATGGTATTTTTTGGTATAACTTTAAATCTTAAATTTTCCATATTATGTGGTAGCTTAACACTTACTATAATGATTTTACCTTTAATAATAAGAACTACAACAGAATCTTTAAGAACTGTTCCAAAAGGTTATAGAGATGGTGCTATAGGTATGGGTAGTACAAAATGGTATATGATAAGGACTATTATATTACCTAGTGCTGCACCAGGTATAGTTACAGGAACTATACTTGCTATGGGTAGAATTATTGGAGAATCGGCAGCATTATTATTTACTGCAGGAAGCGTTTACTTATTACCTAGAAATTTATTTACACATATTTTTAGCTCTGGTGGTACATTAACAATACAAATGTATCTTAGTATGTCTAAAGCAGAATATGATAATGCATTTGGTATAGGTTTTGTTTTATTATGTTTAGTATTTTTGCTTAATATTATTACAAAAGTTATATTAAAAGGTAGCAAAAAATAATTGACGAAAGAGGGATTAAAATGGAAAATGATACAAAAATTTCTGTTGAAAACTTAAATTTATATTATGGTGCACATCAAGCCCTTAAAAATATAAATATGAATATATTAAAAGGCAAAATAACAGCATTTATAGGCCCATCTGGTTGTGGTAAATCTACATTTTTAAAAACTCTTAATAGAATGAACGATTTAGTAGAAAATGTAAAAATAGATGGTAAAATATTATTAGATGGAGAAGATATATATTCTCCTAAAGTAGATACTACACTACTTAGAAAAAAAGTAGGTATGGTTTTTCAACAACCTAATCCTTTCCCTATGAGTATATATGATAATATTGCTTATGGCCCTAGAATACACGGTATAAAATCTAAGGCTGATTTAGATGAAATAGTAGAAACTAGCTTAAAAGGGGCAGCTATTTTTGATGAGGTTAAAGATAGGCTTAAAAAATCTGCCTTAGGCCTTTCTGGTGGACAACAACAAAGGCTTTGCATAGCTAGAGCTTTAGCGGTTAAACCAGAGGTTTTATTAATGGATGAGCCTACATCTGCTCTAGATCCTATATCAACAATAAAAATAGAGGAGCTTATGTCTGAGCTTAAAAAAGATTATACTGTTGTTACTGTTACACATAATATGCAACAAGCAGCGAGAATATCAGATTATACATCTTTCTTTTTAGTTGGAGAAATGGTAGAGATGGGCTCTACAGATGATATATTTTCAAGGCCTAAAGATAAAAGAACAGAAGATTATATTACAGGTAGATTTGGATGATATTAAAATTTTAGGAGGGGTAATATGACTGGCAGACTTGGATTTCAAAACGAAATAGATAAATTAAACATTGAGCTTATAAAGATGGGGGCTTTAATAGAAGAAGCTATCGAAAATGTAATAATAGCTTTTAAAAAACAAGATAAAGATTTAGCTAAAGATATTATAAAAAAAGATAAAGAAATTGACAATATGGAAAAAGCTATTGAAAGTCATTGTCTTTCTTTAATATTACGTCAACAGCCAGTTGCCAAAGATTTAAGAATAGTTTCTACAGCTTTAAAAATGGTTACAGATATGGAAAGAATAGGTGATCACGCAGCAGATATAGCCAGCATTATTTTAAAAATAGATGGAGATCATGTTTTTGAAATAGTAGAAAATATTCCTGAGATGGCTTCTTTGGCTAAAAAAATGGTTAAAGGCTCTATAGAAGCTTTTGTAAAAGGAGATACAGAGCTTACTAAAAAAATAATAGAGATAGATGATCAGGTAGATAGTTTATTTACAAAAGTGAAATCAGAAGTAATTGATATTATAAAAAAATCTAATGATTTATCAGATATGTGTATAGATTTTCTTATGATAGCAAAATATTTTGAAAGAATTGGGGATCACGCAGAAAATATTTGTGAGTGGGTAGAATTTAATGAAACAGGCGAATATAAAAATAGTAGAATATTATAAAGGTTATATTATATAATCATAAAAATAAAGAGATTATAACAGGTATGGTTTTAAAATCATACCTGTTTCTATTAAATATATCATTTTCAAACTAGGTTTTTTAATAATGTAAAAGATAAAGGTTAGGATATAATTTAATATCCTTTACCAACCTTTTTGATAAGGCCATAATCTTATCAATTTATAATGTTGCTCATATTTATTGCAAAACTTTAAAATTATTAAGGATAAATACTTAAAATATATCTAATACTAAAAAATATTTATATTCACAAAATTAAATAAATATTTATTGTAAATTTTAATGAAAATGTAAATATATTATAAAAAACCATTGTGTTATATTAAAAATATGTTATAATAAAATTGCTAAAGAAGGGGAGATAAAAAGTGAATGAAAAACAAAAAGGTCTTTTTAAATTTGGGCCACCACATATAATTGTTTTTAGTTTTTTTGTTGTAATTATGATAGGCACATTTTTATTAAGCTTACCTATATCTAGCCAAAATGGTGAAAGTGTTGGCTTTATAGATGCATTATTTACGGCCACATCTGCCGTTTGTGTTACAGGCCTTGTTGTTGTAAACACTTATTATCATTGGAGCTTATTTGGTAAAATAATCATATTATGCTTAATACAAATAGGTGGCCTTGGTTTTATGAGCTTATTTACAATAATATTAGTTGTATTAGGTAAAAAAATAACTTTAAGAGGCAGAATATTAATACAAGAATCTTTTAATCTTTCTACTTTTAAAGGTATGGTAATGTTTTTAAAAAAAATAATAAGAGTAACATTTATTATTGAAGGTATAGGTGCTGTTATATTATCTATAAGATTTATACCAGAATATGGGCTTATAGGTGGTATTTTTAAAGGTATATTCCATTCTATTTCTGCTTTTTGTAACGCTGGTTTTGATATATTAGGGGATAGTAGCCTTATGCCTTATTCTACAGATTATGTTATTAATATAACTATAATGATATTAATTATTTTAGGTGGCTTAGGTTTCACCGTTTTAATAGATATTATAAATTATATTAAGTATAAAATAGATAAAGCTAGAAATAAAAAAGTTAAATTATTTGTTATGACAGTACATTCTAAATTAACATTAACTATAACAGGTATATTAATATTATTAGGTGCTATATTAACTTTTATTATAGAATTTAACAATCCACAAACATTAGCAAACTTAAGATTAGATGAAAAAATATTAGCTTCTACCTTTCAATCGGTAACTCTTAGGACGGCAGGTTTTGATGCTATAGGACAAGCTAATTTAAACTACGGTTCAAAATTTTTAGCTATTATATTAATGGCTATAGGTGGTTCGCCAGGTGGTACAGCAGGTGGTATAAAAACAGTAACTATAGGTGTTTTAGTTTTAGCGGTTATATCTGTTATAAAAGGTAAAGATTGTATTACTGCTTTTAAAAAGACTATAAGTGTATCTACAATACAAAAGGCTCTCTCCGTCATTATGATGATGATGTCTTTAATTTTTATGGCAACGATAATTTTAACAATGACCGAAAAAGGGTTAGGTGTAGAATATGAATTTATAGATTTGTTATATGAGGTTTCATCCGCTTTAGGTACGGTAGGCTTATCTACAGGTATTACACCTAGTTTATCTACATTAGGTAAAATTATAATAATATTATGTATGTTTATAGGAAGATTAGGCCCTATAACTATTACATTAGCTTTATCTTTTAGAAAGCTTAATAAGAAAAATGTTATACATTATCCAGAAGAAAAAATTATAGTTGGATAATAGGAGGAAAAAATGGGAAGAAATAGACAATTTGCCGTTCTTGGTTTAGGAAGATTTGGACAAAGCTTAGTTAAAACATTAATTGAAAACGACTGTGATGTTTTATGCTGTGATAAAGATATAGAGATTGTAAATGAAATGTCAAAATATGGTTGTCATTCTATTCAGGCAGATGTTACAGATGTTCATGTTTTAGATCAATTTGGTATAAACAATTTTGATGTTGTGGTAGTTGCTATTGGAGAAGATATGGAGGGTAGCATATTAGCTACTATGATGGCCAAAGAATTAGGGGCAAAATTTGTAATAGCTAAAGCTAAAAATGATATACAAAAATCTATATTAGAAAAAGTTGGAGCAGATAGGGTGGTTTTACCTGAGAGAGATATGGGAGTTAGAATAGCTAATACCCTTATTACTACCAATATTATAGACTATATAAACTTATCTGACAAATTTGCTATTGTAGAGGTACAACCACATAAAAATTGGATAAACAACTCTATTTTAGATAACAATATCCGAGCAAAATATGGTTTAAACATTGTGGCTATAAAAAGAAAAAACCGTATAATAGTTTCTCCTTTACCAAACGAAATAATAGAAAAAGATGATGTATTAGTTGTTGTAGGTAAAAATGATTCTATTCAAAAAATAAATAATTAATATTTAGGTGAAAAAAATTGATTACAAGTGATAAAAACAAAATTATTAAAGATATAGTAAAATTAAAACAGAAAAAAGAAAGAGAAAAAGCCAATAAATTTTACATAGAAGGAGAAAGAATTATAAATGAAATACCTTCTAATATACATATAGAAATGTATATTTTTTCTGAAAAATTTTACAATGAAATGTCAGATAAAGATAAATATACTAATATTAAAAATATAATAGTTTCTAATGATGTTTTTAAAAAAATTAGTGATACTATAAATCCACAAGGTATAATGGCTATTTGTAATATACCTAAAAATAGCTTAAAAGATGTAAATATAAATAATAATAGTTTTTTTATTATTTTAGATAGAATTTGTGATCCTGGTAATATGGGCACAATAATAAGAACGGCAGAGGCTTTAGGGGTAGATGCTATATTTTTATCTAAAGGTTGCGTTGATTTATATAATGATAAAGTTATAAGAGCTACTATGGGCTCTATATTTCACACTAACATTATAGAAAATTGTGATTTAGATATTTTAATAGATAATCTAAAAGAAAATAATGTTAATATAGTTTGTACTTACCTAGAAGGAGGCAAACCGCCCTATAGTATAAATTTTAAAAATGCTACAGCTATATTAATTGGTAATGAGGCAAACGGTGTTTTAGAAAAATATAAAAATAAAGCAAATGAGCTTGTTAAAATACCTATGATTGGTAAAGTAGAGTCTATGAATGCTTCTATATCTTCTGCTATTATTTTTTATGAAGTTTTAAGCCAAAGATTAAAAAATAATTAAAGAGGTGATATTTTGCAAAGAATAGATTGGGACACTTATTTTATAGAAATAGCAAAAGTTGTAGCAAAGCGTGCCTCTTGCTCTAGAAGACAGGTAGGAGCAGTTATTGTAAAAGATAATAGTATTATTTCAACAGGATATAATGGTGCTCCTAAAGGTGTTTTAGACTGTTTTGAAATGAACGATTGTATGAGAGATAGAAGAAATATACCTAGTGGTAAAAATTATGAAATATGTATGTCTTTACACGCAGAAAATAATGCTATAACCCAATGTGCAGCTAATGGTGTTTCTTGTAAAGGTGGCACTATTTATATTACGCATAGCCCTTGCTCTATGTGTTTAAAACAAATTATAAATGCAGGTATAAAGCGTATTGTAGCTATAGAAAAATATCCAGATGAGCTTAGTGATATGCTTATAAAAATGGCAAATATAGAATTTGTATTATTTAAAGATAAGGAGTTACATTATGAATAAAATAACAACAACTATTTTTGAAAGAGCTTATCAATCTTATTTATGTGGTGGAGATGTTTATACTTATAGATTTGAATCTAAATCGTCTATTATGACAAAAAAATATAATGAGGCTATAAAATATTTAGAAGATAATGAGCTTGTTATTGTAAAATTTAAGTCCGAAGATAAAGTAAGATTAGTTCTTACAGACAAAGGTATAGAATATGGAAATTCAATGTCAGTATAGATTAAAATATTTATTTATATTTTTATTATTTTTAGCTATAGAGGTTTTTATAGCTATTTTTGTAAATGATAAAATTATAAGGCCATATTTTGGGGATATATTTGTTGTAGTAGTTTTATATTTTTTTATAAAGATATTTACTATTAATAAAATTAAATATTTATCTATTTATATTTTACTTTTTGCTATATTAGTTGAATTTTTACAATATATAAATATTGTAGAAATATTAGGATTATCTAATATAAAGTTTTTTAAAATATTAATAGGTACTACATTTGATTTTAAAGATATTTTTTGTTATTTTTTAGGAGCTATACCATTATTTATATTAGATTATAAAAGGAGAAAAAAATGAAATATATTGAAGAAAATAATAAAATAATAATGACAGATTTTGATAGTTTTAATATAGAAGAAATATTAGAATGTGGGCAATGTTTTAGATTTGAAAAAATAGACAATATGCATTATAAAATAGTTGCTTATAGTAAAATTTTAAATATAAAGCAAACAGATAATGAGGTTGAATTTTACCCTTGCAACAAAGAAGATTTTAAAAAAATATGGATAGATTATTTTGATTTAAACACAGATTATAACAAAATAAAAGATATTTTAAAAAATGATGATATAGTTAAAAAAGCTATCCAATATGCAGAAGGTATAAGAATTTTAAATCAAGAGCCTTTTGAATGTTTAATATCTTTTATTATATCACAAAATAACCGTATACCTATGATAAAACAAGTTATAAAAAATATATCTGAAAAATATGGCGTAAAATGTGAAGATGATTATTTTTTCCCTACATTACAACAATTAAAAAAAGCTACAGCAGAAGAGCTTAGGCTTTGTAAAACAGGCTTTAGAGATAAATATATATTAGATGCTATAGAAAATATAGAAAATGGAAATTTAAAATTAGAAGATTTATTTAATTTATCCTCAGATGAGGCAAAAGAGCAACTTTTAAAAATAAAAGGTGTTGGAACAAAAGTTGCCGATTGTGTTTTATTATTTTCTTTAAAGAAAAATGATGTTTTTCCTACAGATGTTTGGGTTAAGCGTGTTATGGAATATTTTTATTTTAATGAGCAAGACACATCTATTAAAAAAATTCATAGCTTTGCAAAAGAAAAATGGGGCGATTTAGCAGGATATGCCCAACAATATTTATTTTATTATGCAAGAAGTGAAAAAATAGGTATTAAATAATATTAAAAATAGAAAATTAAAGAAATTTTAAAATAATAAAAGCAAATATAATAAAATAGGCTTAAAATTATAAAAAATAGGCAAAAATAGTTAAATATAGATATTGCATAAAAATATATATTAAATTAGTATATAATTATGTTTAGCACTCTTAATAAATGAGTGATAATAAATTAAAATTTATGTATAAGGTATAAAATATGTGTTTACATACATATATTTTAATGACACATACATAACAATTATGGAGGTAATAATATGAATATTAAACCATTATCAGATAGAGTTGTTTTAAAACATTTAGAGGCAGAAGAAAAAACTAAAGGTGGAATTATTTTAACTGCTGGAGCTAAAGAAAAGCCTCAAGAAGCAGAAATTTTAGCGGTTGGTCCTGGTGCTACTGTTGATGGAAAGCTTGTTCCTATGCAAGTAAAAGTAGGAGATAAAGTTCTTTATTCTAAATATTCTGGAACAGAAGTTAAAGTTAACGGAGAAGAATATATTATTGTTAAAGAAAGCGATATATTAGCTATTGTTGAATAATTTATAGTTTTAGGAGGATATAAAAATGGCAAAAGATATTAAATATGGTGTTGATGCTAGAAAAGCTTTAGAAGCAGGTGTTAATAAACTTGCAGACACAGTTAAAGTTACTTTAGGCCCAAAAGGTAGAAATGTAGTTTTAGATAAAAAATTTGGCACGCCTTTAATTACTAATGATGGTGTTACTATTGCCAAAGAAATTGAGCTTGAAGATGTTTTTGAAAATATGGGAGCTCAACTTGTTAAAGAGGTTGCTACAAAAACAAATGATGTGGCAGGCGATGGTACTACAACAGCTACAGTTTTAGCTCAAGCTATGATACAAGAAGGCCTTAAAAACATTGCAGCAGGTGCTAATCCTATTATTTTAAGAAAAGGTATGGCTAAAGCTACAGAAAAAGCAGTAGAAATAATTAAAGAAATGAGCCAAAAAGTAGATGGTAAAAATCATATTGCAAAAGTTGCATCTATATCTGCGGCAGATGAAGAAGTAGGGGCAATGATTGCAGATGCTATGGAAAAAGTATCTAATGATGGTGTTATAACTGTAGAAGAAAGTAAAACTATGCATACAGAGCTTGATCTTGTAGAAGGTATGCAATTTGATAGAGGTTATTTATCTGCTTATATGGCAACAGATATGGATAAAATGGTTGCAGAGCTTGAAGATCCATACATTTTAATAACAGATAAAAAAATTACAAATATTCAAGATATATTACCTATATTAGAAGAAATTGTTCAAACAGGAGCAAGACTTTTAATTATTGCAGAAGATGTGGAAGGAGAAGCTTTAACTACTCTTATTGTTAATAAATTAAGAGGTACATTTAACTGTGTTGCTGTTAAAGCACCTGGCTTTGGTGATAGAAGAAAAGCTATGCTTGAAGATATTGCTATTTTAACAGGTGGTACTGTTATATCTGATGAGCTAGGCCTTGATTTAAAAGAAACTACAATGGATATGCTTGGCCGTGCAAAAACAGTTAAAGTTGATAAAGAAAATACTATTATTGTTGATGGTGCAGGAGATAAAAACTTAATAACTAGCAGAGTAAATCAACTTAAAGAACAAATTGAAGCTACTACATCAGAATTTGATAAAGAAAAATTACAAGAAAGACTTGCAAAACTTGCAGGTGGTGTTGCAGTTATTAAAGTAGGTGCGGCAACTGAAATGGAGCTTAAAGAGAAAAAATTAAGAATGGAAGATGCTCTTGCAGCTACTCGTGCAGCAGTAGAAGAAGGTATTATAAGTGGTGGTGGTTCTGCTTATATTCATTGTATACCAGAGGTATCTAAAGTTGTAGAAAGCCTTACAGGCGATGAAAAAACAGGTGCAAACATTATTCTTAAAGCTTTAGAAGCACCTCTTCGTCAAATAGTAAACAATGCAGGTCTTGAAGGTTCTGTTATTGTAAGTCAAGTTAAAGAAAAAGAAACAAACTATGGTTTTAACGCTTTAACAGGAGAATTTGTAAATATGATAGATGCAGGTATATTAGACCCTGCTAAAGTTACAAAAAGTGCATTATTAAATGCAAATAGTGTTGCATCTACTGTTTTAACAACAGAAGCAGTTGTAGCAGATATAACTAAAGAAGAACCTATGATGCCTGGTGCAAATCCAATGGGTATGATGTAATAAAAGTTATAAAAAGGCGTAGATTTTATCTACGCCTTTTTAAACTAAATTTTCCCATTCTTCATATAAATAATTCAATTCTTCTTCAAGTTTAGTTTTTTCTTCAAAAATTTCTTTAGATTTATAAGGGTTTGTATAAACTTCTTCAAGAGCTAATTGTTCATCAGCATCTTTAATTTTATTTTCAATATGTTCAATTTTTTCTTCTAATTTTTTTATAGCATTTTGTTTTTTTCTAGCTTCGGCTTGTGCTTCTTTTTGTGCTTTCCAGTCTAGTTTATTGTCTGAAATATCTTTATATTGTATATTATTTGATAAATTTTCACTTTGAGTACACTTTTCTAAGTAGTAATCATAGTTACCTAAATATATATTCATTTTATTTTTAGTAAGCTCTATAACTTTAGTAGCAGTATTGTTTATAAAAAATCTATCGTGAGAAATATATATACAAGTTCCTGTATAATTTTTTATAGCATCTTCTAAAATTTCTTTAGAAACCATATCAAGATGGTTAGTAGGCTCATCTAATATAAGAAAATTTGCATTGGAAAGCATAATTTTAGCTAAAGCAACACGGCCTTTTTCACCACCGCTTAAACTACCTATTTTTTTAAAAACATCATCTCCTGTAAAAACGAAAACGGCAAGAGCATTTCTTATTTCTTCATTTTTTAAATTAGGATAGCTATCAGAAATTTCATCAAAAATAGTTTTATCAAAATTTAGATTTTGTTGTTCCTGATCATAATAACCTATAGTAACATTAGCGCCAATTTTTATAGAGCCACCAT
Organism: uncultured Eubacteriaceae bacterium; assembly: GCA_946497035.1. Lineage (GTDB taxonomy): Bacteria > Bacillota > Clostridia > Lachnospirales > CAG-274 > Tyzzerella. The sequence goes on along the minus strand of CAMMIW010000001.1, from coordinate 133,495 downwards.
CTATAGATGTTTTTTCCATAATCATTTTAATAAGGGTAGTTTTACCTATACCATTAGCACCAATGAGAGCTACTTTTTCACCTTTTTTTATATCAAATGAAATATTTTTAAAAAGGTTAAAGTTAAAGCTTTTACTTAAATTTTCTACAGATAAAACATCATTACCACTTTCTTTTTTAGGAGATAGGGTAAGACGCATTTGAGCAGGTAAATTATCTGGTTTTTCTATTTTTTCCATTTTATCTAAAAGTTTTTCACGGCTTTCGGCACGCTTAATAAACTTTTCACGGTTATAAGAGCGAAGTTTTTTTATAACTTCTTCTTGTTTTTTTATTTCTTTTTGTTGGTTAACATAGTGTTTTAACATAATTTCTCTGGATATATGTTTTTTTTGAGAATAGTCAGAATAGTTACCGTTATAAATAGTAGCTTTTGTATTTTCTAGCTCTATAACTTTATTAACAATTTTATTTAAAAAATATCTATCGTGAGATATAATAAAAAGAGCTTTAGGATAAGATTTTAAAAAGGTTTCAAGCCATTGTATAGATTTTATATCAAGATGGTTAGTAGGTTCATCTAAAAGAAGAATATCTGGCTCATCTAAAAGAATTTTACCAAGGGCTATACGTGTTTTTTGCCCACCAGATAAAAACTTTATTTGTTTAAAAAAATCTTCATCTACAAAGCCTAGTCCTTTTAAAACGCCTTTAATACGGCTATTATAATCAAAAGAATTATTTTCAGAAAGATAAGATGATATTTTATCATATTCTTTAATAATGAGGTAAAGCTCATCATCTTTAAGGGTAGCCATTTTTAATTCTAACTCTCTAAGCTTAAATTCCATATCAATAATATTTTTAAAAATGGTTAAAAGTTCATCAAAGAGGGTATTATCTTCATTAAGGTTAAGATTTTGTGAAAAATAACCTATTTTAGCATTTTTAGGTATATTTATATTGCCACTATCTGGTGAAATCTCTTTTGTTAAAATTTTAAATAGGGTAGATTTTCCAGCTCCATTAACACCAACAAGAGCCACTCTATCTTTTTCATTAATATTAAATGATATATTTGTTAAAACATTGTTAATACCAAAAGATTTATTTATATCATTGCAAGAAAGTATCATTTTTTGCCTCCTAAAAGTATTAAAAAATTTAAGATATATAAATTTATAATAAGTATAACAAAAAAACATATTTTTTAAAAGACTAAACATTGACAAAAACAAAACAAAGTTGTATAATTTTGTTAAAAATTTATTAAAGGAATGATTATAATGGATAAAAAAGTATCTTTAGCCGTTATTAAACGTTTGCCCAGATATTACAGATTTTTAGGAGATTTATTAGATAATGGAATAACAAGAATATCTTCTAAAGATTTAAGCGAAAAAATGAATGTAACGGCATCTCAAATAAGACAAGATTTAAATAATTTTGGTTGTTTTGGACAACAAGGTTACGGATATAACGTAGAGCTTCTTTTTGAAGAAATAAAAGAGATATTAGGTTTAAATAAAACATACAATTTAGTAATATTAGGTGCAGGTAAAATAGGGCAAGCTTTATTAAATTATACTAAGTTTGAAAAAAGGGGGTTTAACTTTATAGGTATATTTGATAAGGACATAAATATTATAGGTACGAAAATAAGAAATTTAGAGGTAAAAGATATAAGAGAGTTAGAAAATTTTACAAAAGAAAATAATGTGGATATAGCCGTATTAGCAGTACCGGCAGAAAGTGCAAATGACATATATGAAAAAATAGTTTCTTATGGTATAAAAGGAGTTTGGAATTTTTCTAATAAAGAATTTAGAAAAGAAAATGGAGTTATTGTAGAAGATGTTCATTTAACAGACAGTCTTATGACATTAGCTTATAAGTTTAACTCTAACGATTTTATAGAATATTAAAAAGGTGTAGACTTTGTCTACACCTTTTTAATATTCTATAAAATACAAAAAGTTAGTTTGTAAATATTATACAAAAGTTTCTTTAGGTATAAATAGAGCATCATCACCAATATTGATAACAAAACCTTTAGCTTCTTTATCAACTTCGGTAAGCATATAGTGAAAATCTTTTAAAGTAGCATCTATAGCCGTGAAAGGATTTTCTTTTTTAAATTTATTAAATTTATCCCAGTCTGTAAAAGCTAAAAATAGCTTATTATTTTCGCTATCTTCGATATTTACAAAAGAAACATCAGAATTTTGCAAATCGTTAGTAGCATTTTTATTTACAATAACAACAGGAGAAAGAAACTTAGCATTTTCTATTTCTTTTTCAAAAGCTTCATAGTTTTCATCAGATTTTTCTTTTAATAAATTTTGCATAGCTTTTAAAAAGCTTTCGCTAGAAACATTAGACATAATTACACCTCGTTTATTTATTATTTTCTTTTACAGGTGGTTTATATTCTTGTAAGAGATTTTGCCAATTGTCAACACCTGAGTTTATTAAGTAATTTTTATAGTTATAGTAACTATTAACAGGCACAATAATTTTTTTAAGGTTATTAGAGCCTATAAACATATTATACCCAAAAGAGTTTGTTTGTAAAGCATTAAATTGTATAGATTTTAAATTATTGCAATAAGAAAAAGCACTATCGCCTATATTTTGTAGGGTGGTAGGTAATATTATATTTTCTATATTAGAGCCTTTAAAGGCATTATCTTTAATATTAACTAGGCCTTCTTTAATATTAATATTTTTTATAGACGAATTTAAAAAGGCTTCTTCTTCTATATTTTCCACATTAACACCTACATTTAATGTAACAATATTAGCTTGTTCAAAGGCAAGGTTATTTATAGTTTTAGTTTCTTTTAGCATATCAAATGTGCCAACATTTTTACGAGCAGGATATTTTAAAAGAATAGATTTATCTTTATTATATAAAACATCGTTAACAGTTGTAAAATTAGGGTTATTATTATCAACAGAAAAGCCATAAATATTAGGCATATTTTCAAAATTGTTGCTTTCTATATTTAAAAGGTTAGCAGGTATAAAAATATAACCATAAAGATTTTTAGCATCTTTAAAAGCATATGGCAATATTTTTTCTACAGTAGACGGAATAGAAAAGTTTGTTATATTTTTTTTAGGTGGAAATTTAATAAGATTTTTTTTGTCTTTATCATATAAAACACCATCTTCTGAAGAAAACTTTTCATTTTTTTCATCTACATTAAAAGTATCTATAGATGTAGCATTATTAAGAGCATCATTTTTTATAGTTTCTGTTTCTTTGGAAATATTTACATAAGATATTTCTCTTTTAGGGGGAACATAGCTAAGCTCCTTTTTATTTAAGCTATATAAAATATTATCAGATACCTCAAAATATCTGCTATTATCTGTAGCAACTTTATTTATATTGTTACAACCATAAAAAACATTGTTGCCTATATTTTTTAAATCTCTAGTTACTGTAAAATTTGTTAAGAATATGTTATTTAAAAAGGCCTCGTCTTCAATAGTTTGTAAATTTTCATTAAATTTAATATTTTTTAAATTTTTACAATTTGCAAAAGATTGAAAGCCAATAGTATTTAAAGAAATAGGGGCAGAAAAGCTCTCTATAGAAGAATTAGCAAAAGCAAAATTATCTATAACATTAAGCCCATCTTTAAAAATAACATTTTTTAAATTTTTACAATTATAAAAAGTATATTCAGGTAAAGTTTTTATCTTATAAGGTATTTCTATAAATTTAATATTGCTATTATAGAAAGTTGCTTTGCCCATATTTTCAAGATATGTAGAAAGATAAATATTTTCTATAGAAGAATTGGCAAAGGCAAAATCGCCTAAAGTTTTTAGCTTAACTATACCAGATACTTCTTTTAAGCTTTGGCTATCAGAAAAAGCATAAGCACCTATTTCTTGTAAATCTGAATTAGCTATAAAATATTGCAAATATTTATTATTATAAAAAGCACCTTGCTCTATTTTGTTAACATTGTTAGGTAGATTATATTGTTTATCGGCTTTACCACTAGGATAAGCGATAAGGGTATCCATAGAAACATTAAAAAGAACACCGTTTAAAGATTTATATTTGTTACCGCCTGTTATAACATCTATAGCCTTAAGATTTTGGCAATCACTAAAAGCAAAAGAGCCAATATTTTTAGCTGTATTAGGTATAACCACATTTTCTATATTGTTATTTTGATAAAAAGCATAAGGGGCTATGGCCTTTACTGTATAAAATTTGCCTTGATAAATAACCTTTTGTGGTATATTAAGAGTTTTACCTTTAAAATCTTTACCGCTAGATATAGTAACAAAGCCTTGTAAAGATTCTGAAGAATTTTGATTTATAGTATAAGTAATACCATTTTGTATAAAGCTATTGTTTTTATCTATAGATATATTTTGGATAGGTAGTTGCGTATTTAAAGGGTTAGCAAAAATATATGTTGATGAAGAAAAGCTTAAAGCTAAAGATAAAAACATAGCTAAATATTTTTTCATAATAACACCTCACTAAAAATATTTTCGTAACAATTATAGCATAAAAAATTTTTTAAAACAACAAATAATTAAAAACTCTACATATTATAAATATAAAAAACAATAAGCTTAAAATATTACTGAAATATGACTAATATTACAGCTAAATTACAAATAGCATAAACCTATTGCAAAATATTTTAATAGGTGTTATATTATATACAAGCAAGGCAAACAGATAAGAAATAATGAGATATTGCAAATATAGATATAATAATTTTTATATTTAAACCTTACTATAACATATTAGTTTATAGGGGTTAGGCAAAAAGTTTTTATAAAATGTTACAGTAATATTACATCTTATGAAACACTATTGACTACAAAGGTTTGCAATGCTATAATAAACAGGTAAAAACAACAACAATATGTTTTTTAAAAAATTAGGAGGAATTATAAAATGAAAAGAAAAATTGCTATTTTATTATCAGCTATGATGGTTACTAGTGCAATGCCTATTACAGCTAGTGCAGCTCAATTAAAAGCTGATAGTGTTTTAAATACTACATTTGGTAAAGCAAATGAAACAATTGATGCTAAAGCAGATAAATATACAACTTACAGCAATGTTGAAGACTTAAAAAGCAGAAGAAGTGTTGTAAAAGTTGCTCTTAATAATGATGGCACTAACAGTATTAATGAAGAAATTAGTTTTAAAGTAAACTTAGAAAATGGTACTTTTGATGAAAACAATAAAGCTCGTTATGAGTATGTGAATGCTAGTCCTAATGGAACTAGAGTGGATTATGATACAGCTATGGGAACTAAAGGAACTGCTGCTAAAAGTCTAACAGAAGTTTATACTAATATTTCTAATGCTGGTAAAGAGGAGGTTTTAGATAAAATACAATTAGATCAGAATATTGCATTTTCTTCTATAACAGCAGGACATCCTTTAGAAGGATTAAAAAGCGCTATAGAACATGTTGCGTCTACAGTTAATAAGGCTCAGTTTGCTGGTGCTAATAGTATGGAAACTTTTTTAGCTAAACCAGATGCTAAACCTATAAAAGATGCGTTTGATGCTGTTGTAAAAGTAGTTGTTGCAGAAAATACTACATCAGGTGTTGCTCCAGATTTAGCTCATATACCTTATAAAATTAGTATTGATAGTCCTACTACTGCTACTATTACAGTTCCTAATTTAAATTTAAGTGATAGTGACAAAACAATTAATTTTGGTGCGGGGACTAGTTTAGATTCTTTAAAAATTAAATTAAGCTTTTTGAAAACTGGCGCTAGTGCTGAAGTTACAGGAGGAGAATTTGCTGAAATAGGTCAAAGTGGTTCTACAACTATTGATGGTATTAAAATAGTTACTACTGGTGCACAAGTTGAAGTTAAAGGTAAAGAAGTTAAAGATCCATTTATTGCTTTACCTTTAGGTGCAGTAAAAGCTGATGGTAACGCTCCTGTTAAAGCTAAAATTACTTCTGCTTATAATGATAAAGTAGTTGGTGGTGAGTATACTATTACTTCTTCTATTCAAGAAGGTGATACTAACTTAGTATATGATAGCAACAATGTTAAATCTTTTGAAGATTATGGTAAATTAGCTCCTGTTGTTATTCAAGAAAATGTAAGAGGTACAATTGGTAACAACAAAGATACTGCTGAAGTAACTTTGAGATTAAATGGTGGTTTTAGATTTAAAACAACTGCAGGTGATAAAGGTACTAATGATACAACTTTAAAAGTTTATGATGATAAGACTGGTAAACTATTAACTGTTGAGAAAGTATCAGGTCAATCTAGTTATTTCTCTGCTAATGATTCTGTTATTAGATTTGTTGTTAAAGGATTAGGTGCTGACCGTGTTTCTCCTATAGGTCTTAGAATCGAAGGTTTATTTGTAGAACCGGCTAACGATAAAACTTTTGGTGATATAGAACTTTCAGTATCTGGTACAGGTATTACAAGCAAAAGCAAAGTGGTTGCTAAAAGAGAAAAATTAGGTTTTAAACTTGAAACTTTAAAAGATCCTAAAGAGATCATCTCTGGTAGACATTATTTAAATAATGATGTAAGTATGACAGAAGCGGATAATACTACTGTAGAAGTTAAATTCTCAGAGGCTGTTCCTAACACTTTAGTAGAATCTAGAGCCTTAGATTTCTCTGTTCCAGAAGGTGTTAAAATCGTAGGTATGGAAATTGAAAAACAAAACAACTTTGCTAGTGGAGAAAAACCAGAACAAGCTGATTTTGAAATAATCAATAATGGTAAAACTTTAAGATTAAAAAGAGATAGCTACAAAGTTGCAACAGATACAAGCAATACTAATAGTTTAGCTAACTTTACTATGAAACTTAACTTATCTGTAGATCCAGCTTTCAAAGGTGATATTAAACTTAGTGTTACTGGTGGCGGACAAAGTGATGTAACAGAAACTGTTATAGCTAAAGCTGTTATTCCTTTTGAAATTAAATCTCAAAGTACTAAATTAAACATTGGTTACCAAGATTACAACACTGCTGATATCGTTATTACAGAAGCTAGACCAGGTATGTTCTTAGAAAATAAAACTGCTGTATTAAGTCTTGCTGCTCCTTACGGTACTCAAGAGTTAGGTTTCTCTGAAGCTAAATTTGAAGTAAGTGGTGGAGAATTAGAAGTTAAAGAAAAAGACTTCAAAGTAGGCGAAAGCAATGGTGAAAAAGGGACAATTAACTTTAAAATTAACAAAGCTTCTTACAAAAATCCATCTACAATAACAATTAAAAATGTTAAAGTAGGTACTACTCGTTCTGTACCATTCGGTGCTTACGATTTAAAATTAAAAGGTGATGCTGTTATCAATAACTATAAATCTGATGTTAAAGATGACAAATCATTTGATGTAACAAGTAAAGATGTTAACTTAGTTAACCAAAATAACACTAGCTCTTATGACTTCAAAAACTATGTTGAAGTTATCACAGAAACTGGTACTTTAGATAAAACTGTTAAAGTATCTGTAGGTGAAAAAACTGTTCTTGTTGGTGATCAAGCTATCGATATGGACGTAGCTCCTTATATCCAAGCTTCTAGCAACAGCACAATGGTTCCTTTAAGATTTGTTTCTGTAGCTTTAGGTGTAGATACAGGTAATGTAGCTAACCCAGATGCTTCTAACAAAATCGCTTGGGATGCAAACACTAAAACTACTACAATCTACTACGGTGCAGGTACTGGCCAAAAAATTATTCAATTCCAAGCTGGTAGCAACATTATGACAGTAGATGGTACTAGAATTCCTATGGAATATGGTGTTAAAGCTGAAATTAAAGATGGTAGAATGTTTGTTCCTTTCAGAGCTTTAGGTCAAGCTTTAGGTGTGAATGTTTCTTGGGATGCAGACTCTAGAACTGCTATCTACAACGAAAACAATGCAAGAAATTCAAACACTACAACTACAGCAACTACAGCTTCTACAACTACTGAAAGCACAACAGCTTCTACTACAAAAGAAAGCTCAACAGAAAGCACAACTGCTTCTGATAAAACAACAGAAACTACAACAAAAAAAACTAACTAATTTTTAATCGATTAGGTTTTAAATTAAGATAGATAAAAAAGTCTCCCTTAGGGGAGGCTTTTTTGTTGTATATAAAAGTTTTTGCTTATTTTTCAATTGTTTAGGTTTAATATATGTAGCCCCTTAGCTACTAGTAGACATTAAAAATAGTATCATAAATATAAAATATTTTTGTCTTGAAATATTTTAATAAATGTTATATAATGTTAAAGTACAATTTATTAGTTATTAATTTTTTATTTTAAAATTTTTTGAGGAGGTATTTTATGAAAAAAATTAAAAACTTAAAGCTATTCCTTAAGTTTTTAATAACTTTTGGTACAATTTTAATATTTGTGCTTATATTAGGGTTTAGTGGTATATTTGCATTATCTTATGCTAATAAAACCTATTATGGTGCTATAGAGGCTAACAATGATATTATTAAAGATGGTATGTCTCTTACAGAAAATATAGCTGATATGCGTAGATTAGTTACACTTATTTCTTATAGAGGTAGTGTAACACAACAAGATAAAGATGCTATAGAAAATAACTATAACACTGCTAAAGAATTGGGTAAAAAATATCTTGAAAATATGTCTATTATCCAAAAAAATACTAATAATAGAACAGAAAATATACAATTAATAGAAGATGTTTTAGCTTCTTTAGACGAATATTATAATTTATATAAAAATATTGTTGTTGCTATAGAAAATAATGATGCAGCTAAAATTCAACAAATTTTACTTGAAATGGTTAATCTTGGGGAAGAATTTTTTACAGATGCATATAATGCCCCTAAAGAGGCCTTTGATTCTTTATTATTAGATATGAATGTAACAAAATCTAATATTTTTAAAGTTCAAATAGGATTAGTTATAATATTTATTCTTATTGTTGTTGTTGGTAGTATATTTGGCACTACCCTTTCTCGTATTATTAGAAAGCCTATTGAGCGTCTTACAGGGGTTGCTTTGGAAGTTTCTAAAGGTAACCTTGATGTAGAATGTAGAAGTAACTTTAAAGATGAAATAGGCCAATTATCTAATGCTATCGCTGATATGGCCTACACTTTTGATGGTATATTAGAAGATATAAACGAATTATCTAAACAACTAGATGAAGGTAATATTAACTATAGAATAGATGAAAGCAAATATGAAGGTGCTTTTAAACAAGCTATCGTTTCTATTAATAATGCTACTAACAATTTAATAAACGATTCTTTATATATTATAGAAAAAATTAAAGAATTTGGCGAAGGCAATTTTGAATCTAATGTTAAAGAATTTCCTGGCGATAAAGCTATTATACAAGAAGAGGTTATAGCTGTTCAATCTGCCCTTAAAAATGTTTCTGATGATATTTATCAGCTTATTAAAGCGGCTAATGACGGAAACTTAGAATTTAGATTAGATAGCTCTAGTTACGTTGGCCAATGGAAAGGCATTATAGGTGCTCTTAACCAATTTGTAGAAAATGTTGTTATACCTATTAAAGAAACTCAAAATGCTCTTAACCAATTTTCTATAGGTAATTTTGCACATAGAATAACTAATGAATATAAAGGCGAATTTAATAATATTAAACAAACAGTTAACTATACAGCAGAAACTATAGGTTCTTATATTTCTGAAATATCTTACATATTAAATGAAATGGCTAATAAAAACTTTGATTTATCTATAGATAGAGATTATCTTGGAGATTTTAAAGAAATAAGAGACTCAGTTAACCTTATTATTAATAACCTTAATGTGCTTACTAAAGGTATTATAGAATCGGCAGAAAAAGTTTCTAGTGGTTCTAAGCAAATATCAGAATCTAGTATATCTCTTGCCGAAGGAGCTACTAAACAGGCAGAAGCCGTAGAAGAGCTTAATTCTAACATTAAGATTATATCTAAACAAGCTAGCGATAACTTTAAAAATTCTGAGCAAGCTAATATTCTTGCTTTACAGGCTAAAGAAAACGCAAATAATGGTAGCCACCAAATGGATAGTATGCTTTTAGCAATGGAAGAAATTAATAATGCATCTAACAGTATATCTAATATTATTAAGGTTATAGATGATATAGCTTTCCAAACTAACATATTAGCTCTTAATGCGGCTGTAGAGGCGGCTCGTGCTGGTGAACATGGTAAAGGCTTTGCAGTTGTTGCAGAAGAGGTTCGTAACCTTGCCGCTAGAAGCCAACAAGCAGCTAAAGAAACAACAGATTTAATTAAAAGCTCTGTTGAAAAAGTTGAAGAAGGCTCTAAAATTGCAAATGATACGGCATCATCTTTAATTAGTATTGTTGAACAAATAGAAGAAATATCTAAACTTGTAGATGCTTCTACCAGATCTTCTAAAGAACAAGAGAAATCTATTGAAGAGGTTACTATTGGTGTGGCTCAAATAGCTAATGTTACACAAAGTAATACTGCCACTAGTGAAGAATCTGCTGCAGCTTCTGAACAACTAGCTAATCAAGCAGAAATTTTCTATTCTTCTGTTTCAGATTTTAAATTAAAAGATGAATAAGTAATAAAGCTACAGTATTTTCTGTAGCTTTTTATTTATCAAAAGATTAATTTTTTACAACCTAAAAATATAAAAATATACTAATAATTGAAAATAGCCTTTAATATAACATTTTTGCCATTAATTTAGTATTTACAATTTGTTTATAATATAGTATTATTAATATAGATAAAGAAAACAACTTATATTTTACATAAACTTTTGTTTGATAAATTAGTTTACATATACTACATAAAAAATAAAAAAATAATAGATAAAGCAAATAGGATACAATAATCGTTTTATAACATAATTTATATTTTGAAAGGATTTTATTATTATGAAAAAATTTATTATTACAACTTTTGCTTTAACTTTATTTTCAACAGCCAATGTTTTTGGAGCTAGTGGTTATCAAGACAACTCTATTTATGATTTTTTAACTATTAATGGTAAACCTGTTAAAGAATATAACTTTAATAATAACCAAGATAAACTAGAAGAAAAACCGCAAAACAAACCAAATAATAAACCACAAGAAAAGCCAAATAGCAAACCAGATAACTCTATAAACAATGATAACAATTTATCTTCTATATCTCCTGTAGAGCAAGAGGTTGTTAGACTTGTTAATATTGAAAGACAAAAAGCAGGATTAGCTCCGCTTAAAATTGATACTAAGCTATCAAATGTAGCTAGATTAAAATCAGAAGATATGAAAAAGAAAGGATATTTTTCTCATACTTCTCCTACTTATGGATCTCCTTTTGATATGCTTAAACAATTTAATATTACATATAAAACTGCTGGTGAAAATATCGCTAAAGGCCAAAAAACTGCTCAAAGCGTTGTTGATGCTTGGATGAACTCTGAAGGGCATAGAAGAAATATTCTTAGCAAATCGTTTACTCATATTGGGGTTGGAGAGTCTTCTAAACATTGGACACAATTATTTATTTCTAAATAGGCAATTTTTCACATTTTATAAATTTGTTATTTATCCTCCTTTTACATAAATAACAAAAGGTTCTTTTAAATTATATAATTAAAAAAGGTAGGGTAATAGCTTACCACCTTTAACCTATATATACCTAACATATATAGAACCTAATATAAAAGGCTGTAGATAAAGTCTACAGCCTTTTATATTTTTTCGATTTGTTCCTTAGTTGGGATAGAGTCCATAGCACCATAATTTGTGCAAGTTATCGCACCAACTTTATTAGAAAATAAACATATTTGTTTTAAATCTTCAAATGTTGGATATTTATTTTGTTGTATTATATCTAATATTAAAGATAACATACTACCAACAAAAGCATCTCCAGCACCTGTAGAGTCTATTTGGTTTATTTTTATACTAGGTATTATTTCTATTTTATTATCAAATGATATTAAAGTACCATTTTTACCTAATGTTATAGCTAAAATTTTACCACCTAAAAGATGAATATCTTTTATACATTCTTCTAAATTATCTTTTTTACATATAAGCTTTATTTCTTCTTCGCTCATTTTTATAAAATCACTATTTTTTATAAAATATTTACAATCTTCTATAAATTTATGTAACATATTTTTTTTTATAAGGTTTTCTCTATAGTTAGGATCAAAAGATATAAATATATTATTTTGTTTTGCATATTCAAATAGTTTTATGTATGTTTCTTTTAAATTTCCATCTAATAAACCTGTAGCACTACCAAAATGCAAAATATCTTTATTATCTATACAAGAAAAATCTATTTTTTTATAGTCATAGTCTTTATCGCAACCTCTCATAAAAGAAAAATCTCTTTCTCCATCTTTATCTAGAGAAACAAAAGCTAAAGTGGTATTACCAGATTTATAGCATAAATTTGTTTTTATATTATATTTTTATAATATGTCAGATAAATAATCTCCAAAAAAATCTTCACCAATTTGCCCCATAAATTCGGCATATTTACCCATTTTAGCAATAGCACAAGCTACATTTGCTGGTGCACCGCCAGCTTTTTTATCAAAACATATAGCGTTTTTTAAACCAACGTTTTCTTTAGAAACCATATCTATTAAAATTTCACCTATACAATAAATTTTATTCATTAGTTCCTCCTATATTTTTTATAGATTCACCTAAAATAAGTTTTAAATTTATATCTATATTTTCTTGTTGTTCGTTACATTTTATTAAATTTAAAATATTTTTTGTAGCTATTTCCCCTAAGAGCTCATAGTCAAATTGTATTGTTGTAATAGCAGGTTTTATAGCAGAGCTTACTTCATATCCGCCAAAACCTGCCACAGATATTTTATCAGGTATTTTTATACCTTTTTCATTTAGATAAAGCATTAGGCCTAAGCAAATATTATCGGTAGCACATATAACGGCAGTAGGGTTAAAATCTATAACATTTTTACCCATATTGTAAGCTTTTTTAAAAGAAAAATCTGTTTTTACAAAATTTATACTATAGTTTTTAACATTTTGCTTATAAAAATCGTAAAAACCTTGTTTTCTTTCAATACCAACAGATTTATCTTCTTCATCAACACCTAAAAAAACTATATTTTTATGATTGTTTTTATAAAAATGCTCTGCCATAATATATCCAGCCTTATAATCGTCAATACATATATAATTTACATTTTTATTTTTTTGCCCTATAAAAATAATAGGAATTTTTAAATCATTATATATTTTTATATGTTCATCAGTTATATTTATAGTATACACTATAATACCATCAACACCTTGATTATATAAAGAGCTTATACATTCAAGCTCTTTTTTTAAATCTAAATTTGACGATTGCATTAAAATAGTGTAGTTGTTTTTTTCACAAATATTGTTTATACCGTTTAAAGTTTTACCAACAGTTATAGAATCTATTCTTGGGATAACAACGCCTATAAGACTACTATTTTTAGTTTTTAACCTTTTAGCAAAAAAATTAGATTTAAAACCAGTTTGTTCTATAGCAGCTTTAATTTTTTCTTTATTTTCTTTGCTAACATAGCCACCGTTTAAATATCTAGAAACGCTGCTTTTAGATACTTGGCATATATCGGCAATATCTTGAATAGTAATTTTACCCATTTATATTTATAACCTCTTTTAAATAAATTTTTACAAATATAATGTTATCAACTAAATAATAATGTGTCAATAATTATTTTATAGAAAAGCTATTTAAATAATATAAGGTATTTTTGCTATTGATATTATTTATTTTTAAACTAATATTTTTATTTTTTGGATAAAATCTTGTAGAAAAAACTTCTTCACCATCATTAATAAAAATTTCTATGGAAGAATAATCAACAAACATATGAATTTTGTTACAATTATTAATTTCTACATTTCTATCTTTTCTTCCACCGCCTAAATCAGTATTGTTAAATTTTAATGTAAATAAGTTATCTTTAAACTGTATAATAGTATCATTTTCTAAAGTTATTGTTATATGTTGTAAAATATTTTCTATTATAAGCTCAAAGCAACATTCTATATTATATAATGTATTATTATTTATTTCTATTTGCTTGTTTCTTAAATTTTTAAGCTCATCAATAGGCTTTTGATACAATTTATTATTTATTATATCTAAAACTCTAGGAATAGTTAAACAATGTTGCCAACCTTTTTCTATAGTTTTATTTGTATATAAAGCCTCTATATCAGGTAAGCCTAACCAACCAATTAATATTCGTCTATTTTTATCATCTAAAAAAGTTTGAGGGGCATAAAAATCAAAGCCTCTGTCTAGTTCTACAAAATTATTTAATGTATAATTAGAGGTTTTATAATCACCATTTAAAATATAATAACCAGATTGATATATGTTATTATATTTATATCCTTCTTCTTCTACACCTTGTGGAGATATTATAACTATTGTTTCATTTTTTAGTGTAAATAAATCTGGGCATTCCCACATATAACCAAAAGGCGTATTAGTTTCTATCGTATTTAAAAAATCCCAATTTATTTTATCTAAAGATTTATAAAGTAGTATAATACCTTTATCATCTTTAGTTCTGGCTCCTAAAACCATATAATAAGCATCATTTTCTTTCCAAACTTTAGGATCTCTAACGTGGCAAGTTAAATTTTTAGGATAATCCTCATTAGTAAGTAGGCATTTTTTGCTATTAACAATGTTACCATCACTAATAGCTAAAATTGTGTTTGAACCTCTACCATTATTTATATAGTCATAATCTTCCCCAAAATTTTTAACATTACCTGTATAATATAAATACATTTTATCATCTTCTACCAATGCAGAGCCAGAATAAACACCGTGGCAATCAAAAGGTTGATCTGGTAATAAAGGTACACCTAAATATTGCCAGTTTATTAAATCTTTACTTTTATAGTGTCCCCAAAATTTTAGCTCTCCATTTACATTAAAAGGGGAGTATTGAAAAAATATATGATATTCGCCTTTAAAATAACAAAGGCCATTAGGATCGTTGAGCCAACCAGTAGGTGGCATTAAATGAAACCCTAATCTCCATAAATCGTTATGGAGATTATTTTTTTCTATCATTTCAATTGATTTTTGTAAATGTTTTGTTAAGGAATTCATAAAATACTCCTTTCAATTAATCTTCTTTTATTCCAAATATCCAAGTTAAAACAAAAGATACACCAATAGCTATAAACATAGCAATAATATAATTTATTGGGCTATGAAGATGTAATAATATACCAAATATACCAGTTACACCAGTACCAGTAGCACCAAGGCCTACAACAGATGCATATAAAGCTCCACAAGCTGCACCTATAGAGGCAGCAACAAATGGTCTTATATATCTAAGGTTAACACCAAATATAGCAGGTTCTGTAATACCCATAAAAGCACTAAGGGCAGAAGGTAGAGCCATAGATTTTAATTTTTTATTTTTAGTTTTTAAAGCAACAGCAAGAGCAGCACCACCTTGAGCAACATTTGCAGCAGATGCAAGAGGTAACCAGTAAGTGTAGCCAAATTTATCAATTTGTCCTAAATCTATAACTGTATACATATGATGTATACCAGAGATAACAGTAGTAGCGTAAGCACCACCCATTATAAAGCTACCTATACCAAAAGGTAGGGTAAGAAGAAACTGTATACCATCAATAATGCTATTTTCAATTAAAACAAAAATAGGGCCAACGGCTGCTAATGTAATATATCCAGTTATAAATATACTAACAAGTGGTGTAACAAATAAGTCTAGCATAGATGGTACAACTTTATGTAATTTTTTTTCTATTATACTTAAAATCCAAACGGATATAATAACAGGTATAACGTGGCCTTGATAGCCTATCATATCTATTTCATAAAGACCAAAAAATACAGATTGAGTTGTTAAAACACCTTCAGATGCAACAGTCCAAGCATTTTGCAAATCAGGATGTATCATTATCATACCCATAACGGCAGCTAAATATTGATTAGCTCCAAAAACTTTACCAGCACTAAAAGCTATTAATATTGGTAAAAATACATAAGCCGTATTACTAAATAATTTGGCAAAAACATATATAGAGCTAGAAGTATCTATATTTAAAAAATTATTATTTACCATAAAGTTTAAAGCTTCAAGTAGACCCATTAAAAAACCACTAGCAACAATAGCAGGTATTATAGGTACAAAAATATCGCCAATAGTTTTTATAACTCTTTTAAAGATATTTTGTTTTTGGATAGATATATTTTTTATTTCTTCTTTTGTTGTTTCTTCTATACCAGCGATTTTAATAAATTCAGCATAAACTTTATTTACTACTCCAGTACCTAAAATAATTTGTAACTGACCAGATGCCAAAAAAGCACCTTTAACACCTTCTATATTTTCAATAGATGATTTGTCAATTTTTTCATTATCTGCAACAACAAGCCTAAGTCTAGTAGCACAATGTGCGGCAGATATTAAATTTTCTTTACCGCCAAGTTTTTCAAAAATTTCTTTAGCAATAAAATTTTCTTTAGACATTTTATAAATCCTCCTTTAAAAAATATGATACCGTTTCCTCAAATGTATGATACCATTTCCATATAATAATTGTCAATCAAAATTTAAAAAAACACAAAAATTACGACAAATTATACAAAAAAATAACATAATATTTATAAAAAAGTGATAAATATTATGTTTGTATAAAATATTATAATTAATAAAAAATATTTGATTATTATATATCATAAAAGGTTAAAAAATAAAAATTTTAATTAAATTATATTTAAAAGCTACATAAATAAATATTTTATACCAACGTTTATTGGTAAAAATATCAATAAACTAATTATTAAAAATTATATAACAAAATATTGTTTTTTATATAAATTAATGATATACTAAAACAATGTGTAAATTATTTATGAAAGGAACGGATTATGACAAATTTAAAATTTGAACAATTACAACTATCAAAAGAGCTAATAAGAGCGGTAAAAGATATGGGCTTTGAAGAGGCCACACCTATACAATCTAAGGCTATAAGCAAAATTTTTGAAGGCAAAGATATTATAGGCCAATCTCAAACAGGTACAGGTAAAACAGCAGCTTTTGGTTTACCTTGTATAGATATGATAGATGTAAATAATAAAAAATTGCAAGCGGTTATATTATCACCTACTAGAGAGCTAGCTATACAAATATGCGAAGAATTTAGAAAATTTTTAAAATATAAAGAAGATATAAAGGTTTTACCTGTTTATGGTGGACAACCTATAGAAAGACAAATAGGTGCATTAAAAAAGGGTGTTCAAATCGTTGTGGGAACGCCAGGCCGTGTTATGGACCATATGAACAGAAGAACATTAAAAATGGAAACTGTTAAAATGGTTATTTTAGATGAAGCAGATGAAATGTTAGATATGGGCTTTAGAGAAGATATAGAAACTATATTAGATAAAATACCAGAAGATAGACAAACAGTTTTATTTTCTGCAACTATGGCACCTGAGATTATGGAGCTTACAGATAAATATCTTGTAAGGCCAGAGGTTATTAAAGTAGCTAGAAAAGAGCTTACTGTGCCTAACATAGAACAAACTTATTTTGAGATTAAAGAAAAAACAAAGGTTGAAGCTACATCTAGGCTTATAGATATGTATTCTCCAGAGCTTGTAGTTATTTTTTGTAACACTAAAAAAAGAGTTGATGAGCTTGTAGAACATTTACAAGGACGTGGATATTTTGCAGAAGGTTTACACGGAGATTTAAAGCAAATACAGCGAGATATTGTTATGAAAAAATTTAGAAATCGTACAATAGAAATTTTAGTAGCTACAGATGTTGCTGCCCGTGGTATAGATGTAGATGATGTTGATATGGTTATAAATTATGATTTACCTCAAGATGAAGAATATTATGTACATAGAATAGGTAGAACAGGTAGAGCAGGCCGTTCTGGTAGAGCTTTTAGTTTTGTTGTAGGTAGAGAAATTTATAAGCTAAGAGATATTATGAAATATACTAAAGCTAAAGTTAAGCTTGGCAAATTACCATCTCTAACAGATATAGAAGAGGCTAAAACTAATAATTTTGTTGAAAAAGTTAAAAAGGTTATAGAAGAAGGCCGTCTTAATAAATATATAAATATTGTAGAAAGTATTATAAGTGAAGATATATCAGCGGTAGATATATCGGCAGCTCTTTTAAAAATGAATTTATATGATGAAAATACAGAAGATATAGATTTTGAGGACGATTTAGAAGATAATAATGAAAAATTAGTAAGATTATTTATTAATGTTGGTAGCAAAAAAAGAGTGAGAGCTAAAGATATAGTGGGGGCTATAGCAGGTGAATGTGGCATACCAGGAAAAGCTATTGGTGATATTGATATATATGAAGATTATACATTTTTAGATGTCCCTAAAAAATATGTAAAAGATATTTTAAAAGGTATGAAAGGTAAAAAAATTAAAAAAGTTAGTGTAAAAGTTGAACGTGCTAAAAAAAGATAATTAATATAGGGTGTAGAAAAAATCTACACCCTTAATGTTATTTATTTTTTTTTACAGAATATCCAAATTTGCCTATATAATCTCCTAAGGCATAATATTCTCCGTGAGAATAACAGATAGGCTCACTTTTATCAAAATGGAATTTTCCTTTTTCATCCATATATTTTTCATCTGCTATAGTAGAAATTACATTTGCTATAAACATATGGTGTGTGCCTAATTCTACTATATCTTTAACTTTACATTCTATATTAATAGGGCTTTCTTCAATAATAGGACAATTTAAGTTATGAGCTTTTTTATGTGTTAAGTTCATTTCTTTAAATTTATCTATATCTTTTCCAGATTTTACACCACAATAATCTGTTGCAAAGGCCAAATCTTTAGTTGTAAGATTTATTACAAATTCGCCAGTTCTTTTAATAATATCGTAAGAATATCTACTAGGCCTTACAGATATATATGCCATAGCAGGGTCAGTATTAATAGTGCCAGTCCAAGCAACTGTTATAATATTTTTTTCTCCTTTTTCATAATCTCCGCAAGATACCATTACAACAGGTACAGGATAAAGAATAGTACCTGGTTTCCAAATTTGTTTAGACATAAAAATTCTCCTTTAAATTTATATAAATTAATTATATTAAAAAATATTATTTATTATTAATTTTTTTAATTTTAAATGTAAACATAAATTGAGGTAAAGCTAATATAACTATTATGCCAAAAGCTATGGCACAGGCTATTTTTAATGTTTCTATACCATAAAAGCTAGCCATTTTGTTATCAGACATAATAACGTTAAACATTGTATTATATATACCTGCTCCTGGCACAAGAGTTATTATGCCAGATATTAAAAATACAGAAATAGGATTTTTTCTAATTATGGCAAAAAGCCTAGAAAAATAAGCTATAAAAACAGTTCCCCAAAAATTTGAAAATGTAGAAGAAAGCCCCATCTTCATACATAAAGCATAAAAAAACCAACCAATAGCTCCTGCTATACCACAATATAAAAGCTCTTTTTTTGGTGTATTAAACATAATAGAAAATGCTATAGTAGCTAAAAAAGCATATAAAGTTTCTAATAATAAAGCCATTTTAGTTAGCACCTCCTATTATAAAAGAATTAAAAATATTTAACCAAGTGAGCAAAACAATACCTACACCAATAGCTATACTTATTGCTATAACGAGAGCTTCAAACATTCTGCTACCGCCAGATATATAATCACCTTCAAATATATCTCTAATAGCGTTAGTAAAACAAACACCAGGAACAAGAGGCATAACAGAGCTTATTATTACGTTATTTACATCTTTACCTATGCCAATATTTAGGTTTATAAGGCTTGCTAAAGCTACAAAAATACCACCTAAGCATATTTGTAAAAAATTTGATATAGTTTTTTTACTTAAAAAGGTTGTAAAAATATTTAATAAAAATCCTACAATAAAAGCACTTATAGCATCATATATAGTGCCTTTAAAAAGTAGAGAAAAGAAAAAACAAGTAATGCCTATTGAAAGGGTTATAAGCTTATCAGAATATAAATTTATATTTTGTATATCTTTTAATTTTTCTTTAGCTTCTTCTAAAGATATATCATTAGCTACAATTTTTCTAGATAAATCATTTATTTTGGATATTCTTTCTAAATTCATACTTCTTTTTTTAATACGCTCTATTTTTGTATGGTTTTTTATACAAACAAAAATACCTGTGCTCGTTGCAAATGCTTCACTATTTTCTATATTTAAAGAATTTAAAAGTCTAGATATTGTATCTTCAACTCTATAAGTTTCTGCTCCATTTTCTAGGAGCATTTTACCTACATCTGTTACAAAATCTAAAATATCATTATCATTCATTTTATAGCCTCTTTTATATTTATTAATGATTATGATTACAATGTTCATCACAACAATGGTGATGCTCTAGCTCGGTAGCTTCATCAAACATTTGTGGGTTAGCTAAAGCTAAAAATTTATAAGTAACTAAAAGGCCTGTTTCATCTTTTAGTCCTTCTAAAGCATTTTTAAAATATATTTTTAAAGCATTTAAACCTAAAGGGCAAGGTATATAAAAGAAAAATTGTTGTTTTAATTTTTTTAGCGTAGTTTTATTTATATTTAAACTATTTACAAATAAAATAAATTCTTCTATTTTTTCATTTATAAATTTTTGGCTAGATATATTATTATTGTTACATTTTGATTTAAAAAGTACATTTTTCTCAAAGTTTAGGCTAGAATAGTCATCTAAAGATACACAAACTTTTATAGCATCTGTATAATCATTATAAGGTTTTTTATAAATTTGTTTTTTAATTATTTTTTCATTTTTATCTATATTTTGTAAAATTTCTTCATATTTACTTTCTATGTTATTTTCTATACTTTCATACATATAATAATCTTTATTCTCTATCATTTCACAAGTATAATAATACATATCTTTTAATATAAAATCGTCTTTAAAAAGATAATCTGTATCTATAGAAAAATTATATATAGCTAATATATCCATAAAACAACCATATATAGCACCTATATCTCCTATTTTGCTACTACATTTTTGACCTATATTATCTAGTTTTTCTAAAATTTCTAGTAGCTCTTCTTCTTCTAGTGCATCATATTTTTGGTTAAGTATGTTTAAAAGAGTTTCTTTATCTTCATTTTCTTCTAAATAATTAAAAGGGGCAAATTTAAACTTTAATGTTCCTATAGTAGCATCTACCATACGTTCTGTTGCTTCTTCAAATAAAATATTTAAGCTTCTATTTATATATTCTTTATAGTTATCTTTTGTCATACTACAATTTACTATAGATAACAATAAACCACCATTTTCTTGTAGGGTGTTGTTTTTATCTTCATTATCTAAAAGTTTATATATTTCTTGTAAAACCGTTTTTGGCTCAAATTTTACATTTTCATCTATTTTAGCAACTTTTATTTGATAATAATCAGATATGATAGAAACTAGTAAATCTGCCGATTTTAAAGTTGCTATTAATGGCAATGTTAAATCTTCTATTTTTTCAATATCTTTTGTTATATCTTTTATAAAACTTTTTCTATTTTCAAAATCTTGTGATATTACATTTTTTATATTATAAAAATAATTAGGTAATTTATCTTTTATATTTTTTATATCTTTTTGCATATCTTCATAGCTATCTTGGCTAAAATATGAGCCTATCTCATAAACATTATTTAAAATATTTAGAGATAGTTTATCTTTTATATATTTTATCGCTAAAATATCTAATTCTTTTTTATTCATTTTAAATTCTCCATTTCTATATATAATAAAATTTATTAATTTTATTATATAATATAAACTATGCTTTATCAATAAATAATAAATATATAAAAATTTTTATATATTTATTTAATCTAAAATAGACTAATATAGTTATATATGATAAAATATAGTTGAAGGAGCGTGAAAAAAATATGTTTAATGTAATAATAGCAGATTTAGAGCAAAACCACACTCTCGGTATAAAATCTTATATAGATACAAATTTTTTACAATTTAAAATTAAAAAAACTTTTTCAAATGAAAAAGATTTTTATAAATATATAAAAAATCATTCTATAGATTTAATAATTATGGAGATAAGATTTTTAGGCATAGAATTTTTTAAAAAAATGAAAGAAATTATATCTCTATATAAAAATATAAGATTTATAGTTTATGGCTCAATATCTGATGTTGCCTATTTAGAAAAGGCTTTAGAAATAGGTGCAGTTTCTTATACGATAAGGCCTGTAAAACCTGCAGATTTAACAAAATGTTTAAATTCTTATATAGATTATGTAAAGGCGAAAGAGGCTTTAATGAAAGAAGAAAAACTTTTAGCTATAGAGTATGTTCAAAATTTTAAATTATTTGAAGATAAATTTTTATCTGTTTTAATAAATGAAAGTATTTTTGATACAGAAGAAATAGAAACTAGCTTTGAATATTTTAACATACATATAGAGCCACCTTATACTGTAGCCGTTTTTAGAATAGACTCCTTTAGAAAACATATTATAAATAAATCACAAAAAGAAAAACACCTTATAATATTTAAACTTTTAAAAATTATAAATAACAATATAACTAATGCAAAAGCTTTTATAAACCTTTTTAACGAAATAGTAATTATATTAGGTGGAGAAAATGAAATAGAAGCTGTTTTAGATAGTATGATAAATATAAAACAATTAATAAAAGAAGAAACAGATATATCTGTTAGTTGTGGTATAGGTAGGACATATTATGAGCCTAATAAAATACATATATCATTTTTAGAAGCTAATAATGCGCTTATGTATCGTTGTATAGTGGGCTATAATTCTGTTATATCTATAGATTATGTAGAGCCTGACAATACATTTACTGCTAGCTATCCATATGAAAGAGAAAGGCTTATGGTATATACAGCGGTTATAGGCGAATATGACTACTGCTTAAAATTATTAGATGAAATATTTGAAAATATTAGGCTTTACAAAGAAAAATTTGAAGCAATATTGCCTCAACTTGTTATGTCTATGCTTATATCTATTAATAGAAGTGCTTTTGAGCAAGGGTTAAAAATAGACCCGATTAATAAATTTTTTAATACATCTAAAGTGTTGGCTTTAAAAGATGTTGAAGATGCTTATATTTTTTTAAAAGAAAATTTAAAAGTATTTTGTGAATATATAAATGATTTCAGAAAAAATATAGAAAATGAAACATTTGAAAAAGCTATAAACTATATAAATGAAAATTATATGAAAAATATAAGCTATAAAAGCTTAGGTAGACCGCTTAATTATAATATAAAATATTTTAAAAAAATATTTGAAGAAAGAACAGGCAAACATATAGATGAATATGTAGCTAGAATAAGAATAGACAAAGCTAAAGACTTAATATTAACTACAAATTTGACAGATGATTTAATAGCCTTAAAGGTAGGATATGATGATGTTAATATATTTAGACAGACTTTTAAAAGGTTAGAAGGTATATTAGCAGGAGATTTTAGATATATAAATAAAGATTTAAAAAATAAAAAATAAATAGAAAGAGGAATTTTTTATGAACTTAAATAAAATTGCTTTTACAACTCTTGGTTGTAAAGTTAATTTATATGATACAGAAGCTATGATAGAGCTTTTTGAAAAAGAAGGTTACCAATTGGTAGATTTTGATGAGGTAGCAGATGTATATGTTATAAACACTTGTACAGTTACAAATTTAGGCGACAAAAAATCCAGACAAATGATAAGACGTGCAAAAACTTTAAATCCTAATAGTATTATAGTTGCCACAGGTTGTTACTCTCAGGTAGCACCAGAAGAGGTATCTAAAATAGAAGGCATAAATATTGTTATAGGTACAAAAAATAGGCTTGAAATTGTAGAAACTGTTAAAAAATATCAAGAAGAGCATAAAACAGATGTTTTAAACACAGTATCTGACATTATGAAGGAACGTGTTTTTGAGCCATTATCTATATCAGAACTTAAAGATAGAACGAGAGCTTATCTTAAAATACAAGAAGGTTGTAACCGTTTTTGTACATATTGTATAATACCTTTTGCTAGAGGGCCTGTTAGAAGCCGTAATCCAGAAGATGTTATAGAAGAGGTTGAAAAGCTGGCTAAAAATGGTTTTAAAGAAATAGTTTTAACAGGTATACACATTTTATCTTATGGTTTTGATTTAAAAAATACCAATCTTATAGATATTATAAAAAGAGTGCATAATGTAGATGGTATAGAACGTATACGTTTTAGCTCAATAGAGCCTCTTGTTATAACAGATGAATTTATAGAAGAGATGAAAAAGCTACCTAAAGTTTGTGATCACTATCATTTATCTTTACAAAGCGGTTGTAACAATACATTAAGACGCATGAAAAGGCAATATACAGCAGAAGAATATGAAAGTGCTTTAAAAAAGCTTAGAGCAGCTTTTCCTAATGTCGCTGTTACAACAGATATGATTGTTGGTTTTCCTGGTGAAACAGAAGAAGATTTTTTAGAAAGCTACAATTTTGCTAAAAAAGTTAAAATAACAAAAATACATGCTTTTCCATATTCGCCTAAAAAAGGAACAAAGGCAGCTCTTTTTGAAAATCAGCTATCTAACGACACAAAAAACAAACGTAATAAACAAATGATAGAGCTTTCAAACAATCTTAATATACAATTTTTAGAAATCATGCTTAATAAAACTATGCCTGTATTATTTGAGCGTGAAAAAGAGCCAGGTATATATGAAGGACATACTACAAATTATATAAATGTTTGTGTAAAAAGCGATAAAAATATTATAAATCAAATATTAAATGTAAAACTTACACAAATAATTAAAGAAGAGAATATGACGGGTATAATTTGTTAATAATATAAAATAGTTTAGGTTATAGACAAAGTCTATAGCCTTTTAAAAAGATAAAAATACTAAAAACTTAATTTTAAGTATTCTATACTGATTATTTAGTTTAAAAAAATAACTTTATTTAAAAAATTTTTACAATTATTTTTTAAAAAGTAATTGCAATAATAGATAATTTGTATTATTATTATTACAGTAAGTAATGTTCGGGATTTATATTTATTTATTTTTTAGGAGGTGCTTTTTATGATTGAAAAAGATTTATCATTAACTCAAAAATTTGATGCTTACCAACCAAACGGAAAAACAAAAGTTGATATTATGCTTACAGATGTTAAAAATGCTATGCTAGAAAAAGGATATAACCCTGTTAATCAGGTTGTTGGCTATATTTTATCTGGAGATCCTACTTATATCACTAGCCATAAAGGTGCTAGAAGCGCTATTAGTAAAATAGAAAGAAATGAGCTTTTAGAAGAGATTGTTAAAAGCTACCTAAATAGCTTATAGATTGGTAAAAAAGTGAGAATATTAGGATTAGATTTTGGACAAAAAACTATAGGGGTTGCTATAAGCGACCCTTTTGGTTGGACAGCACAAGGGATTGAGATTATACGCCGTGATAAAGAAGAAAGCATTAATAAAAGTGTTGAACGAATCGGGGAGATTATTAAACAGTATAATGTGGAAAAAATAGTTTTAGGTTATCCTAAAAATATGAATAACACAATTGGTGAAAGAGGCGAAAAAACCGAAGCTTTTAAAAAAAAGCTAGAAAAAACTTTTAATATTGAAGTTATACTTTGGGATGAAAGGCTTAGTACAGTTGGTGCAGAAAGAAGCCTTTTAGAGGCGGATTTAAGCCGCAAAAAACGTAAAAATGTTATTGATAAAATGGCCGCTGTATTTATTTTACAAGGCTATTTAGATTGTAATAGCAAAATGTTTTAAGAAAGGGTAATATATGCAAGAAGAATTTGATAATATTTTAGATGATATGGAAGATACTTATGATACTATATCTATTGTATCTGAAGACGGAGATGTTATTGACTGCTTTGTTATAGATGGTGTTGTAGATAATAACACACAATATTTATTAGTTGTTGCTTGTGATGATTTTGATAAAGATGAGGCAGAAGCCTTTATTTTAAAGCAAGTAGGAGAAGATGAACAAGAGGCTATTTATATGCCTGTTGAAGATAACAACGAATATAACAAAATTTTAATACTTTTACAAGAAAATGAAACTGACTATGAAATGGAATTTTAAAAAATTAGGTTCTTTTCAATTATTTTATGTATAAATAGAACCAAATTTTATTATATATAGAACTTACTTACAATATTTTATAAAAATAAAAATGGAGGTGTAGATTTGGCTGGGAAAAATGCAAAATTAAAAGTTATCCCTCTTGGTGGGCTTCAAGAGATAGGTAAAAATATAACAGCTTTTGAAATTAATGATGAGATAATAGTTGTAGATTGTGGTGTAGCTTTTCCAGAAGATGATATGCTTGGTATAGACCTAGTTATACCAGATTTTTCATATCTTATAAAAAATAGAGAAAAGGTTAAAGGTGTTGTTTTAACACACGGACACGAAGATCATATAGGGGCTTTACCTTATTTTTTAAAAGAGCTTAATGTACCTATATATGGAACTAAGCTTACAATAGGGCTTGTAGAAAATAAATTAAAAGAGCATAACATATTAAACAAAGTAAATAGGGTATGTGTTTGTGCGGGAGATACTATAAAGCTAGGTAATAGCTTTAAAGTAGAGTTTATAGCTACAACACATAGTATAGCAGATTCTTGTGCTTTAGCTATATATACACCAGCAGGGGCTGTTGTTCACTCTGGTGATTTTAAAATAGACTATACACCTATACAAGGTGAATCTATAGATCTTCAAAGGTTTGCACAAATAGGTAAAAAAGGTGTTTTACTTTTTATGTGTGAGAGCACAAATGTTGAGCTAAAAGGTTTTACAATGAGCGAACGCCGAGTAGGTGTTATATTTGAAGAAATATTTGCAGAATCTTTAGACCAACGTATTATGGTTGCTACATTTTCTTCTAACATACACCGTATACAACAAGTTATAAATTGTGCTATAAAATATAAAAGAAAAGTAGCTATTATAGGTCGTAGTATGAGCAATGTTGTAAAAACGGCTATTGAGCTTGGCTATTTAGATGCACCTAAAAAAATATTTATAGATGTTAATAATATTAAAAATTATACAGATGATAAGCTAGTTATTATTATGACAGGTAGCCAAGGTGAAACTATGTCTGCTTTATCAAGAATATCTCAAAATGATCATAAACAAGTAGAAATTAAACCAAGAGATAAAGTTATTATTAGTGCATCACCTATACCTGGTAACGAAAAAAATGTTTATCGTGTTATAAATGAGCTTCTTAGAAAAGGAGCAGAAGTTATATATGATGGCTTAAAAGAGGTGCATGTTTCAGGACATGCAAGACAAGAAGAAATAAAAGTTTTACACGCACTTATAAAACCTAAATATTTTATGCCTATACACGGAGAGTTTAAACATTTAAAAGCTCACGCTAATCTTGCTGTTGAGCTTGGTATAGACAGAAAAAATGTTTTTGTATTAGAACGTGGAGAAATTTTAGAAGTTGGACGTGATAGTGGTAAAATAGTGGGCTCTGTACCTTCAGGTCAAGTTTTAGTTGATGGGCTTGGTGTTGGAGATGTTGGCAACATTGTATTAAGAGATAGAAAGCATCTTTCTCAAGATGGTTTAATGATTGTTGTTGTATCTATGGATAGGGCAGAGGGTACTTTATTATCTGGCCCAGATATTATATCTAGAGGTTTTGTTTATGTTAGAGAATCTGAATATTTAATATCTGATGCTAAAAATGTTGTTAGAGATGCCCTTTTATCTTGTGAAGGCAAACAAATTGGCGAGTGGGCTTATATAAAAACATTAATAAAAGAAACTTTAAGAGATTTCTTATGGCAAAAAACAAAAAGAAGTCCTATGATTTTACCTATAATAATGGAAATATAAAAACTAAAGGTGTAGATTTAATCTACACCTTTTAATATTATCTAAATAAAATTTCATCTCTTTTAGGCCCATTAGAAACCATAGAAACTTTAACACCAAGTTGTTTTTCTATAAATTCTACATATTGTTTAGCCTCTTGTGGTAAATCATTATAATCTTTAATACCACGAATATCTGTTTTCCAACCTTTAAGCTCTTCATAAACAGGTTTTGCTTTATAAAGTTGCTCTGTTGTTAAAAAGTCTTTATAAATTTTACCGTCTAGCTCATAGCCTGTGCAAATTTTAATAGTATCCATATAACTAAGAACATCAAGACAAGTTATACAAACCTCTGTAGCACCTTGAATTTCACAACCATATCTAGTAGCTACTGCATCAAAATATCCAACACGGCGAGGGCGTCCTGTAGTAGCACCATATTCTCCAGCATCTCCGCCTCGTTTTCTAAGTTCTTCTGCTTCTTCTTCAAAAAGCTCACTAACAAAAGGACCTTCACCAACAGCACTAGAATATGCTTTTGTAATAACAGTTATTTGCTTTATAGCGTGAGGTGGTATTCCTGCACCAACAGCCGCATAACCTGCTAAAGTAGATGAGCTAGTAACATAAGGGTATATACCGTGATCTGTATCTTTTAAAGCACCTAATTGCCCTTCTAAAAGAATATTTTTATTTTCTTTAATAGCACTTCTTAAATAAGTTGATGTATCTGTAACATTTTCTTTTATCATATCTGCATATTTTAAGAGTTTTTCATATACTTCTAAATAATCAATTTCTGGTTTATTGTATAAATATTTAAACTGTATATTAATTTTTTCATACATATGTTTAAGCTTATCTTTAAGTCTTTCTTTTTCATAAAGCTCCCAAACCTGAAGACCAACTTTAGAAAATTTATCTGCATAAAAAGGTGCAATACCACTTTTTGTAGAACCAAATTTTCTATCACCTAGACGCTCTTCTTCATAGATATCTAAAAGAACGTGATGTGGTAATAAAACTTGAGCTCTATCAGATATAAGAAGATTAAATTTTATACCTTTTGATACAACACTTTCTATTTCTTCCATAAGATATTCGATATTAAGTGCAACACCATTACCTATAATATTAACTGTATTAGGGTTAAAAACACCTGAAGGTAATTGATGAAGGGCAAATTTACCGTGTTGATTTATAATAGTATGGCCTGCATTGCTACCACCTTGAAATCTAACAACAATATCTGATTGTTCTGCACAAAGATCAGTTATTTTACCTTTTCCTTCATCTCCCCAGTTTGCACCAACTATTGCTCTAACCATTTTTTATCCTCCTTAAACAGTAAGTTCGCTACCTTTAGCAAATTTATTTTTGTTTTGCTCTAATATAGGCATAACTTCTTCATTTATATAATCTAAAACTTGCATAGGAGCACGCCCAATAAAGTTTTTAGGCTCTAATATTTTAGTTATATCCTCCATAGTAAGATTAAAAGATTTATCATTTACTATACGCTCTATAAGATCGTTTTTACCGCCTTCAACTTTAACAATTTTAGATGCTTCCATAGAGTGTTCTCTAATTTTTTCGTGTAGCTCTTGTCTATCGCCACCTTTTTTAACTGCATCCATCATAATATTTTCTGTTGCCATAAAAGGTAGCTCTTCCATTATATGTTTTTCTATAACTTTAGGATAAACTACTAAATTTTCAGATATATTTATATAAATATTTAATATAGCATCTGTTGCTAAAAATGCTTCTGGCATAGATATTCTTTTGTTAGAAGAATCATCTAAAGTTCTTTCAAACCATTGAGTAGAAGTAGTTATAGCAGGGTTTAAAGCATCTACCATAATGTATCTTGCTAGGCCTGCTATTCTTTCAGAGCGCATAGGGTTTCTTTTATAGGCCATAGCAGAAGAGCCAACTTGTCCTTTTTCAAAAGGTTCTTCCATTTCTTTTAAATGTTGTAAAAGACGCATATCATTAGAAAATTTTGTAGCACTTTGAGCTATACCACTTAATATGTTTATAACAATGCTATCTAACTTTCTAGAATATGTTTGGCCAGAAACAGAAAACACACCTTTAAAACCAAGTTTTTCTGCTATAAGGCTGTCTAATTTTTTAACTTTTTCATTATCATTGTTAAAAAGCTCCATAAAACTAGCTTGAGTGCCTGTTGTACCTTTAGAGCCTAATAATTTTAAATTATTAAGACAAAAATCGATTTGTTCTAAATCTATCATTAAGTCTTGTATCCATAAGCAAGCTCTTTTGCCAACTGTTGTAAGCTGGGCAGCTTGAAAATGGGTAAATCCAAGAGTAGGTAAGTCTTTATATTGTAAAGCAAACTTAGATAAATTTGATATTGTTACTAAAATTTTTCCTTTTACAAGCTCTAAAGCATCTTTCATAATTATAATATCGGTATTATCACCAACGTAGCAGCTTGTAGCACCAAGATGTATTATAGGCTTAGCATTAGGACATTGAACGCCATAAGCATATATATGAGCCATAACGTCGTGTCTTGTTATTTTTTCACGCTCTATAGCTACATCATAATTTATATTATCGGCAAAAGCTTCTAGCTCTTTAATTTGTTCGTCTGTAATATCAAGGCCTAGCTCTTTTTCTACTTTAGCAAGAGTTATCCAAAGTTTTCTCCAAGTTTTAAATTTTTTATTAGGAGAAAAAATTTCTTTCATTTCTTTACTAGCATAACGAGAGTTAAGAGGGCTTTCATAAATATTTTTATCCATAGTTATTATCCTTTCATTGTAAATATAAGGTTATATAAAAATGTTTATTTAATGTTATATAATTAATAAGAAAAAGCCTTATTAAAGGGGCAGTATTATAATTGGGATATATATTAATAATAGGATAGCTTTATTAATATAGGTAGTGTGTTGGATTAGATGTACCTTAACCATTTTCTTTTTGTTTAACCAACAATTAGAAAAGAACCAATTATAATAAATGTTCTACATTAATAGGGTAGTTACCTGTAAAACAAGAATCACAAAATCCACAAGTAGAATTTGGAGCTATATTGTGAAGATTTTCAAGACTTAAAAAGTCTAAGCTATCTGCATTTATCATTTGTCTTATTTCATCTATAGTATGTTTATTTGCTATAAGATCATCTCTTGATGGTATATCTGTGCCAAAAAAGCAAGGCCATAAAAATGGCGGTGAAGATATACGCACGTGAACTTCTTTTGCTCCTGCCTCTCTAAGCAGATTTACAATACGCCCACTTGTTGTGCCACGCACAATGCTATCATCTACCATAACAATACGCTTATCTTTTACAACGTTAGAAAGTGCATTAAGCTTCATTTTAACAGCGGTATCACGCTCTTTTTGGTTAGGTTTAATAAAAGTTCTAGCTATATATCTATTTTTTACAAAGCCCATTTGATTAGGTATTTTTGCATATTCTGAGTAACCTTCGGCAGCGCTAAGGCCAGAATCTGGCACACCAACAACAATATCTGCATTAACAGGTGATTGTTTTGCCAAAAACATACCGGCTCTTTTTCTAGTTTCGTGAACAACTTCATTTTCTATAAGACTATCAGGGCGAGCAAAATATATATGCTCAAATATGCAAAGATGAGATTTATCAGAACAATTGTCTGTAATAGACTTGGTTTTACCCTGTTCTATAACAAAAACTTCACCAGGTTTAATATTTCTTTCAAATTTAGCGTCTATTGTATTAAAAGCACAAGTTTCGGAAGCAAAAACTATTGCATCACCTTTTTTGCCCATACATAAAGGTCTAAAGCCCCACTTGTCACGGGCAGCTATAAGCTTATTAGGGCTCATAACTAAAAGAGAATAAGCACCTTCTAATATGTTCATAACATTTTTAACTGCATCTTCTATAGAGCCTGTGTTAATACGCTCTCTAGCTATTAAATATGCTATAATCTCTGTATCAGATGTGGTTTGAAAAATAGCCCCTGTTTTTTCAAGCTCTTTTTTTAGCTCATAAGTATTTGTAAGGTTACCATTATGAGCTATAGCTAAAGTGCCTTTTATATATCTAAGCACAAGAGGTTGGACGTTTTCTCTAAGGTTACCACCTGTTGTAGAATATCTAACGTGGCCAACTGCCATATTTCCTTCTAGATCTTCTAAAATTTGTTGGTTAAAAACATCATTTACAAGCCCTAAATCTTTATAATGGTAAATCTCTCTATCTTTATTTACTGCTATGCCACAACCTTCTTGACCTCTATGTTGCAATGAAACAAGGCCATAATATGTAGATTTTGAAGCTTCTCCATTTGGATCATATATACCAAAAATACCACATTCTTCGTGAAGTTTTCTCATTTTTATATATTCCTTTCTTTAAACTTTAAATTTTATTGTAATATATTTATCTAAATGTTAGGATATTTTTCTACAAGACGTTTATAAACTTCTTGATAAACATCTGCAAACTCGCCTAAATCTAGTCTAAATTGATCTTTGTCTAATTTTTTGTTTGTATTTATATCCCATAATCTACAAGTGTCTGGAGATATTTCGTCAGAAAGGATAATATTTTTTTGGCTATCAAAACCAACTTCTATTTTAAAATCTACAAGTTTTATATTTATATTTTTAAATATTTCTATTAAGGCATCATTTACGGCAAATGCCAATTTAGAAATTTCTTCTATTTGTTGTTTTGTTGCAATATTTAAAGCTATTGCGTGATAATCGTTAATTAAAGGGTCGCCTAAGCTATCATTTTTATAGCTAAATTCAAGAGTAGGAGAGCTAAAAACAGTACCCTCAGTAGCTCCATATCTTTTACAAAAAGATCCAGCAGCTATATTTCTAACAATAACCTCTAAAGGTATAATATCTACTTTTTTAACTAAAGTTTCTCTTTTGCTAATCTCTTTTACAAAGTGGGTTTTTATGCCTTTTTTTTCTAATATTTTAAATATTAGGTTAGCAGTTTGGTTATTTATAATACCTTTACCATCAAAAGAGCCTTTTTTTTCGCCATTAAAGGCGGTTGCATCATCTTTATATTCAAAAATACAAAGACTATCATCATCTGTTTTAAAAACTTTTTTTGCTTTGCCAGTATACAATAAATCTAATTTTTGCATATTAAAACCTCTCACTCTTAAATTTTTAATAAACTTCTACTAAAAAATTTTAAACTTTATATAAAAAAAAAGCAAGTACTTTTAATAAAAAAAATAAAAATTTTTACTTTTACATTTATATCAATATAATAAAATGTATTAAATATCCAAAAAATAGAAAATCTCCAAAAAAATATATATAATATAACTATATAATATAAAAATTTACATAAAACATTTATTATAAATTACATATTAATAACAAATTGTGCATATTAATTTTTTATTTGAATATACATATAAAAACAAATTTTTTAGGGGGATAAAAAATGTATCCATATTTTTCAAAAAAAGATAAAAATATAGCGGCTCAAAGTGTAGAAGCAAAAGATTTAGACGATTTAATAGAAAATAGAGCAGAAGATAAAACAGAAGAAGATGATTTTAGAAGATATATTATAGAAGCTTTAGAAGATGCAATAGAAAATCAACAAGAAAATAGTATTTATTATGAAAAATTATATAATATAGTTACAAATGAAAAAGATAAAGATATTTTAAGACAAATATCTCTTGATGAGATGAAATATAAAAAAATATTTATGGACATATACAAAATGCTCACAGGTAAAGAGGCTAAAATTAGAGAAAATTATGAAGATATAGATATAGATGATAGCCTGGGAGAAGAACTTTTTGATAGCATAGAAGAACAACTAGAAGATGTAGAATTTTATAGAATGCTTATGTCCTTATTTGCAGATCTACCTGTTAGAGACATGATATATGAAATAATTGTGGGTAAACAAAAAAATTCACAAAGATTGAGCAATTTATATAATAAATATAAATAAATAAAATTAATCTTGACAAAATAAATTAATATTATTATACTTAACTTAAGTTAATACTATTCAAGGGTGCTAAGTTTTCTTGGCTGAGAGAATGTTAATTGATACATTTAACCTTTATACCTGAACTGGATAATGCCAGCGTAGGAAGAATATTAATTGTGTGTTATGTGCAGTGGTGTTTTTCCATTGCATTTTTTTATTAAATTTTTTATATATAAATAAAGTATTTTTCCTTATAAGTATTAACTAAAATAAATTATATAAAGGAGAATGAAAATGAACAAAAATTGTAAAGCAAGTATGGCAATACAAATATTGCCAAAATTACCACAACAGGAAGAAAATATAAAGGTAATTGATAAGGTTATAGAGAATATAAAAAGTAAAGGCCTTAATATGGTTGTATGTCCTTTTGAAACGGTTATAGAAGGAGATTTAGAGGATATGCTAAATATTTTAAAAGAGAGCATATTAATAGCAGAAAAGGAAGGAGCTAAAGATATTTTAACTTATATAAAACTAGCATATAATCCTTTAGGAGTAATGAGTATAGATGAAAAAACTGCAAAACATAATAAATAAATATATTAGCTTTTTAACTATACTATTAATAATTATAATATGGGCAATAATAAGCTATATAGAGCTTGTGCCTAAATTTATGTTGCCTAGCCCTTTAGATGTATTAATAGCTTTTATAAAAGATTTTAAATTAATATTTAGCCATATAGGAGTTACTCTTTTAGAAGCTTTTTTAGGGCTTATTATAAGTATAATATTTAGTTTTTGTTTAGCTATTATTATGGATAGATATAATATTTTTAATAGGGCTATATATCCAATATTAGTTATAAGCCAAACTATACCAACGATAGCTATAGCGCCTATTATGGTTCTTTGGTTTGGATTTGGTATTATGCCTAAAATATTACTTATATTTTCAACTTGTTTTTTTCCACTTACTATAAGCATACTTACAGGATTTAAAAATGTAGATGAGGATATGTTAAAGTTAATGAAATCTATGGATAGTAGCTACATAAAAACGCTTTTTATTATAAAAATACCTTTTGCTATGAAAAGTTTCTTTTCTGGCCTTAAAATATCTGCCACATATGCAATAGTTGGGGCAGTTGTTTCTGAATGGTTAGGAGGAGAAAAAGGGATAGGCGTATATATGACAAGGGTAAAGAAAGCATATGCCTTTGACAAAATGTTTGCAAGTATTATAATTATTAGTTTGCTTAGTTTATTATTAGTATGGTTTATAAAATTTTTAGAAAAGAAAATAATATATTGGAAAGAGTAAAATTAAAAGAGATGAAAGTATTTAATAAAATT
Organism: uncultured Eubacteriaceae bacterium; assembly: GCA_946497035.1. Lineage (GTDB taxonomy): Bacteria > Bacillota > Clostridia > Lachnospirales > CAG-274 > Tyzzerella. The sequence continues at coordinate 98,251 of CAMMIW010000001.1, read as the reverse complement.
TTAATTATATTTTTAATATGTAGCTTATTTGTAGGTTGTGGAAAAAACATAGAAGAAAACACACAACAAACAGACAACAAGAAACAACAAAATGAAAAAGTTACATTTTTATTGGATTGGACTCCAAATACTAATCATACAGGTATATATGTAGCTTTAGAAAAAGGGTTTTATAATGAGGTAGGTATAGATTTAGAAATATTAAATCCACCAGAAGAGTCTACAACAGCTTTAGTGGCGGCAGGTAAAGCAGATTTTGGCATATCTTTTCAAGACACTATGGCTATGGCTTTAAATGAAAATGAAGATTTTCCTATAGTGGCGATAGCAGCTATTATACAACATAATACATCTGGTATTTTATCTTTAAAAGAGAAGGGTATAGATAATTTTAAAAATTTAGAAGGTAAAATATATGCAACTTGGGATAACGATTTAGAACAAGCTACAATAAGACAAGTTATGGAAAATGAAGGTGGAGATTTTAACAAAGTGGAGCTTTATCATAGCACCATAACAGATGCGGTATCTGCTATACAAACAAATGTAGATGCGGTATGGGTGTTTGAGGCTTGGGATACTATGAATGCAAAAGTTAATGGGCTAGATTATAATTTTATAAAATTTAAAGATGTAGAACCTAGTTTAGATTTTTATACACCTGTTATAGTTTCTAGCAAAAGTTTTTTAGAAAAAAATGGGCATATTGCTAAAAGATTTTTAGAAGCTACAAAAAAAGGCTATGAATATGCAATAGAAAATCCAGAAGAAAGTGCAAAAATATTACATAAATTTGCACCAGAATATGATATTAATATGCTTATAGAAAGCCAAAATTATTTAGCTAGCCAATATAAAGCAGAGGTTGAACAATGGGGATATATAGACGCTATTAGATGGAACAATTTTTATAACTGGGCTTATGAAAAAGGTATATTAACAAAAGATTTAAAAAACATAGGTTTTACAAATGATTATTTGCCAAAGTAATATAAAAAGGAGAATATATGGACTATATAAGATTAGAAAATATTTCAAAATCTTATAATAATATTAAAATAATAGAAAATATAAATTTGTCTATACAAAAAGGGCAAATAGTATGTTTTCTTGGTAAAAGTGGGGTTGGTAAAACAACCCTTTTTAATATATTAGCAGGTTTTGAACAAGCAGATAAGGGTAAAATTTTTTTAAAAAATGAAGATATTACAAATAAAAAGAAAAATATAAGCTATATGACACAAAAACATTTATTATTGCCATATCTTAATGTATTAGATAATGTATGTTTATATTATAAAATAAAGGGAATAGATAAAAAAATAGCATATGAAAAAGCAATACCTATATTAGAAAAATTTGGTTTACAAAAACATATAAAAAAATACCCTAGTGAGCTATCAGGTGGTATGAAACAAAGGGTATCTTTTATAAGGGCATATTTAAAAGAAAGTGATTTGATGCTTTTTGATGAGCCTTTTTCTGCTCTTGATAGCATAACAAAGGAAGGTATTTATGAATGGTTTAAAAATGTTATAAAATGTGAAGAAAAAACAACAATATTTATAACTCACGATATTAACGAGGCTATTTATTTATCAGATAATATATATGTTTTAGCTAAAAAACCTGCTAACATAGTTTTATCTTTAAAAATAAATAATAATATAGAAAATTTTAGAACAAGCAATGAATTTATGCTTTATTATAAAGAAATAAAACAATGTTTACAAAAATATTTGGAAGAAAATAACTAAACATATGTTAAAGTATTACCGATATATATAAATAATATTAGGTATGGAGAGGATTAATAGATGGCTTATAACGATAGAAAAATAAAATTAGATTCATCTCAAAAAGATGTAAATAAAAAATTTAAAAATGAGATAGAAGATACACAAGATAAAATATATTGGTATATAAAATTTAGTTTACCTCTTAATGAAGAAAGCGTGTCTAAAAAAACTATGAATGTTACAGACACAAAAGGATATATTTTAAAAACAAAAATTATATATAATAAAGCGTTAGAGCTAATAGTTATAGAAACTTTAGAAGCATATAAAGAGGAAGAATATTATATATTGCATATAAGTAAAGATGTTAAATCTGAAAGTTTAAAAAATTTAAAAAAAGATATTCATATATTATTTAAAATAAAAGGTGGTGTTGTTGTAGAATATAAAGAGCTAGGAGAAAATGTAGTTGTTCCTAAACCTAGAAAAAAACCAAAAATAAAGCAAAAAGCTGTAAAGTCTAGAGTATATTCTTTTCAAAAAGATATGGAAGAAAATTTATTTGGTGATAAATTGCCATATGTACCTATAAAGTTTAATCCATTTGTGGCAGTTGCAGGAGTTCCTTTATTTTTAATTGGAATATTTTTAAATAATCAAATTTTGATAGCTTTAGGTGGTGTTGTAGCTTGTGTTGGATTTGCACATATTATAATGCAGGTAACAAAAAGAGATTTTAGGGCAAAACTAAACTATAATTTAGGTGTTGTTAGCTTTAATAAAGAAAAATATAAAAAAGCTAAAAAAAGATTTAAAAAGGCTTTAAATATTGATAGCTACAACGAATATGCCGAGTATGCTTTAAATAAAGTTTCATTTTTTTTATAAAATAAAAATATATAATAAAATATTGAAAAATTTAATATATATATTAATTAGTTACAAAATATTTTATTTTTATTTATAATAGTTGAAAAATTATGTCGGTTGATGTAAAATTATTATAAATTAATTTTGAAAGAAGTGGTGAGATGAAAAAGCATAGATTTTGGGCTTATGCTACAATGTTTTGTATGGCAATGGTTTTTTATACAGGTTACAAACATAAATAAAATTATTTTGAGGTGATAAAATGAATTTTTATGAAAAATTATTAAATGAAAAAGTGTTAAAAAATGTTGGAGTTTTTGCAAGTGGTGTTTTATTTGGTACAGTGGGCATTAAATTATTAACTAGCAAAGATGCAAAAAACGTATATACAAAAACTTTAGCAGCAGGTCTTAGAGCTAAAGATTGCGTTATGACAACAACAATGAAAGTTCAAGAAACAGCAGAAGATATATTAGCAGAAGCTCAAGAGATTAATGCAAAAAGAGCAGAACAACAGTTTGCAAATGAAAACGAAGGTTTTTTTTGAAGAAGAAACAGTAGAAGCTGAAGAAAAAATAGAAGAATAATTTTTATTAAAACTGTCCTTTAAGAAAATTTTTAGGGCAGTTTTTTAATAATTTTTATTATTGGTAGTTTATATAAAATAGTAAAGGTTTAATATTTAATTTTACCCTAGTTAATGAAAGGAGAACCTATGCGTTATAAAATTAAACATTCTATAGATGGAAGGATACGTTTTCAAATAGGTATAAGAGAGCTATCTAAAAAAGAAGAGGATATTTTAGAGCAATATCTTTTAGCTCAAAAAGGTATAGAAAAAGTAAAAATATATGGAAGAACGGCTGGCGTTGCTATATGGTATAATACAGATAAAAAGGATATTTTATCCATTATGAAAAAATATGATTATAATGTAGCAAAAGAAAAATTTGAGCCTAGAGAAAATACTACAAATGCTATTAACAAATATTACAAAGAAAAAATGATACAAAAAATAGCTAAAAGATTTATAATGAAAATGACTGTTCCACAACCTATAAGATGTGTTATAGTTACTATAAAAGCTATAAAATATGTAATAAAAGGTATTTTTACATTGGCTAAAGATGGCTTAAAAGTAGAGGTTTTAGATGCTACTGCTATAGGTGTTTCTATATTACAAAAAGATTTTAAAACAGCGGCATCTGTTATGTTTTTATTAGAGATAGGTGGCCTATTAGAAGAATGGACACATAAAAAATCTATAAATGCTTTAGCAGATAGTATGTCTCTTAATATAGAAAAAGTTTGGATAAAAACACAAGATAGCGAAATACAAATACCTTTTACAAATATACAACAAGGAGATATTGTTATAGTTAGAGCAGGATATGTTATACCTGTAGATGGTGCAATTATAGATGGAGAGGGTATGGTAAATCAGGCATCTTTAACAGGAGAATGCGTTCCTGTTGAAAAGGCAAAAGATGATTATGTATATGCAGGTACAGTTTTAGAAGAAGGCGAGCTATTTATAAAAGTTAAAAATGCTAGTGGTGCTACAAGATATGAAAAAATTGTAGAAATGATAGAAAGCTCAGAAAAGCTCAAATCTGGTATACAGTCTAAGGCAGAAAGATTAGCCGATAACCTTGTTCCATATACTTTTGCTGGAACTATTTTAACGGCTATTTTAACTAGAAATTTAACAAAAGCTCTTTCCATACTTATGGTAGATTTTTCTTGTGCTTTAAAATTATCTATGCCATTAGCTGTTTTATCTGCTATGAAAGAATGTAGCGAGCATAATATAACTGTTAAAGGTGGAAAATTTTTAGAAGCGGTAGCAGAGGCAGATACATTTATATTTGATAAAACAGGAACTTTAACAAAAGCAGAGCCAGTTGTTAAAGAAATATATACATTTAACGGTTATGATAGGGAAGAAGTTTTAAAAATATCTGCTTGTTTAGAAGAGCATTTTCCACATTCTATAGCAAGAGCTGTTGTAAGGCAAGCTAAAAATGAAGGTATAGAGCATAAAGAGATGCATACAAAGGTAGAGTATGTTGTTGCTCACGGCATTGTTTCTACTATTGATGAAAAAAGAGCTTTGATAGGTAGCTATCATTTTGTTGTAGAAGATGAAAAAGTTACTTTAAAAGATGAAGAACTTAAAAAAATAGAACAAATAGAAAAACAATATTCTAGGTTATATCTTGCTATAGGTGGCCAATTAGCAGGTATATTATGTATACAAGATCCTATAAGAGAAGAGGCTAAACAAGTTATACAAGCTCTTAGAAATAAAGGTTTTAAACAAATTGTTATGATGACAGGTGATAACCCTTATACCGCTCAATGTGTTGCTAATAAAGTTGGTATAGATAAATTTTTTGCAGAGGTTTTACCAGAAGATAAAGCAACATTTGTAGAGCAAGCTAAGAAAAAAGGCCATACAGTTTTAATGATAGGTGATGGTATAAATGATTCGCCAGCTTTATCTTGTGCAGATGCAGGTATAGCTATGAAAGAAGGTGCTCACATTGCTAAAGAGGTGGCAGATATAACGATAGCTACTGATAGTTTAGAAGAAATTGTTATATTAAGAGAAATATCTACATTATTAATGAAAAGGATAAAAAGAAACTATAACATAGTAATAGGTTTTAATTTAGGGCTTATTTTGTTAGGTTTAGGTGGTATAATAACGCCAGCTACATCAGCATTATTACATAATACGTCTACTATTGCCATTGGCCTTGAAAGTATGACAAAATTAAAAAAATGAATTTAAGGGTGTATATTTTACACCCTTTTTACAATGTAATTATATGATTTTAAAAAAATTATTTTCTTAAATTAAAAAAGATAAGTGATAATTAAATCTAATCATAATTATTAACCTTTTTAATATGTTTGTAAAAAATACATTTTTACTTGAAATTATGTTAAAAACTTAATATAATAGTAATTAATAACATAGATTTGGGAGGAGGATATTTATGGAAGAATGTCAATTACTTTATAATGAATTAATAGAAAAAATAGAAAAATATCATCCTGCAACAGATTTTAGTATCGTAGAAAAGGCTTACAATTTAGCTAAAGAAGCTCACGGTAACCAACTTAGAAAATCTGGTGAGCCTTATATTATACATCCTCTTTATGTAGCTATTATATTAGCCGAGTTAGAGCTAGATTTAGAATCTATTGTAGCAGGTATTTTACACGATGTAATAGAAGATACAAAATACAGCTTTGAAGATTTAAAAGAGCTTTTTAGCGAAGAGATAGCTAATATTGTAAGTGGGGTTACAAAATTAGATAAATTTACTTACTCTTCCTCTTCTAAAGAAGAGCTACAAGCAGAAAACTATAGAAAAATGTTTCTCGCTATGGCTAAAGATATAAGGGTAATATTAATAAAAGTAGCAGATAGGCTTCACAATATGAGAACTCTACAATATATGAGCAAAGAAAAGCAAAAAGAAAAAGCTCAAGAAACGTTAGATATATATGCACCTTTAGCAACAAGGCTTGGTATATTTAAAATAAAAATAGAGCTTGAAGATTTATGCCTTAGATATTTAGATCCTACGGCTTATTATGATTTAGCAGAAAAAATAGAGAGAAAAAAACACGAAAGAGAAGAATATGTTGAAAAAATTGTAAAAGAAATAACAGAAAAATGTGAAGAAGATAATTTAAAATGTGAAATATATGGTAGACCAAAACATTTTTTCAGTATATATAAAAAAATGCTTAATCAAGATAAAACGTTAGATCAAATATTTGATCTTTTTGCCGTTAGAATAATAGTAGATAGCATAAGAGATTGTTACGAAGTTTTAGGGCTTGTTCACGAAATGTATAAACCCATTGCAGGTAGGTTTAAAGATTATATAGCTATGCCAAAATCTAATATGTATCAATCTTTGCATAACACCCTTATAGGGCCAGAGGGGCTACCTTTTGAAATACAAATAAGAACTTGGGAGATGCACCGTATATCAGAATATGGTATAGCTGCCCATTGGAAATATAAATCTGGTAACAAAAACGTTAAAGAAACGGCAGAAGAAGAAAAATTAACTTGGCTTAGACAGATTTTAGAATGGCAAAAAGATATGTCAGATAGCAAAGAATTTATGGACACTATTAAAACAAACTTAGATTCTTTAAATGAAAATGTATACTGTTTTACCCCAACAGGAGAGGTTAAAAGCTTACCAGATGGTTCTATACCTATAGATTTTGCATATTCCATACATAGTGCTGTTGGAAACACTATGGTAGGTGCTAGGGTAAATGGAAAAATTGTAACATTTGATTATATTTTGCAAAATGGAGATATTGTAGAAATAATAACAAGCCAAAACTCTCGTGGGCCTAGTATGGATTGGCTGAAAATGGTTAAAAGTAGTGAGGCTAAAAATAAAATTAACCAATGGTTTAAAACTATAAATAAGGAAGAAAATATTTTAAAAGGAAAAGAAATGCTCGAAAAAGAAGCAAAACGAAAAGGTTTTATTTTTGGAGAGCTAGTCACACCTAATAGAATTAAAAAAGTTTTAGAACGTTATGGTTTTAGAGATTGGGATGCTATATGTGCGGCAATAGGGCACGGTGGTTTAAAAGAAGGCCAAATTATAAATAGATTTATAGAAGAACTTAAAAAAGAAATTAATAAAAATAAAACGGCAGAAGATATAATAAAAGAAACGGCAGAAATTATATCAAATACAAATTCTAGCAGTATTAAAAATAAAAAATGTAAAAACGATTTAGGTATAGTAATACACGGTATGTCTGGTTTAGATATGAGAGTATCTAAATGTTGTAGCCCTGTTCCAGGAGATGAAATAATAGGTTTTATAACTAAAGGTAGAGGTGTATCTATCCATAGAACAGACTGTATAAATGTAATTAACCTTTTAGAAGACGATAGAAAAAGGTTAATAGATGCTAATTGGAGCTTAGATAAAACACCAGCTAAAGAATTTTTAGCAGAAATAAGAATAACCGGTGAAGATAGAATAGGCCTTTTAGTAGATGTAACAAAAATATTTACAGATGAAAAAATATCTCTTAAAAATATTAACGCTAGAACTGTTAAAACAGATTTTATTATAGATGTTACAATTACTATAAGCGATAAATCTGAGTTAGAATATCTTTGTAGAAAAGTAAAAGGTGTTAAAGGTATTTATGATATACGAAGAGTTACAACATAGGAGGTAAAATGAGAGCAGTTTTACAAAGAGTATTAAAAGCAAAAGTAGATATAAATGAAGAAACTATTTCAAAAATAGATAAAGGTATTGTAGCTCTTGTAGCAGTTAACGATACAGATAATATAGATACTTTTAAATATATGTTTGATAAAATAATAAACCTTAGAATATTTGAAGATGCAGAAGAAAAGCTTAATTTATCTATAAAAGATTTAAATTTAGAGCTTTTAATAGTGCCTAATTTTACTGTTTATGCAGATGCTAGAAAAGGCCGCCGACCTAGCTTTGTAGGTGGGGCTAAACCTGATGATGCAGAAAAAATATTTAATAATTTTATATTATATGCTAAAGAAAATTATGAAAAAGTAAAAACGGGTATATTTAGAGCAGATATGCAAGTAGAGCTTATAAATGATGGGCCTATTACTATTCTTCTAGATAGTGATAAATTATTTTAAAATTTAAGTAGGAGGAACATTATGAAAGTTAAAGTTGAAATAGTTGGCGGTATGATGATGCAAAATTGTTATTTTGCTATAGAAGAAGATACAAATAAGGCTATAATAATAGACCCAGGGGCAGATGCAGATAAGCTTATATCTGTAATAGAAAAAGAAAAATTAAATTTAAAATATATTGTTTTAACCCACGGCCATTTTGATCATATAGGAGCTTGTGAACAAATAAAAACTAAATATAACACGCCGATTGTTATATGTGAAGGTGAGGAGATTTTAATTGAAAATAGTGAAAATAACCTTTCACATATGATAGATGCTAAAATAGAAATAAAGGCAGATATAGTTTTAAAAGATAACGATATTTTTAAATTTGGTGATAATTTATCTTTTAAAGTTTTAAAAACTCCAGGTCATACACCAGGTGGTATGTGTTTATATTTTGAAAAAGAAAATATACTTTTTTCTGGAGATACTTTATTTTATGGATCTATTGGTAGAACAGATTTTCCTTATGGCAACTCGGCACAGTTAATAAAATCTATTAATAGGTTAAAAGAACTACCAGAAGAAACAGTAGTTTATAGCGGACACGGCAACAAAACTACAATAGGTACAGAAAAAAATATTAACCCTTATATGGGAAATATGTATGAATATTAGAAAGTTGGTTATATATGTATTATATTGTTGAGCACAAATATTTAGATGATGTGCTTTCAGTTATTCAATTATTTTATTTTGGAGAAAAAATAAAGCAAATAGATGAAATTTTAGAAGATAATATAGTTATAAAAAGCTATATAGAAAATAATGTATCTATTTGTAAAATATATAAAAATAAAGAGGAAATAGTTTATAAGGAAAATAGCTTACAAAATGTAGATGAACATATTTTTTCCAATGAAAAGGCTAGGTTAATAAAACTTACTGTTTATGAAGCTATACAACAAATAAGACCTTTAAATATGCCTTGGGGTATATTAACAGGTGTTAGGCCTACTAAAAAAATAAATGAAATGTTAGAAGATGGTTTTTCTGAAAATAACATTAAAAATATATTAAAAGATAAATATTTAGCAACAGATGAAAAAATAGATTTAGCTATTGATATAGCTAAAATAGAAAAAAATATATTGAAAAATAATAATAAAAATAAAATTTCTTTATATTTAGGTATACCTTTTTGCCCTACAAGATGTGTTTATTGTTCTTTTCCTTCTTTTAATCTTAGCCAATATACTAAAAAGGTAGATTTATATTTAGATTGTTTAGAAAAAGAAATATTGGCTATGAAAGATTATGTTAATAGCCATCAAATAGAAAGTATTTATATAGGTGGTGGAACGCCAACATCTTTAAACGAAACACAGCTTTATAGATTTTTAAAAATGATAGATGATAATTTTAATAAGCCTTTAATAGAATATACGATAGAAGCAGGAAGAGCAGATACTATAAATAGAGAAAAACTTAAAATAATGAAAGATTTTAAAGCTACTAGAATATCTATAAACCCTCAAACTATGAATGATAAAACATTAAAACTAATAGGTAGAAATCATTTAGAAAAAGAATTTTTAGAGGCTTTTTATATGGCAAGAGAAGAAGGTCATAACAATATAAATACAGATATTATATTGGGGCTTACAGATGAAACATCTAAAGAGGTTTTATATACTATGGATAAAATTTATACATTAATGCCAGAAAGTTTGACAGTACATACTCTTGCTTTAAAAAGAGCATCAAGGCTTAATGAAAATATAGATAGTTTTAATCCTAGCTCTTTTTATGAAATGGAAAAAATGATAAATATAACTAAAGATTATTCTAAAAAAATGAATATGCACCCTTATTATATGTATAGACAAAAAAATATGATAGGTAATTTTGAAAACGTTGGATATTGTAAAGAAGGGTTAGAATGTTTTTATAATATTCAAATTATGGAAGAAAAACAAACTATTATTTCTTTTGGTGCAGGAGCTACAAGCAAATTTTATTTTGAAGATACAAATCTTATAAAAAGGGCCTTTAATGTAAAAAGTGTTGATGATTATATAAACCGTATAGATGAAATGATACAAAGAAAAAAAGATATAATAGAAAAATAAAAAGCGATAAAAGGAGGACATATATATGAAGATGAAAAAACCAAAAGGAACTAGCGATATTTTTGGAAAAGAGGCTTATAAATGGCAATTTTTAGAAAATGAAATAAGACAGGCTTGTAAAAATTTTGGTATACAAGAAATAAGAACACCTATTTTTGAATATAGAACTCTTTTTGAGCGTGGTGTTGGAGAAACTACTGATGTGGTTCAAAAAGAAATGTTTACTTTTAAAGATAGAGGAGAAAGAGAATATGCTTTAAAACCAGAGAGTACGGCAGGTACTGTTAGAGCTTATCTTGAAAATGGTTTAAACGGTGATGTTCAACCTACAAAATTATATTATATAGCACCTTCTTTTAGAGATGAAAGAAACCAAGCAGGTAGATTTAAACAATTTCATCAATTTGGAGTAGAAATGTTTGGATCTTTTGATGCTAGCTGTGATGCGGAGGTTATATCTTTTGTATATGAGCTTTTAAAAAGGCTTAAAATTAAAGATGTAACGTTAAAGCTTAATAGTCTTGGCGGTAATGAATGTAGAAAAGCTTATAACGAAAAGCTTAAATCTTTTTTAAAAACAAAAATAGATTATTTATGTGAAGATTGTAAGCAAAGATATGAGAAAAATCCGCTTAGGGTTTTAGATTGTAAAAATACTAATTGTAAAGAGGCTTTAAAAGATGCACCTAATACAATAGATAGTTTAGATACAGAATGTAAAAATCATTTTGAAAGCTTAAAAAAATATTTAGATATAATGAATATACCTTATGAAATAGATACAAAAATAGTAAGAGGCCTTGATTATTATACAAAAACTGTTTTCGAATTTGTATGTAAATCTGAAAGGTTAGGATCTCAAAGTACTATTTGTGGTGGCGGTAGATATGATAACCTTATAAAAGAATGTGGCGGACAAGCTACCGGAGCAGTTGGTTTTGGTATGGGTATGGAGCGTGTGCTTATGCTTATGGAAGAACAAGGCCTACAAATAGAAGAAGAAAATAGGCCTTTAATTTATATAGGATCTATGGGTGATGAAGGTTTTATAAAAGCACAACAAATATCTTATAGCTTAAGGCAAAAAGGTATTTATGTAGAATATGATATAGTTAAAAGAAGCGTTAAAGCCCAACTTAAATATGCAGATAAAATAAACGCAAAATATGTTATAATAATTGGTGATAACGAAATAGAAACAGACAAAGTTAATTTAAAAGATATGGATAAGAGTGAGCAGAGAGAAATATTTTTATCAAGCTTAGAAAAAGAAATTTTATAATAGTGAATATATTTGGAGGATAAGATGAAAGGTTTTAAAAGAACAAATTACTGTGGAGATATAAAAGAAAATATGATAGGTAAAGAGGTAACTCTTATGGGGTGGGTTAGCCGTAAGCGTGTATTTAGTCATTTTTCTTTTATATTATTAAGAGACAGAACAGGAATTGTGCAGGCGGTTGTAAACCAAGATACTAATACAGAAGATGTTATTAAAAAAGATAAAGAGCTTAAGCCAGAATTTGTTGTAGCTATAAAAGGAAAGGTTGTAGCTAGAACAGAAGAAAACATTAATCCAGAGATGGAAACAGGTAAGGTTGAAGTTTTAATAGATGAAATGGAAATTTTATCCCAATCTGAAACTCCACCTTTTCAAATAGAAGATAGCATTAACGTTAGCACAGACTTAAGGCTTAAATATAGATATTTAGACCTTAGAAGGCCGAGTGTTGCTAAAAACTTAATTTTAAGACATAATATAGCCCAATCTGTTAGAAGGTTCTTAGATAATGAAGGGTTTTTAGAAATAGAAACACCATTTTTAACTAAATCTACTCCTGAAGGGGCTAGAGATTATCTTGTGCCAAGCCGTGTTCACCCTGGAGAATTTTATGCACTACCTCAATCGCCACAAATATTTAAACAACTTTTAATGGCTTCTGGTTTTGATAAATATTTTCAAATAGTAAAATGTTTTAGAGATGAAGATTTAAGAGCAGATAGACAACCAGAATTTACACAAGTAGATATGGAACTATCTTTTGTTGATGAAGAAGATATAATGAGCTTAAACGAAAGACTTATGCAAACTATATTAAAAGAAACAAAGGGTATAGATATAAAAATACCTTTTGAAAGAATGGCTTATAAAGAGGCTATGGAAAGATTTGGTTCAGATAAACCTGATGTAAGGTTTGGTATGGAGCTTAACAACATTACAAATATTGTAGCAGGTAGCGAATTTGGTGTTTTTGAAAATGCTATTAAAGATGGTGGTAGCATTAGAGGTATAAACGCAAAAGGTTGTTGCTCTATGCCAAGAAAACAAATTGATAGCCTTGTAGAGCTTGCTAAAACTTATGGTGCAAAAGGTTTAGCTTGGCTTGGTTTAAATGAAGATGGCACTTTTAAAACAAGTATAGGTAAATTTTTTACTGATGAAAAACTTACAGAAATAGCAAATTGTTTTGGTGCAGAAAAAGGTGATTTAATTTTAATATGTGCCGATAAAGATAATGTTGTTTTTGATGCTTTAGGTGCTTTAAGACTTGAAATGGCTAAAAGATTTGAGCTTACTAATAAAGATGATTATAGATTTTTATGGGTTACAGAATTTCCACTTTTTGAATATGATGAAGAAGAAAAAAGATATGTTGCAAAGCATCACCCATTTACTATGCCTATGGAAGAAGATATCGAGCTTTTAGAAACAAACCCAGAAAAAGCTAGAGCGATAGCTTATGACTTAGTTTTAAACGGCTATGAGCTTGGCGGTGGTAGTCTTAGAATTTATCAAAGTGATTTACAAGAAAAAATGTTTAAATGTTTAGGTTTTTCACAAGAAGATGCAAATGAAAGATTTGGATTTTTAATAGATGCTTTTAAATATGGTGCACCTCCTCACGGTGGGCTTGCTTTAGGTCTTGATAGAATTGTTATGTTATTATCTGGTAGCGATAGCTTAAGAGATGTTATAGCTTTTCCTAAAGTTAAAGATGCATCTTGTCCTTTAGCAGATGCTCCTAATTTTGTAGATAAAAAACAATTAGATGAGCTTATGATAAATGTAAATATTGAAGAACAACAATAAATTAAAAAAATTAGGTTATTTTTTAATTATAGGGGTATAAATAAAAAGGTAAGGGTTAACTATCTACCGTCCCTTTTAATAATACTATCGTATATAATATTACTCCCATATTTATTATATAGTTATTAATTATTATATAAAAAATTTAAAATTATTAGGCTGTGGGTTTTTCTACAGCCTAATAATTGTAACAAAAATGTTAAAAAAATATTAAAAATATTAAAAAATATAAAAAATACTTTAAATTGCAACAAAAAGATGTTATAATTAAAAAGTTATTATGTTTAAAAGGAGAAATTTTTAATGTTGGGTTCTGATATAGGGATAGATTTAGGCACTTCTAGTGTTCTAATATATATAAAAGGACAAGGCATTGTTTTAAAAGAACCTTCTGTTGTTGCTATAGATAGAAATACTAATGAGGTTATTGCTGTAGGCGAAAAAGCTAGAAAAATGTTAGGCAAAGCTCCTAACAATATTAATGTTGTAAGGCCTCTTAGAGAAGGTGTTATATCTGATTATAACGTTACGGAGCTTATGTTAAAACATTTTATAAAGCAAGTGATTGGTAATAGTTCTAGACGCCCTAGAATAGCAGTTTGTGTGCCTTCTGAAGTTACAGAAGTAGAAAAAAAGGCCGTTAAGGATGCTACTAAAGATGCAGGCGCTAGAGAAGTTTTTGTTATAGAAGAACCTATAGCTGCTGCCATTGGCTCAGGCATAGATATAACTAGAGCTTGTGGAAGTATGATTGTTGATATTGGTGGTGGAACAACAGATATAGCTGTTATATCTCTTGGTGGTGCAGTTGTAAAAAGTTCTTTAAAAATAGCCGGAGATAATTTTGATGAAGCTATAATAAAATATATTAGAAAAAAATATAATATTCTTATAGGGGAAAAAAGTGCAGAAGAATTAAAAGTAAATATTGGCACTGTTTATAAAAGAAGTGCATCTGTTAATATGGATATAAGAGGTAGAAACCTTGTTACAGGGCTACCTAATGTTATAAATGTTACATCTGAAGAAATTTACGAAGCTTTAAAAGAATCTTCTATAATGATTATAGAAACTATACACAAAGTTTTAGAAAAAACACCACCAGAGCTTGCCGCAGATATTTATGAAAGAGGCATAGTTTTAACAGGTGGAGGTGCTTTAATATATGGCTTAGATAAGGCTATAAAAGATGCAACAGGTATAGAGGCTGTTTTAGCAGAAGATGCTTTATCTTGTGTTGCTTTAGGCACGGGCCAATATATAGACTATAACCATAAATTTGAAAGAGCTAGAAAAAGCTTTTTATATAAAATATTACAATTATTTAAGTGGAGATGATTTAATTGAATAGAGGTTTATATACATCGGCAATTGGTATGATGACTCAAATGAACAACATGGATGTTATAACAAATAATATAGCTAATGTTGATAATACAGGTTTTAAAAAAGATACTACTGTTGTTCAATCTTTTTCTGAAGAGCTAATGAAAAGGCTTAATGATCCAGCTCAAAGCCTTGTAAAAAGAGATAACAACATAGGTACAGTATCTCTTGGTAATTTTGTAACAGAAGTTAGCACAGATTTTGGTGTTGGTTCTATTGAAAAAACTGAAGGTACTTATGATTTAGCTATAAATGGTGATGGTTTTTTTGTTATAGAATCTAGAGATAAAAACGGTAATGTTACTGAAAAATATACAAGAGATGGTTCTTTTACCCTTAATGCTAATAAAGAGCTTATGACAAAAGAGGGTAACTATGTTTTAGGTGAAAATGGTAGAATAGTTATACCAGATGGAAAAGTAACAATTAGTGAAAATGGCTACATATACTCTAATGGGGAATTTGTAGACAGGCTTAAATTAGTAGATTTTGAAAATAAAGAAACTCTTAGAAAATATGGTGATAATTTATATAATAAAATAGATGAAACAGTAACTAAGCCTTTTACAGGCTCTATTATGCAACAATATATAGAAACTTCTAATGTAAATGTTGTTGATGAAATGGTAAAAATGATAAATGTATCTAGAGTTTATGAGCTTAATCAAAAAATGATACAAACACAAGATACAGTTTTAGGTAAGGCTGTTAATGATATTGCTAGAAAATAATAGGGGGTAAAACATTATGATGCGTTCTTTATGGACTGCTGCATCTGGTATGACAGCACAACAGCTACATGTAGATACTATATCTAACAATATATCTAATGTAGATACTAACTCTTATAAAAAAGAAAGACTAGAATTTAAAAGTTTGTTATATCAAACTATGGAAAGAGCATCTTTAGATGAAGCAGATACAGGAAAACCTGTTAATTTACAAGTGGGGCTTGGTGTTAGACCTATAGCTACAAGTAGAATTTTTGCTCAAGGTAATGTAGAAAGAACAGAAGTAAAAACAGATGTTGCTATAGAGGGTGACGGGTTTTTTATGATAAGAACAGGTGAAAACGAGGTTTCTTATACAAGAGATGGTAGCTTTAAAATAAGTTTAGGCAATGGAGAAAATAATCTTGTTACATCTGAAGGATATTATGTTTTAAATAGTGATGGAGAGCCTGTAACTTTCCCTCAAAATGTGCCTGTTGATAATATTATTATAGGTGAAAATGGTGCTATAAAATATTTAGAAAATGGAGAAGAACAGGATACAGGTACTACATTAGGTGTGGTACAATTTAACAATCCACAAGGGTTAGAAGCTATAGGTGGCAACTTATATAAAACAACAGTTGCATCTGGTGAGCCTATTTTAGAAACAGATTTGGAAAATAACAAAAGTAGAGTAGCTCAAGGATTTTTAGAGCTATCAAATGTTAATATAGCCGAAGAAATGATTAATTTGATTGTTGCTCAAAGAGCTTATGAGCTTAATTCTAAAGCTATAACTACTTCTGATGAAATGTTACAACTAGCTAATAATCTTAAAAAATAATAAGAGGTGGATATAATGAATATAAATAGCGTATCAGGTATAAGTCCACAAAATTTATCTGATATAAATAATATTAAAAAAGAGCAAGCACAGGTAGATAATTTTAAAAATACCTTTGATAATGCTATGAAAAATGATAAAGAGGAAGAGCTTAAAGAAGCTTGTGTTAAATTTGAAAGTTATTTTTTAAATATGATGTTTAAGTCTATGAGAAAAACAGTTGTATCTGGTGGCGGTTTGTTTGAAAAAAGTAACGCACAAAAAATATTTGAAGAAGGCTTAGACCAAGAATTAACTAAAAAGATGGCTAATGAAGGTGGCATAGGTTTAGCAGATATGATGTATAAACAACTTTCTAGACAAAATAATGCAATAGATATAGATGCGTAAAATAGGCTGAAGACATTGTCTTCAGCCTTTATAAATTTATATAGTAAAGAGGTGATTTTTTGAAAATATTACATACTTCTGATTGGCATTTAGGAAAATATTTAGATAAATATTGTAGAATAGAAGAACAAGAAAAATTTGTAGATGAGCTAGAAAAAATATGTAATAACGAAAATATAGATTTAATAATAATAGCCGGAGATATTTATGATAATACAAATCCTCCTATATCGGCAGAAAAATTATTTTTTAATGCTATGAAGAGATTATCTTTAAATGGCAAAAGACCTATTGTTATTGTATCTGGAAATCACGATAGTGCTAATAAGCTAATATCTCCTAGCCCTTTAGCTTACGAATTTGGCATTATTATTCAAGGTATGGTTAATACTGTTGCTAATGTTGGAAAATATGAAAATTTTGAAATAACAAGGGCAGGAGAAGGTTTTTTTGAAATAAAAATAAATGATGAAAAAGCAGTTTTTTTAACTATACCTTATATTACAGAAAAAAATATTAATCAAGTAATATTTAAAAGTGATGATGAAGAAAATATGCAAAAAGAATTTTCAGATAAAATAAAAGATATACTTAATAATTTATCTAAAAATTATGGTAAAGATACTATAAATATAATAGTTTCTCATTTATTTGTAAAAGGTGGTATAGAAACAGATAGTGAAAGAAAAATACAATCTATAGGTGGAACTTATGCTATAGATGCTAAAGTTTTTCCAAAAGATACTCAATATGTTGCATTAGGACATTTGCATAGATGCCAACAAGTGAAAGAGGCTAATTGTTTGGCTTATTACTCTGGTTCGCCTATTAGATATAGTCAGAGTGAAATAGGTTATGAAAAGGTTGTTTTAGTTTTAGATATTAAGGCTAACCAACAACCAATATTAAAAAAAATACCACTTACAGATTATAAACCTATAGATGTTTTTAAATGTGATAGTTATGAGCAGGCTTTAAATTTTTGTCAAAGTGTATCTAATAAAGATAGCTACACTTTTATTGAAATTTTAACAAAAGATTTTATAACAGGGGAACAAATAAGAAGTTTAAGAGAAATAAAAAAAGATATTATAAGTATAATATTAAAAACAGATGAAGAAGAAAAAGTTATATATGAAATAGAAGAAGAAAAAAATATTTTAGAACAATTTAAAGATTTTTATACATATAAAAAGGGAAAAGATGCACCAAAAGAAATTTTAGATTTATTTTTAAATATTTTAGATGAGATAGAGAAGGAGGAGGTGATAGAAAATGAAACCACAGATGCTTAAAATAACAGGTATAAACAGTTTTAATGAAATTCAACAAATAGATTTTTCTAAAATTTTAGAAAAAGGTATGTTTGGTATATTTGGAGATACAGGTAGTGGAAAATCTACTATAATAGATTGTATAACGTTAGCTTTATACGGTAAAATTGTAAGATATGATGGAAAAAACGGTAACGGAGATTTTTTAAACCTTAGCAGAAATAATGGTAAAATAGAATTTATTTTTTCTATAAAAAATGGTAAAGATGAAATTTTTTATGAGGTAGTTAGACAATTTAAAAGAACAAATAAAGGTGATATAAAATCTGATATAATAAGGTTTTCTATTTTTAAAGACAATGAAAAAGAAATTTTAGCAGATAAAAAGAAAGATGTAGAAAACTATATAATAAATTTATTAGGCCTTAGCTATGAAGATTTTACAAAGGCGGTTGTTTTGCCACAAGGAAAATTTAGTGAGTTTTTAATGCTTGAAAATAGCGATAAGAGAAAAATGTTACAAAGAATTTTTAGCTTAGAAAAATATGGGGATAAGCTTAAAGATAAAATAAATGAAAAAAAATCTAATCAAGAAAATATAGTTAATAATTTAAAAAAAGAAATAGAATTTTATGGAGAGGTATCTTTAGATAATATAAACCAACAAAAATATATTTTAAAAGAGAAAGAAAACCTATTATCTAATATAAATATAAAAATTGAAAATATTGAAAAAGAGGAAAAACATTTTAATAATATTTTAAAATTAAAAGAAAATTTAGCTATTTATAAAGATAAACTAGAACAACTTATACCTTATAAAGATACTGTTTTAAATTTTGAAAAAAGTTTAAATAATATATTAGAGGCAGAAAAAATAGCACCTCATATATTAGAATTAGATAATATATTGAAAGAAAATGAAAAAGTTTTAAATAATAAAAATATATTAGAAGAAAAATTTAAAAATGTAGAAGAAGAATATAAAAATATAGAAAAAAAATATAATTATTATAAAATTAAAAAAGATGAAGAAAAACCTAAATTAGATAAAATTAAGCAAGATTTACAACAATGTATAAATTTTATAAATGAGCAAAATTTACTACAAAAAGATATATTAAATATAAATGAAAAATTAAAAAATATATCTTTACAAAAAGATACATATAGTAATAAAATTTTAGCAATAGAAAATAAAAAATTTTCTTTAAAAGAAGAAATAGGATTTATAATTAAATTTAATGAAGAAAACAAAATAGACAATAATTTAAAAGAAGATTTAAAAAAAGCTATAAGATTAGAAGAAGAAAAGCAAAATGTAAATAATAAAATAAATGAGCTAAAAGAAAATTTAAGTTTATATGATGAAAAGATGCAAAAATATGAAGATGAAATATTAAATATAAATAAACAAATATTTAATATACAAAATATAATAAAAAGTATTATTATAAATAATATTAACAATTTGGAAAATGAAATAAAAAATAATAATATTTTAATTAAAAATAAAGAAAATGAAAATGAAAATATACAAAATAATATAAAAGAGCTTAATATACAAATAAAAATACAAGAGAATAAAGAAATTTTACAAGATTTAGCTAAAAATTTAATAAATAATAAACCTTGCCCACTTTGTGGCTCTAAAGAACACCCACAACCAATTAATATTATTTTAGATAATATCATAGCTACTTTAAATAATAAAAAAGCAGAAAATGAAAATATTTTTAAAGAAAATGAAAAATATATAAACAATTTAAAATTTGATAATAATATTATTTGTAAAACTATTGAAAATATAAAAAATATATCTATAAAATATAATATACAAGATTATTCAAATTTTAATAATGATTATATATATAATATTGATGAAATTTTAAAAAACTTATTTTCTTATGAAGATAATTTTAATAGCTTAAAAGAAAAATTAAATGCTATAAATATATCTAAAGAAAATATAGAAAAAATAAAAGATGAAAAAATAAAAGAATTAGAAAATAATAATAATTTATTAAACAATATTAATGATAACTTAAATTATTATTATAAAACTTTAAATACAAAAAACTTTGATGAAAAATATGCTGACATATTAAATATAGAAAATACTATTAGTGAAAATAATGAAAAATATTTATGTATAACTAAACAAATAGATAATATTGATAAAGAAAATAATGTTATTTTAAATAACCTTAATAATTTAGAAAAAGATGAAATATTTTTACAAACTAAAAAAGAAGAAAAGGAAAACACTATAAAAGATATTAGTATAAAAATAAAAAATTTATCTTACAATGAAGAACCTAATAAATATATATTAAATATAGAGAAACAAATAGAAGATATTTTATTAAACGAAGAAAAATATAAAAATTTATTTGATAAATTGTTGCAACAAAAAAATATATTAGAAAAAGATATAAATGATAGCTTAATAAACTTAAAAATAAACAAAGAAAATATTAGTAAAAAATCTACTTATATAGATGAATTTATACAAAAAAGCAATTTTCAAAATAGTGAACAAGTTTTAAAAAGCTATAATGAAAGAGATAAAAAACAATTTTATGAGGAAAAAATAAAAAGCTATAGAGAAAAATATGACGATTATAGTTACAATGTAAAAAGAATAGAAGAAGAGCTACAAATTTTAAATATTGATAAAAACATAAATATAAGCACATTAAATGAAAATATAAAAAATATATGTAACGAAAAACAAAATTTATTAAGCCAAAATAAAGAGCTAATACAAAATATAACAACATTAAAAATAAATATATCTCAAAAGGAAGAAATTTTTGAAAAAATAGAAAAAACTACAAAAATAATAAAAGAAGAAGAAAAAAAGCTAGATTTATTAAAAGAGCTTTCCGATTTAAACAAAGGTGGCATATTTGTAGAATATGTAGCTAATAGATATCTTAAGCATATTGTTTTAGATGCTAGCAAAAGGCTTTTTAATATGAGCCGAAGTAAATATTCTTTAGAGCTTTTGGATAATAATTTTGTTATAAAAGATAATTATAATGGTGGAATAATAAGAAGCCCGAGAAGTTTATCTGGTGGGGAGGTTTTTATGGCATCTTTAAGTCTTGCTTTATCTTTATCTAGCAAAATACAGCTTAAAAATAATGCACCTTTAGAAATATTCTTTTTAGATGAAGGCTTTGGCACATTAGATAACAACACTTTAGATGTAGTTATTAACACGTTGGAGGAGCTACAAACTAGCAATATTAGTGTAGGTATTATTACCCATATTGATGAAATAAAAAATAGAGTGCAAAACAAAATAAACGTTATATCTAGTGAAAATGGTACAAAAATAATTATGTAAATTAATATATAAAATTAAATTATAAAATAATAGATTTTTTGGTTAAAATATGCTATAATATTATAATTTGATAATAAAATTTAATAAAATATAAATGGAGGATAAAAATGGCTTTAAGTAGACAAGAAAAAATAAGAAACTTTAGCATAATTGCTCATATAGATCACGGCAAATCTACACTTGCAGATAGACTTATTCAAAAATCTGGCCTTTTAACAGAGAGAGAGATGCAAGCTCAAGTTTTAGATAATATGGACTTAGAGAGAGAAAGAGGTATAACTATAAAAGCTCAAGCGGTTAGGCTTATATATAAGGCTAATGACGGAGAAGAATATACATTAAACCTTATAGATACACCAGGCCACGTAGATTTTAACTATGAAGTATCTAGGAGCCTTGCTGCTTGTGATGGTGCTATATTAGTAGTAGATGCGGCACAAGGTGTAGAAGCTCAAACTTTGGCTAATGTTTATCTTGCAATAGATAATAATTTAGAGGTACTGCCTGTTATAAATAAAATAGATTTACCTAGCGCTTGTCCTGAAAGAGTTATAAAAGAAATAGAAGATATTATAGGTATAGAGGCAGAAGATGCCCCTTTAATATCAGCAAAAGCAGATCTTAACATAGAACAAGTTTTTGAAAGAATTATATCTAACGTACCCGCACCTAAAGGTGATGAAAAAGCACCTTTAAAAGCATTAATATTTGACAGTTTTTATGATGCATATAAAGGTGTTATAGTTTTTATGCGTGTTTTTGATGGAACTGTTAAAAAAGGTACAAAAGTTAGATTTATGGCAACAGAAAAAGAGTTTGAAGTTGTAGAAGTTGGTGTATTTGGCCCAGGTAGGTTTATACCAACAGAGGAGCTTAAAGCGGGAGAGGTAGGTTATTTAACTGCTAGTATAAAAAATGTAAGAGATACTCGCATAGGCGATACTATAACAGATGCTAATAATCCTGTTAAAGAGAGCTTACCAGGTTATAAAAAGGTTAACCCTATGGTTTATTGTGGTATTTTTCCCGCTGATGGCTCAAAATATCAAGATTTAAGAGATGCTTTAGAAAAATTACAATTAAATGATGCTTCTTTACAATTTGAGGCAGAAACTTCTGTAGCTTTAGGCTTTGGCTTTAGATGTGGATTTTTAGGGTTGCTACATTTAGAGATTATACAAGAAAGGTTAGAAAGAGAATATAACCTAGACTTAGTTACTACAGCACCTAGTGTTATATATAAAATACATTTAACTAATGGAGAATGTTTAAATATTTCTAATCCTAGTGATTTTCCAGATGTTACCACTATAACAAAAATGGAAGAGCCAATAGTTAAGGCAGAAATTATGTTGCCTAGTGAATATATAGGTTCTATAATGGAGCTTTGCCAACAACGTAGAGGTGAATATATAGGTATGGAATATTTAGAAGAAACTAGAGCAGTTTTAACATATAATATACCTCTTAATGAAATTATATATGACTTTTTTGATGTTTTAAAATCTCGCTCAAGAGGCTATGCATCTTTTGATTATGAAATAATAGGATATTTTGAATCTAAGCTTGTTAAATTAGATATGCTCGTTAATAGAGAGGTTGTAGATGCTTTAAGCTTTATCGTACATGAATCTTCTGCTCAAGAAAGAGGTAGAAAAATGGCAGAAAAGCTTAAAAAAGAGATACCAAGACATCTTTTTGAAATACCTATACAGGCTGCTATTGGAAATAAAATTATAGCTAGAGAAACTATTAGTGCTATGAGAAAAGACGTGTTAGCAAAATGTTATGGTGGAGATATTAGCCGTAAAAGAAAGCTCCTTGAAAAGCAAAAAGAAGGTAAAAAGAGAATGCGTCAAATTGGCAATGTAGAAGTACCACAAGCAGCTTTTATGAGTGTATTAAAATTAGAAGAAGAGTAAAAAATGAAAGATTTAAGCATATATATACACATACCATTTTGTACGGAAAAATGTTTTTATTGTGATTTTTTATCTTTTAAAGGTAAAGAACAATATTTTGAGCAATATCAAATAGCCCTTTTAAAAGAAATAGAACAATTTGCTATTTTTAATAAAGATAAATATATTATAAAAACTATATTTATCGGTGGTGGAACACCTTCTATATTACCTATTGGTTATATAGAAGGTATTGCCAATAAAATATATTCTTTATTTAAAGTGGATGAAAAGGTAGAATTTACAATAGAGGCAAACCCTGGCACATTATGTTATAATAAAATAAAAAATTTTAAAGATAGCAATATAAATAGAATAAGCCTTGGCTTACAAGCTTATCAAAATAGATTGTTAAAGAAAATAGGTAGAATACATACAATAGAACAATTTTTACAAAACTATGAAAATATTAGAAAAGTTGGTTTTAATAATGTTAATGTAGATTTAATGTTTTCTTTGCCTAGCCAAACGGAAACAGATTTTAAAGAAACTTTAAACAATATAGTTAAATTAAACCCTGAACATATATCTACATATAGCCTTATTTTAGAAGAAGGAACAAAATTTTATAATATGTATGAAAAAGGGGAGCTAGAGCTATTTAATGATGAATTAGATAGAAAGCTATATTATATGGCTATAGATATTTTAGAAAAAAATGGATATAATTTATACGAAATATCTAATTTTTGTAAGCCAAAAAAACAATGTAAACATAATATAACTTATTGGACTAGAAAAGAATATATAGGTTTTGGGCTTGGAGCGAGCTCTTTAATAGATGAAAAAAGAATAATAAATACAAATAATTTTAATGATTATATAAATTTTAAAAATAATAGAGAAATAGAAATATTAGAAAAAAGGCATATGTATAGTGAATTTATGTTTTTGGGACTTAGAATGACAGAGGGTATTAAAAAGTCTGATTTTTATAAACAGTTTAATGTTGATATAAATTCTATTTATAAAACAGAAATTGATAAATTTATAAAAAGTGGTTTTCTGATAGAAGAAGGAGATTATTTAAAATTATCTAAAAAAGGTATAGATATTTCTAATGTTATTTTTTCAGAATTTATATAAAAAGGAGATAAAATTTTGATTAGGTTGCAAAAATTTTTAGCAGATTGTGGTATATGCTCTAGAAGAAAAGCAGAAGAACATATATTGCAAGGTGATATAACTGTAAATGGTAAAATTATAACTCAACTAGGATTTAAAGTAGATGAGAAAAATGATAAAGTTTATTTTAAAAATAAACTTGTAAAAATAGAAGATAAAAAAGTTTATATTATGTTAAATAAACCGGTAGGTTGTGTTACAACGGCTAAAGAACAATTTGATAGAAAAACTGTTTTTGATTATATAAATATAAAAGAGCGTGTTGTACCTGTTGGTAGGTTAGATTATGATACATCTGGTCTTTTAATATTAACAAATGATGGAGATTTAACGTATAAATTAACACACCCTAAACATAATATAAAAAAAGTATATATAGCTAAAGTTTATGGAACACCTACAAAAGAAAAATTAGAAAAATTTAAAAAAGGTTTAATTATAGATGATTATAAAACCGCACCTGCTAATATACAAATATTAGAAAAAGACAATAAATATTCTACCCTAAAAATAATTATAACAGAAGGTAGAAATAGACAAGTTAGAAAGATGTGTGATGCCATAGGCCATAAAGTTGTTAATTTAAAAAGAATAGCTGTAGATAAAATAAATATTGGAAATTTAAATATAGGAGAATATAGATATTTAACTAAAGAAGAAATAGCTTATTTAAAAAAAATATGTGAAAAAATTGTTAAATAAACTTGACTTTTTTAGTTGGATATTGTATTATATATTAAGTAGTAAAATGATATAATTATATTTAAAGGGAGTGTAAAATAAATGAAGGGTCATTTAAAAGTTAGAGATGATATATTTTGGGTTGGAGCATTAGATTTTGACATTAGAGTTTTCGATGTTGTTATGTATACAGAATATGGCACAACTTATAACTCTTACGTTGTTAAAGGTAGTGAAAAAACAGCCCTTATAGAAGCTGCTAAAGGTAAATTTTTTGATGAGCATTTAGAAAGACTAAATGATATAACATCACCTGAAAAAATAGATTACTTAGTGGTAAATCATACAGAGCCAGATCATACAGGAGCTATAGAAAAACTTTTAGATATTAATCCAGATATGACTATAGTTGGTTCGGCTTTTGCTATAAAATTTTTAAAAGAAATAACTAACAAAGATTTTAAAAGCCAAATAGTAAAAGATGGGGAAGAAATTAGCCTTGGTAATAAAACTTTAACATTTTTAAGTGTACCTTATTTACATTGGCCAGATTCTATGTATACTTATATTAAAGAAGATAAAACATTATTTACTTGCGATTCATTTGGTTGTCATTATTGTGATGAAAAAGTATTTAATGATTTAATAGAAGGCGACTTTTTAGATGCTTATAAATATTATTTTGATTGTATAATGGGGCCTTTTAAAGAATATATACAAAAAGCTTTAGATAAAATTAAAGATTTAGAAATAGAAACTATTTGTCCAGGCCACGGGCCAGTTCTTAGAAAAGATTTAGACAAATATATAGAATATTACAGACAATGGTCTAAAAACGAAAAAGTAGATGAATTAGTAGTGGGCTATGTATCTGCTTATGGTTATACAAAAGTTTTAGCAGAAGAGGTTGCTAAAGGTGCAGAGGAAACAGGTATTAAAGTAAAACTTTATGATTTAGAAACAGCAGATAAATCAGAAGTTTTGGCGAATATTGGTATTTGTAAAGGTCTTTTAATAGGAACACCTACTATAGCAGATGATACTTTACCTCCAGTTTGGGATATATTAGTATCACTTAATGCTAACGTGCATAAAGGTTTAAAAGCAGGTGTTTTTGGATCTTACGGTTGGAATGGTGCAGGTATATCTAATGTAGAAGGCAGATTTAAGCAGCTTAAATTTAAAATGCCTTTAGAGCCATTAAAAATACTTTTTAATCCTTCTAGTGAGCAAAAAGAACAAGCTTATAATTTTGGTAAAGAATTTGCTAATAGCTTAAATATATAATATTAAAAGACTGTAGAAAAAATCTACAGTCTTTTAATATTTGAGATTTTTTAATTATTAGGGTTTAATAAAAAGGAAAGTATAAACAACGTTTATTATAAAACTAAAGTTTAACAATTATTAAAGAGGTAATTATGAAAAATAAGAGCGTTTATATATCATTTATAATATTATTATTAACCATAATTTTTTCATATTTAAAAATAAATTATTATATACAAAAAAATAATATTAATAGTAATAATATTGTAAGATATGGCAAAAATAAAAATGTTGGAGATATAATTAATATTAATGGTAACAAAGAATTAGTTATAGAAGTATTAAAAGATGGTTCATATATAACAAAAAGGGTAAATTAATTTAAATATATAAAATAAAACCTTACTTGACTTAAATGTATAGTCAATGTATAATTATGAAATATTAATTTTTTGTCGAGAGAAAGGAGATATAATATGGAAGAAAATAAGAAGTATGGTTTATTTACATCTATAACAATGATTATGGGTATAGTAATAGGATCTGGTATATTTTTTAAGGCAGATGATGTTTTAACCTATACTGATGGTAATGTGCTTGTAGGTATATTTATATTTTGTATAGCAGCAATAGCGATTATATTTGGTAGTCTTTCTATATCTCAATTAGCTATGCGAACAGATAAACCTGGCGGTATTATATCTTATGCAGAAGAGTTTGTTAACAAAGAAACAGCAGCTGCATTTGGTTGGTTTCAAACATTTTTATATTTGCCAGCTACAATTGCTGTTGTGGCTTGGGTTGCAGGTTTATACATATGTCAATTATTTAATATTACTGGTGATGGATTTTTAAATCCTTATACAATAGGTTTTGTAGTTGCAGTTTTTATATATACAATGAATACTTTATCTGCTAAAGCAGGTGGATATTTTCAAAATTTAGCTATGATTATAAAATTAATACCTTTAATTTTATTTGCTATATTAGGTTTGGTAAAAGGAGATCCTCAACCAATTTTAGCAGGTGATTTAGAAAATATTAAAACAGCAGGTATTGGTATGGGCATAATGGCGGCGTTTGCTCCTATAGCTTTCTCTTTTGATGGTTGGATAGTATCTACATCTATAGCTCACGAAATAAAAAATAGTAAGAGAAATTTACCTATAGCGCTTATAGTATCTCCTATATTTGTATTGATAGTATATTTAGCATATTTTGTTGGTGTTAGTGTATTTGTAGGACCTGAAAATGTTTTAGAGCTTGGTAATGATAGTGTTGGTAAAATGGCTAGCATATTATTTGGAGAAACAGGTAGCAAAGTAGTTCTTATATTTGTTATTATATCTGTTGTAGGAACACTTAATGGTCTTACTTTAGGTTTAATAAGATCGCCTTATTCTTTAGCTCTTAGAAATATGATACCTTTTAGTGATAAATTATCTAAAGAAAATAAAAATTTCAATAATATGCCTTTAAATTCTGCTATTTTTTCAGCTATAGTTACTTTTATTTGGTATATTGTGCATTATATAACACAAAAAAATGGTATGAAAGGTGATGTTTCTGAAATAGCTATCTGTATTAGTTATTTAAACTATTGTGTATTTTATGTAGTTATTATAAAATTAGCTATAAAAGGCGAGATTAAAAACAAATTTATGGGATATTTTGTTCCTTTAATGGCTATTTTAGGTTCTTTAATAATTTTATCTGGTGGAATATCTAATCCGCTATTTATTTACTACCTTATTATATGTTTATTATTTATGGTAGCAGGATATTTTTATTATAAAAAAGTTAAGTAAAAATTTAGGCTATGGGCTTTTGCCTGTAGCTTTTTTGTTGTATTAAAATTTACATATATTTCCTTGAATTAGTTTTTGTTATTTACACATAATAAGATTACAAAGTTAATAATTAATATATTAAACAAGATATATATATTAATAACTTTGTTGACAGTATAGTATAATGACAAAATTTATGAGGTGATTTATTATGGCAAGTAAAAGAAAAGCAATTCCAGAAGCAAGAGCAGCCCTTGATGCATTTAAATATGAGGTTGCAAATGAAATAGGAGTGCCTTTAAAAAAAGGCTATAATGGAGATTTAACTTCATACCAAAATGGTTCTGTTGGGGGATATATGGTTAAAAAAATGATCGAAGCCCAAGAAAGACATATGGCAGGACAAAAAAATAGCTAATATTAAGCTATAAAAAAGAGAGTATTGCTTATTTTGATAAGTGGTACTCTTTTTATTTATGCAA
Organism: uncultured Eubacteriaceae bacterium; assembly: GCA_946497035.1. Classification (GTDB taxonomy): domain Bacteria; phylum Bacillota; class Clostridia; order Lachnospirales; family CAG-274; genus Tyzzerella. Next base: position 69,469 of record CAMMIW010000001.1, on the reverse strand, counting down.
TTAAGATGTGATTTAATATTTTAGAGGAAAAATTATAAACGGTTTTTGGTTTTAATTTTTGTGAATAAAATATTTAGGAACATCTGTTTTTGAATAAAAAGTATTCAAAAAATTGATTGTTGATTTATTTATATTTTGTATGTTAAAATATACAAGAGCAATTTATAAAATAATTTAGGTTGTTTTTTAACTATTTGGATTTAAATAAAAAGGTAAGTATATAATCTTATCTTCAACCTATATTGATAAAACTGACGTATTATCAATTTATAATGATATACAAATATTTATTATATAAACATAATTTATAAATATAAAAAAGCATAATATTAATTTATTATATTAAAACAAAGGAGCTTTAACAATGAGTATTTTAACAGTTAAAAATGTAAGCCACGTTTTTGGTGGAAGAACTATTTTTGAAGATGTATCTTTTAGGTTATTAAAAGGAGAGCACGTTGGGCTTATTGGTGCTAATGGCGAGGGTAAATCTACATTTATGAAAATAATAACAAATAAACTTATGCCAGATGAAGGCACGATAGAATGGTCTAATCGTGTTAGAGTTGCATATATGGATCAACATGCAGAACTTAAAAAAGGAGATAGCATAAGAGATAGTTTAAAGGTAGCTTTTGAATATTTATTTGATATTGAAAAAGAGCTTAATGAAACTTATATGAAAATGGGAGAAGCAGATGAAAAAGAAATGGACAAGCTTATGGAAAATGCTGCTAATCTTCAAGATATATTAGATATGAGTGATTTTTATAATATTGATATAAAGGTAGATGAAATAGCCCGTGGGCTTGGCTTATATGATTTAGGTCTCGATAAGAATGTAGATGATTTATCTGGTGGGCAGCGTACTAAAATATTGTTAGGTAGGCTTTTATTGCAAAACCCTGATATATTACTTTTAGATGAGCCTACCAACTATTTAGATGAAGAGCAGATAGCTTGGCTTAAAGATTATCTTTTAAAATATGAAAATGCTTTTATTCTTATATCACATGATTTAGAATTTTTAAATAGTGTTGTAAACCTTATATATCACGTTGAAAATGCTAAGCTTACTAGATATGTTGGTAATTATGAAGAATTTTTACGCCTTTATGAGCAAAATAAAAAACAATTAGAGGCAGCTTATGAAAGACAACAACAAGAGATAAATAATTTACAAGATTTTATAGCTAGAAACAAAGCAAGGGTAGCTACAGCAGGTATGGCTAGAGCTAGACAAAAAAAGCTTGATAAAATGGATATAATAGAGCTTTCTAAAGAAAAGCCAAAACCAGAATTTAGATTTAAACCAGCTAGAACATCTGATAGGCTTATTTTTGAAACTAAAGATTTGGTTATAGGATATGAAGAACCTTTGTGTAAACCTTTAAACCTACTTTTAGAAAGAGGGCAAAAGGTAGCTATAGTAGGATCTAATGGCCTTGGCAAAACTACTCTTTTAAAAAGTCTATTAGGAGAGATAAAGCCTATTAGCGGAGAGGTTTTAAAAGGTGCTAACCAATTTATAGGATATTTTGAACAAGAGATAAAAGAAGATAATAACAAAACTTGCATAGAAGAAATTTGGGACGAATTTCCTTCTTTTACCCGATATGAGGTTAGACAAGCATTAGCTAAATGTTCTTTAACAACAGATCATATAGAGAGTAAAGTATACGTTTTAAGCGGTGGAGAACAAGCAAAAGTAAGGCTTTGTAAAATAATGAATAAAGAAACAAACATTCTTGTTCTAGATGAGCCTACAAACCATTTAGATAAAGATGCTAAAGATGAGCTTAAAAGAGTTTTAAAAGAATATAAAGGAACTATACTTATGGTTTGCCACGAACCAGAATTTTATAAAGACATAGTTACAGATATTTGGGATTTTAAAGATTTAACATTAAAAATAGTATAATAGGTGATATATGAAAATAAATACTACTACACTTGCTAAAGATTTTATAAAAGAAAATGTTAAAAATGGAGATGTAGTTATAGATGCTACAATGGGGCGTGGTAATGATACATTATTTTTAAAACAACTAGTAGGTAAAGATGGTTTTGTGTATGCTTTTGATATACAAGAAGAAGCAATACAATCTACAAAAAATAAGCTTATAGAAAATAATTTATATAACAATATATCTCTTATTTTAGATGGCCACCAAAATATAGATAAATATATTAAAGAAAATAATATTTCTTGTGTTGTTTTTAATTTTGGTTATTTGCCTAAAGCTAACCATAATATAGCTACAAAACCACATACGAGCATATTAGCTATAGAAAAATCTTTACAAATTTTAAAAATAAAAGGTATTATAAGCCTTTGTGTTTATCAAGGTGGAGATACAGGTTTTGAAGAAAAAGATGCTATTTTAAATTTTGTTAAAACTTTAGATTACAATAAATATACAGTAATAGTTTCAGATTTTTTTAATCGTCCTAATTATCCACCTATACATATTAAAATTATTAAGGAGAGTTAGAAAGGAGAGTAAATTATGAATTATAAATTAGTTGCTATAGATTGTGATAATACCCTTATAAAACATAATGGAGAAATACACGAAGATAATATTAAAGCTATAAATATGATTTTAAATAAAGGTATAAAAGTTGTTATAGCTACAGGTAGAAACGATATACTTGTAAAAGATTATATGGACGAAGCAGGCTTTAAAGAAGAAGTTGTTATAGGTTGTAATGGAGCATCTATTAGAGATTTAAAAGATTATAGTATTATACAGTTAAACTATATACCTAAACATACTATGAAAAAAATGATAGATATTTGTATAGAAAATGATATTAAAGCTAAAATGTTTACATTAGAAGAAAGCTACTCTACAACAAAGGAAAACTCTGGCAATGAGCTTAAAGAATTTTTAACACATTATACAAAGCAGCTTAGTATGTCTTTAGAATACAAATTTGAAGAAGATTTATATAGCTTAATAGAGAAAAAAGAATTTTTAAAAATGGTAATATTAGAAAATGATAGAGAAAAACTTTTAAATATACAAAATAAATTTAAACAATTAGATGATATAAACGCAGTTATATCTGCTAAAAATTGTTTAGATATAATGAAAAAGGGAATATCTAAAGGTAATGCATTAAAAGAATATGCTAATATGCTTGGTATAAAACGAGAAGAGATAGTAGCTATAGGAGATAGCGAAAACGATTTAGAAATGTTAAATTTTGCTAGTTTTTCTGTTGCTATGGGTAATGCAGACAATATTATAAAAGAAGCTTGTAATATGGTTACACTAACTAATGATGAAGGTGGGGTAGCACAAGCCATATATAAAATATTTGGCAATGAATAAACTACATAAACAAACTTATAACCATATAAATAATAGTAAAACAGTTATTATTTTTATACACGGTTTTACAGAATCACCAAGCCAATTTGAACATTTAATAAATTTGTCTTTAAAAAATGGATATTCTTGTTTAAATTTACTTTTACCAGGCCATGGAACCACATCTAAACAATTTTGTAAAAATGGTTATAAAAAATGGAATGATTACATAGATAATCAATTAGAAAAAATTGCAAAAGCATATAAAAATATATTTTTAGTAGGGCATTCTATGGGGTGTTTGTTATCTATTAATATGTATTTAAAAAATAAATATAATATAAAAGGTATTTTTTGTATTAATATACCTTTAAATATTAAAGTTAATTTTAAAACGTTTATATCTGGTGCAAAAATAGTTTTTATTCCAAATTATATAAAAGATGATTTTACAAAAGTTATGCAACAAAGAACTAGTATATCAGATAAAAAATTATTATTATATATATTTTGGATACCTAGATATTTAGATTTATTTTATTTAAGCTACAAAGTTTTATTTAATATTAAAAATGTTAAAATACCTATTATATATTTACAATCTTATTATGATGGGCTTGTTTCTATTAAATCGGCTATAACTTTAAAAAAAATAATAAAAAAATATAGCTTAAAAAAATCTATAGTTGTTATTTTAAAAAATTCAGGACATTTTGAATATGTTAAGGGGGACAAATATATTTTAGAAAAATGTTTTTTAAGTTTTATAAAAAAATATAATAAATAAATGTTATTTTTCAATTATTTAGATTTAATAGGAAAGATATAAGATATATTTAATCTTATATACTGTCTTTATTATCAATAATTTTACACCAATATTAATAAAAGGAAATGGTTTAACCATTTCCTTTTATTTTATTTATAATTAATGTTGTTCTTTTAATTTAAAGTCTGATACAGATGCGAAAAATACGTCAGCTTGGCTTGAGAGCTGTTCAGAAGCAGCGGCAGATTCTTCGCTTGTAGCAGTATTAGTTTGTGTAACAGAAGATATTTGATTAATGCTATAGCTAATATCATCTATAGATTTTTCTTGGTTTTTAGAAGAAATAGCACAAGAATTTACAAGAACAGATATTTCTTCTATTTGATTTATAATGTTTAATAAAGATTCAGCAGTTAAATTAGCTATTTTAGAGCCTTCAGATACTTTAGAAACAGTGCTTTCTATAAGATCAGTTGTTTCTTTAGCAGCTTGTTGGCTTCTAGCAGCAAGGCTTCTAACCTCTTCAGCTACAACGGCAAATCCTTTACCATGTTCACCAGCACGAGCAGCTTCAACAGCCGCATTAAGGGCTAATATATTAGTTTGGAAAGCAATATCATCAATAACTTTAATTATATTAGATATACTATTAGAAGCAACGTTAATTTCTTCCATAGCAGATAACATATTATCCATTTGTTTGTTACCATCAGCTGCGCTTTCTTTTGTTTGTAAAGCAAGAGCATTTGCTTTTTCAGAGTTTAAAGTATTATTTGTTGATTGTTCAGAAATAGTAGAGATAATTTCGTTAAGTTTTTCTACTGCGCTAGCTTGCTCTGTAGCACCTTCGGCTAAAGATATGCTAGATTCAGATATTTGTTTAGCACCATCAGAAACTTGCTCAGCAGAAGATATAATATCTCTTGTAAGAACATTAAGGTTATCAATAATAAGGTTAACAGCTTCTTCTATAGCTTTAAAATCACCTAAATATTCTCTATCTATAGAAACATCAAAGTCTTTATTAGACATTTTTGTTAAAACAGTAGTTATTTCATCTATATAAGAATGTATTGTATTAGCAGTAAAGTTTACAGTTTGTTTAATATTGTTAAATTCGCCTTTATATTCGTTTGTTATTTGGTGGCTAAAATTACCTTTTGCAAATTGTTCAAGGGCATTTTGTGTTTCTTTTATAGGTTTAACTACGTTTTCAACAAAAGAGTTTAAGCCGTCAGTAGTTTCTTTCCATTGGCCTATATAATGGCTAGTGTTAAGTCTAAATTCTAAGTTACCATCATTAGCTGCATTAATGAGTTTTACTATATCATTTGATACGTTTCTTAAATATTGTTGAACAGATAAAAGCTCATTAGTAGCGATAACTTTTTCACCTGGAAAATGTTTAATTTCACTATCAAAAACACCATTTCCAAAATCTTTAACTTTATCTACTATATATAATGTGTCATCTACTAATTGAGAAGTTGCTGCATTTATAGCATCAGTAGCTTCTTTAAAAGCTCCTTCATAGCTATCAGAGTTTATTCTATAGTACATATTTCCGTTTTCCATATTTTTAGAAAGACTGTTAATATCAGAAAGAATATGTTTAAATGTTTCTGCCATATCAGCAACAGTGTTAGATAATTGGCCAAGCTCATCTCTAGAGTTTGTTCTCATATCAACATCTAAATTACCTTTAGATACCATAATAGAGTTTGTTCTTAATCTATTTATAGCAGAAGTTATTTGTTTAATAACTAATGAAGCTATTAATATAGAAATAGCCATTATTATTATTGAAACAGTAGCTAAAGCACCTATGCTAAAAACAACGTTATTAGACAACGCAGTAGAAGCGTTGTTAGCAGTTTTTGATATAGAAGTAGATAAATCATAGAATATACTTGTAAATTCGCTTCTTTTGTTATCTACTTGTTTAAATAAAGATTCAGACTCTGCATTATTACCGTTAGCAGCATTATAATCAACGTATTTATTAAATATATCTACAAATTCATTTAAAGACGTTTTAAAAGATGTTATCATGCTTTCTGATTCAGAAAAATCAATACCTTTAATAGGGTTTTGGTTATATTCATTTATAACATTAGTATAATTTTCAATTTGTTTATTTATATTATCAATATGAGGTAATACACTATTTTTAACTTGATCCATATTTTCATTAGTAATTAATTGATAATATAAAGTTATATTTGAAGATAAAGGTAATAATTCACTAATAATAGTATTAGAGTTTTTATTAATAGACTCTTCTAAATGTAGAAGATAAGTATATTTTGCATCTATATTTTTTAATAATGCTAATCCAAAAACATTAGTTACTAATATAGAAACAATAAGTGCAATAAAAGCAATTAATAGCTTAGCTTTTATTGTCAAATTTGAAATAGATTTCATATTATGTCCTCCTATGATATAATTTTATTTTCTATATATATTATACGACAAAAAACGCTATATTTCAAGTAAAATAAAACAATATTTTATAAAAAATATGAATATAACCTAATTTTTAACAAATTTGTTTTCATATAAATATCTAGATATATATATTACAGGTGTATCTAAAATACTAGTTATAATAAATATAATATAACTAGATATAAAAATATTAATTAAAGTTTTTATGTCATATAAACCATAAAAAGCTAAAAAGGTGAATAAAAGAGAATTTATAAATTGAGATGTTAAAGTGGAGGCGTTATTTCTAAGCCACAAATATTTTCTTTTATCACCACTTATTTTTTTTGTAAAATCCCACCATTTATGATATATCCAAACATCAAAAAATTGGCTTATAGCATATACTAATAAACTAGATATCATAACTCTAGGTGTATTAGAAAAAATCATTTTAAAAGGCGCATCTAAATCATTTATAACATCATATAATAGCCAGCTTTGAGATAAAATAACAAAAGATATAGATGTTAATAAACCTACTAAAACGGCTTTTTTAGAGCTTTTTTTGCCATAAAATTCACTTAACATATCTGTTGCTAAAAAGCTGGCTCCAAATAAAACATTACCAAGAGTTTGCTCTAAAGAAAAGGCTTTTATAACAAGTAAAACTTCTATATTAGCGGTAATAGTTGCAAAAACAGTAAAACATAAAAGGCCTTTTTCATTAAATAAATAAAACCATAATAAAACAAGGCCATAAATGAAGAATATAGATAATATTAAAAGTATTTCGTTGCTAATCATTTTTAATACCTCCCACACCAAAATCTGTATTATTTAATAATATATCAACTCTATTGTTATTTTTATATATAGGGTAAATATATTTAATAAAGTTTTGTATAGTGTTTGGATCTGGTTTTATTTTTGTTTTATTTTCAACCATTATGTTTATACATATTCTTTCAAAATTTTCAAGGCCTATAGCTATATCTTTTAACATAAAATCTACACTTTGTCCTGCTAAACCTTGTAATAAACAAACTTCATCAAAATATTTTTTTATAATGTTAACGTCTTTTTCTTCTATACCTTTGTTTAAAAAGCTTTCTCTATAATAATAATCGAAAGTTTCTATGCCTATTTTTGTTTTTACTGTTATACCTAAGCTTTTAAAATGTTTTTTTAATTTTTCTATATTATCTTTATGTGCCCAATGACACTCAAAATGTAATGTATTAATATTTTTATTTATACATACATCTTCTATTTTTTGCATAGTTTTTTCATCTAAATCTACAAAGCTACCAGAGTTTACTATTTCTAAAACATTGTATTTACCAGTAACTTTATTAAGCTCTTTTTCATTTATTTTAAAGCAGGCTTCAGGGTTTTTATTAAAATCTGTATGATAATCACAAAAGCTACATTTTTTCCATTTACAGCCACTACCTATTAATAGTAAAAATTCGCGTTTGTTTTTTTCTTCTATTACAGAATATCTAATTAAATTTTGCATAAAAAAATCCTCCATTTTTAGACAGACAAAACCAAAAAACTAATGTCAAATTAAAAATAGAAGATTATTAGGCTATTTTTCAATTATTAGGGTTTAATAGAAAGGTAAAGTTTAAGATATGTATAATCCCGAACATTTTATAGATTGATAAGACTATTGTCTTATTAATCTATAATTTTAGCCTAACATTTATTATAGAACCAATTATTATTTTTTATCTTTTGTAGTATTAAAAGAGTAGGGGTTATAACTATGTTATTATAAAAAGGAGCGGTAGGTGGTTAAACCTTTCCCTTTTTTATTAAATATTAACAATTAAAAACATAAAAATAACCTAAAAATAAAGAGCTATAAAAACTATAGCTCAAATATAATATAATTAGCATAAAAAAGCTGACACAATGTTTAATTTGACCTAGTTTTGTTTAAAGACAGGAGGGTTTCGAACTGTCTGTATGTAATTTTAAAACAACATTAAATTGTCGTTAAAATTATATCATATAAGAATAATAAAAGCAATAATTTTACATCATTTTTATAAATTCTTTTTTTAACCTATTTATAATTCTTTTTTCTAACCTGGATATATATGATTGAGATATACCAAGCATATCAGCTACCTCTTTTTGTGTTTTTTCTATACCATCAGAAAAAATGCCATATCTAAGCTCTATTATAATACGTTCTCTTTTATCTAATCTTTTTATAGCTTTTTTTAAAAGTTCTCTGTCAACCTCTTCTTCTAAATTTTTATATATAATATCAACATCTGTGCCTAATATATCAGATAATAATAGCTCATTGCCTTCCCAATCTACATTTAAAGGCTCATCTATAGATATTTCTGTTTTAGTTTTTGTATTTCTTCTAAGATACATAAGAATTTCATTTTCTATACATCTTGTTGCATATGTAGCTAATTTTATATTTTTATCACATCTAAAAGTATTTATAGCTTTAATAAGACCTATGCTACCTATAGATATTAAATCTTCTACATTTACACCAGTATTTTCAAATTTTCTTGCTATATATACAACAAGCCTTAAGTTGCGTTCTATAAGCTTAGCTTTTGCCATTTCGTCTTCATCTGTGCCTAAAAGAGCTATTATTTCTGCCTCTTCTTCATTAGTTAAAGGTGCAGGTAAAACATCTGTACCTCCTATATAAAATATGCTGTCATCTTCTTGCTCTTTAAATATGTTTATAATATTTTTTAGTAGATTTTTCATAATAAGCATAGCATTACCTCCATTTTATGCTTAATTAAAACAGTTTATTAGTTCAGGGTTTAAAAGGGCATTATAAAAATTATCGTTTGATAAACTAAAATTTGATATAGCTACTATAACATCTTTTAATATAATTTTATTTTCTGTATGTATTTCTAATTTATCTATTTTAGTACCTATCAAAAGGCCATTTTCTTTTCCTACACTTTTAAAAGGTATAAGGCGTATATCTGCTGTATGTCCTAGCTCTAAAAGCTTTGTTAAATTATCTTCTTGTTTTTCATAAAATATTAATTTTAGTTTTTCTGGCAATATGGCTTTTATAGCTATAAATTCGGCTATCATAACGGGCTTTTTTGTTATAGGCTCTTTTAAGCTATTACCTGTATCTAAAAGTGCATTTAATGTTACATTTATATTATCTTTATAAAGGGTAATGTTATAAAAGCTTTGTTTTTTTATAAATATTCTTTTATACCAGCTTAAAAATAATTTAATTATTATGTACGTTAAAATAATAGATATAACTAAAAATTTTAAAGGAAAATTTTCTAAAGTAACATTTAAAAAATAATTAAAGTTTGTATAGTAAAATAGGGCAATGCTTCCACCACCAACGCAAAATGCTACTATGTTTACTAATAAAAATATTTTAAAAAAATCTTTAATATTTTTAGGCTTAAAACCAATAAATATAGATACAATAAATATAAAAGATATTAAAATTATACTTAATATTTTGTTATATGGTATAAAAATAATAGTTAAAATATAAAGGAGCGTTGCAAAAAAAGAACTAAAAGCTATTCTTTTTAAAGTAATTTTATTTTTAATAAGCTTATTAACTATAAAAAATATAAAATATATCATAAAAAAGTTTATTAAAAATAAAACATCTACATAAATCTCTATATGCATTAAATCCCTCCAATAAAAGCTTTTACAAATAAAATTATATATACTTATATGAGAAAAATTTGCTAAAATTTGTTTTGTATATATAAAAATAGCTCGACATTTACATAAAAAAAAAGAGCTATAAGCTCTTCTTTTTGCCTCGTTCATCATAATCATCTAAAAAATTGTAAGACACACCATCTTTATGATAGCCAATAATTGTGCTTAAATTTACATTTTCTACACTATTAAAAATATTTTTTTCTATATTAGGGTTTTCTTGTCTAAGCTTTCTTATAAGGTTTTTAATATTTTGCCTTGTAGAGCCACTTTCATCTTTGTTTGTATAGTCTATATTTTCTGTAAATCTACAGCCACATCTTAAAAAGTTTAAATTATGATATTTAGCCCAAGCTATAATATCTTCTTCTCTAACCATATACATAGGTCTTATGAGCTCCATACCTTCAAAATTAAGGCTATGTAATTTTGGCATCATAGTTTGGATCTGCCCACCATATATCATACCCATAAGAATTGTTTCTATAACATCATCGAAATGATGGCCTAAAGCTATTTTGTTGCAGCCTAACTCTTTTGCTTTGCTATATAAATGTCCTCTACGCATTCTAGCACAAAGATAACAAGGGTTTTCTTCTATATCTACAACTATGTCAAATATATCTGTATCAAAAACATTAATAGGGATGTTTAAAAGCTTTGCATTATCTATAATACCTTGTAAGTTTTCTTCATTATAGCCAGGATTCATAACTATAAATTTTAATTCAAAATGAAATTTTCCGTGTTTTTGTAGCTCTTGCATAAGCTTTGCAAGTAGCATAGAATCTTTACCACCAGATATGCAAACGGCTATTTTATCGTTTTCTTTAATAAGGTCATATTTTTGTATACCTTTTATAAAGCCACGCCATATAGTTTTTCTATATTTTTTTATAATGCTTCTTTCTATTTCGATAAGTCTTTCTCTTTCCAAAGATTTTCCTCCTATGTTGTTATAATTATTTTTTTATATTTTTTATAAATTTTGTTTAAATCTTTATTATTGGTATATAAAATCTTTATTATTTTATCACTATAAAAATTAAACAAAATATGTTTGTTAGTATCTAAAAAAAATACGGATGAAAATAGCTCAATAAAGCCATCATTATTTAAAAATAAAATTTCTTTTATAAGATTTTTTATTTTAATTTTTTCTTTAGACAAATCCCAACAAAATAATATACCTTCTATTGTATTATCATAATTTGTATATTTCATAAAAGTAGGTTTTTTAAGTTTACATATATCTATAAATCTATTTAAAATATTTATAGTATTTTCTAAATTTTCTTCCTCTGTTTGATTATAATCAAAATCTATTTTAAATATTAGTGTATCAAATTTAAAATTTTTATATATATTTAAACTAGTTTTTAGCCCTTTTTTATATTTTTTTATATTATCACATATTAAAATATCAACTAAGTTTGTAACATTATAATCTATAGGAAAATTAACACCTATATTTTTTAAAGTATTTTTTACTTTATTATTCATAAATAGCCATTCCTTTCCATATTATTTAGTTATTAATGCTACACATTCTATATGTGTTGTCATACAAAACATATCAACAGGTTGTATTTTATCTAATTTAAAGCCAAAATTAGATAAATAGTTTATATCTCTAGCTAATGTGGCATTATCACAAGATACATATACTAATTTTTTTATATTTGTTTTAGCTATGGCATCTAAAAGAGCTATATCACAGCCTTTTCTAGGTGGGTCTACCACGATAACATCTGGATATATATTTTCTTCAAAAATAAGTTTTGGTATAACATCTTCAGATTTACCTACAAAAAATTGAGCATTTGTTATATTGTTAATTTTAGCATTTTCTTTAGCATTTTTTATAGCATCTGGCACAATTTCTATACCATATACTTTTTTACAATTTTTAGCTAAAAATAAAGATATAGTGCCTATACCACAATAAGCATCAAAAACTATTTCATCACCTGTTAAATTACAAAATTGTAAGGCTTTTTCATATAAAAGCTCTGTTTGAATAGGGTTAACTTGATAAAAAGATAAGGGTGAAATATTAAACTTTAAGTCTTTAATATAATCTATAATATATCCTTTACCAAAAATATTTTCTATTTTATCTCCTAAAATAACGTTGTTTTTATTTGTGTTATAGTTTATAACAATGCTATCTAAATTAGGTATATTTTTAAATTTTTTTATGAGCAAATCTTTATATAAAAATTTATTATTATTTATAACTAAGCATATTAAAATTTCATTAGTTTTATTAGCTACCCTTGTTACAATATGTCTTAAATCGCCTTTACCGCTATTTTCATCATATATAGAAATGTTACTTTCTTTTATAAATTCTCTTGTTTTTTCTATAATTATATTATTTATCGGATTTTGTATAATACAATTATCTATATTTATTATATTATGAGATCTAGGTTTATAAAAGCCTATATTAATTTTATCTGTAAAATTTATAGGAAAGCTAGCTTTATTCCTATAATTAAAAGGATTATCCATTCCAATAGCAACAGGCACTTTTATATCTTCTATTTTAGCTATTTTTTTTAAATTAGATTGTATAAATTTTGATTTTATATTAAGTTGTTGATTATAATCTAAATGAAGTAGGTTACAACCACCACATTTATTAAAATATTTGCAAATAGGCTCTTTTCTATAAGGAGAAGGTATTAAGACTTTTATAAGTTTACCATAACCATAATTTTTTTTAACTTTTATAATTTTTATATTTACCTTTTCGTTAGGTAAAGCTCCTTCAACAAAAATAGTAAAATTATCTATTTTGCCAATACCTTCGCCATTTACACCTATATCGGTTATATTTATATCAAAATAATCATTTTTTTTAATCATCATTTTTGTTACCTTTTTTTATATAATTTTTATCTGATTTTAAATATTGTTGCAAAGCTTTAGCTAAAAGCTTTTCATTTGTTATGTTTAAAACTTTTTCTATATTTTTTTTATCAAAATTTTTATTTTTATTATCCATAAAAGATCACCTTAAATATTATAAAATTCACAAACTGTGTTTTTACACATACAATATCTGCAATGAACAAAACTACAATTTGCTTCTCCTTTACCAGTTTTTAACATATAACGCATATCTTCTAATATAGATAAAACGGTTTTTCTTAAACGCCTAGTGTTTCTAACAACAAAACAATAATCGCTATATATAAGCTTTCCTTTTTTTACTTTATATCCAAATAAATCTTCAATTATGAGAAAATAAGCTACAAGTTGCATTAAATCTCCTGTATGAGGCATAGGATCATCTTTTATAGATCCACTTTTAAGTTCTATAATATAGCAAGTTTTAAATTTTTTATATATAAAATCGGGCTTGCCTTGTATATTATATTTTTGAGAATAAAGTATTCTTTTATATATAACGTTGTTTCTTTTAGTTCTTGTATTTTGATCGGTATAAAAAAGCCTATAACCAAAAGGAGCTAAACTTTTAGATTTTAGCTTTTTTATAGGTTTACGGTTTATAATAACTAAAAATAATAAAACAAAAAATATTATTAATAATGTTATAATATATTGCATAATTTTAATACCCATAAAAATAAAATAGTAAGAAATGATAATATTATAAATAATATTATAAATTTAATAATTAATCTTTTTCTTCGTTGCTCTAAAAAATCGTCGTGAAATTTTACGCCTCTTTTAAAATTATCTATAGTTTTATATTTAAAGTCGTCTTTATTATTTTTAGCATTTGTAGTTTTATTGTTTGTTTTTTTAGCTTTAGATTTATTGGTTTTATATTTAAATTTTTCAGGATTTTTGTAGCTTTCTCTAATGTGTTTTTTACCATATAGCCTTTCATAATACCAGCTATATTGACAATAGCAATATTTGTTTATCTCACTAGCAGATATTTTTTCATCTTTATTATACATTAAAAATTAGACTTTCTAATATTTCTAGCTAACATTTTATGATAACCAACCCAGTTACCTGTTGTATTATCAGAAAAAATAGCATCTTCATACATTTTTATTTTTGCATCTAGTTCATCTGCACAATGTAAGATAAAAGCTTCTATTGTTTTTGGTCTTTTAGGAGAGCCAAATTCGTATTCACCGTGATGAGAAAGCACACTATGTTTTAAAAGAGATTGTAGCTGATGAGGAAAATTTTCTATTTTGTTACTTTCTCTTGTTATAAGCTCTGTGCCAATTATTATATGCCCTAAAAGCTGGCCGTCATCTGTATAATCGTTATCTGGGAAAGGAGATAGCTCAAACATTTTGCCAACATCGTGTAAAAGAGCAGAGGCTAAAAGTAAATCTCTATTTACATATTCATAATGTTTAGATAAAAAATCACATATTTCGCATATAGATAAGCTATGTTCTAAAAGACCACCCATATAGCTATGATGCATAGTTTTTGCGGCAGAGTGTATTTTAAATCTTTCTCTTAGCTCGTCATTTTTTATATAAATATTTTCTAAAAGAGTTTTTATATAAACATTTTCTAAGCTATATATAATTTTTGTTATTTTGTTGTAAAGCTCTTCTATATTTTTATCTGTAGAAGGTATATAATCCATAGGGTTATATTCTCCTTCTTGGCTACGTCTTATTTTTCTTATTGTTAGTTGTGGTTCATTTTGATATGATAAAACCGTACCGTCTATTTTTATAAAATCGTTTTCTTCAAAGCTTTGTATTTGGTTATTAAGCTCCCAAACTTTTGCATTTATAGTGCCTGTTTTATCTTGAAGAAGCAAAGAAAGATAGTTTTTACCAGCGCGAGATTTTAAAGTTTGCTTTTTTTTGCAAAGATAATGTTCAACTACCGTTTCATCTATTTTTAAATCTGATATATATCTCATTAATAAACCTCCAAAATTATTATAATATAAATATACTATGTAAATAGAAATTAGTCAAACTTTTTAAGAGCTTTATTGCTACAATAATTAAAAAGCCTACCTTGAAATCTATTTTCTTTAGCCATTTTTTCTTCTATAGCTTCTTTTATTTTCCACCAGCTCATACCCCAGTTTGAAAATAATGTAAATTGTTCTGGAGCTCTACCTATAATACGTTGGATAGCTATATTAGGAGACAAATATTCTAAAAATGTGATAGCTTTTTCTATATAATCTTCAACAGGTAGCATAGTAAATTCATTGTTTAAATATTGTTTGGCAAGTATTGTATTTTTTTCTATGTATAATGCGTGGAGCTTAACAAAATCTGTATTTAAAACAGATATTATTTTAGCTGTTTCTATCGTATCTTCTATTGTATCCCAAGGTAAATTTAATATAATATGTGTGCATAAGTTAAATCCATAACATTTTATAAGATTAGCTGCTTGTATATATTCGGCTAACGTGTGGCCTCTATTTATTTTTTGTAAAGTTTTATAGTTTGCCGTTTGTAGCCCTAGCTCTATAGTTATATCAATATTATGTTTATTTTTTATATTTTTTAATATTTCTAAATATTGTATGTCTATACAATCTGGCCTTGTAGATATAGATATATCTACAATATCTTCTATTATTGCTTCATTTACATATTTTTCAAACAGATTAATAGGAATATATGTATTTGAATAGCTTTGAAAATAAGCAATAAATTTTTTGGCTTTATATTTTTTTGCTATATGTTCTTTATTTTTTAAAAGTTGCTCTTTAACAGATAAATTTGCAGATAGATTTTCAAAACCTACACCTTCATCTCCACAATAAGTACAACCACCAAACCCTAAATTTCCATCTCTATTGGGGCAATTTGTTTCTTTTAGTGATATAGGTAGCTTATAAACCTTTTCACCATATTTTTCTTTTAAATATTTTGAATATTCTTTATACATAAAATACCTTTCTAATTTATAATAATATAATAGTTATGTTTTAATAAAATTAAAAAAATGTGTTATCATATAAAATTATATTAAATTTAAAATATATTTGCAAGAAAACTATTGACAATAACTAGATTTTTTTGTTAATCTAAAAAACAGAATGTTTATTATAATATTAAAATAAAATATTAATATAAAGAGGTAGGAGCTTTATGGCAAAAAAAGATACAAAAAAACTTGAATATGGAAATGAAAGCATTACATCTTTAAAAGGTGCAGATAGGGTAAGATTAAGGCCTGCCGTAATTTTCGGCTCTGACGGCATTTTAGGGTGTAAACATTCCATTTTTGAAATATTATCAAATTCTATAGATGAAGCTAGAGAAGGTTTTGGAAATTTAATAAAAATATCATATTTTAAAGATAAATCTATATGTATAGAAGATAACGGAAGAGGCATACCTGTAGATTATAACCAAAAAGAAGAACGATACAACTGGGAGCTTTTATTTTGTGAGCTTTATGCCGGTGGTAAATATGTTAATAATAGTGGTGAAAACTATGAATTTAGCTTAGGGCTTAATGGCCTTGGTCTTTGTTCTACACAATATAGCTCAGAATATATGGACGTAGAAATAATAAGAGATGGCTTTAAATATAATTTACATTTTGAAAAAGGGGAAAATGTAGGCGGGCTAAAAAAAGAAAAAACTAATATAAAAACAACAGGTAGCAAAATACATTGGCGTCCTGATACAGATGTTTTTACAGATATAAATATAGAAATAGACTATTTTAAAGAAATTTTAAAAAGACAATGTGTTGTAAATAGTGGGCTTAAATTTGAGCTTTATGATGAAGAAACAGATGAAACATTTTATTTTTGTTACGAAGAAGGTATAAAAGATTATATAAAAGAAATAGCAGGAGATAAAAGCTTTATAGAGCCTGTTTATTATAGCCACGAAACAAAAGGTAAAGATAGAGAAGATAAAGAAGAATATAAGCTAAAATTTGAAATAGCTTTTACTTTTAACAATGAAATAAATATAGTAGAATACTATCATAATTCTAGTTTTTTAGAATATGGTGGTTCTCCTGATAAAGCTGTTAAATCTGCTTTTGTATTTGCTATTGATAAATATATAAAAGCTAACAATTTATATAAAAAAGATGAAAAGAAAATAGTTTATTCTGATGTAGAAGATAGCTTAATTATAGTTATAAATTCTTTTTCTACTCAAACAAGCTATGAAAATCAAACTAAAAAGGCTATAACAAATAAATTTATACAAGAGGCTATGACAGATTTTTTAAAAGAACGTCTTGAAGTTTACTTTATAGAAAATAAGGCAGATGCCGATAAAATAGCTAACCAAGTTTTAATAAATAAAAGAAGCAGAGAAACGGCAGAAAAAACTAGGATAAATATTAAAAAGAAGCTTACAGGCTCTTTAGATATGAATAACCGTGTAGAAAAATTTGTAAATTGTAGAAGTAAAGACGTTACAAAAAGAGAAATTTATATAGTTGAAGGTGATTCGGCTCTTGGTGCTTGTATGCAAGGTCGTGATGCAGAATTTCAAGGTATTATGCCTGTTAGAGGTAAAATATTAAATTGTTTAAAGGCTAATTATGATAAAATATTTAATAGCGATATTATAACAGATTTATTAAAAGTTTTAGGTTGTGGTGTTGAGCTAAAAACAAAACATAACAAAGAACTTAATAGCTTTGATTTAAGCCAACTTAGATGGGATAAAATTATAATATGTACAGATGCCGATGTAGATGGATTTCAAATAAGAACACTTATACTTACTATGCTTTATAGGCTAGTGCCTACTTTAATAGAAGAAAAAAAGGTTTTTATAGCCGAATCTCCTTTATATGAAATTACATCAGGCAAAAAAACTTATTTTGCTTATTCTGAAAAAGAAAAAGCAGATATAATAAGCAAAATTAAAGGCAAATATAATATACAACGCTCTAAAGGGCTTGGTGAAAATGAACCTGAAATGATGTGGCAAACTACTATGAATCCAAAAACTAGAAAGCTTGTTCAAGTTTTGCCTGAAGATGTAGAAAAAACAAAAGAAATGTTTGAAATGTTGCTAGGTGATAATCTAAAAGGCAGAAAAGAATATATTGAGCAAAATGGATATAAATATATAGATCTTACAGATGTTTAAAATATATAATAAGGAGTTTTTATGAATAATTATATAGAACAACCAATTACAAAAACATTAGAACTAAACTATATGCCATATGCTATGAGCGTTATTATATCTAGAGCTATACCAGAGATAGATGGATTTAAACCATCACATAGAAAGCTTTTATATACAATGTATTTAATGGGGCTTTTAAAAGGTGATAGAACAAAATCTACAAATGTTGTTGGCCAAACAATGAAGCTTAACCCTCACGGAGATATGGCTATATATGAAACTTTAGTAAGGCTTACAAGAGGTAACGAGGCTTTGCTCACACCTTTTATAGATTCTAAAGGAAACTTTGGTAAGCAATTTTCTAGAGATATGGCTTTTGCCGCATCTAGATATACAGAGGTTAAGCTAGATGGCATATGCGAAGAAATTTTTAAAAACATAGATAAAAATACAGTAGATTTTATAGATAATTATGATGGAAAAATGAAAGAACCTGTGCTTTTTCCTACTACCTTTCCTAATATATTAGTTACTAATAATCAAGGTATAGCTGTTAGTATGGCTAGCTCTATTTGTAGCTTTAATCTTAAAGAAGTTTGTGAAACTACTATAAAATTTATTAAAAATCAAAATATAGATTTAAAAAAATATTTAAAAGCACCAGATTTTCCTAGCGGTGGAGAGCTTATTTATAATGAAAAAGAAATAAATAATATATATGAAACAGGTAGAGGTAGCTTTAAACTTAGAGGAAAATATAGGTTTGATAAAAAAAATAGCCTTATAGAAATTTATGAGATACCTTATACAACAACGATAGAAGCTATTATAGATAAAATTATTAGCCTTGTTAAAAATAATAAAATTAAAGAAATAAATGATGTTAGAAACGAAACAGATAAAAATGGCTTAAAAATAGCTATTGATATTAAAAAAAGCGCTAATCCTGAGCTACTTATGCATAAGCTTTATTCTATGACAACCCTTAGTGATAGCTTTAGTTGTAATTTTAACGTTTTAGTTGATGCTATACCTAAAACTATGGGTATAAAAGAAATACTTACAAATTGGCTTAAATTTAGAATACAATGTATAAAAAGACAAACTATTTATGATTTAGAGAAAAAACAAGCTAAGCATCATCTTTTATGTGGTCTTGCTAAAATATTATTAGATATAGATAAAGCTATTAATATTATTAGAGATACAGAAGAAGATAGTATGGTTATACCTAATCTTATAGATGGATTTAATATAGATAAAGAACAAGCAGAATATATAGCAGAAATAAAACTTAGAAACCTTAATAAACAATATCTTTCTAAACGTATAGAAGAGCGTGAACAATTAGAAAAAGATATGAAAAACCTAAAAGAAATTTATGAAAGTGAAGATCTTATTAAAAATATTATATGCACAGAGCTTAAAGAAATATCTAAAAAATATGGAAAACCTAGAAAAACAGAAATAATATATCATGAAGAGGTTAAAGAAATAGAAGATCACGAGCTTATAGAAGATTATACTGCTAGATTTTTCTTAACAAAAGAAAACTATTTTAAAAAGGTTACTTTAATATCGTTACGATCCTCTGGTGAACATAAATTAAAAGAAGAAGATTTTATTATACAAGAAATAGAGGCTAACAATAAATCTGAAATAATATTTTTCTCTGATAAATGTAATGTTTATAAAATGAAAGCATATGACATACCAGAAGTTAAAGTTAGTAATATAGGTCATTATTTACCTAATCTTTTAGGTATGGAAGAAAATGAAAATATTTTATATTTTGTTATAACAACAGATTTTGAAGGACATATGTTATTTACCTTTGAAAATGGCAAAATAGCTAAAATACCTTTAGATGCTTATAAAACTAAAGTTAATAGAAAAAAACTTGTAAATGCTTATAATGATAAACATAAATTAGTAAATATTAAATTTATTTTAAACGATACGGATATATTTTTAATTAGAGATAAAGAAAAGGCTATTCTTTTAAATAGCAGCCAAATAGAAGAAAAATCCACTAAATCTTCAATAGGTGTTACTATTTTAAATGTAAAAAAATCTAACAAAATTACTCATTGTTTAGAAAAAGATGATTTTATATGTGATGATATAGAATATTATCGTGCTAAAGATTTACCATCTAATGGACATTTTATATTAGATAAAGATAAAAATAAAAACCAGTTTTTAAAATAAGTTATAAAAAATAGACTTTTTACATATATTTTTATAAAAAATAATATGTAGGAGGTCTTTTTTTATGGAAATTTTGAAGAAAGATATAACGATAGATAAAAAAATAGGGAAAGAAACAAGCCAAGTTTTAGTAGAAGGCGATATTATTGTTCCAGATACTAAACCAGATATAGACATGGTTTTAGAGGCTAACGCAACTGCATATATAGATAGTAAAGACATAGTTAACGATAGAATTACTTTTAAAGGAAATTTAGATATAAATGTTTTATTTGTAGCAAAAGGAGAAAATAAGCCTATATATAATATGCAATCTACATATCCTATTAACGATTTTATAAATATGGAAGGTATAGATAAAACGATGACTGTTTTTACCGCCTGCAATATTACAAATTTAGATTATAAGCTTATAAATGATAGAAAAGTAAGCTTTAGAGCTATTTTAGAGGTAGCATCAGAGGTTTTGGCTAAAGAAAATATAGAGGCAGTATCTACAATAGATGGCCTTGATGAAAAACAAATGAAGGTTACTAATATAAATGTAAATAAAATAGCTTGTAGCAAATTTGACCGTTTTAATATAAAAGATGATATAGAAATATCTAGCGGTAGGCCTAATATAAAAGAAATTTTAGATATTACTTTTAACATTGCTAATAAAGATGTGAGAGCCCAAAATGAAAAAATAAGCATATCTGGAGATGTTAGAGCTTGTATTCTTTATAAAAGTGATGAAGAAGATAGTATTATTACATATTTTGAACAAGATATACCTTTTAATGGTGTGATAGAGGTTGAAGGTGCTACAGATAATATGATAGGTGATGTTTATCTTGATATACAAGAAAAAAACGTTCAAATATTAGAAGATGTAGACGTAGAACCAAGACTTATAGGTATAGATATTTATGTAGGTTGTAATATTAAAGTTAGCTATGAAGATGAAATGAATATTTTAGAAGATGCTTATGCTTTAGATAAAAAAATTAATATTGAAAAGAATATGCAAAGCTATCCTATGTTAATATGTAAAAATAAAAACCAAGCATCTATTAAAGAAATTGTAAAATTAGATGAAGAATGTCCGCCTATTTTACAAGTTTTAAAAGTTTCTGGCAAGCCTATATTAGATAATATAGAAATATTAGAAGATAAAATATTAGCAGAGGGTATTATAGATTGTAAAATACTTTATATTACTAATAATGATGATTATCCTATGTATTGTTTTAATACTATTATACCTTATAGCCAAGCTATAGATGCTAAAGGGGCTAACTCTGAAATTGCTAAAGTTGATATTAGCTCTTATCTTGAGCATATTGGTGTTAATATGATGTCTGATAAAGATGTTGAAATTAGATGTGCGGTAAATTTTGACACTTGTGTTACTAAAGATAAGCAGCTTTCTTTTATTACAGATGTTATTTTTGAAGAGCTAGATGAAAGCTTTTTAAATAGTATTGCTAGTATGATTATTTATGTAGTACAACCTGGTGATACACTTTGGGATTTAGCTAAAAAATTTAACACAACAGTAGATGATATAGTAGAGCTTAATGAAATTGAAAATCCAGATTTAATATATCCAGGGCAAAAGTTATTAATACTTAAAAAAGTTTGTTAAAAATTTATATTTTATATTATAAAAGGTTTAATTAAATTTTGAATTTTAATTAAGCCTTTTATTTATACTAAAAAATTACATTTTGTCATTTAAAATTGACATTTTATCCTTGTTATATTGAAAGATAATACAAAATAAGTTAGAATTCATTGTGAATAAAAATTACAAAAAATTTTAATATACTACAATAACCTAGTAGAAATAATTATATTTTATAAGGAGCTTATTAATATAGGTTATCAAGAAAACTTAATAAGAGATTTAATAAAATTAAGAGAAGAAGAGAAAATAAATTATTTTAATGTGGAAAATGATATAAAAAGAGGATATATAATAGCGAGATATGAAAAGCTACTATTAGAAGAAAAGGAGCTATATGATGGTAAAATAAAAATAATCTTGCCCAAAAGTTTTAATATAATGGAAGAGGATTTATTACATAAAAAATATTCATTATATATTCACCCAGATTATGTATATACAAGTGAAGATACAACTATAAACTTTAATTTTAATTTAGAAGAAGGAAATATTTTAAATGAGGATATAGAAGAGATAAGAGGTATAATTTTAAAACAATTTTCAAGAATGTATCCTTCTAGTAAGATGGAGGATATAGAAATTTTACAAACAGAAGAAAAGAAAATAGGAACATTTTCATTTACAATCCCTGTATTAGATGGATATATATTTAATAAAATTTATTTTGTACCAATTAAAATAGGGTTATTAATAGTATCTTTTAATTGTGATGTATTTCAGAAGAAAGAATGGAGAGCTATTTTAAATGATATTATATTAACTATTAAAGAAGATATTTAATTATATGTGAGAGGAGATTTATTTATTGTTTTCTAAAGGTGGTGTAATAAAAAATAGTACAAGGTCTGTACCTAGTGCATTAAAAGTTGGTTATAATAAAAAAGAAAAAAACTTAAATAATAAAAGACATAAAATAAATATAAATACTATTGTACCTAAAAAAATTGATGTTAAAAATGTAAAAAACACAAATAACAAGTCGGTTGAAGATACTTTATTTGGGCTTATACCAAACACTATAAATGCTAAAAATGGTTATAACAACACTATTGATAAAAATATAAAAAATAATAAATTTAATAAGGACACAGAAGAAACTTCTAATAAACATATAGTATCTTTTTATAAACAATGGTATAATACTATTTATGGAGATAAATATAAAAAGGGCATTACTACAAATGGTGGAAACAATTATTTTGAAAAAACTATTGAAAGTTTTAAAAGACAATATAGCATAAAAAACAACGTACCTAATAAAAAAACACTAGATCAAATATTAGAAGAAAATATGTCTAAAAGCTTTGAAAATTCTAAAAGAAATATTGAAAGCGTATCTTTAGAAAAAATAAAAGATGATATTAAAAAAGATATAGAAGTATCTAAGAAAAATCTTAAAAATAACGCTAAAAATCTATATGATAAAGATATAAAAATAATATCAAAATTTACAGCAGGTTTATTTAATTTAGAGGTAGATAAAGAAGATAGTGGATTTTTAACAAATGCAGGTGCAGTTACAGGAGGTATTATTGAAAGTGTTGGAGAAAGTATAGAGGGTGTATATTCAACAATTACAAATCCAAAAGGTGTTATAGAAGATTTAGGAAATTTTTTATTTAATTTTGATGAAAATATTGTAGCTATAAATAATTATGCTAAAGAATTTTGGGAAAATGCTACAATAGAAGAAAAATTTAGAGCTAGCTCAAAATTAATATTTGATATAGCTACATCTATACCAACTGGAGGTAGCAAAGGGGCTTTAAAAGGGGTATCTATTGTAGATAAAACTAGCGATATGAATAAGTTGGTAGGAAAGGGGGCAGATATATCTAGAGCAACAGATATGTTGCCAAATAAAGGTAAAGGTAGAGGGGTTAATATAGTTATAGAAGAAGTTGAGCCTGGAAACATAAGCAAAATAATACCTAATGGTTCAAGAAAAAAAGAAATAAATGCTCAAATAAAAGATTTTGACCCTAAAAAAGCTACAAGAATACAAAAAGGAAACTATGGAGAATTTTTAACAGAGTTAGAAATGTATGAAATGGGCGACTTAGAAAATATAATGTTAGATAACGTAAAATTAAAAACTATAAATGACTCTACCCATCAAGGAATAGACTTGATATTTAAAAATAACACTCCACCTCCAGAAATAGTTATTGTAGAAAGTAAATTCAAAACTCAAGCTGAAAATAAAAAGCCACTGAATGAAGCACCTTTAACAAAAAATAAAAGTAAAAGCACCCAAGATGAATGGAAAATTCAAATGGATGATAAATGGATTGAAAAGAACTTAGAAAAGGCTTTAGGAAAAGAAAAATCAGATGAAATAATAAAACTTTTAGATCAAGATAAAGGAAACTATAAACTTAACGGAAATACAAGTACAGTAAATGTACTAAAATTAGTATCTTTAATAGATCAAACAGGCAATGTAAGATATTTTGAAATAGGCAGAAATGGTGAAACATTAAGAGAATTAAGTAAAATAGATATAGAACAAATATTAAAATAATAAGATAAAAGGAGAAAACATATGAGAGATAAAATAAAAGATAGAGAATATTTAGAGGAAAATTATAAGTTTTATTTAAACAGTTATAAAACAAGGTTTGAGACAATAAAAAAAGAAATTGAAGAATTAAAGGATAAGTACCCTTATGATGCAATAGAAGATGCATTGTCTGGATATTATTATGGAATATTTTTATCAGGATTTAAAGTATTTTATTCAGGCTATTCTTTAGGAATAGATATAAAAGAGCTAAAGCCAATAGGAGAAGGATTATTATATGGTTTATATAAAAATTTTAAATGGGATACAGGTTGCTTTGAAGATATAAGAGTAGCATTAATATTTATAATAATATTAAATATAAAAACAGAGTATGTAGAAAAATTTATAAAGCTAATAAGAGAAAAAGGGCTAAAAGATAGATATATAGACAGTTTAATAAATTACATAGACGAAATAGAAGAAATAAAAGCAAAAGAGATATTATTTAAAAAGAGAGAAAAAACAGTAATGGAAATAGTAGATTTAGCAAAAGAGGGGAAAAAACAAGAAGCAACAAAGCTATTAAAAAAATATATAACGAAACAATGGTTAAATATGCAAGATGATCAATGTATATTAGATAAAAATGCCCATTTAAGAGATTATTATGTTGGATATTGGTGTATAGAGGCGGCAGCATTAGTAAAGATGTATAACTTAGATGATGAAATATTGAAAGAGTGTGATTATTATCCTTATGAACTAGCACATTTTAAGGAGTAGATTTTATATATGTAAATATAGTATTTTGACAAAGTTTGAAAGAAATTGTTAAATATATACAATTTTTGTATAAAAACTTTTATTAATTAGTTATTGTAATATAAAGGTAATTATAATAAAATAAAGAAGATAAAACTTTATTTTTTAGAGGGGTATAAATTTTTACAATCCTAAAAGTACTGTTTTATATAAAATATAATATTTTATATTTAGGAGGAACTATATGAAAAGAAGAGTATTTAAAAATTTTTTACTAGCAGCTTTGTCATCTACAATTTTTTTATCTAGTATGAATTTAAACTTTAGAGAGGTTTTTGCTAGCTCTAAATATGTTGTAGAAGATTTTGCTAATCTTATTAATTTGCAAGCAGAGCTTACAAATCAACCTTATTCTTATTACCAAGTTTCAGATTTTTCAACCTTTATGGATAAAGGTTCTTGGCACGGGTATTCTTTACCGAGGTTAGAAGATAAAGAAAATTTAGGTGCTTTTTCTGGCCCTACTATATTATTTAAACACAAATATGAAACAATGGCTATAAATTTATCTAAAGGTATATCAAAAATATCTATAAAAAAAGATGGAAAACCTATAGATTTAGAATTTTCTAATCCAAAGTTAAATTATTATCCTGGAAAGATTGTTCAAAGCTATAGCTCAAACGGTATTAACTTAGTATTAGAGCTTATATTTGCAACAGATAGAACGGCTCTTATAAAAACATATATAGAAAATACAACTGATGAGCCTATATCTTTAGATATAAGCTGGAGCGGAGATATTTTTAAAGATTATAAACATAACAAAAAAACATACAATATAAATCCAACTTTAGAAGCTAATAAAAACCAATTAAATGTTATTTTTAATGGTGAAAATGAGGGTTTATCTGAAGAAACAAAAGAAAATAAATTTTTTATAAAATTTTATGATGATGTGAATATAAGTATAAATGAAAATAACTTATCTTATAATGCATCTTTAAAAGATAAAATAACAATAAAACCAAAAGAAGCTTATACAACATATAGAACAGAAAGTTTTACTTTTAACGAAAATGAATATATGTTAGAAAATAGAAATTTAGCACAATTAGACAAAGAAGATGCTTTTATAAAAAATAATAAAAGATGGCAAGGTTATTTAGATAACACATTTAAAAAAGGCAACATTAAAGAAGATAATAAACCTTATGACAATGTAGCCGTAAAATCTATGATAACAATGACTACTAACTGGAGAAGCCAAGCAGGTGATATAAAAACACAAGGTATAACGCCTTCTGTATCTTATAGATGGTTTAACGGTTTATGGGCTTGGGATTCTTGGAAAAATGCTATGGGTGTTTTAGATTTTGATAGCAACCTTGCAAAAGATGCGGTTAGAACAATGTTTGATTATCAAATAACAGAAGATAACAAAAATAGGCCACAAGATAAAGGGGCTATTGTAGATGCTATATATTATGATGAAAAAGAGGCTAATGAAAGAAATTCTAAACCACCTTTAGCAGCTTGGGTAGTTTATAATATATATAAAGAAACTAATGATATAGCTTTTGTAGAAGAAATGTATCCTAAATTAGTAGAATATCACAACTGGTGGTATACAAACAGAGATACTGATAAAAATGGTGTTGCTGAATATGGAGCAATGGTACATAATGCACATTATAAAAAGGATGAGCAAGGTAACATATTAAAAGATAAAAATAACAAACCTATTATAGATGAAGATGCTATAATAGAGGCAGCAGCTTGGGAAAGTGGAATGGATAATGCTATAAGATTTGATAAAAATGGCATAGGCAAAAACGACAAAGGTATAAAAGTATTTGAAAATAAAGATGAAAAAGGAAATGTTGTAGGATATTCTATAAATCAAGAATCGGTAGACTTAAATGCTTATCTTTATGCAGAAAAAGCCTTCTTAAAAGATTTAGCAGAAGTTTTAGGTAAAAAAGAAGATGTTTTAAAATTTGAAGAAGAAGCTAAACAATTAAAACAATATATAGAAAAATATATGTTTGATGAAAAAACAGGTTTTTATTATGATTTACAAATATCACAAGATGGAAAAGAAAAAATGTTACTCGTAAATAGAGGTAAAGGGACAGAAGGCTTTATTCCTTTATGGGCAAAATTATCTAGCAAAAAAAATGCAGATAGAGTTGTAGAAAATATTTTAGATCCTAATAAATTTAATTTAAAAGTTCCTTTTCCTACAGCATCAAAAGATAGTCCACAGTTCAACCCTAATAAATATTGGAGAGGTCCTGTTTGGTTAGATCAAGCTTTATTTGGTATAGAAGCTTTAGAAAATTATGGTTATAAGGAAGAGGCTAAAGAGCTAACTTTAAAATTAATAAATAATGCAGATGGTGTTTTATCTTCTGAAACTATAAGAGAAAATTATAACCCTGTTACAGGAGAAGGACTACACGCTAAAAACTTTAGCTGGAGTGCTGCGGCATATTATTTATTAGTTACAAACACATTACAAGGTAATGAAAATACTTGCCAAAAAGGATTAGAATAACATAATATTAAAAAATAAAGGTAAGATAAAATATAAAATTATCTTATCTTTATTTTTTTATTTTTTATGCAAAAAGTCAAGGTTTAAGGTAGACTAAAGATTTTTCATTAATTATTTTTATAATAATGTTTATATAAAATTATCTAAATATTTTATATAATATATTATAGTGTAGTATTATATATAAAAATATTAATATGTATAATAAACTATATAAATATTTAATGTAAATAAGTTAAGTAAATTTATTATACATAATATTTATACAATAAATAAGCTTAAAAATAGTTTTATTTAAGCGTTTTATACAAATTATACTAAAAAATATAGTTTATTTTAATGTAAAAGTTTAAATTAGTTACTAATATATTGACAATATGAGTTTTTTTTAGTAAACTGTTCTATAATGATATTTGGCTATAAATGTAGATTTTAGTTGATATATTACTAAAAAATATAAGGAGGTAAAAAAATGAATTTAATAAATAATATAAAAATGATATATTATGATAATACTTTAAGTATATAGAAAGGATAATAATGTATTAAACACTACTACTAGTAGAGGTTAAAATGTATAAATCAAATATACGAGCTAGCTTAAAAATTTTTATTTTATAAAGTTAGTTTATTTTTATTGTTGTTTATTTTAAGATTTATTTTTTAATTTACTAGGAAGGATTAATTTTATCACATATTAAAAAAATTTAAAATTAAAGATAAAATTTTTATTAGTTTTTTTATCAGTATTAGTATTAAGTATTGACAGTTTTATACAAATAATACATATTATGAGGCGAAAATCTAATAATTTGGACATAGACTGTGGTATGGAAATAACAAAGAATATTGTGGATATGCGTAGAAAATTGACAGCGGTGTCATATTCAGGTATCATAGCAGATGAAGTTAAAAAAGAAAAAGATATTAAAAATTTTATAGATTTATATTTTAAACTAAAAAATTAAATAGAGAGGTGGAATAAAAAACAAAGATGAAGGTATTTTTTAAAGAATTAATTTTGAACTATAAAAATTATTATGAAGAGGTTCAAGATCATACAATTATAGCCCAGAGAATATTATCAATATCACTTTTTTTATTTTTTATACTTTATATACCAGTAATAAATATTATAGAGTATATAGATAACGGTTCATATAATCCTACAACTTGGATTTGTATTCTACAATGTATATTATCTTTAATAAGCTATTTAGCTTTCAAATATTATTTTGTAAAAAATAGAAAATATGCTATATTGGCAGCTTATTTGAATGTTACTCAAATTATAGTTTTTTTAGAAATTCAGTTTTTTTATATAGCTACTTTGTTTCTTATATGATGATAAGCTGCGTTATAATGGCAACTGCTTTAACTGTTATTGGGGTAGGTTTTGGATATTTTTCTTGTATATTTCTAATATTTCTTGCAGATACTCTTATAGGTCTAAGAATAGGTAAAAATCTATCTGTTCGTGATATGAATTTATTTATTATGGATAATGTATTTATAGTTATGTTTGCTATAGGGATACATATTTGTTTTTATATGTTAAAATATAAAGATTTTAAACTAAAACACGAGTTATTATATTTAAGTGAAAATGATAGCCTAACTGGTTTATTAAACAGAAATGCTGCTGAAAAATTTATAGAAAAATATTCAAAATCTAAAGAATTATTGGCAATGTTTATTATTGATTTTGACAATTTTAAGCAACTTAATGATACTTTAGGGCATATGAAAGGTGATGAAGCATTAATAGAAATTTCAAATAAATTAAAAAGCTTATTTCGTCATAATGAATGTATATCTAGGTTAGGTGGAGATGAATTTATGATTTTTTACCAAATATTTTAAATAAAAAGTATGTAATAAACAAAGCTAACCAGACTTTAAATATATTTCCTTTAGCTTATGAAGATAAAGGAAATATAGTTGAAATAGGCTGTAGCATAGGTATTACTTTTTGTGAAACAAGCATAGAAAATGAAGATCTATATGAAAAATTGTATAAAGAGGCAGATCAAGCAATGTATGAGGTTAAGAAAAATGGTAAAAACCAAGTAAGAATATACAATGGTTAAATTTTTATTATAGGTTATTTTTAATTATTTTGGGGTAAAGGGCTTTTTTGCCCAATACCTCTTTTTCAATTGTTAAAAGATAAATATTTCTTATTAGATTTTTATTTAAACTAAAATAGCTTAAAATTAAATAGTTTATTTTTTGTTATAAAAACATATTGTAAATTTATAAAATTTTGGATATATTATAAATATGTTTCTATTTTTGTAGTTTTATTCATTGTACCTATATGGTTTAAAAAATATTAGATTTTTTAATTTATTATATAACCTAAAAAAGTTATTTTATAAGGAGAAATAATATGAATATTAATAAAGGTAAAATCATGAGTATTGATAAACATTTTCCTAAAATTTTAGAGCTTCTTTCTAGTGATGAATATATAACATCTAAAAAAATATCAGAAATTTTAAAAATTAGTGAAAAAACAGCAAGAGTTAAATTAAATCAATTATCTGAAATTATAAAAGAAAATGGTGCTAATATACAATCTAAAAAAGGAATAGGCTATATAATAAAAATTTATGATGAAGAAAAATATAATAGTTTTTTTAATGATTTTGCTAATAAAGTTTTTGATTATAATTTAGATTTGTTGTTATTTTTATTATGGGAAAATGATTATGTAAAAATAGAAGAGCTTATAGATATAATGTATATCTCAAGAAATAGTGTAACTAAAGAGCTAAAATATATAGAAAAAGCTTTAAAAAGTTTTAGCTTAAAATTAGATAGAAGACCAAACTATGGTATTAATATATTAGGTGAAGAATTTAGGAAGAGAATGCTTATACTAGATATTAATAAAAAAAAGAGAGATTATAAAATAAATGGTTATTTAGACGATATTTCAAATTTTTTATTACAAATATTAAATAAAAATAATATTTTAGTTTCAAACCTATGTTTTGAAAATTTAACTATATATATTGCTACTGCCATTGAAAGAATAAAACATAATTTTTATATAGATAATATAGAATATATAACTAAAGATATAGATGTAGATATAGTTATAAAAAATACTTGTTTTGAAATATCAAATTTTATAGAAAATAATTTTAATATAATTTTTGATAACCAAGAAATATTTTTTTTAGCAATATATTTAAATACACAGCTATCTTCATCTACCCATAAAATGATAAAATTAAATTTAGATTTAGAAAAAAACTTAAAAAATATTCTTGATGAAATGTTTGATGTGGTTTTGAATGCTTTTCAGGTAGATTATAATAAAAATAGTGAAATAAGAACCTTATTTATGCAACATATAGTTCCATTACATAACAGGCTTTCATACAATATAAAAATTAAAAATCCATTATTAGATACTATGAAAACCGAATATACAGATTGTCATATGATAGCAAGCTATGCTTGTAGCGTATTAAAAAAATATTATAAAAAAGAAATTCCAGAAGATGAAATAGGCTATTTTACAATGTTATTTGCTTGTGCAAAAGAGATGAAAGAAAAAATTGTAGATAAAAAAAATATACTTATAATAAATACATCTGGTAAGTCTTTATCAAAACTTTTTCTTTATAAATATAAATCTAGCTTTGAAAAATATATAGATAATATTTATGAATATAATATAAATGAAATAGGAGATTTTGATTTTAATAAAATAGATTATATTTTTATAACATCTAAAATAAATATAGATTTTCCTAAGCCTGTTTTTGACATAAATATATTATTAGAAAGTCAAGATATATTAAAAATTGAAAAACTATTTAAAAATGATGAGGAAGTTATGTTAAATAAATATTATAAAAAGCATCTTTTTATTAATAATGTAAAAGAAACAGAAAAAGAAAAAATATTAAAAGTTTTATTTGATAATTGTAAAAAATATTATAATATAGATGAAAGATTTTATAATTCTGTATTAAAAAGAGAAGAGCTAGGAACAACAGATTTTTTAGAAGATATAGCTATATTACACCCACATAAGTCTATTTTTGAATATAGCTTTGTTTCTGTTGGTATATTAGAAAAGTCTGTTTGGTGGGGGAGAAAAAATGTAACAATTGTTTTTTTAATATCCATAGCTATTGGAGATAATGAATATTTAGAAAAATTTTACGATATGACATCAGCATTATTATTAAACAAAGAAAAAATTAACATTTTAAAGCAAAACCCATCTTTTGAAACTTTATATTTGCTTTTAACATCTTAATTATTAATTTATTATATGTATAATATTATACTAATATTTATTATAAAACTGTTATTTAGGTTATTTTAAATTATTGTGAAAAATATATAATGTTATATTATTTTATATATTTAAAGGTAGGTTTAATCATATTGTATTAAAAAACTTACCTTTTTTTGGCACCAAAATTACCTTTTTAAAAAGGTAATTTTGGTGTTGGAGTTATTTTTATAAAAATGCTATAATCAACACATAATTTAATTTTTTATTTATATGGAGGGCAAAAAATGAATCTTGAAGAAATTATTACAAATTTAGTTTTAAATGGTGGTGAAGGTAAAAGTAAATCTATGCTAGCCATCACTTCGGCACAAAAAGGTGATTTTGATTTAGCAGAAAAATATATGAAAGAAGCTGAAGAGGCAATTTGTAAAGCTCACAATTTCCAAACAGAATTATTACAAAAAGAAGCAGCTGGAGAATCAGATGTACAATTTTCTTTATTAATAGTTCACGGACAAGATCATTTAATGAATGCAATGACAGTTAAAGACTTAGCTAAAGAAATGATAAATATACATAAAGAGTTATATGCATTAAAAAATAAATAAAAATTTATTATAATATATAAAAAGGGGGTATATAATGAGAAAAATAAAAATAGTTACTATTGGTGGTGGAAGTAGCTATACACCAGAGCTAGTAGAAGGTTTTATAAAACGTTCTAAAGAGCTTAATATTGGTGAAATATTTTTTGTAGATGTAGAAGAAGGCAAAGAAAAATTAGAAATTGTTTCTAAAATGGCTAAACGTATGGTAGAAGCCGCTGGCTTAGATTGGAAAATATTTTACACTACAAATAGAAGAGAAGCTTTAAAAGATGCCGACTATGTAACCACACAACTTAGAGTAGGACAACTAGATTCTCGTATATTAGATGAAAGAATACCTTTAAAATATGGTATGATAGGGCAAGAAACAAACGGAGCAGGAGGTATTTTCAAAGCTTTAAGAACAATACCTGTTATATTATCTATTATAGAAGGTATGAAAGAGCTATGTCCTAATGCTTGGCTTATAAACTTTACAAATCCTGCTAATATGGTAACAGAAGCAGCAATTAAATTTGGTAATTGGAAAAAACTTTAGGCCTTTGCAATATTCCTATTAGTATTACAACAGATATTAATGGTGTGATGGGGCTTGATAAATTTTCAGAAGAATTATTTTTTAAATTTGCTGGTTTAAATCATTTTAATTATCACAAAGTTTGGGATAAACAAGGTAATCAAATAACAGATTATTTAATTGAAAAAATCTATCACCCAGATGCTCAAGTTAAATTAAAAGGGGTAAAAAATATTAAAGAATATCCATATTTTTATGAGCAAATAAAAGATTTACAAGCTTTGCCTTGCTCTTACCATAGATATTATTATATAACAGAGCAAATGCTTAATGATGAGCTTCAAGAATTTAAAAAGGATACTACAAGGGCAGAAAGCGTAAAAAAAACAGAAGCAGAGCTTTTTGAACTATATAAAGATGAAAACCTTGATCATAAGCCAGAGCAGCTTGAAAAAAGAGGAGGTGCATATTATAGTGATGTAGCTTGTGAAACTATTGCTAGTATAGAAAATGATAAAAGAAAGCAAATGGTAGTTTGCACATTAAATAACGGTGCTATTGCAGATTTACCTTATGATAGCGTTGTAGAAATATCTAGCATAATAACAAGCCACGGTGCAGAGCCTTTAAACTGGGGTAAATTTTCACCAAGTATTCGTGGTTTATTACAACTTATGAAATCTATGGAAGAATGTGTTGTAGAGGCAGCCATAAAGGGTGATTATAATAAACTTTTACAAGCATTTATTATGAACCCGCTTATTACAAGTGGTAATTCTTGTAAAGAAATGTTAGATGAAATGTTAGTGGCAAATGAAAAATATTTACCACAATTTAAAGAAATAATTGAGAAAATAAAAAATAAATATTAATTATAAAGGAGATGTTTTATTATGTTAAAAATTAAATTATTTTGTTCTGCAGGTATGTCTACAAGTATATTAGTTAATAAAATGAGAGATGCAGCTAAAAACAGAGGCTTAGAGGTAGAAATTTCTGCTCATTCGGAAACTCAAATGATATCACAAGCAGAGGGTATAGATGTAGCGCTTCTTGGACCGCAAATAGCTTATAAAATTAGTGAAGCTAAAAAGATTTTTGAGCCTCTTAATATACCTGTAGAGGTTATACCTATGCAAGATTATGGAATGATGAATGGTGAAAAAGTGTTAGATTTTGCTATAAATTTAAAAAAATAATTACTTTGTATGATTGAGGAGAATACAAATGAATAAATTTATTAATGAAAAACTTTTGCCAAACATATTTAAATTTGTTAACCTAAATAGTGTACAAGCTTTAAAAAGTGGGGTTTTGGCCACATTACCATTAACTATAGTTGGTTCTATATTACTTTTATTATGTAATTTACCAATAGAAGGTGCTAGAAATTTTATAGCAGATAGTGGTTTAAAAGATATATTTTTACAAGGATATTATGCAACTTTTGCTATATTAGCAATGGTTGCTGTAATAGGTATAGCATATAATTATGCTAAAATAGAAGGCCAAGAAGGTTTAGGTGCAGGAATAATAGCTTTAGTATTATTTATTCTTTTAATGAGCAACTCTATTAAGTTAGATGAAACTACTGTAACAGATGTTATATCAAAAGAATGGACATCAGCTAAAGGGATGATCTCTGCCATTATAATTGGTTTATTTGTAGGTAAATTTTACTCATTTTTATTAAAAAAAGGTATAGCTATAAAAATGCCTGAAGGAGTTCCTGAAGGTGTTTCTAAATCTTTTGCATCTTTAGTTCCATCAGCTATAATAATTATTATTGGTTTAGTAATATATGCTATATTTGACAAGGTATTTAAAACAACAATGTTAGAATGGATTTATAAAGTTATACAAACACCATTGCAAAGTATAACAGACTCTTTAGGTGGAGTTATTGTTATTGCATTTACAGTTCCATTTTTATGGTTATTTGGTGTTCACGGTGCAACGATAGTTTCTAGCGTTATGAATCCTATATTATTAGCAAATGCAGATTCTAACAGTAAATTAGTACAACAAGGTATTGAGCTTACAGTAGAAAACGGTGGACGTATAGTTACACCACAATTTTATGATTTATTTATAAATTTAAGTGGTACAGGGATAACTTTAGGTTTAGTAATGTATTTAGTAGCTTTTTCTAAATCAAAACAATGTAGAGAAATGGGAAAATTAGCTTTTATACCTAGCTTATTTAATATAAACGAGCCAATATTATTTGGTATACCTATCGTTATGAACCCTATATT
Organism: uncultured Eubacteriaceae bacterium; assembly: GCA_946497035.1. Lineage (GTDB taxonomy): Bacteria > Bacillota > Clostridia > Lachnospirales > CAG-274 > Tyzzerella. Next base: position 33,845 of record CAMMIW010000001.1, on the reverse strand, counting down.
AGCTATACCATTTTTAATTATGCCAATAATATCTGGCTTAATGTTATATTTTGCTCAATATTTTGGATTAGTTCCTTTATTTGACTCTGTTATACTTCCTTGGACTACACCACCTGTTATATCAGGTTTTATCGTAGGAGGATTTAGAACAGCATTATTACAAATTGTTATATTAGTTGTATCATTTTTTGTATATTTACCGTTTATTAAAAAAGTTGATATGATGAACTTACAAAGAGAAAATGAAACTAGCAATAGCTAATAAATATATGGAGGATATTATGAAAGAGAAAATGTATTTTCCTAAAAATTTTTTATGGGGTGGTGCAACATCTGGACCACAAATTGAAGGTAGTTTTGAAAAGCCGCATAAAAATGTTTTTGATTATTGGTATGAGATAGAGCCAGATAAATTTTTTAATAAAGTTGGCCCTAATGTTACTTCAGATTTTTACCACAATTTTAAAGAAGACTTAAAACTAATTAAAAATATAGGGCTTAATAGCTTTAGAACGTCTATACAATGGAGTAGATTAATTAAAAACTTTGAAACAGGCGAAGTGGATGAAAAAAATGCTAAATTTTATAGTGATGTTATAGATGAAATAATAAAAAATGATATGATACCTATAATAAATTTACATCATTTTGATTTACCAGTAGAATTATATGAAAAATATAATGGTTGGGAAAGTAGAAAAGTTTTAGATATGTTTGAAACTTTTGCTAAAAAATGTTTTGAGCTTTATGGAGATAAAGTAAAATATTGGACTACTTTTAATGAGCCTATTGTTGTTGTTGAAGGGCAGTATTTATATAAATTTCATTATCCTTGTGTTGTAGATGGCAAAAGAGCTATGCAAGTTTTATATAATTTAAATATAGCATCTGCTAAAGCTATAAAACAATTTAAAAAATCAGATTGTTTTAAAAATGGTGGTAAAATAGGTATAATATTAAACCTTACGCCAACTTATTCTAGAAGTAATTCAGAAGAAGATATAAAAGCATCTAATATAGCAGATGATATTTTTAATAAATCCTTTTTAGAGCCAGCTACTAAAGGTAAATTTACTAAATCTTTAATAGATTTATTGAAAGAAAATAATGTTTTTTGGGATTCGGAAAGTGGAGATGATGAATTATTAAAAGAAAATACAGTAGACTTTTTAGGTATAAATTATTATTTTCCACGAAGAATAAAAGCTAAAGAAACACCAATAGAAAATGAACAATGGTTGCCAGATAATCACGTTGATTATTATGATATGCCAAATAAGAGAATGAACCCATATCGTGGCTGGGAAATATACCCTAAAGCTATTTATGATATAGCTATAAATATAAAAGAAAATTATAACAATATCCCTTGGTACATATCAGAAAATGGAATGGGCGTTGAAAATGAAGAAAGATTTCTAGATGAAAATGGAATTATACAAGATGACTATCGTATAGAATTTTATGAAGAACATTTAAAATTTTTAAGTGATGGCATAAAAGATGGCTCAAACTGTTTTGGTTTTCATTGTTGGACACCAATAGATTGTTGGTCTTGGTGTAATGCTTATAAAAATAGATATGGATATATATCTGTAGATTTAGAAACCCAAAAAAGAACTATTAAAAAATCTGGAAATTGGATAAAACAATTTATAAATATCCATTAATATTATTTATCAATTTATATTATTATATAAAAGGATATAGACATTGTCTATATCCTTTTGTAGATGAAAAGATTTTATAATTAGATTGATAAGAAGGTAGCCTTATTAAAAGGGGCAGTGGGTAATTTAAACTGTAATAATTGAAAAAGAACATAATAAAAAAATAGATACAGTTTTATACCATATCTATTTTTGATATTTAAAAAATAATAATTATTTAAGGTTAGCTTTAGCTGTTTCTACAAGTTTAGCAAAAGCGTTTGCATCATTAACAGCCATTTCTGCAAGCATCTTTCTATTAATATTGATACCAGCATTTTTAATACCGTTCATAAATTTGCTATAAGATAAGCCATTTATTCTAGCAGCAGCATTAATTCTTGTAATCCAAAGTCTTCTGTATTCTCTTTTAGTTTGTTTTCTACCTGCAAAAGCGTGAGCCATAGCACGCATAACAGATTGTTTAGCTACTCTATATTGTTTGCTTCTAGCGCCAACAAAACCTTTAGCCATTTTTAAAACTTTTTTATGTTTTTTACGTGCATTCATAGCACCTTTAATTCTAGCCATTATAAATTTCCTCCCTATGAGTTATCAATTAGATGTAAGGTAATACTTTTTTCATTTGTTTCATATTAGATTTGTCTACTAAGTTAGCTTTTCTTAAGCCTCTTTTTCTTTTAGTAGATTTTTTAGTAAGTATGTGTTGTTTATTAGCTTTAGTTTTCTTTAATTTACCAGTACCTGTAACAGAAACTCTTTTAGAAACTGCTTTTTTTGTTTTTAATTTAGGCATTTTAAATGTCCTCCCTTGTAAGATTTATGCTTTAGGCGATAAAAACATTGCCATAGATTTAGCTTCCATTTTAGGAGCTTTTTCTATAACACCATATTCGCTAACTTGCTCTGCAAAGTCATTCATAATGTCAGTAGCAATGTCTGTATGGCCAAGTTCTCTACCTCTAAATTTTATACTAATTTTAACTTTGTCACCATTTTTAAGGAACTCTATTGCTTTTTTTACTTTAACTTGCACATCGTGCTTATCGATATTAGGGGATAAACGTAGCTCTTTAATAGAAACTACCTTTTGCTTTTTACGAGCTTCCTTTTCTTTTTTAGCTTTGTCGAACTTAAATTTGCTATAGTCCATTATTCTACAAACAGGCGGTTTAGCCGTAGGTGAAATTTTAACTAAATCTAAGTTTCTATCATCTGCCAAAGCTTGAGCCTCTCTAGATGACATAATACCTAATTGTTCGCCGTCATCACCTATAACTCTAACTTCCTTGTCTTTAATTTGTTCGTTAATCATTAACTCGTTAATTGCGAGCACCTCCTAAAAATTGAAAAATAAAAAAAGAGCAATTAAAATGCTCCTACTTAAAAAATCATAAAATACCTATAACAAAAAACAATAGGCATTAAAATATGAAATTTTGATAACCTTAAAGCCATATACCGTAAGGTGAGAAGTAGAGCTTCTTCTTTATTCTTGAATATACTATCATATTTTAATACCTATGTCAATACTTTTTATTAATTTTTAAAATTAAATTTTTTTATAAAGTAGATAAAATAATTTTACATTTACCATTTATAGTATATTGGCCGTAGCTAGCAGGTATAAATATAGATTCTCCTTTTTTAGCTTCTAAGCTTTCTTTACCACTTATAATGCATTTACCTTCTAAAATAGTAATACAATTAAAGCTAGTTTCATCACAGTTTAATGTTATATTATCATTAATATTTAATAAATCTACATTAAAATATTCACAAGTAGCAAGGGTTCCTCTTTCATAACCTTCAAATTTATTTAATGTATATTGTTTTTTAGCATTTTTAGTACATTCTAATTTTGTAACATCTAAAGCTTTATCTATATGTAATTCTCTAGTTTTACCATCTGCACCAACACGCCCAAAATCATATATTCTATAAGTAACATTAGAGCGTTGTTGTATTTCTGCAATAACAATACCTTTACCTATAGCGTGCATTGTTCCTGGAGTTATAAAGAAAACATCTCCCGCTTTAACGTCAACTTCATTAACTAATTTTTCCAAAGTATTTGTTTCTATTGCATTTTTAAATTGTTCTTTAGTAATATCTTCTTTAAAGCCATATATTAGCTTTGCATCTGGCTCCGCATCTATAACGTACCACATTTCAGTTTTACCGAAGTCATTTTCATTTTTAAGGGCATATTCGTTATCTGGGTGCACTTGAATAGATAAAGCCTCTTTAGCATCTATAAATTTAATTAAAATAGGTATATCTTTTTCTAAGCTACATTTAGTGCCTAAAACCTCTTTACCATATTTTTCTACATAAGATAGCAAAGTTTCACCTTTATAGTCGCCACTACCAATAATAGTGAGGCCATCTTTATGCGTAGAAAGCTCCCAACTTTCTGCCACTTTATCTAAAGAGCAATCTTTGCCAAAATCTGTTCTTAGTTTAGTTCCTCCCCAAAGATAATCTTTAAAGCTTGGTTGTAATTTAAACATTTTATCACCTCTAAATTTATTTTATATGTTTATTATAAAATAATTAAAATAAAGTGTAAATAAAAATTTTTACAATAAATATAAAAATTAAAATTATATATTTTAGTTTAATATAGTATTTTTATAATATAAAATATTTTGTGCTAAAATTCTTGACAATATTTTTTAGTTGTTTTATAATTTTAAGGATATACTAGGTAATTATAAAATATATTTATATAAATTTATTAAGGAGTGTCGTTAAATGAATGAAGGAAAAAAAATAATTTTAACTCACGAAGGGCTTGAAAATTTAGAGCAAGAGCTACAAGAGCTAAAGGTTGTTCGTAGAAAAGATGTTGCCGCTAAAATTAAAGAAGCTAGAGGGCAAGGAGATCTTTCAGAAAATGCAGAATATGATGCTGCTAAAGAAGAACAAGCAGAGATAGAAGCTAGAATTATAACTATAGAAAATATGTTAAGAAACGCAGAGGTTATAGATTCTGGTAATGTTACAGATACAGTTAGCATTGGTAATACGATTAAACTTTTTGACTCAGAGTTTCAAGAAGAGATAGAATATACTCTTGTAGGCTCTGCCGAAGCAGATCCATTTAATGGCAAAATATCTAATGAATCTCCTATAGGTGCTGCTATTATAGGACATAAAGTTGGAGATACAGTAGAAGTTGATACACCAGATGGTATTATTAGTTTAAAAATATTAGAGATACACTAGGAGAGTTTTTATATGGAAAATACAAACGAAAATCAAATTGAAAATCCACAACAATTAAACGAACTTTTACAAATAAGACACGATAAATTAAAAGAGCTTAGAGAAAAAGGAAAAGATCCCTTTCAAATAACAAAAGCAGAAGTTACAAACCATAGCAAAGAGATTAAAGATAATTTTGAAGATTTTGATCAAAAAGAGGTTTCTGTAGCAGGTCGTATAATGAGCAAGAGGGTTATGGGTAAGGCATCTTTTTGTGATATACAAGATAGAGATGGTAGAATACAAAGCTATGTAAGTAAAAATGAAATAGGCGAAGAAGACTATGCCGAATTTAAAAAATTTGATATTGGTGATATAATAGCTATAAAAGGTATTGTATTTAAAACTCAAAAAGAAGAAATTTCTATTAAAGCACACAAAGTTACATTACTTTCAAAAAGCTTACAAATTTTACCTGAAAAATTTCACGGCCTTAAAGATCAAGACCTTAGATATCGTCAACGTTATGTAGATTTAATAGTTAATCCAGAGGTTAAAGATGCTTTCTTTAAGCGTTCTCAAATTATTAAAAGTATGAGAAATTACCTTGATAATAGAAACTTTTTAGAGGTGGAAACACCTATTTTACAAAGCATATATGGTGGTGCTCATGCTAGGCCTTTTGTTACACATCATAATACATTAAATTTAGATTTATATATGCGTATAGCTTTAGAGTTACCATTAAAACGTCTTATAGTTGGTGGTTTTGAAAATGTTTATGAAATAGGCCGTGTATTTAGAAATGAAGGTATGAGCATTAAGCATAATCCAGAATTTACATTAATGGAGCTTTACCAAGCATATGCCGATTATAACGATATGATGGACTTAACAGAAGGCTTAATTAAAGCAGTTACACAAGATGTATTAGGTACTTTAAAAATAACATATCAAGGTACAGAATTAGACTTATCTAAGCCTTTTGAAAAAATATCTATGATAGATGCAGTTAAAAAATATTCAAATGTAGACTTTAGAGAGATAAAAACTATTGAAGAAGCTAGAGAAATAGCTAAAAAACATAATATAAGCTTTGAAAACCATCATCAAATAGGCGATATATTAAGCCTTTTCTTTGATGAATTTGTAGAGCACAATCTCGTACAACCTACATTTATAACAGAGCACCCTGTAGATATTTCTCCACTTTCAAAAAGAAAGCCAGAAGATCCAGAATATACAGAAAGATTTGAGCTATTTATCGTAGGTAGAGAGTTTGCAAATGCATATTCTGAGCTTAACGATCCTATAGATCAAAGAGAAAGATTTGAAGCACAAGAAAAGCTTCGCTCAGAAGGTAATGACGAAGCAACTATGCTTGATGACGATTTCTTATTAGCATTAGAATATGGTATGCCTCCAACAGGTGGTTTAGGTATGGGTATAGATAGACTTGTTATGCTTTTAACAGATTCATCATCTATTAGAGATGTATTGTTATTCCCTACAATGAAACCATTAAATAACTAAGTTATTTTAACATATTAAAATATAAGTATAAAAACAATTAAAATTTTATATAATAAATTTTAACAGGTATGATATGAAAAAGTCATACCTGTTTGTCTTAAAATTAATTAAATTTTAATTGTTTTTATTATGGAGTATAAATAAAAAGATAAGGAGGTTAAATTATGTCTTATTGTATATATGTAATAGAAGATGATAAAAACATAGCAGAGCTTTTAGAAATTGCTTTAAAAACCTATGGTTATAATGTTTTTTTATTTGATAGTGCCGAAAATGCTATAAAAAACTTAAATAAAAATAAGCCAGATTTAATATTATGTGATATTATGTTACCTGGTATAGATGGCATAGAGGCAGTTTCTATTATAAGAAAAAATAATATATTTAAAAAAATACCTATAATGATGCTTACTGCTAAAGATAGCGAACTAGATAAAATAAAAGGGTTAGATAGTGGCGCAGATGATTATATTACAAAACCTTTTAGTGTTATGGAAGTTATGGCAAGAATAAGAGCACAATTTAGAAAAATGGAACAGTTTAAAATAGATTTAAAAGAAGATAAAGAAGAAATGACATTAGGTATTATAAAAATAAATAAAACCTTAAGAGAAGTTTTTGTAGAAGATGAAATGATAGAGCTTACATTTAAAGAATATGAGCTTTTAAATTATCTTATAAAAAATAAAAACAAGCCTTTGTCTAGAGAGGAAATATTAAATAATGTATGGGGATATGATTATTTAGGAGAAACAAGAACAGTTGATATACATATAAAAACTATAAGAAAAAAACTTTTAGTTGCTGAAGATTATATAAAAACGGTAAGAGGCATAGGATATAAAATAAGTGAAAAATAGGTGATATATATTGAGAAAATTTGTTATTAAAGTATATATAGTTATAACATTATTAATATTAATGTTAGCTACGATTATTTTAATATCTTTTAATGTTAATGATTTGATAAAAAGTGAAAAAGAAAATATTTCAAATGTTTTAAATACGTTAGAAAATTTATATGGAAATGTAGATGAAAAATATTTACAAAATATTTTACGAGAATTTGATTTAAAAATAGAAAATATTTATAAAAATAGTGAAAATATTAAAGATAAAAATATTATTAGCTATATAAAAAATAATCAAATAGAAAATTATGGTATAAAATTTCTTTATAAAAATAAAATTTTATATTATATAAAGCAATATGATAAAAATATTATAATTATATATAAAACCTTTAATATGTATGAAATATTAATAAGAGATGCTATTATATGTTTATTAGGTATATCTATAGTATCATTTATAATTTATATAATATTAAAAAATTATTTAAACAAAAATATAATTTTACCATTACAACAAATATCTAAAGAAATACCAAAATTGAAAAATAAAAACGATAGAATTGCCTTTAAAGACTATAAATTTGAAGAGATTAACGCTATATGTAAAGAGGTTATAAAAATACAAAATGATTTAGAAAATATGGGAGATATGTTGAAAATAGAGCAAAATAAAATAGATTATATTTTAGATAATATGACAGAAGGTTTTGTTTTATTAGATAAAAATAAAAATGTTTTTGCTATAAATAAAATGGCAAAAAAAATACTTAATTATAATAAAAATAATTTAGGAGAAAATATTTTATATTATACCCAAAATATAAAATTATTAGAAAATATAGATAAAGTATTATCTACTAACCAAAGAAATATATTTGATATAAAAACAGAAGATAACAAGACATATTGTATACATATTAGTAAAATTCAAAAGGGAATATTTAAAAAAGGTAGCGGTGGTATAATAATGCTTATGATAGATGTTACTGCAGAAAGAGAAAGCGAAAAGCTAAAACAAGAGTTTTTTTCTAATGTTTCTCATGAGCTAAAAACACCTATAACTTCTATACAAGGTTATGCAGAGCTTTTATATAATGATTTTGCCATAGATAAAGAGCAAGAAAAAGAATTTTTAAAAATTATACAAAAAGAAAGTAGCAATATAACAAATCTTATAAATAATATTTTAACAATATCTAAATTAGAAAACAAAGAAATAGAAATAAATAAATCTGATATAAAAATAAAAACTATTGTTGAAGAAATAATAAACTCTACTAAGCCTATGTGTTTAGAAAGAAACATACAAATTATAAATAAATGTGAAGATATTGTGATGGTGGCAGATTATAAAAAAATACATCAACTATTTAATAACCTTATAGTTAATGCTATAAAATATAATAAGGATAATGGCTATGTAGAAATAAACTGTTTTAAAGATGAAAAAAATATAAATATAATTATAAAAGATTGTGGAATAGGTATACCTCTTGTAGATAGAAACCGTATTTTTGAAAGATTTTATCGTGTTGAAAAAGGCAGGAGCAAATCTTTAGGAGGTACAGGACTTGGCTTATCTATCGTAAAACATATTGTAAAATATTATAATGGAAAAATTAAGGTAAAAAGCACAGAAGGTTTTGGAAGTGAATTTATTATAAAAATACCAAACATTAAATAAAATTATGTAAAATTTAATAGAAAAATGTATATATATGTGCTATAATTATAAATATTAAAATAATTTTGATTAATAATGAGAGTTAGAGGGATAAAATATGAAAAAATTTAAGTTTTTAACATTTATAATTGTAATAGTTGGGGTTATATATATAATACCTGTAACCTCTATAGGTGATATTAATAAAAATAATCAAGAAAAAATAGAAATTGTACAAGCTAGTGTTAACATAAATAATAAAAATAATGTTGATGAAAAAAATATAAAAGAAAATAGTTTATCTAAAAAAGATAACATTAAATTTGAATTTAAACAAATAGAAAAATATGAAAAGCCCCTTGTATATAAAATAAAATATCCTGTCTTTAATAACAAAAATATTGAAGAAAAAATTAATAACCAAATATATAATCTTGCTAAAGATTTTAAAAATGAGTTTTCACAATATGAGCCTATTATAGATGACGAAAAGTTACTATTTATTTTAAATACAGAAATATATAATTTAAAAGATAATCTTTTATTTGTAAAATTTAATGTAGAAAGAAATTATAACACATATCCAAATCCTGTTAAATTTTATGAAACATTTATTATAGATTTAAAATCTGAAAATTTTGTAAATACTAGCGATATTTTAAATAAAAACTATATAGATTTATTTTATATTTATGTTAAAGAATATTTTTTCAATAACTATGGTATTAATATAACAAAACAAAGTGAAAATTATAATGATATAAAACCAACACAAGACGTATATAAAAAAATATTTTTAGATGATAAATATGTTTATGTATTTTTTTATGACTATAAAAAACAACAAGAAACATTTACAAAAATACCTTTAGAAAAATTGTTACCATATGTAAAAGAAGAATATTTACAAACAACAACAATTACAGAAACAACTAGAGAAACAACGACACAAGCTACAACCTTTAAAGAAACAACTACAGAAACAACAACACAAACTATAACTACTACAGCTACAACTACAGAAACAACGACACAAACTATAACTACTACAGATACAACTACAGAAGCAACAACAAACCAATTATCTAGTAAAAGAAAAATAGATAAAAATAAGCCTATGATAGCGTTAACTTTTGATGATGGGCCTAATGGTGCAGTAACTAACAAAATTTTAGACGTATTGGAAAAAAACAATTCTGTTGCTACATTTTTTATCGTGTCTAGAAGAATAGAAAAAGATGCAGAGGTTTTAAAAAGAATGGATAAACTTGGCAACCAAATAGGCAACCATACAGCTAATCATAAAGATTTAACAAAAATATCTACAGAGCAAGTTAAATCTGAGGTAGATATTGTTAATAAAAAGCTAAAAGATGCAATAGGTAAAGAGGCAAGTATGGTTAGAGTGCCATATGGTGCTACTAACGATAACGTAAAACAAGCTGTAAATTCTCCTATCGTTATGTGGAATGTTGATACAAAAGATTGGAAGAGCAGAAATACACAAGCGATAGTGAAAGAAGTTTTAGGTAAGGTAAAAGATGGGGACATTATATTAATGCACGATTTATATGGCACAACGGCAGAAGCTTGTGAGATTATTATACCAAAGCTTGTAGAACAAGGCTATCAGCTTGTTACAGTGGAGGAGCTTTTATATTATAAAGGTATAGAAGTTAAAAATGGAGTTAAATATTTTAACGGAAATAAAAAATAAGAGGTGATTAAAATAAAAACTTTATTAGTTGCAGTAAATGCTAAATATATACATACATCTTTAGCGGTAAGAAGCATTGCTATGTATTGTAAAGAAAATAATACAAATGTTAGTACCAAAGAATTTACAATAAATAATGATGAAGATACAATTATAAACGAAATATATAAAGAAAAACCTGATTTTTTAGGTTTTTCTTGCTATATATGGAACATAAATATTATATTAGATATAATAGCTACAATAAAAAAACTTTTACCTAATGTTAAAATATTTGTAGGTGGGCCAGAGGTAAGCTATGAATATGAATATATATTTGAAAAAGGGGTAGACATAGTTTGTATAGGTGAAGGCGAAAAAACAGTAAAAGAGCTTGTTGATAATTTTAATAACAAAAAATGTATAGATTTATCTTTTGAAAATGTAGATGGTATAGCTTTTAAACTAGAAAATAAAATTATAAAAACGAAAGATAGGGAGCTACTATCTTTAAATGAAATACCTTTTGTATATAAAAATGGACTAGAAGACACACAAAATAAAATATTATATTATGAAGCCTCTAGAGGTTGTCCTTATAGTTGTCAATATTGTTTATCATCTTTAGAAAAAGGACTTAGGTTTTTAAATGAAGAAAGAGTTAAAGAAGATTTAACTTTCTTCTTAAAAAATAATGTAAAACAAGTTAAATTTGTAGATAGAACATTTAACTGTAACAAAAAATTTGCTCTTATGATATGGAATTATTTAATAGAAAATGATAATGGTATTACAAATTTTCATTTTGAAATATCGGCAGATATAGTAGATGATGAAATGTTACAAACGTTAAAAAGAGCTAGGGTTGGGCTTTTTCAATTTGAAATAGGTGTTCAATCTACTAATGATGCTACATTAGATGAAATAAAAAGAAAAACAAACTTAGAAAAACTTTTTGATAAGGTAGACAAAATAAAAAACTTAAAAAATATACACCAACATTTAGATTTAATAGCAGGTTTACCTTTTGAAGATTATGAAATTTTTAAAAAGTCTTTTAATGATGTTTTTAATGTTTATCCTGAGCAATTTCAATTAGGATTTTTAAAATTGTTAAAAGGTTCAGGTCTTAGAATAAATGCAAATAAATATGGCATTGTATATAAAGATAAAGCTCCTTATGAGGTACTTTATACAAGCCTTATAAATTATGATAAAATGAATATGCTTAAAAGCATAGAAGAAATGGTAGAAACTTACTATAACTCTGGTAAAGCTATTAATACTATAAAATATGGCATAAAATTTTTTAGCTCTCCTTTTGATTTTTTTGAAAATTTAGCTATATATTGGGAGGAAAACAATTATAACAACATTAGCCCTAGCAAAATGAAGCTATATGAGATTATTTATACATTTTTAAAAAATATTAAAAATATAGATGATAAAATATTAAAAGAAATAATAAAATTTGATATTTTATTAAATGATAATATAAAGAGCCTGCCTAATTGGATAGAAACTAACTATAATAGCCAATTTAAAGAAAAAGAAAGAGCTTTTTATAACAATAAAGAAAATATAGAAAAATATATACCACATTTAAAAAATTATGATGCAAAACAGCTTAGTAGAATGTGTTATTTTGAAAGATTTAATATTAATATAAAAAATATGATAGAAACTAATTTTAATGTAATAAGGGAAGAAGAAACTTATATATTATTTGATTATTATACAAAAAATGATTTAATATATAAAGTTAAATATCATTATTTGGAAAGAGGTTGTTTTAATGAGGCTTAGCGAAAGAGTTAAAGAAGTTACAAGGCTTTTAGACGAACATTATAAAACAGAAGATAAATGTTATTTAAACCATTCTACACCTTATGAGCTTTTAATAGCTACTATGCTTAGTGCTCAATGCACAGATGATAGGGTAAACATTGTAACAGAAAAGCTTTTTAAAAAATATCCTACATTAGAAAGCTTTGCTCAAGCAGATTTAATAGAAATGGAGCAAGATGTAAAGCCAACAGGTTTTTATCACAATAAAGCTAAAAATATAATATTAACTAGTAGAAGATTATTAGAAGTTTATAATGGAGAAGTACCTTCTAGCATAGAGGATTTAACAAGCCTAGCTGGTGTTGGCAGAAAAACGGCAAATGTGGTAAGAAGCCATATTTTTAACTTACCTAGCGTAGTTGTAGATACCCACGTTAAACGTATATCTAAAAAATTAGGCCTTGTGAAAAATGATGATCCTGTAAAAATAGAATTTGAGCTTATGAAAATATTACCAAAAGACCATTGGATAAGATATAACACACAGGTTATAGCTCACGGTAGAGCCATATGTAAAGCTAGGAATGCAAATTGCCCTATATGTTTTTTTCAATCTTGTTGCAAAGAATATGAAAAAATAGAAAAACAAAATAAAAAGTAAGCATAAAAATTTTTATTTAAGCCAACAATATAATTAAGGTGGTGATGGCTTGAATAAAAATTTTTTGTTTCTCTAATAGGTTTAATAGCAGGTTTTTTAAATGGACTTTTAGGCTCTGGCGGTGGAACTATATTGGTGCCAAGCCTAGAAAGATTTTTAAAAATGGAAGAGCATAAGGCACATTCTACAACTATTGCTATTATCTTACCTTTATCAATAGTTAGTATTTTTATATATTTTAACGGTATAGATATAAATATTAAAGAAGTTTTAATTATATCTTTGGGAGGCACTTTAGGAGGTTTTATAGGAGCTAAATATTTAAAAAAAATACCTGCTAAATGGCTTCATAAAATATTCGGTATATTTATGATATTAGGCGCTTGGAGGCTTATTTTATGATATGGCTATTTTTAGTAGGTTTAGCATCTGGTATTATTAGTGGTATGGGTATAGGTGGAGGTATCATATTAATACCTGCTCTTACAATTATTTTTGATTTTGAACAAAAAGCTGCTCAAAATATAAGCTTATTATATTTTATACCTACAGCTATTATAGCTATTTTTATACACAATAAAAATAAAACTATTGAAAAAAAGGGACTTTTTAAAATAATATTATTTGGGATAGTTGGTGCTATAGTAGGTTCTTTTATTGCTATAAACTTAAAAGGGGAAATACTTAGAAAAATTTTTGGTTGGTTTTTATTAATTATGGGTATAAGTGAAATATTTAAAAAGAAAAGGGGTAAAAAAATGGAACTAATGGAATTTCAAAAGTTTAAAGAAGATTTTATTAATGCAGATACAGATAAAAAAATAGAAATGTATATTTCTACAGAAGGTTTAACTCAATATCAATATAAAGAGCTTTTAAAAGCTTTTCCATATAACGAGATAGATAAATTAGAAAAAGCGTTAGCATAAAAATGGTGTAGACTTTGTCTACACCATTTATAATAAATAGAGGCCAAGCTAGGATTAGATATATTAAAAATTGTCTTTTTATCAAAACCCTAATAATTAAAAATTTTTATAATTAATATGCTTTTGCCCAATAAACCATTTTTTTGGCAGGTTTTTGGCAACATATACAACTATCTGATAAATTTTCTTGTTCAAAAGGCATACAACGAGATGTAGCACCTGTTAAATCTTTAATTTTATCTTCACAAGCTCTATCGCCACACCACATAGCTTTAATAAAACCTTGTTTTTCTTTAAGCTGATTTTCAAATTGCTCTAAAGTTGTAGCAACAAATGTATTTTCATTTCTATGGTTTAATGCTTTATTGTATAAATCTTGTTGTAAAGATTTAAGCATTTCTTCGATAGTAGTTTCTAAATTATCTAAATTTACAAAAATCTTTTCTCTATTATCACGGCGAACTAAAACGCATTGATTATTTTCTATATCACGAGGGCCTATTTCTAATCTTAAAGGTACACCTTTCATTTCATATTCGCTATATTTCCAACCAGCAGATTTATCTGTTAAATCTATTTTAACTCTATATTTTTTAGATAATAAATTTTTAAGCTCATTAGCTTTTTCTACAACACCATCTTTTTTCATATTTATAGGTAAAATAACTATTTGTATAGGTGCGATATTAGGCGGTAAAACTAATCCATTATTATCGCTATGAACCATTATAAGCCCACCTATTAAACGAGTAGACATACCCCAAGAAGTTTGATGTGCATATTGTAATTTATTTTCTTTATCTGTATATTGTATGCCAAAAGCTTTAGCAAAACCATCTCCAAAATTATGTGATGTTCCAGATTGGAGTGCTTTACCGTCGTGCATAAGAGATTCTATAGTATAGGTAGCTTTAGCACCTGCAAATTTTTCTTTATCTGTTTTTTGACCTTTTATAACAGGCATAGCTAAAAAATCTTTGCAAAAATCTGCATATATATTTAACATTCTCAAAGTTTCTTCTTGAGCATCTTCTTCTGTTGCGTGAACTGTGTGTCCTTCTTGCCATAAAAATTCAACGCTTCTTAAAAATGGTCTTGTTGTTTTTTCCCATCTAACAACAGAACACCATTGGTTATAAAGCATAGGTAAATCTCTATAAGATTCTACAACATTTGCATAATGCTCACAAAATAAAGTTTCTGATGTAGGTCTAACACAAAGACGCTCTGTTAATTTTTCTGAACCACCGTGCGTAACCCAAGCAACTTCAGGAGCAAAACCCTCTATATGATCTTTTTCTTTTTGTAAAAGACTTTCTGGTATAAACATAGGCATACAAACATTTTCGTGGCCTGTTTCTTTAAATTTTTTATCAAGTTCTTTTTGTATAAGCTCCCATATAGCAAAGCCATAAGGTCTTAAAATCATACAACCTCTAACAGAAGAATAGTCAATTAAATCGGCTTTTTTTACTATATCAGTATACCACTGAGCAAAATCTTCTTCCATAGATGTTATCTCTTTTACTAATTTTTCCTTAGACATAATATCTCTCCTTTAAGCTTAAAAAATGTTCTATATTTAGATAAATAACATCTTTTAAAAAATTTTGTTAAAGCCTTTTATAAAGGCTAAAAACCCTTTTAAATACATATAAAAATATATAATAAATTTTATTTTATGTCAAGGGGTATTGACAAATAAAATTATATTAATTATAATAAGTGTATGAATATAACTAATACACTTATTATGAAAGGAGGTATTTTATGTTTAATATAGATTTTAGAAATCCTAAACCTATATATGAACAACTAGTAGATAGCATAGAAAAATTAGCCTTTAAAGGAATTTTAAAACCAGATGAACAGCTACCTAGTGTTAGACAATTAGCTATGGAGCTATCTATTAATCCTAATACTATACAAAGAGCTTATACAACTTTAGAAAGTAAAGGTATAACATATTCTGTTAAAGGGCGAGGGAGCTTTATATCTCCTAATTGTAAAGATGCTATAAATGATAGGCTAAAAAATATAAAAAATGAAATAAAAAAGCTTATACACGAGGCCAAAGATATAGGCGCAACAGATGAGTTGATTTTAAGTTGGTTTGAATGAAAGGAGAGTTTTTATGATACAAGCTTTAAATGTAACAAAAAAGTTTGATAAAATATTAGCCGTAGATAATATTTCGGCAACAATAAAAAATGGTAATGTTTTTGGCCTTATAGGCACTAATGGAGCAGGTAAATCTACATTTTTAAGAATGGCAGCAGGTATATTAAAGCCAGATAGTGGCTCTATAAAAATAGATGATAAAGAGATTTTTGAAAATATTGAAGCAAAAAGTAAATTTTTTTATATATCTGATGAACAATTTTTCTTTACTAACTGTACACCAGAAGATATGAAAAACTATTATAAAAATATTTATAAAAATTTCGATATAGATAGATATAAAAAACTTATGAATTCCTTTAATCTAGATGAAAAAAGAAAAATTAAAACTTTTTCAAAAGGTATGAAGAAACAAGTTTCTGTTATATGTGGTATTTGTGCTAAAACAGACTATTTATTTTGTGATGAAACTTTTGACGGTTTAGACCCTGTTGTTAGACAGGCGGTAAAAAGTCTTTTTGCTCAAGATATAGAAGATAGAAATTTAACACCTATTATAGCATCTCATAATCTTAGAGAGCTTGAAGATATATGTGATAATATAGGTCTTTTACATAGAGGAGGTATGATATTATCTAAAGATTTAGAAGATTTAAAATTAGATATTCATAAAGTACAAATTGTTTTTAAAGAAGGTATTCCACAAAATATATTTCAAAAATTAAATATAATAAAAACAGATAGTAGAGGCTCTTTAAATGTATTTACAATAAAAGGTAATAGAGAGCATATAAATAGCTATTTATCTAGTTTAAACCCTATATTTTTTGAAATGTTGCCTTTATCATTAGAAGAGATATTTATAGTAGAAACGGAGGGAATAGGGTATGATATCAAATCGCTTATTATTTAAAGAAGAATTTAAAAAATATATATGGGCTTTAGCTTTAACAATTTTGTTTTTTTTGTCTAGTAAAATTGTTATACCTTTATTAGATTATTCTAGATATATAAATATGGTAGATGAACTGTCTAAAGAAAGCCAACTTGATTTATTAAAACAATTAAATGGATATATAACATTAAACAACTATTTTAATAAAGTTATAGTTATTATTTTAGCTCTTGTTGTAGCTTTAGCTATATTTTCATATTTACACGATAAAAGGAAAGTAGATTTTTATCATTCTTTACCTATATATAGAACAAAATTATTTTTTATAAAATATTTTTTAGGTATATTTATTGTAATACCTGTTATGATAATAACACATTTTATGTTATATGGTATATTTAAAATATTTTTAGGAAGTGATTTAGCATCTTTTAAAGACATATTAGAGCCTTTAATAGCAGATACAATATTTTTTATTACTATATATTCTATTGCTGTTTTTGCAACAATTTTATGTGGGAATACTACAATAAGTGTAATATTATCTTTTATTTTAATTAATTTATATTCTATTATAGTAGGTTTGATAATTTTATTAACTGTAACATTTTTTAATGGTGATATAGATATTAGCTATTTATCTGATTACATTTTAAAATATAACCCTGTAATAGCTTATTTTAATATGAGAAATAATGCTATTTACGAAAGTATAACAAATATAAATTTTTCAAATTTAAATGTAATAATAACTTATAGTATTATATCAATATTAATTGTTATCTTTAGCTTATTTTTATTTAAAATTAGAAAGAGTGAAAATGCTACAAGTTGTATAGCCTTTAAATATGCCAAAACTATACTAAAATATTTAGGTGTATGTATTGGCGGTATATTGATAGGCTTAGTTTTTAAAATGATATCTGAAAGCGATATTTTATTATATATAGGTATTATTATAGGTTGTATTATTTTACATTGTATCATTGAGATTATATATGATTTTGACTTTAGGGCTATATTTAAAAATTGGTATAGCATAATACCTTGTTTAATTATATCTATAGTTATTGTTATAACATATCAATTTGATATTTTTAAAAGGTTAGATTATGTACCTAATGTAGAAAAAATAGAAAGTGTAAATATTAGGTTTAATAATAGTAGATATTATAATAGCGAGTTTGTTACAAATATTGAAAATTTAGATTCTATAGAAGCTATTACAGAGCTTAATAAAATAAATAATCAGCTAAAAAAACAACCAGAAACTTATACAGAACAAACAATGCGTATAACTTATAAGCTAAAAAATGGAAGTGTTGTATCAAGAAATGTAGGTATTTTACATACCACACCAACAAATGAAAGCTTACCACAACAAATAGATTTAATAAAGCAAATATTAAATGATAAAGAATATATAGAAAAAGCTAATCCTATTTTATATATGGAAAATGTACCATATAATGCAATAGATGTAACTATTCATAATAATAAAAGAAGTTTTATAGAAAAAGTAGACAATAAAAAATTAATAGAAACTATTAAAAAAGATATAGAAGAAAATGGCTTATATAGTACATCTGAAAACACTTTATTTTCAATAGACTTTAATTGGGACTATTTTGAATATAGACAAAAATATGGTTATACTAGTTTTTATATAACAGATAAATATAAAAATACATTAAGCTATTTAGCTAGTTTAGATATATATCCTGAAAACTTTAATGTAGAAGACGTAAAATACATTGATAGTAGAGAATTAAATGTAGAAATAACAGAAGAAGAAGATATTAAAAAAATACTAGATGATTATAAATGTAGATCTTTATTAGGTTTTATAAATTATAAGAAACCTATAGATTTAACTTTAGTTACTAAAAATGATATAGTTGTAGATATTTATATAAGCCAAGAGCTTTATGAACAACTTTCAGAAAAATATGGTAGAGAAATATAATAAATAATTGTAATTTAAAAGGATATTGATTTTAAATCAATATCCTTTTTCTCTATTAATAACTATTGAACAGGTGTTGCATTTTTATCTTTTAAAACAACGTCGTGAGCTCCACCTTCAATAATACTTGTAGATGAAACTAAAGTTATTTTAGCTTTTTGTTGTAATTCTTCTATAGATAAAGCACCACAATTACACATAGTATGTTTTACTTTACTAAGAGTTAAAGCTAAATTATCTTTAAGCTTACCTGCATAAGGTACGTAAGAATCTACACCTTCTTCAAAAGAAAGTTTACTTTCACCGCCCATATCATATCTTTGCCAGTTTCTAGCACGAGCAGAGCCTTCGCCCCAATATTCTTTCATATAGTTACCATTAACAATAACTTTGTTAGTTGGGCTTTCTTCAAACCTTGAAAAATATCTACCTAACATACAAAAATCGCAACCCATAGCAAGAGCTAATGTGATGTGATAATCTTGAACTATACCACCATCAGAACAAATAGGTATATATATACCTGTTTCTTTAAAATATTCATCTCTAGCTTTAGCAACTTCTATAACAGAAGTAGCTTGGCCTCTACCTATACCTTTTTGCTCTCTAGTAATACAAATAGATCCACCACCAATACCAATTTTAATAAAATCTGCACCAGCTTCTGCTAAAAATCTAAAGCCTTCTCTATCTACAACGTTACCAGCACCTACTTTAACAGTATCCCCATATTTTTCTCTAATCCAATTTATAGTAATTCTTTGCCATTCGCTAAAACCTTCTGAAGAATCTATACATAACACATCTGCACCAGCTTCTACTAAAGCAGGAACACGTTCTGCATAGTCTCTAGTGTTAATACCCGCACCTACTATGTAGCTTTTGTTAGCATCTAAAAGTTCTAAAGGGTTTTCTTTGTGAGAGTCGTAATCTCTTCTAAATACAAAAGCTATTAATCTTTGATCTTTGCTAACTATAGGTAAAGCATTTATTTTTTTATCCCAAATAATATTGTTAGCTTCCTTAAGGGTAGTTGTTTCATCTGCATAAACCATATTTTCAATAGGTGTCATAAATTCTTTAACTTTAGTAGATTTATCCATACGGCTAACTCTATAATCTCTGCTTGTTACAATACCTAAAAGCTTGCCTGTAGCTGTGCCATCATCTGTTACAGCAACAGTAGAATGGCCTGTTTTTTCTCTAAGTTTTAATATATCTTCTAATGTATCATCTGGTTTAATATTAGATGTGCTAGGCACAAAACCTGCTTTATGAGATTTAACGCGTCTTACCATATCAGCTTGATCTTGAACAGTTTGAGAGCCATATATAAAAGATATGCCACCTTCTTTAGCAAGAGCTATAGCCATTTTATCGTCAGATACGGCTTGCATAATAGCAGATACTAAAGGTATATTCATAGTTAAGGTAGGTTCTTCTTGTCCTTTTTTATATTTTACAACAGGTGTTTTTAAGCTTGCATTATCTGGTATACATTCTGTAGAAGAATAACCAGGTACTAATAAATATTCACTAAAAGTTCTTGAAGGTTCATCATAATAAAAAGCCATTTTTTCTCTCTCCTTAAAAATATTTTTTAAAATTATACTAGCTTTTATAAAAAAAGGCAATACATTTTTAAAGTTTTTTTAATTTTATGAAAATAATATATATTTTTTTATTTTATTGTAATTTTTTAGTAGTTTTTTATAATAATTTTTTTAGATTTTTTGTAAATATATTAAAGTATAGTAATTGAAAATAATATCTATTTTTAAAAAGGTATGGGAAAAACCATACCTTTTTTATTAATAGTTTTAATTTTAAATAAGTCAATAATGAAAGAGGGAAGGGTATAATTTAAAAAGAAGGTTATTATTTTAATATGTTAAAATTCAAGTCTTTTATTTACATATTGCAATAATTCTTCTATTTTAATACGCTCTTGTTCCATACTATCTCTATGACGAATAGTAATACAACCGTCTTCTAGGCTATCAAAATCGTAAGTAACACAGAAAGGAGTGCCTATTTCATCTTGTCTTCTATATCTTTTACCAATACTACCTGCATCATCATATTCACAATTAAAATGTTTGCTTAATGTATGATAAATTTTTAAAGCTTCATCATTTAATTTTTTAGATAATGGTAGTATAGCAACTTTTATAGGTGCAATAGCAGGGTGAAAATGTAAAACTGTTCTAACATCTTCTT
Organism: uncultured Eubacteriaceae bacterium; assembly: GCA_946497035.1. Classification (GTDB taxonomy): domain Bacteria; phylum Bacillota; class Clostridia; order Lachnospirales; family CAG-274; genus Tyzzerella. Next base: position 12,639 of record CAMMIW010000001.1, on the reverse strand, counting down.
TACCTTTATCATCTGTGAGAGTTTCTTCATCATAAGCCTCACATAAAAAGGCAAGAGTAACTCTATCTGCACCTAAAGAAGGTTCTATACAATAAGGAACATATTTTTCATTAGTTGTAGGATCAAAATATTCTAATGTTTCGCCACTATGTTCACTATGTTGTTTTAAATCAAAATCTGTTCTTGAGGCAATACCCCAAAGCTCGCCTTTGCCAAAAGGAAATTTATATTCAATATCTGTTGTAGCGTTGCTATAATGAGATAGCTCTTCTTCGTCGTGATCTCTAAACCATACGTTTTCTTCATTAATGTTAAGAGCTTTTAACCAGTTCATACAATATTCTTTCCAATAGTTAAACCATTCCATTTCTGTACCTGGTTTGCAGAAAAACTCAAGCTCCATTTGTTCAAATTCTCTTGTTCTAAAAGTAAAATTACCTGGTGTAATTTCATTTCTAAAAGATTTACCTATTTGGCCTATACCAAAAGGTATTTTTTTTCTAGTAGTTCTTTGAACATTTTTAAAATTTACAAATATACCTTGAGCAGTTTCTGGCCTAAGATATACAACATTTTTGCTATCTTCTGTAACACCTGCATGAGTTTTAAACATAAGGTTAAATTCTCTAATATCTGTAAAATTATGTGCATTACAAGTAGGGCAACCTATATTATGTTCATCTATAAAATCTTTCATTTGTTGGTGGCTCATACCATCAGGGTTGCCACTAATATTATTTTGTGCCATATAATCTTCTATTATTTTATCGGCTCTAAAACGTTCGTGGCATTCTTTACAATCCATTAAAGGATCGCTAAATCCACCAACGTGGCCAGAAGCAACCCAAACTTGAGGGTTCATAAGAATAGCACAATCTACTCCTACGTTATATTCGCTTTCTTGTATAAATTTTCTCCACCAAGCTTTTTTAACATTATTTTTAAGCTCAACACCTAAAGGGCCATAATCCCAAGTATTAGCAAGACCTCCATATATTTCAGAGCCAGCATAAACAAAACCTCTAGATTTAGCAAGAGCAACTATTTTTTCCATATTTTTTTCCATATATCTTCCTCCAAAGTTTAAAATATTGTAAATATATGTATTATTTTTTATTGATTATTGTAGCTTGTACAAAATCTTTAAATAATTGATGTGGTCTATTAGGCCTAGATTTTAATTCTGGGTGGAATTGAGCCCCAACAAACCAAGGATGCATATCTTTTTTTAGCTCAACAATTTCTACTAATTTTTCATCAGGAGAAACACCAGCAATAACAAGGCCTTTTTCTATCATAGCGTTTCTATATTCGTTGTTAAATTCATATCTATGTCTATGTCTTTCATAAATAAGCTCATCTTTATAGGCATCAAAAGATAGGGTATCTTTAGATAATTTACAAGGATAAGAACCAAGACGCATTGTACCACCAAGCCCGTCTATATCTTTTTGTTCTGGCATTAAATCTATAACAGGTGCAGAAGTATTTGGATCTATTTCAGATGTATGAGCATCTTTAAGGCCTAAAACATTTCTTGCAAATTCTATAACTGTGCATTGCATACCAAGGCAAATACCTAAAAATGGAATTTTATTTTCTCTAGCATATTTTATAGCCATTATTTTACCTTCAACACCTCGCTCACCAAAACCACCAGGAACAAGTATAGCATCTACATCTAATAATACATCTATATTATTAGTATTTTCTAACTCTTCGGCATTTATCCATTTAATATTTACATTAGTGCCTGTATGTATGCCTGCGTGGTTTAAAGATTCTACAATAGATATATAGGCGTCGTGTAGCTCAACATATTTGCCAACTAAACCAACTGTAACATTATTTTTAAGATTTTTTTGTTTTTCTACAACATCACACCAATCTGCTAAATTAGGCTCTTTATTAACTATTGATAATTTTTTACAAACAATGTTAGCTAAGTTTTCTTCTTCTAAAAGAAGTGGCACTTCATATAAAGAATCACAATCTATATTTTGTATAACACAGTCTTTATCTACGTTGCAAAACAATGCTAATTTTTCTTTAGCTTCTTTGCTTATTTCATTTTCTGTTCTACAAACAATAATATCTGGTTGTATACCTATAGATAATAGTTGTTTAACAGAATGTTGAGTAGGCTTTGTTTTCATTTCGCCAGATTTTGCTAAATAAGGTATTAACGTAACGTGTATATAAAGTACATTTTCTTTAGATACCTCGTGAGAAACTTGTCTTATAGCTTCTAAAAATGGCTCACTTTCTATATCTCCAACAGTTCCACCTATTTCTGTTATAACTATATCAGATTGAGTTGTTTTACCTGCTCTATAAACTCTTTCTTTTATTTCGTTAGTTATATGTGGTATAACTTGAACTGTTGCCCCTAAATATTCGCCTTTTCTTTCTTTATTTAATACAGACCAGTATATTTTACCTGTAGTAATATTGTTATTAACTGTAAGATTTTCATCTATAAATCTTTCATAATGGCCTATATCTAAATCTGTTTCTGCTCCGTCATCTGTAACAAAAACCTCTCCATGTTGATAAGGGCTCATAGTACCTGGATCTATATTTATATATGGGTCAAACTTTTGTATAGTAACTTTATAACCTCTTGCTTTTAAAAGCCTGCCTAAAGATGCAGCAGTAATACCTTTACCTAAACCAGAAACAACCCCACCTGTAACAAAAATATACTTTGTATCCATATCTTCACCTCTATTTAAAATTTTTTCTTACTTTATCATAACCTATTAATTATATTACTATAAATATTAGTTGTCAATATATGTAGTAAAATATGTTTTAACCATAATTTTAATATAGTTTAATGTTAAAAATCATATCTTTTTGAAAGGCTGTAGACAAAGTCTACAGCCTTATAGCACAATAATGTACTATTTATTAATCAGCAAAATTAACTATATTTTCTGTATAATCTACCTGCATATCATATCTCATGTAGTTTATTAATCTATTAACTATAGCTGCCGCTTCTGCTTTGCTAATAAATGATTTTGGATTAAACTTTCCATCTGCATCACCAGATATTATACCAATTCTATTAGCGGCATAAACTTCTCTTTTAGCCCAATTAGCAATATAGCTATCATCTACAAAAGGAGTAATAGGGGTAGGATCTAATCCTAAATGCTCAAGGCCCAAAGCTCTTAAAAGAATAACTATTGCTTCTTGTCTTTCTATAGGCTCATCTATAGCAAATACACCGTTAGTTTCACCTACAGCAAGACCTGCTTTATATGCTGCCATAATATATGGATATTCTTCTCTTTCTGGTAAAACATCTGAAAAGACGATTTCAACAGGAGCTTTTTTATTGTTAGCCTTTGAATTATCTTCTATTGGGAGCTTAATAGCTTTTACCAACATTTGTGTAAATTGTCCTCTTGTTATAGCTTCATTAGGCTTATAAAACTTAGGATCCCCCGTTAAAACCTGCATACTAAACATTTTTTTAATATCTTCTTCGGCAAAATGGCCTTTTAAATAGCTTACATCTGGTGCTACAAGTTGCTCAAAAGTATTAAAACTAGGTATAGATACATTACCTGTTGTAGGAGTTGTATAAGTAAATTGAGGTGGTAAAACATAAATATTATAGTTTAAGCCACTTTTATTTTGCATTACTTCTTTATAGTTACCTTCAAAACTAATAGCAGTAGGCTCATTTTTAGAATATTCTAAGGTTTTATTAACAGATACACTAGGCCTTATTTGATATTCCATTTGCCAGTCTTTTGTGGAAATAGTACAATTTAATCTTTGTGTTTCTGTAGAAGACCAAGCACTATTATAACCATATATAACACCACTTATATCTTGAGTTATTTTTTCTTCGCCAGATGTATAAACTGCTCTGTGAGAAACATCTCCTTTATAATAATTTACACCAGGTGTTTTATCTTCTATAATGCTTATAGAAGATTTTGAAGCCTTATTATCTATAGTATAAGTTTTTCCATCAACAGTTATTGTTTCAGTCCATTTAGAAACTTCATAATCTTTTATAGTTTGGTTTTCTTCTTTTCTATAGTTTACATTATATTCCATATTTCTAGCGATAGTCATACCTTGTGGTGTTGTGTCGCCATTTTCAACCTTATAGCTAACTTTATAAGTTCCTTTATCTGTCAAATTTGTTGCCTTTGAGCTTACTGTAATATTTCCTGTGTATTCTTTAGGTTGCCCCGTTAAAAATATCATTTCCTTATAGGTAGATTTTAAATCATTTTTTGTATTTTTATTTGTGCTTAAAAGTTGTTCTGTTGTTTTAGGTAGTTTTCTACCTTCTGTTATACCACCAAAAACACCAAAATCTAGAGGTTCTGCATAAACACTTGTTGTAAAAATAGATAATCCTAAGGCTAGGCCTAAAGCTCTATTTAATATTTTCATTTTTATTCCTCCAAAATTAGTTATTTATTATAGTATATAGCTATTGATATTTATCAATAGCTATATACTTAAAAAATTAGTTTTCTACAAAAATAATTCTTGCATCTATTGTCATACCGCTTGCCACTTTATCTGGTAATTTTTCTGTCATAATTCTTAATTTGTCATTTTTTTGTATGCTACTTACAGATGTTACCTGATTATTTTTAATAACAATAGTGTTAGGCTCTGTTTTTATATTAATTGTAGGATCTTTAACACTAACTATATCCCAAGTTTTATTATCTTTCATATATTTACCGTCTTTAAGCTTAATTTCATTACCTGTCTCATAAACAATACCAGAAACAAGCTTAGTTGGATATGGTGCATCTATAATATGTGTTGCTTTATCTCCGTTAAATATAATAGTAAATGCTTTATCTATGCTAGAATTTTGTGTATATCCGATAAACTCTTTAATATTTTTAATACCATCTTTAGTAATATATAAAGTTTGTTCGTCTATAGTGAATTTTCTTTCTACTGGGCTATATTCCCATTTATCGCCATTTAATTGGCTCATAGATTTAACAACAAATGATTTATTATCTTCTATTTGTTTTACTCTACCTCTAGCTATAGTTACAGAGTTAGAAACAGGAGCTTCATAAATATCCACAATACCAGCTTTGCCATCACCATTTAAAGATACTCTAACATAATCATTAACAGCGATATTAGTAGTATCTACAAGTTTTCCATTTTTTCTAACGATAGTACCTTCATCTGTAGATATAGTTCCATTACCTGCGGTAGAAAAATTACCAACACCGTCTACAGAAGTAACAACATCAGGATTTAAAGGTTCATCTCTACCTGTTCTAAATGTTATTTTGCTAATAGTATCTCCAGAATATCCATTTTCTAAAGCTACATAAACTTCTCCATCTGCTCTTTTTAATTTAGATTTTACAAAATCTTGAGAAACTCTTTTACCATTATAATAATACATAGCATTTTTATTAGATGTATTAAGCTTTCTTATTTGTTGGTAATTATCCCAACCAGATTTACCAAAAGTATAAGAATGTTGTAAAGATAAAGTTTTTTGTATAGGATCAATGTTGCCTAATTGGCCTTTTAATATATCGCCTATTAAATGGCCACTATCTTCTACTACAACTTCTTTAACAGATTCCATAGTTTCTCCTGGCGATAAAATAGCTTCATTTATAAGCAATTTAACATAATCGCCTGCTGAAATATCTGATAATTGTATTGGTTTACCACTTTTAGAAGTATAAACACCACTAGGTATATCATACCAACCACTTTGACCATTATCAAATTGGACTAACATTTTTATTATGTCAACGTTGTTATTAATTTGTGTAACTTTACCTTTTTTCATAATATAATTAGGCGATGCACTAATTTTTTCTATATAAGTAGGATCATCTTTACTGCTTGTTATAAAAACTACATCTCCTGGCTCTATTTCATCTATTGTTGTATCTCTAGGGTCATATTCAAAATGTGGGAACATTTGGTCTAAATAGCCGATATCATCTCCGCTTTGATAATATGGTTGTTTTTCAACTTCTACCTCATCTTGAAAATAATTTTTTGTAACTTGTTTTCCGTTATTATCAATAACTACAAGGTAGCCATATTGGGGATTATTTTCAACTACAATACCTCTAAGCTCTTTAGATAATGTAGGATCTCCTACATAAGTTATTTTAGTAACAATATTATTTTTAAGCTCTAATTTTACCATACTACCTATAGGTAAATCTTTTTCTTTTCTTCTTTTATTTTCCATAAGAAGATAGTTGCCATTATCATCAAAGCCTATTATACCATCTGCTGCATAATAATTATATAGTTTATTATTGTTATCTTTTAATTGGATAGTGCCATTATTAAAGTCTATTTTGTTAAGCTTACCGTTAGCTTCTGTTGTGTTAACTGTTTTATCTTTAACACTTAAAAATTTAACTGTTTTATCTGCTTCGTTAACTAAATATTCTACTTGGCTACCTTCTCTAACACTAGCAAGGCCTGTAACTGCTCCATTGTTATAAACAACAACATCTTTATTTACCGATTGTGGAGATGAGCTACTTTCCATAGTATATTTTATAACGTCTATTGTACCATTTGATGTTCTTATATAAATATTTCTATCTAGTTTAGCTTGTCCTGTTTGAGTAGTTTGTTCATCTTTAATACCACCTACAGTACCAGTTTTTTTAGTAAGGCCTACGGCTTCATTATATAAGCTATCCATATTGCTTAAAACTTGAGCCATTTCTGCTCTTGTTAAAGCACCTTTAGGGTTAAGGTTGCCGTTGCTATCTCCTTTTAGTATGCCGTTATCTAAGGCAATTTCCATATTTTCTACATATTGCGAATCTGTATTTTGCCAATCAGAATAATTATAAATACTTTGTTGACTATTAGATGCTAAAGGTTGTTGTCTTATGCTATTTAAAGATTTAACAATCCAATCGGCAACTTGTTCTCTTGTAGCATTTCCATCTCTTTTAAAAGCACCTTCTGGCAGAGCATCTTGGTTTAAGCTTATAGCTTGATCGTATTGTGCCGTTGTTATTAGGCCTTTGTTTCTCGCTAAGCTTAAATAACCTATAGACCATATAGCTAAAGGGCTATTTTGTGATGGAGCTTGAGCTTTAAGCCTTTCACCCTCTGCTTGAGCATCTTTTTCTAGCCCGCTAACCCTTAAAACAAAGGCTAATGCCTCTTGGTTAGAAACATAGTTATTAGGCCTATAAGTTTTTTCATAGCCTTTTATCATATCTAAAGCACCAGCTTTTGTTATGGCTTCTTTAGCCCAATGACCATTATAAACATCAGAAAATTTTAAATTGTTTATTAATGGTTTAGCTTCTGTTGTGCCTTCATATGTATTATAAACTTGATCTGTAAATATATTGTTATCTGTAATAGCAAATATATTTACCGTGTTTACAAAACATATTACAAATATTAAAAAAAACAAATTAAACTTTTTCATAAAAACCTCACATATTTTGTAATAATATTTTTTTATATATTATATCACGAATTTACATAATAAAAAAGAAGAAAAATATTGTTTTTTGATTAAATTTTTGTTACATAAAAAATTTAATTGGTTTAAATAAACTTATAGCTAATATTTAAAATATTTAATATAAGCAAATATTATACTAGCTTATAAGTAATTTTTATAATTTATATAATAAATACTTATATTCTTAATGTTGATTTTAATAGTAAAATATGATAAACTAATTAACGTTGTAAAAAAATGTTTTATTTTAAGAAAGGGATAAATTTATGTTTAGAGAAGAAATAGAAGAGGTTTCAAAATCAGCATATAAAAAAGTATCTCTATTAAAAAACAATACAATAGGATATTTTTTAGCTGCTATTCTTGCAGGTATGTATGTAGCCCTTGGGGTTGCTTTTGCTTTTGGTGTAGGTGCTGCGCTTCACAATTTTGCAGGTTATAAGCTTATTATAGGTATATGTTTTGGTATGGCCTTAAGCTTAGTTGCATTTGCTGGTGCTGAGCTTTTTACAGGTAATAATTTTGTTATGGCTATTGGTGCATCTAAAAAGACTATATCTTGGGGAGATGCTATAAAATTATGGGTTACTTGTTATTTAGGTAATTTAGTAGGTTCTTTAGTAATTGTTTTATTATTTTATTTAGCAGGATTTTTAAAAAGCGAGTCTTTAGCAGAGTTTTTTGTATATTCTGCTAATGCAAAAATAAATCTTGAGCCTATTGAAATTTTTACAAGAGCTATTATGTGTAATATTCTTGTTTGTGCTGCTACTTGGTGTGGTTATAGATGTAAAACAGAAAGTGGCAAGCTCATAATGATTTTTTGGTGTATATTATCTTTTGTAACAGCTGGTTTTGAGCATAGTATTGCTAATATGAGCTTATTAGTTATTGGTTTAATAAGCCCTGGCTCAGATATTGCTATTAGTGGTATTTTATATAATATATCTATAGCTACTATAGGTAATATTATTGGCGGTGCAATATTTTTAGCTATACCTTATTTAGTATTATCTAAAAAAGATAAATAATAATCTAAGTATAATAAAAAGAGAGCATATTTAATAAAACTATGATAAAATAATATTGTAGGTTAAGAAATATGCTCTTTTCTTTTATTATATTTTTTTAAAATAAAAGAGGGGAGAGATGTAATTAGATTTATATTTTAAAAACATTTACACCTAAAAAGAGTGAAGAAAAAATCTTCACTCTTTTATTGTTATTTTATTATTTATAATTAAGCATCTGCAAGTTTTTTGTAAGTTTCAAGACGTTTTTTAGCATCTTTTTCGCATAAATCAAATAACTGTTCTGCAAGCTCTGGGAAAGCTCTTTGTAAAGATGTGTAACGAACTTCACCAGCTAAGAAATCTTTAAATGAAGTAGTTGGTTCTTTAGAATCTAATATAAATGGATTTTTACCTTCTTCTTCAAGAGCAGGGTTAAATCTATATAGTTGCCAATAGCCACAATCTACAGCTTTTTTAGCTTCTTCTAAAGAGTAAGTCATATTAATACCGTGGCTTATACAAGGAGCATAAGCGATAATTAATGATGGACCTGGATAGCTTTCTGCCTCAACGATAGCTTTTAAAACTTGGTTTTTATCTGCACCCATAGATACTTGAGCAACATATACATAACCATAGCTCATAGCCATCATACCAAGATCTTTTTTACGAACTCTTTTACCAGAAGCAGCAAATTTAGCTATAGCAGCAGTAGGAGTAGCTTTAGATGCTTGGCCACCTGTGTTAGAATATATTTCTGTATCAAATACAAATACGTTAATATCTTCGCCAGACGCAAGAGCGTGATCTAAACCGCCATAACCAATATCATAAGCCCAACCGTCTCCACCAAATATCCATTGAGAGTTTTTAACAAGATGTCTTTGATTTTCTAAAATATATTTAGCTTCTTCGCTAGTTTCACCTTGAAGAGCTTCTACAACTGCTTTAGATGTAGCTTTAGACTCTTCACCTTTATACATAGTGTCAATCCAAGCTTGTAAAGTATCTTTTAATTGTTGGTTAGAAGTATTAGCAATGATAGCTTCTGCTTTTTCTTTTAAAGTAGTTCTTTGTTTAGAAACACTTATAGCCATACCTAAACCAAATTCGGCATTATCTTCAAATAAAGAGTTTGCCCAAGCAGGACCGTGGCCGTTGTGGTTTTTAGTATAAGGTGTACTAGGTGCAGAACCACCCCAAATAGAAGAACAACCAGTAGCATTAGCTATATACATTCTATCGCCAAATAATTGAGTGATAAGTTTTGCATAAGGTGTTTCACCACAACCAGGACAAGCGCCTGAAAATTCGAATAATGGTTGTTCAAATTGGCTACCTTTAATAGATTTTTTGTCCATAGGGTTTTCTTTTGGAGAAAGAGCTACAGCATATTCCCAATTAGGTACTTCGTTCATTTGAGTATCTAAAGGTTTCATAACGATAGCTTTTTGCTTAGCAGGACAAATTTCAACACAGTTTCCACAACCTGTACAGTCTAAAACAGAAACTTGAATTCTATAAGTATAATCTTCAAAGCCTTTACCTATAGCTTTTTTAGTTTCAAAACCTTCAGGTGCATTGTTAGCTTCTTCTTCATTTAATAAGAATGGTCTAATAACTGCATGAGGACAAACATAAGAACATTGGTTACATTGGATACAGTTATCAATATTCCACTCTGGAACTTCGATAGCAACACCGCGTTTTTCAAAAGCAGCAGTACCATTTTCAAATGTACCATCTTCATAGCCTACAAAAGCAGAAACAGGTAATTTATCACCTTGCATAGCATTTATAGGTTCTAATATTCTTGTGATAAACTCTGGTTTATCTATGCTAGTTTCAAATTTAGCAGTATCTTCTGCATTAGCCCAGTTAGCAGGAACTTCAACTTTTTTAACAAGCTCCATACCTTTTTCTACTGCTTGTTGGTTCATAGCGACAACTTTTTCACCTTTTTTGCCATAAGCTTTAACGATAGCTTCTTTCATATATTTGATAGCTTCTTCAGCAGGGATAATATTTGCAATTTTAAAGAAAGCAGATTGTAAAACAGCGTTAAAACGTTTACCAAGGCCGATTTCTTTAGCGATAGCAACAGCATCTATTGTGTATAAGTTAATTTTATTTTCTGCAATATATCTTTTTACATTAGCTGGTAAATGTTCGTCTAATTCGGCATCTGTCCATTTACAGTTTAATAAGAAGTTACCACCTTCTTTTAAACCTTCTAAAATGTCATATTTATCAAGGTAAGATGGTTGATGACAAGCTATAAAATCAGCAGTAGTAACAAGATAAGGTGCACGAATTAATTTTTTACCAAAACGTAAATGAGAAGTTGTTAAACCACCAGATTTTTTAGAGTCATAAGCAAAGTATGCTTGAGCATACATATCTGTATGATCACCGATAATTTTAATAGAGTTTTTGTTAGCACCAACAGTACCATCAGCACCTAAGCCCCAGAATTTGCAGCTAATAGTGCTATCATCTGTAACGTCAACTTCTTTACCAACTGGTAATGAAAGGTTAGTAACATCATCATTAATACCAATAGTAAAGCCATTTTTAGGGTTGTCTAAATTAAGATTTTCATAAACTGCTATAATTTGAGCAGGCGTAGTATCTTTTGAGCTTAAACCATATCTACCGCCAACGATAGTAGCTTTTCTATCTGCGTTAAAGAATGCAGTACATACATCTTGATATAAAGGTTCACCAAGAGCACCTGGTTCTTTAGTTCTATCTAATACAGCTATTTTTTTAGCAGTAGTAGGGATAGCTTCTAATAATTTTTCTTGAACAAAAGGTCTAAATAAATGAACATTTACTAAACCAACTTTTTCGCCTTTAGCTCTTAAAAAGTCTATTGTTTCTGATATTGTATCACATACAGAACCAATGGCAACGATAACTTTTTCAGCTTCAGGATCACCATAATAATTAAATAATTTATAGTCTCTACCAGTTAATTTATTAATTTCGCCTAAATATTCTTCTACAATAGCAGGAACATTATTATAAAAAGGATTAGAAGCTTCTTTAGCTTGGAAGAATATATCAGGGTTTTGAGCAGTACCTCTAGTAACAGGATTTTGAGGGTTAAGAGCGTTACTTTTAAAACGTTTGATAGCGTCCATATCAACGAGCTCTTTAACTTTGTCAAAATCTAAAACTTCGATTTTTTGAATTTCATGAGAAGTTCTAAAACCATCAAAAAAGTTTAAGAAAGGTACTCTAGATTTTAATGTAGATAAGTGAGAAACAGCTGATAAATCCATAACCTCTTGAACGTTAGAAGATGCAAGCATAGCAAAACCAGTTTGACGACAAGCCATTACGTCAGAATGATCGCCAAAGATACTAAGAGCGTGGGCAGCAATAGTACGCGCGCTAACATGGATTACACAAGGTAAAAGCTCACCTGCTATTTTATACATATTAGGGATCATAAGAAGTAAACCTTGAGAAGCCGTATATGTAGTAGCTAAAGCACCAGCAGCTAAAGCACCGTGTAAAGCACCAGCAGCACCACCTTCAGATTGCATCTCTACAACCTTTACAGTTTGACCAAACATATTTTTTTTGCCTTTTGCAGCCCATTCATCAACATGCTCAGCCATAGGAGATGATGGTGTAATAGGGAAGATATTAGCTACTTCTGAAAATTGGTAAGATACCTCAGCAGCAGCTTGATTACCGTCCATAGTTTTCATAATTTTAGACATTTACAGTCCTCCTTTTATAATTAAAGCTTAATTTATAAATAATTTATAATATTAAAAAGTGATTAAATAAGATTATAGTATTATCACTATATAATTATTATACCAAGATTCTAATATTTAGTAAATAGAAATTATTAATTTAATAATAGTTTTTTTTCATAATAGGTATAAATATTTAGTTATAGTATTAACAAAGAAATATTTTTATGTGTATTATTAATGAAGAAAAATTATAAAAAGAAAAAAATAGAAATTTTTTTAAAAAAAGTGTTGACATTGTGAAATGAATATGATATTATAAACAAGTCGCTAGGGAATAGATAAAAATAATGGAAAATATGGCGACAAATGTTGAACATTGAAAACTAAATAATCATATAAAGTGAATTAAACAACCCGAAAAATT